>NZ_VNHX01000001.1 GCF_008124885.1 Sphingobacterium allocomposti
GCCAGAGCCGATGGTATTGCCGTAACAGGTGGGAGAGTAGGTCGGTGCCTAATTTTACAGGAAAGCCCCTTCAGGAAACTGCAAGGGGCTTTTTTATGTTAAGAGATGTGAGATGGGAGACATCAGATGTGGGACCCCTGTCTGATATTCCCAATCCCACTGCTCCATTTGACCGTTCAGCTTATTCCAATCCCGCTACGTGATACCGGCTGCCCTATGGCACTGATAATAAACAGATAACAGACACGGCACCCGCCCGTGGCCGATATCTCCGATCCCAATACTAGCTACTCAATACTATTTCCTATCTTTTGCGATTTCACTCTGGATATTGGATATTATAGTGTATCTGCGTAACTTGGCAGAAATCTCAAGTGTTAAAGGTGACAAAGGCCGGATAGGAAAAAGAGAATATATGATTACGAAGGAAACCATCGAAAAAGTGTTAGATGCTGCCCGGATTGAGGAGGTAGTCGGTGACTTTGTCGACCTAAAAAAGCGCGGTACGTCTTTAATAGGCAATTGTCCTTTTCATAACGAGAAAACTCCATCTTTCCACGTTTCTGTAGCTAAGGGCATATATAAATGTTTTGGTTGCGGAGCGGGGGGGGATTCCCTCAAGTTTGTCATGGAGCTTGAGAAGTATTCTTACCCTGAGGCGATACGATATTTAGCGGATAAATATAGCATACCGATAGAGGAAGTGCAGCGCTCGCCTGCGCAGCTCGCTGCGCAAGATAAGCGGGAGAGTCTGTATGTCTTAAGTAGTTGGGCAGGGAAGTACTTTAAAGATCAGCTGTGGACAACCGAAAACGGGCAAGCTATCGGTCTTTCTTATTTTAAAGAGCGCGGATATCGCGAAGATATTATTAAGAAGTTTGATTTGGGATATTCTCCCGAGCAGTGGACGGCATTGTCGGACGCAGCTATTGGGTACGGATTCCATAAGGACTATCTGAAAGAAATAGGCTTATCTATCGAACGGGACGACGGAAGCGTTTACGATCGTTTTAGGGGACGGGTGATCTTTCCCATCCACAACCTTACCGGCCGGATTATTGGATTTGGCGGGCGTACATTAAAGACGGAGAAGTCGGTACCCAAATACGTTAACTCTCCCGAGAGCGACATTTATCATAAGTCTGATGTTCTATACGGACTGAACTTCGCCAAGAAGTCTATAATGGACCATGACTGCTGTTATCTGGTAGAAGGATACGCAGATGTGTTGTCTATGCACCAGGCGGGCGTCGAAAATGTGGTGTCTTCTTCTGGAACTTCGCTCACCACGGGCCAAATCCGGCTAATCTCCCGTTTTACAAAGAACGTTGTTATCTTATATGACGGCGACGCGGCGGGCATCAAGGCATCTCTTCGAGGGACAGACATGTTGTTAGAAGAGGGGCTTAACGTAAAGGTTTTGCTGTTTCCGGATGGTAACGACCCCGACTCTTATGTACAGACATACGGTGCGACGGCGTTTAAGGAGTATATTGCCCGCCACCAGGAGGATTTTATTTTCTATAAGACCAATATCCTACTTAAAGATACGGGGGGAGACCCCATAAAACGTGCAGAAGTTATCAGAGAGGTGGTGCAAAGCATTTCTTTAATTCCCGATGAGATTAAAGTGTCCGTTTTCATTCAACAATGTTCACAGCTATTGGATATTGAGGAGCGCGTGCTGTTGACAGAGCTAAATAAGATGAGGCTGCAGAAAGGAAAGGCGCAAGAGAAAAAGGACCTTCCGTCAGGATCGAAAGCGAGGTACCCCGCCTCTCCTCCTACGGATATGCCTCCCGCCGACTTCTTTTTGAACGATGAGGAACGGACACAGATCGGATTGCCGACCTTATCCGAAGCTCCTAGGGTAATCACTCCAGAAATTATGCAAGAGCGGGAGATCGTGCGTATCCTTTTAAACTATGGTGCCGAGTTGGCGACATGGGAAGGGGACGGAGACATTCCGGTGGCGCCCCTGCTGTTGAGCGCCTTGGATGATATAACGTTTGAAGATAAAGCTAGTGCTTATATTGTCGATGTCTTCAGGAAGAAAGCCGAAGAATATGAGATTCCGGATACCAGGTTCTTTTTCTCTCACGAGGACAAAGATGTTCAGGATCTAGCCATCACCTGCGTATCAACACCATATGAGCTGAGCCCTAACTGGAACGACGATAAGCGCAAGATCTATGTGAGCCAGGAAAGGGAGCACCTGAAAGAATTAACGATTCAAGCCGTTTATCGCATAAAAAAGAGGAAAATAGAACGGGAGATGATTAAGATACGCGAAGAGCTAAAAGTAAGTTCCGCGGAAGACATGGAAATTCTGTTGGCCAAGTATCAAAAGCTGAAAGAAGCGGAAAAGCTCCTTGGCACATTTTTGGGAAATACGGTAGTCAAATAGTACTATGGCCAGACACCTTGAATCAGGTAAATGGGGCGAACAGCAGGCCCTGCGCTATCTCAAGGAGCAGGGGTATCAAATTATTTCCCTAAATTGGCGTTCGAAACATACTGAAATTGATATCGTAGCTAAAGATGCGGACACACTCGTTTTTGTCGAGGTAAAAGCAAGGAGATCGACGTCGTTCGGAACACCGGAGTCGTTTGTAGATCATAAAAAACAACGTTTCCTGATACAGGCTGCCGACGCGTATCTGGCGCAGTCAGCGCATCGTGGAGAAATCAGATTTGATATCGTTTCGGTTTACCTGCAAACGGGAGAAATAGAATTAATTAAAGATGCTTTTTGGAGTAATTGAAACACGTATGAAACTAAACAAACTGGCTGTTTTTTTAATTAGTATTGCAGCTTTGGCTGTGGCGGGCTGTAAGTCCCAAAAGGGCAAGTTCGAATTTTTGTCTCCAAAATCGGGCGAGACTATTGTCGTCGGTCAACAGGTCGCCATCCGACTGCAGTTCCCCGATACCACTATAGATTCAGTAATTTATTCCGTAGATGGGGAGATTATCGAACGGCGGCAGGATACGGGGACGGTAGCGTTGGATACGGAAGCCATTGGCCTGGGCACACGGAATCTGGTTGCGAAGGTGTACGCCATGGGTAAAGAGGAAGTCGCCTATAGCAGCGTCACCATTGTGCCGGAGTCACCAAAGCAGTACGCTTTCGAAAAGCTGGCCGTTTTTCCACACGACACGCGGGCTTTCACGCAGGGCCTGGCATTTGAAAACGGATTTCTTTACGAATCTACCGGCTCTGGCAATCAGCTGACATCGTCGCTACGTAAGGTCGAGTTGGCTACCGGAAAGGTGTTGCAGAACAAGGAGATTACGGGCAAAAGCGAAAATGGACAAGATTATTTCGGCGAGGGTATGACCATCCTGGGCGATAAGATCATTATGCTAACCTGGCTAAACAACGAAGGATTTGTGTTTCAAAAATCCACTTTTGAGAAGTTGTCTACTTTTAATTACCAAAATAGCAAAGAAGGTTGGGGCATTTGTTTCGACGGAACATCCTTAATCAAGTCGGATGGTTCGAATAAGCTGTATTTCCTGGATCCCATAACCTTTCAGGAGAAGCATGTCATCTCGGTGTATGATAATCAGGGGCCGGTCGATGCATTGAATGAACTGGAGTTTGTGGAGGGGAAGGTCTACGCTAATGTGTATGGAAAAGATATAATTGTGGTGATTAATCCGAAGACGGGCGCTGTTGAGGGACAAATTAACCTGCTTGGCTTGCATGATCATCCTTCCCAGACAGATAAAGAGTTGAACGGAATAGCGTACGATTCTTCTTCTAAGAGACTCTTCGTTACCGGTAAACAGTGGGACAAGTTGTATGAGATTAAGATCGTGGAGCGCTAAAAACCAGTGTAGAATTTAAAGCTGCAAGACGTGTATGGTGCGTGCAAGCCGTTTGTCCGTATAACGGCAACCCGCGCCAGTCGTAGCTCCTGGCAACGGCCGCCAACGACGTGCGTAAGAACAATGAACCTAGTTACGGCAGGACAGTCCCTTTCTTGAGATAAAACTCTAAACGGTCGTTAAGCATGATGATATCGTTTTCGGATTGCTCTTCAAGTCTATCGGGGTATAAAATGCCATAGAGATGGTCGACTTCATGCTGAAAGATCACGGCGGTGAACCCTTCTATCAGCTCTTCCTGGCTCTTTCCAGTTGTTTGGTCCGTGTACTGCAACTTGATGCTATAATTTCTTATCACGTCCTCTTTACGATCGGGAATAGATAGGCATCCTTCGCTCCCCTTACGGAGCAGTTTGGAACGCCAGATAATCCTGGGATTAATGTAAAATTCGAATGGCTGTCCTTCCTTGTCGAATCGCTGTACCCAAATAACGTTCTTATTGATTCCAACCTGGGGGGCAGCTATGCCCACGCCTGGGTGCTCAGGATCGCGCACAGTTGCGAGCATGCGCCCGGATAAGACTTGCAGCAGCGGGTCATTGTGCTTGATATCGTCAGATTGGGTGCGAAGGATAATGGAATCCTCTTCATTTGTGATTTGTAACACATACATCTTCTCCTCGGCATGTCCTGCTAAAATGAGATTTTTCTCTTTTTCTGTGAAATTTTTGGCCATGTTGCTGTCTTGTTCTCGTTGATGTTTTGGTCCGGTATATTTCCGTTCGCCTGCTTCTATAGCGATGTCCAGAAAGTTTTCTTTTGGAGGTTGGGGGCATCTGTACCCGCTACTGTAGGCACAGTAGGGATTGTACGCTTTATTGAAATCGATGGTCACCTTGCCGTGGACAAAATCCTGTCGCCGGATGTCGATGTAGCGACCACTTTCGTAGGTGCTTTCTCCGCTTGTATTATCGAGGAAGGGGAGAAACAGATAGGATGATTGTATCGCGTTTTGAAATAGACTAACGTTCTCATAGACGGGCAGCGTGAACATCTCGCCCTCCAATGTAAAATGTAGCAACGCAAATCGCCGGAATTCCTTGCTTGTACCGTCGGAGGTAGGCATGCGGAACTTGGGCTCATTCTCGAGGAATTCGGCTGTCGCTACCACCCGGAATTTTTCGTTAGGAGGAAAATAGCTTACGAAGCGTAGGTTTTCCGCCAAAATTGGGCCCCCGGCGCTATGTTCCAATGAATGCCGTTGTTTGTCCCTATGTTCGTTAATTTCGCTGACATAGTCCTGCGCGAGTCCTAACCATGGGGAGCCGAGTAATAGGGCGATAAAAACAAGGTATTTCATTTCTGTCCTTTTATGAGTCAAACATAAATAAAGATCAGTGGATATGCAATACGGAAGTTTTGCCGGTGATCAATAGATCCGAAAAAGTGACGAAGTTGCGCTTTTCGCTGCGAAAATATTTAATTTTTTTGATTGCGGTCTTTTGGCGACGATTGGAATCGTATTTTTGTGCAAACAACGTATTATGCGAATCATGGCCTTTGACTACGGGACGAAACGTATCGGCGTAGCGGTAACAGACCCGATGCAGATTATTGCGACGTCGTTAACGACAGTCCACCCGTTAGAGATCTGGGACTTCCTGGCTAAATATACCGCGCGGGAAGATGTGTCGACTTTTGTGGTGGGCAAACCCCTCCAGATGGATGGCACGGCATCGGCTTCTGCTTCGCATGTCATCGGTTTCATCCGCAAGTTAAAACAAGTTTACCCCTCCATTGCGGTAGAAGAGGTAGACGAGCGTTTTACATCGAAGATGGCTTCTCAGGTTATCGCCCAAAGTGGAAAAAAAAAGGGAAAGCGGCAGGAGAAAGGGCTGGTTGATACGGTATCGGCGACCATCATTTTACAAACTTACCTGGATTCTAAAGCGCGTTAGCAGTTATGGCATTAAAAGACATTTTATTTTTTACCGAAGACGTATCGTATTCATTAAAGGAAAAGCAGAAACTACGGGTCTGGATTATGCAAACGATCAAGGCCGAAGGATTTAAACGTATTGGCGAACTGAATTTTATTTTGTGCTCAGATGCTTACCTGTTACAGATCAACAAGCAATACCTAAACCACGACACGTACACGGATATCGTCACGTTCGATTCATCGGAGCGTGAGGATACAATTGCCGGCGATATTTTTATTTCGGTCGAGCGGACGGAGGAAAATGCTGAAAGGTTTGGCGTCAGCGCACGGGACGAGCTTCATCGTGTTATCATTCATGGCGTTTTACATCTTTGCGGCTATCATGATAAGCGCAAGGAAGATAAGTTGCAGATGACCGAGAAGGAAAACGAGTATCTCAACAGACGGGATTTCTAGTACTTTCCTAGGAATTTGTTACATAGGTTACTAGTATATTGTTACACAGAATGATGTAGTCTAGAGCGTGTTATGGCATATATTTGCTTCATCAATTAACGCTAAATCTATGTGGCAGAACTATGTTTTTTTAACGCTGTTGTTTTTAGTAGCATCTCCGTTTATTGTGAGTGCGCAGCATGTACAAGGCTGGGGCATATATTTCGGGAACACTGCCTTGGGGAAGAGTAAGTTCTCCGTTCATCATGAGCTGCAGTTGCGGGACTACAAGATGGTGGGCGATCATCAGCAGACACTGCTGCGGGTAGGCTTGCAATATCAGGCGCTACCATCCACAAGTTTTACGTTCGGGTATGGCTATATATACACTGAGGCGGAAGGCACACCCAATCTCCCTTTTTCGGAAAACAGAATTTATCAGGAGGCCCTGATGAAACATCGGATTGACATCGTGCGTCTACGGCACCGGTTTCGGGCCGAGGAACGGTTTATGCCGCAGGGCAAGTTCCGTGGACGGGGACGTTACTGCCTGTTTATTGATGTCCCTTTCACACAGCGGCAGATGGGAGAGGGAGAAATATATGCAGCGTTCTACGACGAAATCTTTTTGAACGCTTTCGACGATAAACTGGACGTGTTTGATCGAAATCGCCTTTACGGAGGACTCGGATATAAGCTTAAGGATAATCTAGGCTTACAGCTGGGCTATATGAGACAACATGTCGGGAAACTTCCGGGTACTGATCACATTCTGTTCTCTGTGCACCATCAGCTACGGTTTTAGCTTCCCAGGTATAAAAAAAGGCCCAATCGGGCCTTTTTTATGTATACGTTAGAAACGTTCGAATTGGGAGAAAAAGAAGTTTCCTTCGATTTCCGCATTTTCGTCCGAGTCTGATCCGTGAATGGCGTTTGCTTCGATAGACTTCGCATATTTATTACGGATAGTGCCCTCCTCTGCTTTAGAAGGATCGGTAGCACCGATTAATTTACGGAAATCTTCCACGGCATTTTCTTTTTCTAAGATCGCCGCGACGATAGGACCGGAAGTCATAAAGCCAACCAGCTCGCCATAGAATGGTCTTTCTTTATGTACAGCGTAGAAATTTCCAGCAGACTCCTGTGTCAGTTGGATATACTTCATAGCTACAATTTTAAATCCGCCGGCGATAATGTCATTTAAGATCGCTCCGATGTGACCATTTGCTACCGCGTCAGGCTTAATCATTGTAAAGGTTCTATTTGTTGCCATTTTTAATAAAAAGTTTTTGCAAAGTTAATAAATTCATGTCGGTAAGTTGTTATACCGTTCCAGGAAATAATGGACGGTTAGACAGGTGTAGCGGTAAAAAATCGGCGGCAATCGCCTAACATGGTTAAAGTTTGTTTAAAGTTGTTTAACTTTGTATATGGCTAAAAATCTTCAAGTAACGATAGACAAAGATTCAGGGTTTTGTTTTGGCGTAGTCTATGCGATAGATATGGCGGAGGAAATCTTAGAAGAGGACGGTTATCTATATTGCTTAGGAGATATTGTGCATAACGACGAGGAAGTAGCTCGTTTAAAGGCGAAGGGACTGCGCATTATCGGCCATCAAGACCTGGAGGGGTTAAGGAACGAAAAAGTGCTCATCCGTGCTCACGGCGAGGCGCCGGAAACCTATCGTATAGCTTTGGAGAATAATATCACCTTGATAGACGCATCCTGCCCGGTCGTGCTGAAATTACAAAATCGCATCAAAACGTCTTACGACGAAAACGAAAAGATTCTGATTTTCGGAAAGCATGGACATGCAGAAGTAATAGGATTGCAGGGACAAACCAACAACGAAGCGCTTGTCTTCCAGGATCTAGAGGAATTAGATGCTGTCGAGCTTCCGCCTGCTTTCACGCTATACAGCCAAACGACGAAAAGCGTTGATAAATTTTATGCTATTAAAGAGGAGTTGCTCAGGAGGGGATACGAAGTAAAGGCGAACGACACTATTTGCAGGCAGGTATCCAATCGGTATGAAGATCTTGGAGATTTTGCGAGGCAATATGATAAAATTGTTTTTGTCTCGGGCAAGAAGTCTTCTAATGGCAAAGTTTTGTACGACGTCTGCCGGCAAGCAAACGAAAACAGTTATTTTATTTCGGGCGCAGAGGAGCTTGATCCGACTTTGTTCCTTGAGGGCGAAACGGTAGGGATCTGTGGTGCCACTTCGACACCGATGTGGCTTATGAAGGACGTTAAAAGAGCGCTGGAGCAACTTTAAAAAGCGTCATGTCATTCTCATTTTCCGGCAGCCGCCCGATCTTCCTGTAAATTATAGTTATTTTTGTTTCAATGAGTAAGAGTGCGACTAAAGGGGTTTTGCTGGTGCAGCTCGGTACACCGGATACGCCCACTACGGCCGACGTGCGAAAGTATTTGACGGAGTTTTTGATGGATCCCCGGGTGATGGATATCCCTTATTTAGGGCGCACCCTGCTAGTGAAAGGAGCCATCGTACCGAAGAGGGCACCGTTGTCAGCGGCCACTTATAGAACTATCTGGGATGAGAAGACGGGTTCTCCGTTGATGTATTATAGCGAGTTACAGCGAGATCTATTACAAAAAGAGCTGGGAGAAGATTATCATGTGGAGCTGGCCATGCGCTATCAGAATCCATCCATCGCTTCTGCTTTGGCTAAAATGGAACGGATGAAGCTCGACTCTGTTCGTGTGATTTCCCTTTTTCCGCAGTATGCGTCGGCAACCACAGGATCGGTCATCGATAAGGTAATGGAGATCATGCGTTCATGGCAATACTTTCCGCAGATATCTTTCGTTAGTAGTTATTGCGACGATGAGGAGATGTGTGAGGTGTTTGCCGATCACGGTCGGAAATTTGACATCGACACGTACGATCATATCTTGTTTAGCTATCACGGACTGCCGGTCCGTCAGCTGGGAAAAGTGGATCCAACGGGGGAGCTGAAATGTCCCCAGTCGGGTTGCGACTCGTGCCGCATCCAGAAGAATGCCTTTTGTTACCTGTCGCAATGTTATGCGACCTCGCGAGCAATCGCAGCAAAGCTACAGCTGTCGGAGGAGCGTTATACCGTGTGTTTTCAGTCGCGGCTTGGTAAGACGCCGTGGATCCAACCTTATACGTCGGATACACTGCACCAGCTGGCGGAGAAAGGAGTAAAAAGGCTCCTTGTTTTTAGTCCTGCTTTCGTTTCTGACTGTATAGAGACGCTGGACGAGATACAGGTAGAATATGCAAACGAATTTAAGTCGTTAGGCGGAGAGGAAGTGGCTATGGTGGAAAGTTTGAACGACGATCCAAGATGGATCAGTGTGCTCAAGCGTTTAGCTCAAAATTAAGTGGGCGTTGTTCATCATCAAGTGAAGCGACCTGCGTCGTCGCGTTGGCTCTCTGACTATAGTGAGGGCGAGAGCGCGGCTACACCGATGCGGGTCTGAGCGCTTGTAATGGGCACGGAATAAAAAAGAACGTTATGTTATTATTTAATGCGATATTACTTCTGTTATTTGATTTCTATATTTTCTTCGCATTGCGCGCTACGAAAATAAAGATCGTAAATAAGAGGTGGTTCCCGTTTATATGGTGGGGCTATTCTATTGGCCTATTGTTGGGGCTGTACATAGCCGCTAAGTTCAACATCCCGTTGATGTACCGTTCTATTATTTTAGTCGCCTTTTTTATGACTGCGGTAAGCAAATTTATTTTTATCATCATCTTGTTGATAGATGATGTGCGTAGGGGGGGCGTATGGATCGCGCGGCTTTTTTCAAGACGTAAAAAGGAAGAAAGTTTGCCGGAACGGCTGGAGGACCTCTCCGAGCCATTGCCCGAGGAGCCCCGTAACGGTATTACGCGATCGGAGTTCTTGACCAAGTCGGGTATTCTCGTCGCTTCGTTGCCGATCTTTCCGCTGTCGTGGGGGGTAATTTCGGGAGGTTATGACTATAAAGTGCGTAGACAGAAGCTATACTTGCCCAACCTGCCCGCGTCCTTTCACGGTATGCGTATAGCGCAGATCTCCGATGTACACTCTGGATCCTTTTATAACAGAAAAGCGGTACTGGGGGGAGTAGAAATGTTGTTGGGTGAGAAGCCCGACGCTGTATTTTTTACGGGGGATCTCGTAAATAACGTGGCGTCGGAAATGCGCGACTACCAAGATATTTTTACGAAGATAAAAGCAGACCTGGGCGTTTTCTCGGTACTCGGTAACCACGATTACGGAGACTATTATTTCGGTAAAGAAGACTCGCCGGCAAAGCGGAAGAACTTGCAGGATTTGATAGATACGCATCGGGTGATGGGATGGGACTTGCTGATGGATGAAAACCGCAAGCTTCAGGTGAATAATGAGGAAATAGCGATTGTCGGTGTTCAGAATTGGGGAACCGGCCGGTTTCCGAAAAAAGGCGACTTAAAAAAAGCTTTGAACGGTACAGAGGACGCTCCTGTGAAGCTGCTATTGTCTCATGACCCTTCGCATTGGCGTGCACAAGTGCTGGATACTGACGTGGATGTTATGTTTGCAGGACACACCCACGGGATGCAGTTCGGCGTGAGGGGAGAGCACTTTCAGTGGAGCCCGGCGAAGTATATCTATAAAGAATGGGCAGGTCTTTATGAAGAAAAGGACCAGCGTCTATATGTTAATGTGGGGTACGGCTTTTTGGGTTATCCCGGCCGTGTAGGTATCTTACCGGAAATTACGATTTTTGAGTTGATCAAAGGAGAATCCGTGAACTCATAAAATCATGAAGCTGTTGCGCGGTAATGTGGTGGCCCCACAATCCTAACCGCTAACGGTATCTAACCGTTTTAACTTCTTCTTTCCAATCCTTTCTCCCCTTCTTATTCTGCATTGGGGGTCTAAATCCTTCGTCAAGCGGTTGATCTGTAAGGGGCTAGCCTTTAGTTCTACCGGGCTGTTCGAAGTCTCCTCCGCATCACAAATCAGACCACGGGAATCCCAGGTCACCGCGATTCAAAAGTTTTTTTTGAAATTAATCTGAAAAAGATGATATTTATAAAAATCTAGCCATGCTTAATTTTTCAGAACAACCACATAAACGTAAAAACCTATTGACAGGGGAGTATATCTTGGTTTCGCCGCATCGTAGTAAGCGTCCGTGGCAAGGCCAGGTAGAGGATTTAGCGCCGGATGATAGGCCTCAGTATGACCCGAAGTGTTATTTATGTCCGGGGAACGCGCGTGCGGATGGCACGAGAAATCCGGAATATAAAGATAGTTTTGTTTTCATCAATGATTTTTCCGCTCTCCTCGCGGATACGGCTCTTGACTCTTTTGACGAGGAAAATTTACTGATTGCCGAGACCGAGCGAGGTATCTGTAAGGTAATTTCTTTTTCGCCCCGACACGATCTTACGCTGCCTGAAATGGAGGTTGGAGAAATCGCTGCCGTTGTCGATTTATGGCAGCGGGAGTTTGGGGATCTTTCGAAACATGAATGGATAAAATATATTCAGATTTTTGAGAACAAGGGAAGTATTATGGGGTGCAGCAACCCTCACCCCCATGGCCAGATCTGGGCACAAAGCTCCATCCCTGTAGAGATAAATAAAGAAGAGGCACAACAGCTCTCTTATTTTAAGAAGAACAACCGTACCTTGTTGCAGGATTATATTTCGCTCGAGCTAAAAAAGGATGAGCGCATCATTGTCGACAATGCGCATTTTGTTGTTGTGGTCCCTTTCTGGGCAGCGTGGCCATATGAGACAATGATCGTCAGCAAAAGGGCGGTACCTTCTATTCTTGAATTTACCGAAGAAGAAAAAGTAGATCTTGCAAAAACTTTGCAGGAGTTAACCATCCGGTACGACAATATTTTTGCTACCTCTTTTCCCTATTCGGCAGGTATGCATCAGGCCCCCGTCAACAGTGGAGATCAAGCAGGGTGGCACTGGCATATGCATTTTTATCCGCCGTTACTACGTTCGGCCACCGTGAAAAAGTTTATGGTAGGCTATGAAATGTTGGCGAATCCTCAGCGTGATATTACGCCGGAGCAGGCCGCCGCCACGCTAAAGCAGCAAGAAACGGTACATTACAAAAGCAAAAAAAGATGATTTCTAAAGAGCAGGTAGAACACAGATATAAAACCCTTTTCGGAACGGAGCCGTCGCACATTGTCCGCTCTCCGGGCCGGATCAATATTATCGGTGAACATACCGATTATAACGAAGGCTTCGTGCTACCCACGGCTATTGATAAAGCGATCTACGTAGCGGTGGGCAGGCGTGAGGATAACCAGATACGTTTGTATGCGGAAGACTTCCGCGCTTATTTTGATGTTGCTATAGACGATATACAACCGGTAGATTTGGGCTGGCCCAACTATATTCTGGGGGTGGTCCACCAACTTCGGCTCCGCGGAGCCCAATTGGGAGGTTTCAATCTGTATGTTGATGGCGACGTACCGCTCGGTGCGGGACTGTCTTCTTCTGCCGCATTAGAGTGTGCCGCGGGGTATGCCTTGAACGTGCTTTTCGACCTGCAGCTGGGCCGCGTCGACATTGCTAAGATCGGTCAGCTGGCGGAGCACACCTATGCAGGCGTAAACTGCGGTATCATGGATCAGTTTGCATCGGTGATGAGTAAGGCTGGTCATGTGGTGAAGTTGGACTGCAGGGATCTCTCTTTTTCTTACAAGCCGCTGGCACTAGGGGACTACGCCATCCTGCTGTTGAACACCAACGTTAAGCATTCATTAGCTTCGTCTGCATATAACGATAGGCGGGCGGCCTGCGAGGCAGGCGTGAAGCTGGTTCAGCAGCACAATGCTGCAGTAAACAGCCTACGCGACGTCACTGTCGAAATGTTGGACAACTGGGTTAAGCCGATAGATACAGACATCTATACGAAATGCCGGTTCGTGGTCGAGGAAAATGAACGCTTGGACAGAGCTTGTAAAGCCTTGGAGGAGGGAGACCTGGATGAGCTCGGCGAGCAGATGTTCCAGGCACACGAAGGTCTAAGTAAAGCGTATGAGGTAAGCTGTGCTGAACTGGATTTTCTCGTCGACTATGTTAAGCAATTTCCTGAAGTATTGGGCGCGCGGATGATGGGAGGCGGATTCGGCGGCTGTACGATTAATCTCGTGAAGACATCTTTTCAGGATTTACTGATAGAGCGGATAACACCCGTTTATAAAGAGAAGTTTGGTTTAGAACTAACAGCTATTAAGGTAATTCCGTCCGATGGTACGGCGTTGCTGTGATAACAAAATCTATATATGTAATGAAAAAGACGATTTTAATGTTCGGCGTTGCTACGGCGCTCATTTGTTTGTCCTGCCAAAATACGGGACGAAACCGTACGACGGATGCAACCACTAGCGCTGACTCTTCCGCAAACACTTTTGATGGAGAGATCGATGGACACACTATCAAGCTCTATACGTTAACAAACAAGACAGGAGCAAAGGCCACATTCACTAACTTTGGGGCGCGCATTGTTTCATTGTCGGTTCCCGACAAAGCCGGCAAATTGACGGATGTCGTGCTTGGATTTAATAAGGCTTCCGACTACAATAATCCTGAGGAGCCTTATTATGGAACAATTGTGGGGCCTTTCGGTAACCGTATAGCGAATGGAAAGTTTACATTGGACGGTGAAACATATACGCTGCCAACAAATAACGGCCCTAATACGTTGCATGGGGGCTATAAAGGAGTGCACTTTGCTGCTTGGGAAGCACAGACAAATGGAGATAATACGATCACTTTCTCTTATACCCTGCCCGACAAGCATGAAGGGTTTCCTGGCAACATCGCTATGACGGTGACGTACACACTGACCGATGATAATGCCTTGGAAATTGCATACAAAGCAACAACCGATAAGAAAACAGTTGTCAACCTGACGAATCATGCCTACTTCAATCTAAATGGAGAAGGAAGCGGGACTATTTTAGACCACAGATTGCAGATCTTCGCCGACCGATTTACGCCCGTAGATAGCACATTGATTCCAACCGGAGAGTTAACACCGGTCAAAGGAACGCCTTTTGACTTTACTACGGCAAAAGCGATTGGCAGAGATATTGAAGTTGAGGATACCCAACTGGCTTATGGGGAAGGTTACGACCATAATTTTGTGCTTAGCGGCAATAAGGTTGATGGGCTAACACATGCTGCCACCCTTGTAGGAGACAAGTCAGGCATCAAAATGGATATCTATACAGAAGAGCCCGGTCTCCAGTTTTATAGTGGAAACTTCATGTCAGAAAAGGTTACTCTGAAAAACGGAAAGAAAGATAGTTTCCGAACCGGACTTTGTTTAGAAACGCAACATTTTCCGGATTCTCCAAATCAGGCGGCGTTTCCTTCCACCGTATTAGCACCCGGAGAAACTTACCAAACGAAATCAGTGTATAAGTTTACAGTGGAATAAGCAAAATTGATACTGTATTAAAAAGGGAAAGCCATTCAATGTTTAGAATGGCTTTCCCTTTTTAAGAAGAGGCATCCGCGGACCGTTTTCTGTTTAAGTAAGTTGGGCCAGCGCTTGTTCTACATCGGCGATTAAATCATCCACATGTTCGATACCGACAGACAGCCGCAACATACCGCCCGATAGCCCTGATAGCTTTTTCTGTTCTTCGGTGTGGTGCGATCCCCACATACTGGCCGGATGGACAATTAGCGATTCGACGCCGCCAAGGCTTGCGGCGTTGGTAAAGATTTTCAGGTTATTTAGCAGCTGTTGGGCCCTGTGATAGGCTTCATTTCCGTCTTTGCCCTTTATTTCTACGCACAGCATGCCGGTGAAACCGCGCATTTGTTTTTGTATCAATGTCCATTGGGGATGAGAAGGTAAGCCCGCGTAGGCTACCTTTTCTATGAGCGGGTGGCTCTCCAGCCATTGGGCCAATGCCAGCGCGTTTGTGTTGATCTGCCGTACGCGTAGCGCAAGGGTTTTTAGGCCGCGGAGCAATAACCAGGAATCGAAAGGGCTGAGCGAGCAACCTAATACCAGGGAGCGCCTCCACACACGTTCGATATACTCTTTAGTCCCACAGACCACGCCGGCCGTAAGGTCGCTATGTCCGCCCAGGTATTTTGTGGCACTGTGGATTATCACATCTATGCCGAAGTCCGCCGGTGTCTGGTTGATGGGCGAAGCGAAGGTGTTATCAGCCATTGTCCATATCCCGCGCTCCCGGCCCAGCGTGGCTACGAACGCGAGATCGGTCACGTCCAGGTTGGGATTAGATGGCGTTTCTACATAGATGAGCTTCGTGTTCGGCTGTATTGCATCCACAAAGGCGCTATTGTCCGTTTGATCTATGTGTGTAATCTGAACCCCATATTGCGATAGAAATTCTTTGAGAAAAAGGGTGGTGCCCGAATAGTGCGCCTGCTGAGCAACGATATGATCGCCTTGTTGCACAATGGCCAGTATTGCTGTGCTTATAGCAGCCATGCCCGTCGCTAAAACGAGGGCGTCCTCGGTTTTCTCCAGGCCAGCGATGATTTCTGCAACCTGACTGCTTGTCGGGTTGCCATGTCGGTGGTAAAATTCAGGGTACTTCGGAGATGCTGCCGCATGTATATAAGAAGACAGATCTGCATCTGCAAGATATGTAGACGTTTGGTAGATCGGAGAAACCACCGCGTTGGTCGTGTTAAAATGGTCTCCCCGGTGGATTAGTGTGGTTTCGAGCTTTGCCATAAATCATGTTTTCTCAAAGCTACAAAATAATCTACTATTTTAGTAGTGTATGCGCGACCGATTATTCCGTCATTTCTTTCAACAGCGATAATGCGTAGTCGATGCTGGTGACGTTCGTTAACGCAACGCGTAGTTGTCCTTTTATCTCTTTCAGATTGGATGTGGTAGGATGGCGTTGTACGAAGCTGAGTACTTTTCCAAACTGGTCCGATTCAAAATAACTGGATTTCGGGTTGTTGATGAAGTAGCCCTTTAATGTATTTTTTTTAAAGGATATTTTTTCGAACCCAATTTCTTTACCAAACCATTGTAGGCGTAGTGTGTTGAACAACTCGAATACAGGCTGGGGGATGGGGCCAAACCGATCTTCCAATGCCTTTTGGAACGCAGTCAGCTGCTGCTCATTCTCAAGCTTTGCGATTTCGTTGTATAAGTTATAACGTTCACCGATGTTTGTGACATATTCGTCGGGGATCATAACCTCCAGATCCGTGTCGATCTGCGTAAAGTTGACGTATCTTCTATTCTGGTCATCCTTAAAGAGGTCTCCAAACTCGTCCTCTTTGAGTTCCTGTACTGCTTCGTCCAGTATCTTGTTGTACATTTCAAAGCCGATCTCTGCAATAAAGCCTGACTGCTCGGCACCAAGTAAGTTACCGGAGCCCCGGATATCGAGGTCGCGCATAGCTACGTTAAAACCGGAGCCTAATTCGGAGAACTCCTCAAGGGCCGACAGGCGTTTGTATGCTTCGTTGGTAAGGGTGGACAACGGCGGGCTTAAGAGGTAGCAGAAAGCCTTTTTATTTGAGCGCCCTACGCGGCCCCGCATCTGGTGTAAATCGCTCAGACCAAACATGTGCGCATGGTTGATGATGATGGTATTTGCGTTCGGAATGTCTAGCCCCGCTTCGATGATCGTTGTAGCGACAAGCACGTCGAAGTCGTGGTTGATAAACTTTAACATGACGTCTTCCAGGTCATCGCCTTCCAGCTGTCCATGCGCAATTCCTACCCGGGCGTGAGGCACTAACTTTTGGACCATTGCGCCAAGCTGCTTTAGATCTGCAACGCGGTTGTGAATAAAGAAAACCTGTCCACCCCGATCGAGTTCAAAAGACACGGCTTCCTGGATAAGCGTCTCGTTGAATACGTGCAGTTCTGTCTGTACCGGCTGGCGGTTAGGCGGAGGGGTAGAGATGATGCTGAGATCCCGGGCACCCATGAGCGAAAAGTGCAGTGTACGGGGAATCGGAGTTGCCGTAAGCGTAAGTGAGTCCACGTTGGCGCGCATTACTTTAAGTTTCTCTTTGACCGTCACACCGAACTTTTGTTCTTCGTCAATGATCATCAGACCTAAATCCTTAAATTTTACGTCCTTGCTTACCAACCGGTGTGTCCCGATAATGATATCTATTTCTCCTTCTTCTAATTTTCTGAGCGTTTCCTTGATCTGTTTTGACGATTTAAACCGGTTGATGTAGTCAATATTAGCAGGAAAGCCTTTTAGGCGTTCGCTAAATGTGCGGTAATGCTGAAGCGCCAGAATTGTCGTGGGAACAAGTACAGCAACCTGTTTGCTGTCGGCGACAGCCTTAAACGCCGCCCGTATGGCAACCTCAGTTTTTCCGAATCCAACGTCGCCGCAGACAAGCCGATCCATCGGATGGGGCGATTCCATGTCTTTTTTAACATCGTTGGTAGCCTTTTCCTGGTCGGGAGTATCTTCATATAGAAAGGAAGCTTCCAGCTCATTTTGTAAGTATGTATCCGGACTAAAAGCATTTCCTGTCTGTGCCTTCCGCTTCGCATACAGTTTGATCAGGTCGCGGGCGATATCCTTAACTTTCTTCTTGGTGGTCTTCTTAAGTTTCTCCCAGGTATCTGTTCCCAACTTGTTCATTTTGGGGAGCGTACCTTCTTTGCCCGAATATTTGGAGATGCGGTTGAGCGAGTTGATATTGACATACAGCAGATCGTTGTCGGCGTATACCAGCCTGATCATCTCCTGCGTCTTTCCATTTACCTCCACTTTTTCCAGGCCAGCATATTTCCCGACGCCATGGTCGATATGGGTGATGTAATCGCCGGGTTTTAGATCGCGGAGTTCTTTTAGCGTAATGGCCTGCGAGCGCTCATATCCTTTTTTACGTTTGTACTTGTAGTACCGGTCAAAAATCTGATGGTCCGTGTAGCAGGCTAGCTTTAGGGCGTCGTCGCGAAAGCCCTCGCGTAGCGCGCGGTGTACCGGGATGAAGGAGACAGATTTGTCGATGTCTTCCAATATGCTGAAGATACGTTCTATCTGCTTGTTGGAGTCGGAGAAAATGAGGTTTTGTACGGCTTGCCGCTCATTTTCTTTGAAGTTGTGAATAAGGAGGTTAAAGTCTTTGTTGAACGAAGGCTGAGGGTGTATGTCGAACTGAAGGATCTGGTCTGCTTTATAATAAAACTGCTTTCCAAACTCGATATTCGGAAAGTCAAACAGCATTTCGGCAAAAGCGCGGTCGGTGGTAAACGTCACCCTTGGGTCGACCCATTCCGAGTTGGCTTTAATATCCTTTTCAGGAAGCGCTTTCCAGAACTCCGACGCCTGCTTGTAGCCGTCGCGCAATATGTCCAATGTAAACTGTACGTCTTTATGCCAGATTACGCTGTCCCGGCTAACGTATTCCAGTAGAGATATGTGGTTGTTACTCAGGAATTTTGCTTGTACATTCGGCACAATCGTAACGGTATGGATCTTATTGACTGAAAGTTGGGTTTCCGTGTCGAAGGTACGTATGCTTTCAATTTCGTCTCCGAAAAACTCTATGCGGTATGGCAGATCATTGGAGAAGGAAAAGATGTCGACGATACCGCCGCGGATCGCAAACTGCCCCGGTTTGTAAACGAAGTCTACCCGTTCAAAGTCGTATTCGTAAAGAAACTCATTGATAAATTCAATACTTAGCTTGCTATGTTGCGTAATCGGTAAGGTATTCTTATCCAGGTCCTCCCTATTGATTACTTTTTCCGCTATGGCTTCCGGATAGGTGACGACCATTTTGGGAAGTTCCGACGCGTGGTTTAAAGCACTAAGTGTTTCGGCCCGCTGAAGGACATGTGTGGCATCCGTCTGGGTAAATTCAAAAGGTTTCCGAAAAGACGAGGGGAAGAACAGGATCTGTTTGTCGAGCAGGCTTTCTAAATCACTTAAAAAATACGAGGCATCCTCGTGGGTAGGTAAGATGAATACGAACGGGCGTTCCTGCAATTTATATGCGGCAGCTGCGACGACAGCATCCGACGAACCGATGAGCCCTTTTAGTTGGATTTTTGGATTTTTTGGCTGAATGGCTTTAACCAATGAAGCTACATGCCCGCTCTTCGTATATTTTTCTAGAATTTCTTGTATACCCACGTGCCAGTTTATTTTTTGCGAAGTTACTAAAATTATTACAGCGGCCCGACGATGATCTAAAGTTCGCGCATATTCCCCCGACCCAAGCCTCCGAGGTGGAGGGCGGACAGCCGTTACGCCAACTGTTTTTCCTCGGCAAATTCCCGTACGGCGTCTGCTAGCTCGCGGAGGTCAAATTGTAGATCCTCGTGCAGTTTTTCGTATTTGTTGATCGTAGTTTTTACACGTCCTTTTGTGTATTCTTTTAGCTTTTGGGCGCTATACAAAGCTGATCCTTCGAACAGGCGGGGGTACCGCTCGAAGGCCTCTTTCAAAATCAAGAGCCGACACTCCACCTCGCTAAACCGATCCTTCGTGATTTTCTCGTGTTCGTTGATGAGACCGCTCGCTTGCCTGAGCACCGCATGCAATTCTTTGTAGCTGCTAAAAACCGGAAGGTTCTTAACGCGGTTGCGGCTATCGGAAAGCAGGGTGCTCAGCTGTTGCTTAAGCCCCTCTATGCGATCTGCTAGATCCACTTGGTCTTCCAACAGCTGGAAGTGAAGCTGTTTCATAAGCATCTTGTCTTTTCCTATGAGACGCACCAACAGCTTGTCTTTCTCCTTTTGCGGTAGACGGAGTACCGCTTCTTTTAGTTCGGGATGTTTATGTAGTGACATACGGATAAAAATAAAAGGTAAAATTTACTTATCCATAAAAATTACCATGAATGAACGTAATAGTACCACTATTTGTTGATATATCGATGTACCTTTGTATATGGTAGCAAGGGTTCCGATTATCGAACAATGTGCGGTGTCAAGTAGACACGAGGGAGACATTATGGTAGAAGATCTGGCCACATACCTGCAGAGGAATAAAAACCTTGTTTTTCCCCACCGCCATAATTTTTACCATTTTTTATTGTTTACCAAGGGAGGCGGTAAGCACAGTATCGATTTTGAGTCGTATGAGGTTGTGCCGTGGCAGATCTATTTTATGTCGCCTGGTCAGATACATACGTGGTCGTTTGAGGGGGCGATTGAGGGGTTCGTCGTGAATTTTGATAGTGACTTTTTTAAAACATTTCTCCTGCGGCCCGATCACATCCACCAATTCTCCTTTTTTTCGGGCCTCGTACGCGACAGCGTATTTGTCGTAAAGGAGGAACTACGTGAGGCGATTATCGACGTTTTCTCCAGGCTTCAGCAAAATGTTCAGGATTTAGCATTCGTCCGCGTTGCCCTTCTCTATCTTTTTCATCTTTTAGAAGGGAGTCGCGATCACGTGCAGACGTTCGGTCAAAACATATACAACAATACGTTGCTGCGTAATTTTCTGCATTTGATCGAACTGAATTATAAGAAACTCCGTTTGCCGAAGGAATATGCAGCGCTATTATACATCACGCCGAACCATCTTAACGCCCTTTGTAAAGAGACGTTAGGCGTGTCGGCAGGAGAGATGATACGGGGCCGGATATTGTTGGAAGCCAAACGGCTATTGGTTATAAGAGACTACTCGGTAGCGGAGATTGCTTACGCACTGAACTTTAGTGATAACTCATATTTTACAAAGTTTTTCAAAAAGGGAGAAGGTGTTACTCCCGAAGAATTCAGAAAACAAATAAACGATGGAAAATAACGCAACGAACAAAACTGAAAGTGCCGCGCCGGGAGAATTTAAAAGCGCGGTAGATGGAAAATGTCCTAGGTGTAGAACGGGTAACATGTTCGAGGGGCCGCTGCTGAGCTTCAAATCGAAAAAGATGTATACACATTGTCCGCATTGTGGATTGAAATTCGAAAAAGAGCCCGGATATTTTTATGTGGCGATGTATGTCAGTTATGTCTTCGTTGTCGCTGAACTTGTTACGGCCTGTGTGGCGACATACATTTTGACACGCAATATGGAATCACCTTGGTTATACTTGACAGTAGCGATTACGGCTGCAGTTGTCATGGCTCCATTTAACTATCGTTACTCCCGGGTAGTGTTGATGTATTGGTTGACGCCGCAATTCAGATATCGCCCCGACCTATACGGGAAACCAAAAAAGTAGGTGTTACGCACACCTACTTTTTTGCCTTGTCAGCTTTTTTGGATCTTTCAGGAAAGAGGGTGTTCGCTGAGGTACTGTTCCCAAGCCCAGGCAGAGGACATCATTTCGTCTATGCCGAGCTCTGCCTTCCAGCCCAGTTCGGCTGCTGATTTCGTTACGTCCCCCCACACTTTGATAATGTCACCTTCACGGCGGGGGCCGATAACGTAATTCAGTTTTTGTCCAGAGGCTCTTTCAAATGCCGCAATTGCTTCAAGCACGGAGTACCCGTTGCCCGTACCGACGTTAAATACATCGTAGTTTCCACGTGGATTTCCCTTTTCCAGTAGCCGGATGGCAGCGACGTGCGCTTTAGCAAGATCGACGACGTGGATATAGTCTCTAATACAGGAACCGTCCGGTGTGTCATAATCCCCTCCGAATACCGTCAGTTTCTCACGTTTACCGATAGCAGTTTGTGTGATGAACGGTAACAGGTTCTGCGGCACGCCTAACGGAAGCTCGCCGATGAGCGCGCTCTCATGTGCGCCCACGGGATTGAAATACCGGAGGGCGATGACATGATAGTTGCCATGAGCGTTCGCCGTCTCTTCCAGAATTTCTTCCGCAATTTGCTTAGTGTTGCCGTACGGTGATGTTGCTTTTTTGACCGGAGCAGCCTCTGTCACGGGTAGTTCATCGGGCTCTCCATAAACTGTACAGCTAGATGAAAATACAAAATTAATAGGCTTGTCTTGGTAAGCCCGCAAAAGATTAACCAGCGAGAAGAAGTTGTTGTGGTAGTATTTTAATGGCTGCTCAACGGATTCTCCCACAGCTTTCGACGCGGCGAAGTGGATGATCCCGGCGATGTCTGGATGTTGCTGAACAAAAGCAAAGACCTTTGCTTCGTCGCATAAATCAAATTGATGAAACTCCGGCCTTTTTCCGGTAATTTTTTCGAGTTGATCCAGGATCCGGATATTAGAGTTGGACAGATTGTCGACGATGACCGGGGTGTAGCCCGCATTGTAGAGCTCGACCACCGTATGGGATCCGATGTATCCCGTTCCTCCTGTTACTAGTATTTTACTCATTATTGTTGATTATAATATGTGAAATCTCCTTTTTTCAAAGTGTCAGAAGATAGTTGTTTAAAGTAAGAAATGGTTCGTTCGAGTCCTTCTTCACGGCTAATTGTAGGCTGCCAGCCCAGTATCTGCCTGGCTTTGCTTATATCCGGCCGACGCTGTTTGGGATCGTCGACAGGCAACGATTCATAGCGTATGCCAGACTTATTTCCGGTTAAAGTAATAATTTCTTCTGCAATTTGACGAATGGTCAATTCGTCTGGGTTTCCTATATTCATCGGTAGTGTATAGTCGGACAATAACAACCTAAAGATGCCCTCCACCTGGTCGGAAACGTAGCAGAATGAGCGTGTTTGCGAGCCATCGCCGAACACTGTAAGCTCTTCTCCCCGAAGAGCTTGGGCTATGAAGGTGGGGAGTGCGCGTCCGTCGTTTAACCGCATTCGCGGCCCATACGTGTTAAATATGCGGACGATGCGGGTTTCTAATCCATGAAAATTGTGATAGGCCATAGTCATTGCCTCTTGGAATCTTTTGGCTTCGTCATAAACTCCGCGCGGCCCGACGGGATTGACGTTTCCCCAATACTCTTCTGACTGGGGAGATACCAATGGGTCTCCATACACTTCTGAAGTAGACGCTACTAATATGCGCGCTCCTTTGGTTTTCGCGAGGCCGAGCAGATTGTGCGTGCCCAGGGAACCGACTTTGAGTGTCTGTATTGGGATTCGGAGATAGTCTATTGGGCTCGCTGGTGATGCAAAATGTAGAATGTAATCGAGTTTTCCAGGCACATGTACGAATTTTGAAACATCATGTTGATAGAATTCGAAGTTCGGCAACTTGAATAAGTGCTCGATATGCCGAAGATCGCCGGTAATAAGGTTGTCCATACCGATAACGAAAAAGCCTTCCGTGATAAAACGGTCGCAGAGGTGCGATCCCAGGAATCCTGCCGCCCCAGTGATCAAAATTCGTTTCTGCTTTTGTCTACTCACCAGTGTTTTTTCTATTGAACAATTTACCGCATTTCCCCTCTACATAACGTACGGTGGGGGGGAAAGCTACATGCGCATTCTATGTGTACCGCATTATGTTGCACATAAAAATGAATTTATGTAGGTTTGACGAATATAAGGATATTTTTCAACATGCGGCTTCTCTACGACTTAGGAATTAGCGCTTACACCCTGTTATTACGGGGGGTATCTCCCTGTCATGTCAAAGCAAAGAAATGGGTCGACGGGCGTAGGCATCTATTTTCTGAGATCGAGCGGGCAGTGGGGAAAGGCATGCGTCCTATATGGTTTCACTTTGCTTCATTAGGCGAGTTTGAGCAGGGTAGGTCGGTGATGGAAGCCATTAAGAGGAAATATCCCCATGAAAAGATTCTTATCACATTCTTTTCGCCTTCGGGCTATGAGATCCGAAAGAACACGCCCCTGGCTGACTACGTGTTTTACCTGCCTACGGATACAGGGCAGCATGCGCGCCGGTTTTTAGATCTGGTTGATCCGAAGCTTGCCATTTTTACCAAGTACGAGTATTGGTACCATTACTTTCGCGAGTTACGGCGGAGAAAGATACGGCTCCTGATGATCTCTGCCATCTTTCGCGAGGAGCAGATTTTTTTCAAATGGTACGGTGGATTTTTCCGGAAGATCCTCCGGCAGGTCTCTTTCTTTTTTACACAAAACATAGATTCGGTATATTGGCTGAAATCCATCCACATTACGCAGGCTGGGCTCGCAGGCGATACGCGTTTCGACCGCGTAGTCGATATTCCGAAGCATGGAAAGCCTGTCCCGGAGGTTGAGCGATTTATAACGGGTGCGGCGCACGTTGTTGTTGCAGGAAGTACCTGGCCGCAGGACGAAGTTCTGCTGGAGGCTCTACTGTCGGAAAGGCAGACGTGGAAAGCAGTTGTCGCCCCGCATGAGGTCGATGAGGCCCATATCCGACAGATAAAGGAACGGTTCCCCACAGCGTTATTGTTTTCTCAGTTCCGGCATTACACTCCAGATGATATTTCCGAAGCTCAGGTTTTGATCATCGATAATATTGGCATGCTTTCCTCCTTGTACGGCTATGGGAGTGTCGCTTACATCGGTGGTGGATTTGGGGCGGGAATCCACAACACCTTAGAGGCGGCCACATATGGCATTCCCGTGGTTTTCGGTCCTAAATACGGGAAGTTTCAAGAGGCGGTAGACCTTATTGAACATGGAGCAGCCTTTTGCATTCAAAACAGGAAAGAGTTAAACGACATATTTTCAGCCTTGGAAAATCCGGAGCAAAGAAACGTCGCAGGTACCAGAGCGAGGGGCTACGTCGAAGAAAAGGCGGGTGCTACACCGATCATCATGAAATATCTGGAAACCGAACGGTTGCTGTCCTGACGAGTCCCCGTCACGTTTCTCTGTTTGTCTTCCGGCGGGGGGACTCGTCTGATCTCTTTTCAAAACCTCGGTCCTCGGAATGTCCGGATTACAAAGTTATGGAATAACCGATATTTTTGCTAACTTGCTAATTCGTATTAGCTAATTGTAAAAACTAATCAAAGTGTGGCAAATTCTGTTCAAAATGAACGTTTTGCGGTACACGGGGACGTAATATATATAAGGAAATTCTACTTTTATATGAAATCTTCACCGTGCTACGCCCAACGGAGTGAGCTCATGAATGCCATTGAAGATAGACACGAATAGATTAGTTGGATATCAATCAATATGAACCGCCTCCCCACGCCGTGGAGGAAAAACCGGTGGACGTGTGAACGGGGGGCGACCTTTCGCTATACGTTAAGAAGCTTATGGGGCCAGCATCCATTGATGGAATGTATGCCGTATTGCTTAGGCCGGTTGTATAATAATAAAATTAACGCATCAATTAATAAACATATGGAAATCAAAAAAATGAAGGGTATTTTACTTTTACTGGGACTGGCTGTCGCGGGCCTGTCGTCATCCTTTGCACAAGGGACGCAGAATGGGCTAAGGGCGCCTGCGTATCCCTTGATTACTATCGACCCGAACATGAGCGCATGGTCGCCGGTGGACAATTTGTATGAAGGAGCTGTAACACATTGGTCGGATAACCGCCCGCTGCCGCTGATTGGCGTCATTAAGGTCGGTAAAACCTACTATCGTTTCCTTGGAACGGAAGAAACGGAGTTGTTATCGCTTGTTTCTAATGGGGAAGACAAACCTTGGGCCGCGAAATATACAACAAAGCAACCAGGAGGCGACTGGACCGCACCTAATTATGACGACAAAAATTGGCTGGCCGGAGAGGGGGCTTTCGGCACCTTCGAGAATGAACCGTTAAGTAAAACCAATTGGACGACAGACAGAATATGGGTGAGAAGAGAAATTGTCCTTAACGAGCAGGTAGCAAACAGAGACGTGTTCCTGGAGTATGCGCACGATGATGATGCAGAGTTTTATGTTAACGGCGTAAAGGTTGTTTCAACGGGACAGGCGACCGGTAAGAATAGAAAGATTAAACTAAACGAACGTGCTTTAAAGTCGTTGAAGAAAGGAAAAAACGTGCTCGCGGCCTATTGCCATAACGGCGGAGGTAACGGCTTTCTTGATATGGGGCTGCAGATTGAACGCGCTGACAAAAAATATTTTATGACAGAGGCAAAGCAACTGTCGGCCGATGTTCAGCCCATGCGGACTAACTACCTGTTTCAGTGTGGCGATGCTCAGCTGAAGGTGAGTTTTACAGCTCCGTTGTTTCTGGACGACTTGATGCTGTTGGCACGCCCAATCAACTATTTAAGCTATGAAGTTACTTCTCCGAAGACTCAGGACGTTGAGCTGTATTTCGAGGCGGCACCAAATTGGGCGTTGAATCTGCCTTCTCAGGAATCTGTTAGCGAACATTTTGAGAGTAACGGGCTTGTTTACGTAAAGACGGGAAGCGTTGCGCAAAAGCTGTTGGGCAGAAAAGGGGATCATGTCCGTAATGACTGGGGATATTTTTATATGGCTGGAGAAAAGTCTGCTACCCAGGCTTTGGTGGGGAGTCCCAGCGCAATCCGGGCGTCTTTTACGGGCGGAAAGGCGCAGGACAATGCCAGCGGAAGACAGCTGGCGCTGATTCAAAAGGGCCGTGTGTCCGGGAAGCTCTCGGGAAAAATTGCCATCGGATATGATGACATTTACGCTATTCAATACTTCGGACAGAACCTAAGACCATATTGGAATAAGACGGGACAAGAAAATATCGAAGGACAATTCGAGCGCGCTTTTGAAGAATATGGAGCCATTATGAAAAGGGTAGACGAATTCGATACCGGGTTTATGCAGAAGTATGCTCGCTTTGGCCGGGAATATGCGGAGCTGTGTGCGCTAGCCTACCGTCAGTCAATTGCAGCGCACAAGCTCGTTGAAGCACCGAACGGCGATCTGCTCCTGCTTTCCAAAGAAAACGACAGTAACGGTTCTATCGGTACCGTCGATGTTACATATCCGTCGGCGCCACTATTCCTTTACTATAACCCCGAGTTAGCAAAAGGGCTACTCAACTTTATTTTTTACTACTCCGAATCCGGTAAATGGCAGAAGCCATTTGCGGCGCATGATGTCGGTACATATCCGATAGCCAATGGTCAGACATATGGCGGCGACATGCCGGTAGAGGAAAGCGGAAACATGCTGATTTTGACATACGCCATAGCGCGGGCTGAAGGTGACGCGGCCTATGCGCAGCAGCATTGGAACGTGCTGACGACGTGGGCAGATTACCTTGTGGAAAAAGGTTTGGATCCTGAAAATCAGCTGTGTACAGATGATTTTGCGGGTCACTTCGCTCATAATGCCAACCTTTCTATAAAAGCGATTCTCGGCATTGCCTCTTATGGCTATTTAGCCAAAATGCTGGGGCGGGACCAGGTCGCTGACCGCTACCTGGCTATTGCCAAAGAAATGGGGCAGCAGTGGGAAAAGATGGCAAACGATGGGGATCATTATCGTTTGACCTTTGATAAACCGGGGACATGGAGTCAAAAATATAATCTGGTCTGGGACAAACTTTTAGGAATGAATGTGTTCGATGATCAGATCCGGAAAAAGGAAGTGGCCTACTACCTGACCAAGCAAAATAAGTACGGACTGCCACTGGACAGCCGGGAAACCTATACAAAAAGCGACTGGGTGTTATGGACAGCTGTTTTAGCGGACGACTTACCGTCCTTCCAGTCGTTCGTTAAACCTATTCATGCCTTCATGGACGAGACGGTACATCGCGTGCCTATGTCGGATTGGATATTCACGGATAAACCTGACCGAAGAGGCTTTAAGGCCCGTTCGGTAGTTGGAGGGTATTTCATGAAAATGCTGGAGGAAAAATATGGCAGTCAATAGGCCATGCATGCCATGCTCTGCCCGATAGCGCGTGGCTATCTCCTAAATGGTAATCTTGCCGTGCTTCGACTACACTTAGTAATCGACGCACGGCAAAAAAGTGAAATCGGTCTTCTGTTGCTCCTTCCTGAAAGTTGTTAGTAGTAGGTGAACCGCTTGATGCCGGATAAATAATTGGCGAGCCGGAGTACCTGATGTGTATATCCGTACTCGTTGTCGTACCAGACATATAAAATAATGTTTTTGCCATCTGATGAGACGATCGTCGCCGATATGTCCACAACTGATGCGGCAGTCGTCCCCACAATATCGGAGGAGACCAGTTCGACGTTGTTTTCATATTTTATCTGTTCAACAAGGTGTCCCGTTAATGCGGCGCTTTTTAGTGTGCTAAGGAGGTTGGACATTTCGGTTGGCTTCTGTATCGCTAACTGCAGTATAGCTAAAGACCCGTTTGGGACGGGTACACGGATGGCATTTGACGTAAGCCTGCCGGCTAAGGAGGGTAGGATCTTTGCGACGGCTTCGCCGGCGCCCGTTTCCGTGATGACCATGTTTAACGCTGCTGCCCGGCCTCTTCTGTTTTTCTTGTGCATGTTGTCTACCAGGTTCTGATCGTTGGTATAGGCGTGTACCGTCTCTATATGTCCTTTGACGATTCCATACTCCCGTTCGATCACCGCCAGCACCGGACAGATGGCGTTCGTTGTACAGGATGCAGCAGAACACAGCTGTGTTGCCGCGGGTGCAACCTGACCTTCGTTTACTCCAAATACCACGTTGGGGATGTCCTTTCCCGGAGCGGTAAGCAGCACCTGACCGACACCTTTCGACTGCAGGTGGCGGGCGAGCTCTTGCTCGTTCCGATAGGCGCCAGTGTTGTCTATGATGAGCGCACCCCTGATTCCGTACCGCGTATAATCGAGCCCCTCGGGCGTCTGGGTCGACAGTACGTATACCGTTGCGCCGTTGATGATGAGTGCCTGTTTTTCTACATCAACGTCTATCGTTCCTTCAAAGTCGCCGTGAATAGAGTCTTTTCGCAGCAACCCTGCCCGCTTTTCCAGTGTTTTCTTATCCACCCGGTCGCGGGTCACGATGGCACGTAAACATAGTCCTTTCCCGCTGCCGGCCTTGTTAGCGAGTTCCCGTGCAAGGAGCCGTCCAATCCTGCCGAATCCGTAGAGCACGACATCCTTTGCTTCCGATGTTGCATGGCGTACTACGGGTGCCATGCGCCGCTTTACGAAGAAACTTAAGGATTGCTCATCCATCACGGATTCTCTGGCTTCAATTGCCAATGTGCCGATGTCAATGCGCGATGGCGGAAGGTGAAGCTCCCGGATGATCTCCGCAATCCTGACCGTTTCAAAAATCGTTAAACTGTGATCTGCTAAGGCTGACGTGTGCTGGTGGAGCTGAAGGATCGAGCTCACACGTCGGTCAATAAGTTGGTTGCGGAGCAACACCAGCTCAACCTCTTGATTAAACCAAAGATCGCTCACAATTTCGACTAGTCTGACTGCAGCATTTTGTTTGATGGTGTGATGTCTAACTTCTTCCTCGAAAGTAGATGTGTGGGTCATAATTTATTATAAATGATTATCGGTACAAACATATCGAATTAGGCGATGAAAAATGGGTGTTTTTGAAAAATTGATAATATATTGATGCTTAAACGTTTTCCAGTTTTTGTTTTAATAAAAAAACACAGGGTTTTTTATTTTTTTTAAAAACACGTTCCGCATAAATATAGTGTGTTGTTACGGCGGGCAGATTCGAAGTGGTAAAATCGTCAAATAAGCCAACCCGTAAATTGTGGACCCGAAGCACGCGATTCGTGAACGTATTTTCCGTGATGCGAGGTAGCGCGCGGAACGCCGGGAATGTCGGTCTGCACTGCCATGACAGTCCATAACAGTTTTTATCATTTTTCGCTTTATCTTGGAGCCTGATTATGAATCTAGTTATCTAAAGTAAATTTTATGAACGCATTAGCAGGGGTTATATTTCACTTCATAGGAGGATTTGCATCGGGGAGCTTCTATGTGCCCTATAAAAAAGTGAAAGGATGGTCGTGGGAAGCTATGTGGATTTTGGGCGGTTTATTTTCTTGGATCATCGTTCCCCCTATAGCTGCATGGATCACCATTCCGAACTTTGGAGATATTATCCGTGAAACGGGGACATCTACAGTAGGATATACCTATTTGTTTGGCTTATTATGGGGGATTGGGGGCCTGACCTATGGGTTGGGGGTTCGCTATCTGGGCGTTTCGTTAGGGAGCAGTGTGATTTTAGGATTAAGTATGGTATTCGGCTCCTTGATGCCTGCCATTTATTATTTTTTCAACCAAGCACCAGGTAAGCACGGAATAGACTATTTTTTTACGACGAACGCGGGGATCTGTGTCATGATCGGACTGTTGGTGTGCATACTTGGAATCTACCTATGTGGCCGGGCGGGAATGCTTAAGGAAAGAAGCTTGTCGACCTTGTCGGCGGAGACCAAGTCTGATTACAACTTCGGGCTCGGAATTGTTGTTGCAATAGTCTCCGGTGTGCTAAGCGCCTGTTTCAATTTTGGGATAGAGGCCGGAAAGCCCATGGCGGATGTAGCCAATGGACTTTGGAAAGCGGCGAATCCCAATCAAGGAGAGTTTCTTTATCAGAACAACGTAACTTATGTTGTCATTTTGTGGGGAGGCTTTACAACCAACGTTGTTTGGTGCATATATCTACTGACGAAGAATAAGACGTTTACTGATTATGGAAAAGTTTCCGCGCCACTTGGAAAGAACCTTTTACTATGTGCCTTAGGCGGCACTACCTGGTATCTTCAGTTCTTTTTCTATGGCATGGGGGAAAGCCGTTTGGGAAATGGAGCAAGCTCATGGATTTTACATATGGCTTTTATCATTTTGATCTCCAACGCGTGGGGCGTCATCCTTAAAGAATGGAAGGGTGTAAACCGGCCGACATATCGTGCTATCATCGGTGGGATCGTCATTATCATTCTGTCAATCTGCATTGTGGGATTTGCGAAAACTTTAGAATAATAACATAAATTTTATAGCCGTGAAAGTATATAAACACGTTAACTACTTATGGGACGATGCAAAAGCAAAATCGCTGGAGGGCGATGAAGTTGCTTTACTGTTGTATCGTTCTAACTTATTAGGATCAGACTTGAGGATCACGAACTATGGTGGAGGAAATACATCGTGTAAATTAATAGATAAAGATCCCCTGACAGGAGAACCGGTCGAAGTGATGTGGATCAAGGGGTCAGGCGGAGATATTGGCACCCTGAAAAAGTCAGGTCTGGCAGCTCTATACGTCGAGCGGTTGCGTAACCTTGAAAAGGTTTATCGGGGTATCGCGCATGAGGATGAGATGGTAGAACTGTTTAACCATTGTATTTTTGACTTAAATTCGAAAGCGCCTTCCATCGACACGCCGTTGCATGGTTTCCTTCCTTTTAAACATATAGACCATTTGCACCCGGACGCGGCGATCGCGATTGCGGCGGCTAAAGATGGGAAAAAGATTACGGAGGAGCTATTTAACGGGAGCATCGGCTGGGTAGACTGGCAAAAGCCGGGCTTTGATCTGGGTTTGCAGCTGCGGGCATGTTTGGAAGAAAATCCCGGAATACGCGGGATCATGCTGGGCTCGCACGGATTATTCACCTGGGGAGATACGGCATACGAAAGTTATGTAAATTCGCTCGATGTTATCGAAACGTGTGCAGCGTATCTTGCTCAAAACTACGGAAAAGCGAGGCCTGTATTTGGCGGACACAAGATAACGAGCCTCGACGCTGAAGCACGTAAGGAGCAAGCTGCCAAACTGGCCCCTATTTTAAGGGGATTTTGTTCCAGCGAGCGCCATATGATCGGCCATTTTACGGACGACGAGAAGGTGCTGGAGTATATCAATTCCAATGACCTGGAGCGTTTAGCTCCTTTGGGAACCAGTTGTCCGGATCACTTTCTGCGTACAAAGATTCAACCGCTGATCTTGAATCTGGATAAAGAAGCCGACCTAAACAACGTGGAAGAAGTGAAAGCGCAGCTGCAGCCATTGTTCGAGGAGTATAGAGCGATGTATACAGACTACTATGAGACCTGTAAGCACGCCAATAGTCCGGCAATTAGAGATAGAAATCCTGTCATTATTCTATATCCGGGTGTTGGGATGTTTGCGTTTGCGAAAGACAAACAGACGGCTCGGGTGGCCGCAGAATTCTACATCAATGCGATCAATGTGATGAAAGGTTCCGAAGCGGTGAGCGAATACACGTCATTACCGCGTCAGGAGGCGTTTAATATTGAGTACTGGTTGTTGGAAGAAGCCAAGCTGCAACGTATGCCCAAGCCTAAGGCTCTGTCTGGAAAAATAGCTTTAGTAACCGGAAGTGCGGGAGGCATCGGCAAGGCGATAGCCAAGAAGTTTGCCAACGAAGGGGCGGTCGTCGTCCTGAACGACGTGAATGCTGAACGTCTGGCGGGCGCTGAAGAGGAGTTTGTAGGCTTATTCGGAAAAGATGCAGTGGCGACAGCTATCCTGGATGTAACAAATCAAGAGCAGATAGAGATAGCGTTGAAAGAAGCGGCGTTGGCATTCGGCGGAATAGACATTGTCGTGAATAATGCCGGGCTGTCCATTTCCAAAACGATAGAAGATCACACACAAAAGGACTGGAATCTACTATATGACGTACTAGTAAAAGGACAATTCCTCGTGACACAGGCGGCAACCAAGGTCTTAAAAGCGCAGGATATCGGTGGCGACATCGTTAATATTGTCAGCAAAAACGCGTTGGTAAGCGGGCCCAACAATGCCGGATATGGCAGTGCTAAGGCTGCACAGCTCCACCTGAGCCGCCTGAACGCGGCCGAACTCGGAGCCGCAAAAATCCGCGTGAACGTAGTGAATCCGGATGCAGTAATATCGGATAGCAACATCTGGGCCGGAGGATGGGCCGAAGGAAGAGCTAAAGCTTACGGAATAACTGTAGAGGAGTTGCCCGCATACTATGCTAAACGTACATTGCTCAACGAGATCATCCTGCCGGACGATATAGCCAACGCGTGTTTTACTTTTGTCGGAGGAAACCTCAATAAATCGACGGGAAATGTTCTCAATGTTGACGGTGGGGTGGCCATGGCCTTCGTAAGATAGCCCGAGAGGGGATCCGCCGGACGGCGGATCTGCTTTTCAATTAACCGGTATTTTCTCTTTAAAATAGTTCTTCGGGCAGAGGACATCGAAATAACTTGGTTTTATACGCGGATACCATTATTTTGTACATATAAGTGAATTTATTTAGGTTTTATTATTTTAAATGCAATAGCTATACCAGTCAAGACAGTTTGTGAACTTCTTTGGACCGCGTAAAACCTGCTGATTAATTGCAGTGCTTCGGACAAGTAGGTAAGCCGCTATCCATGAGAGAAACAGCAGCAATATGATCTTGATATTATAGCCTTTAAAAAAACGCAAATACATATGAAATTAGATAAACAATCGCTAGAACAGCATAACGAGAAACTTGCAGCAAAACATCGGCGTGCACTGACGTATGTTGCCGAAGATATCGCGCATGCAGAGGACGTTATTAGCAAACTGGAGCGGTTCCAGATTGCGATTCCAAGCTGGGCGCTCGGTACGGGGGGGACCCGCTTTGGCCGCTTCTCGGGAAAGGGCGAGCCGGGCAGCCTGGAACAAAAAATTGAAGATGTTGGCTTGCTCCATGCGCTTAACCGCTCCAGCGGAGCAATTTCTTTACATATTCCATGGGACATCCCGCAGGATGCAGCGAAAATTAAAACATTGGCGGCGTCCTATGGCCTTGTTTTCGACGCTGTCAATTCGAATACATTTCAAGATCAGCCGGGACAGGCGCATAGTTACAAGTTCGGATCGCTACACCACGTCGATCCTAATGTACGGCGGCAGGCGGTGGCCCATAATATCGAGGTGATCAACCACGGGGTGGCTTTAGGCTCGAAGGCCCTTACGGTATGGTTGGCAGACGGGTCTTCTTTTCCGGGACAGCTTAACTTCCGCGAGGCCTTTCAGAATACATTGGAAAGTCTGAAAGAAATTTATGCGCACTTACCGGAGGACTGGAAACTCTTTGTAGAGTACAAAGCATTCGAACCGTTCTTCTATTCGACAACGATTGGAGACTGGGGGCAGTCGCTGCTGCTGGCCAATAAGCTTGGCCCCCAGGCGTACACGTTGGTAGATCTGGGGCATCATCTGCCTAATGCAAATATCGAGCAGATTGTTTCGCTGCTGCTGATGGAAGGCAAGCTCGGCGGCTTTCATTTTAACGACAGTAAGTACGCCGATGATGATCTGACTGCCGGTAGTATCAAGCCATATCAGTTGTTTCTGATTTTTAACGAACTGGTTGAAGGAATGGATGCCCGGGGTCTGGACCATGCAACGGGTTTGGGTTGGATGATTGACGCTTCGCACAACTTAAAAGATCCCTTGGTAGATCTTTTACAGTCTGTCGAGGCAATAAAAATAGCATATGCCCAGGCGCTGTTGGTCGACAGGGTAGCACTGAAAGAAGCGCAGCGGAACAACGATGTGGTGCGGGCGCAGGAGATTCTACAGCACGCGTTCCGTACAGATGTCCGTCCTTTGGTTGCGGAAGCACGTTTGCGCCAGGGGGCAGCGTTGGATCCTGTAGGTTTGTTTCGTGCGTTGGATATGAGGGCTAAATTGATAGACGAGCGGGGCAGCGCATCGGTAGCAACAGGATTATAGCATTTATGGGGAAGTCACGTATACCGGTTGTTGCTGTATTCGATGTGGGGAAGACGAACAAAAAGCTATTTTTGTTTGACGAACGCTACCAGATCGTGTTTGAGCGGTCAGCACGGTTTCTTGAAACAGAAGACGAAGATGGAGACCCTTGTGAAAACCTGGAAAGTCTGCGCCTTTCTGTTTTCGATTCACTGCATGAGGTGTTCCGGCGCGATGAGTTTGATATCAAAGCGATCAACTTTACCTCCTATGGTGCCAGCTTTGTCTATCTAACGGATAGTGGCCGGCCGCTCACGCCGCTATACAATTATCTGAAGGCGTATCCGGAAGAGCTACAGGAGCGCCTGTATCAGCGGTATGGCGGTGTGGAGCAGTTTTCGCTGGATACCGCTTCGCCGGCACTAGGCAGCTTGAACGCGGGACTACAGGTGTTCCGTATCAAAGAACAAAAACCCGATATATTTGAACATGTCAAATATGCGGTCCACCTGCCACAATACCTTAGCTTTTTGGTATCGGGACAGATGTACTCCGATATGACTAGTATTGGTTGTCACACCGCCTTATGGGATTTCGGGAAAAAGGACTACCATCAATGGGTGAAAGACGCGGGGATTGATAAAAAGCTGGCCCCAATTGTCGGGGGGGATGAAGTGTTCTCCGCGGCATTTCCGGGCAGCACGTATAAGGTAGGTGTCGGATTACACGATAGTTCGTCGGCACTAATACCCTACCTTATTAATTTCCATGAACCGTTTATTCTCATCTCGACAGGCACATGGTGTATTTCTTTGAACCCTTTTAACGAAGAGGGCCTGACGAAAGAGCAATTGGAAAAAGACTGTTTGTTCTATATGACTTACGCCGGGACGCCTGTGAAAGCTTCCCGCTTATTTGCGGGGTATGAGCATGAATTGCAGGCCAAACGTATCGCTGACCACTTTCAGGTGACCACAGCGCGGTTTAAGCACGTACAGATCGACTGGGCCATTATTGAGAAACTGACCAAGGGCCGGATTATCCCGGAAAGCCTCGATGCTTTTAGCAAGGTAGACTTAAGCGGGTTTGACAATTTTGAAGAGGCGTACCATGCGCTGATTATCTACTTGGTACAGGCTCAGGTCGCGTCGACAAATCTGGTTTTTTCCGGACGAAGGATAAAGCGGATTTTCGTTGATGGAGGTTTTAGTAAGAATAGCATCTTTATGAATCTATTGGCCAAAGCCTTCGGCGATATCGAAATATATGCGGCGTCGATGGCACAAGCAACCGCAATTGGCGCAGCACTGGTTATCCACGACCATTGGAACAGCCTGCCTATTCCCAATAATATCATTGAACTCAGGTATTATAGGGCGTAGGATGTTCTCTGTTTTGAACATGGTGTTTAGCAGAAGGACCTATTCAGCCAACGGAGCCGGCTATACGTTACCGTAGCCGGCCCTTCCTTACTGTGGGTTTTCAGGAATTACAGAAATCTTCACCAGCATTATTTTTTTGCAACGACTTTATTGGTCAACCATATGGTGATTGCTGAACCGACGAGGGAAACGAGCGCTATACGGCTAATTCCGTAGCTTGAATCCAAAAAGTACAGCAGGCCTGCCGTCGTAATAAAGCATATAATAAGTGCCGCGATATTTGGAAACTTCATAATTCTATATTCATGTTCTTGATGTAACTGCTGTAACTAACTAAAGTTAATATAATTTATACAGAAGTTACAACCTTTTGCACCTTTAATTGCGAGATATGTACTTACTTTGCCTGGTAGCCTAGGATCAAACGTCTGATTGCAGCAGATGCGGAATAACACGCGAAGACCCTACATCCCGAAACTGGAGCAGGTGACGTCAGGTTGCCGGACCGATACCAAAAGCCTATCTTCGATAAGCCACGTATAGATCTATTTTTTACATATGGGTAAGTACCGCTTTATTGTTGTTATCGTCCTATGGTTAAGCAACCATTCCTTCCTTTTCGCGGCACAAATTAGTATGGAGTTCGTATTCGGTAATACAGGGAAAGAAGGGGCGATTGTGCTGGATAAATTGCCCTCGTACACAGAAAACGAACAGTTCGGTTTTGAGTTCGGGAGCGAGCACAACGTCGAGATATCAAGGTCCGAAAACAAACACCTCTTGTCGGCCAATCTTCCATTTTATTTTTCGGTTAAAGTTCCTGAAGGGAATTACCGTATTACAATTGGCTATCAGGGGCTCACGGACAGCGTGTACCATAGTACAGTTCGTTCGGAGTCTAGGCGTTTGCAGATCGAGCAGCTGCGCATTCCACCGGGACAGTTTGTTGAAAGAAGTTTCGTAGTACATTTAAAAAGTCCTAGGATAGGTGAAAACGTGCGGGTAAAGCTAAAAGGACCTAGAGAGGAAGGCAAGCTCGACTGGGATGATAAGCTTACATTGGAATTCCTGCAGACGAACCATATTGCTTACATCCGTATACAGCAGGTGGACAATATACGAACGCTCTTTTTGGCGGGAAACTCCACGGTCGTGAACCAGGAAGATGAGCCGTGGGCTTCTTGGGGGCAGATGATACCGCGTTTCTTTGATGAGCACGTGGTTGTTGCTAACCACGCAGAATCGGGGCTATCGTTGCGGTCTTTTCTGTCGTCCAATAGACTGTTAAAAATACTAAATTTAGTGAAGCCGGGCGACTATCTGTTTATTGAATTCGGGCACAACGATCAAAAAGAGATGGGGGCGGACGCTGGAGCATTCAATGGGTACACAAAACGCCTGCGTTTCTTTGTGCGGGAATTCCGTGCTAAAGGTGGTATACCTGTTATTGTTACATCCACCGCACGTCGGGCATTTGGGAGAGACGGACAGTTGCTGTATACGTTGGGCGATTATCCGGGAGCGGCGCGTAGGGTTGCTAAGGAACTTCGTGTTCCGCTGATTGATCTAAATAAAATGACGCGAATGTTCTATGAAACGCTGGGGGTCGAAAGGTCTAAGAAGGCTTTTGTGCACTATCCGGCAGGTACATTCCCTGATCAGCACCAGCCACTAGAGGACAATACACATTTTAACACATATGGAGCGTATCAAATCGCTAAGATGGTATTGCAGGGGATTAAAGGGTGTCGGCTTGAGATCGAAGAACATGTTATCGATCTACAGGCCTATCGTGCCGACTTTCCTGATTCCCCAGACACATGGTATTGGCCCTCCAGTATCAGAACTAGCTTACATCAACCTGAAGGAAACTAAGGTTACTCCGCTTGATTTTTTTGTTGTTGCATACTTTTATCGGTGTGGAGCCGACGAAAGATATTCCGCAGCAGCGGCCCAGACGGCATGTTTTTAGAAAGATTGTTATGGGCATCACGACTTTTTGATTAAGCTAAATGCAAAACAGTTTGTGCCATTTGAAAAACAGTTTGTCCTATCTGTATATACGTTTGTTGCAAACGAATGAACGTTTGCGACAAACGTGCTGCAGTTTGCCCCAAATGTAGGGCTGTTGGTCGCAATCTCTTATGACTTTATCACGAACAGATGATAGTATACGGTAAAGGCGTAGGTAAATGCTATATCCGCACATGTGTTTATGCTATATGCACATGCGTTTGTCGCCTACGTGTATTCAGTTGTTCCGAACGGAAAGCTATTTGCTTTAAAAGTATACCAATTCGGAGCAAACGCATAGCTGTTTAACCTCGTTTTTCTTTGTGCTTTATAAAAAAAGGATGTTGGACCCTCGCAGAGGTCTCATATTTATAGCAAGCATATATTTCTATAACGGTGTAAACCCTTTGGGTTTATCTTTCGTATAACGATTATGTACCTGTCGGATCATAGTTGAATTCTCCCACACTGTCCGTAGAGACGCTCCGCCTCACACGAAGGATAGGGTTGTTTCGAAGCTCATAAAGAATAGTCGAACGCAGGTAATAGTTGGCAGGATGCCACAGGTTGCAAACCGTCGACTTCCCAGATATATTTGATGTACAATTATAAGAACCGAAACGCCGGAGAAGGAAATAGATCTGTTTGATACAGATTTTTAAAATAAAAAGGGCTACTAACCTTTGTTAAAGATAAACTTAAGTAAGATTACATTTTTATAAACCTATTAAAACGAATATATGCGTATTTACAAGCTAACCTTTCACTGGGTGGTGTTCGCCGTTTTATGTATAAGCTGTCGGAAGGAAGCTTTCGATGACTACTACAGCCGCCCGGACGATCTGGAATCGCCGATATATACCCGGCTAGAGGAAGAAGGGAGATTTTCCCATTTTCGTCGGTTAATCGAAAAAGCGGGCTATATGCAGACGCTCAACCAAGCCGGATATTGGACATTGTTTGCGCCAAACGACGATGCGGTCCACCGCTTTCTGCAAGAGCACAACTATGCAACAGTAGAAGAAGTACCGGATGCTGTTGCCGAACAAATCGTCCGATACGCTTTAGTTTATAATGCTTTTCAGACCAACCGTATTGCTGATTACCAGTCCAATTTGGGATGGCAAGAGGGGATGGGATTCCGGAGGCGTACAGCTTATTATGATGGTTTCCGAAAAGAGAAAGTGAAGATTAATGGAACGGAAAGAGAAATCATTGTGGGAGCGTCGAATCGAAATAATGTGACAGTGAACTTCGGAACACCTTACTATGTAGATGGTGACAATAACAATAAATATGTAACCTATTTCCACGAAAAGTATAGACAGTTTAATAGTCTCTCTGCCGATGATTATAGTTTTTTTCATCCATCCATATCAACTTCAAATTTTCACTTCATGGGCGGTTCCGTCGCTAAAGCCGATATTATTGCGGAAAACGGGGTAATACATGAAGTGGATGTAGTGACCTTGCCCCGTCCGAGTTTAGATCAGTATCTGCGCGAAAATGAGGAATATAGCTTTTTCCGCGATTCAGTTTTAAACCAGTTTTTCGTAACATACGAATACAGCCCTACAGCGAGTAAAACCTACGAATATCGGACCGGACAGGTGGCGGAGGTATACATCAAAGTGTATGACCCACTGTTGGCCTTTTCGCCTAACAATGAGAACTTCCTCAAGGAGGAGGATAATGATGGACAGCGGGACGGGTATAGCATGTTTATTCCAACAAATGATGTTATAGTGCCTTGGATACGAAATGTATTTTTGGAGCATTACAAAACGCTGAACCGGGTTCCGAAAGGAGTTTTGGCAGACTTTGTCAACACGATGTTATGGCAGAGCGCTGTATGGCCCAGCCAGTTCTCCACAAAAACCAATCTACACGAAGAACCCGCCCGTTTTACCAAAGCAGATATCATTGATAAGCAAATTGTAAGCAACGGATTCTTTTATGGAACCAACAAGATACAGGAATCTGATTTGTTCAATACGGTCTATAGACATGTGATTTTGGATCCCGAATATTCGCTCATGCTAATGCTGTTGGAGCGCGAGCACAAACGGCTTGTTATCAATCCAGGAACGAAATTTACACTGTTTTTATTTTCCAATAGTCTACTGAATAGATTAGGTTATTCCTACAACGAACGGTTGAACGAGTGGTCGTGGATCGACCGTAATGGGAATACCATGGGACATGGGCAGACACAGACCCGTCTGGCGCGCTTGCTATATTCACATATCATCGAAACTCCAAATGATGAACTGGCAAATATCAATAATACACAAGGCTTTATCCAAACGGGGGATCGGGCATTGCCAGGAGAATTTATCAAATGGAAAAACGGCAATATTTATGCAGCAGGCAACGAACGTTTACAGGAGCCGGTACGCATTATCGGAACAGCGAAGTTTGGGAACAACGGACGTGTTTATTATGTAGACAATCTTTTGGAATTCTCGAATGAAACGGCCGGGGAAGCAATGGCGCGTATAGCGGCAGAAAACCCGAATGTTAGCCGATTCTGGGAATATGTTTCCAAATCGCCGCTCTACGTAGCAAACGACCGGGTGATTACCGGGGTGGCGGGCGGGAGCTTATATACCCTACTCATGCCAAATAACGAAGCTGTGCAACAGGCTATAGATGATGGTGTCTTACCTCCAGACCCAGCGACGGGAGATATCGTCGGTAAATTCCAGATAGAGAGCTTTATTAGATACCATATCCTGACGAATGTCAATGTTGCGCCTGATGGTAATCAGGATATCCTATCCGCCGTTACTTTAGCAAAAAATGTCGACGATGAATCGTTGACAGTGAATGTTTCCAACGCCGTCGGGAACCTACGCTTTGTAGATAGAAAGGGGAGAACGGTGTCGACCGTTTATACGCCCGATCTATACCTGAGCGATCGCATCGTGTTACATGAGCTGAACGGATACTTAAACTACAACAATTAAATCCAAATTATGAGACAATTAACATATAGTTTTTCGCTTTTGTTGTTTTGGATATGCTGTGTAGGGCAGACAGCGGTCGCGCAACACATTGTGCGCGGCAAGGTAATTGATGCCACATCCAAACAGCCCTTGGCGGGGGTTACAGTTTCCGAACTGAGTGCCGACAATCGAACGGTGGCTGCAACAACTACGGATATAGAAGGTAATTATGCCTTAGCAGTCACTACGGCATTGAACCGGTTGAACTTTTCATTTATCAGTTACAACGCACAAGTGGTGCGCATCAATAGCAGAAACCAGATCAACCTGGAACTGCGCTCCAGTGATAGCCAAATTGAAGAAATCGTCGTTACGGGTGCCGGCGGAGCCAAGCCTAATACTGGGTTATTGAATATTTCCGCCCGGGATTTAACGACGGCTACGGCAACTATTAATGCGAGTGTATTACAGGATATGCAATCGGCGTCTATTGACGAGGCCCTGCAGGGGCGCTTGCCAGGCGTTGATATAGCCGCCAACTCCGGTGATCCGGGTTCGGGGATGTCGATTCGTATACGAGGTACCTCGTCCTTAAGTGGTAGCGCGGAACCCCTGATTGTAGTTGACGGCATGCCTTACGAAACGGAGATTCCGGGCGACTTTAACTTCGGAGCAGCCGACGAAGATGCCTATGCCCAGTTACTGAATGTGGCTCCGGCAGATATAGAGACGATTTCTGTTTTAAAAGATGCTGCAGCGACGGCCATGTGGGGGGCAAGAGGTTCCAACGGCGTCCTGTTGATTACAACAAAGCGCGGAACGATGTCAAAGCCTCGGGTGGGATATTCCTTCCGCGGAGCGCTTTCCACTGTGCCAAGTGCTATTCCGTTGCTCAGCGGCGACCAATACTCTTCGCTGATTCCGGAAATGTATATGAACCGCACTGGCCAGCCTTTGAATACGCTGACCAGTAAAGAATTTCAATACGATCCGGGGGATGTATACTATTACCATAATTATAGCCAAAATACGGATTGGATTAAGGCGATTAACCAAACGGGTCTGTCCAACGACCATACCTTTTCGATACAAGGTGGTGGAGAAAAAGCAAGGTATTACTCTTCGGTTAGCTATCTGGGACAGCGCGGCGTAACGGTTGGAACGGGTTTAAACCGGATTGCCGCACGATTAAATTTAGATTACGACATATCAGAACGCATTAAATTCCGTACGGATATTGCCTATACCCATACGGTGACCGATCGAAATTACGTCAATTCCGGAGATAATCAGGATAACATCCGTGGAGCGGCGTACATTAAGATGCCAAATATGAGCTTGTATGAATACGATCCCTACGGAAACTTGATGCCGGTTTATTTCTCGCCGGGTCAAAACATTCAAGGGGCCTATCCTCGTACGTATAATCCGGCGGCAATGGCCGAATATGCCTACAATAAGCACATGGGCGAACGGATTACACCGACTTTTAATTTACGTTATGAACTGATTAAGGGAATACTGTTTTCGGATTTTAGTGTGATGTTCGATATGAACAACACGCGGGTGAATAATTTCTTACCACAGTTAGCAACGGGTAGGCCGTATACGGAGACGGTCGTGAACCGTGCGGGGGAATCCGATCGCGATGATTTTAGAATTCAGACAAAGTCCAACCTGATTTATACGCCGAATCTCGGCGATAAGATGAAGCATGATCTGCAGATGCTGTTTTCTTGGCAGACCGATGATTTTCGCGGGTTGAGTTATGAATCAATGATATCGAATACAGCCTCTACCTTATTGACCGACCCATCCAATCCAGGCCGGACACAGAACAACGAACTAGCATTGCGGGGCGGAGAAGGACAATCGCGATCAATTGGCGGTGTGTTTAGTACCCAATATAAATTCTTGGACCGCTATATCGTGAATGTGGGTGTCCGTGGCGATGGAAACTCCAAATTCGGAGCGAATTATCGTTACGGCTATTTTCCTTCTATTTCTACCCGCTGGCGTGTCTCGGGTGAACGCTTCATGGAGGACCTGTCGTTTATTGACGAGCTGAGTTTCCGTGCAAGTTACGGGCATTCTGGGAAAGCACCTCGTTACGATTACCTCTTTTACAGCAACATCGTGAGCTACGAGCAGACGTATCTGGGTGAAGCAGGAACAGTCCCGGCGAATATGGCGTATAGAAATCTCAAATTCGAACGGGTGAAAGGGGCCAATGTAGGATTGAATCTGGAAATGTGGAAACGACGTTTCCGTTTGGATTTAGAGTTGTATCGCAATCGTACCACCGACATGCTGTTCGATGACTTAGGTGTACCCAATACCTCGGGATTCGAAAGCATCTGGCTGAACTACGGTGTGATGGACAACCAAGGATGGGAATTGAATCTTCATGCGACCCCGTACCGTTCGAAAAACTTAATGATCGATTTTGCCTTTAATATTGCGCGGAACCTGAACGTGGTGCGCGACGTACCGGAGTTCTTTGTAAACGAATCGGGAACCGGAACGGTCAATGGCGATTATAAACGATTCCTACAGATTAATAACCCCATTGGTTCCTTCTTTGGTTACCGTTACGAGGGCGTGTACTCGACCCTCGAAGAGACGATCGCGAAAGATATCAATGGTCAGCCAATTTATGGCCCGGACGGCGAGCCCGTGTATATGCGGTTTAACTACCCCTATACCGATTACGTGTTTCAGCCAGGAGACGCAAAATATGCGGATATCAACAACGATGGCAGTATAGACGAGCGGGACATCGTATATCTCGGCAATTCTAATCCGAGGTTTACGGGGGGATTCGGACCATCGATTACGATTAAGAATAGTTTGCGGATAAACCTGTTTTTCAATTTCCGGTTAGGATATGAAGTCATTAACGATGCATTGATGCATACCACAAAGATGACCAACTATGATAACCAGTCGACTGCCGTATTACGCCGCTGGAGGAAAGAGGGCGACGTGACCGACATGCCGCGGGCACTGATGGGTATGGGGTATAACTGGTTGGGGTCCGATCGTTATGTGCAGGATGCATCGTTTCTTCGTTTCCGTTCGGCGACGGTCAGTTATACCTTTAATCGAGGCAGTATGATTGATCGTATAGGCATGAGTAATCTGCGCTTGTACGTAACGGGCGAAAATTTCTATACCTGGACGAGGTATCTGGGGCAGGATCCGGAAGTCAACATGCAGAGCGGCATTTTCGGTTTGGCACGGGACAATTCGCGCACACCACCAACGATGCGCTTTACATTCGGTTTATCGACAAATTTTTAACCTAGAAGGAGATAGTGATGATACATATATTCAAAAAATCAATTCCCGTCCTTGCAATTGTGTTGCTAAGTTTCAGTTCCTGTAATAAATGGTTGGAGCTCAAACCACAGGAAGGGGTAGTTGCCGAGGATTATTGGAAAACGAAGGAGCAGGTGCGGGCCGCAGTCAATGGGCTGTACATATCCTTGATAACACCGATCTATGGCAACCGGCACCTGAGTCAGGAGCTTTTTATGCATGCTGAGATCCGTACCGATATGGTCGATATCAGTACATTCGCTCCACAGACGTATACCGAATACCGTTTTGCCGATATGCTGCCGACCAATTTGTTCAGCGATTGGGGCATGTTCTATAAGATTATTAATTACTGCAATAACGTTATCGACAATGCGCCGGCCGTCCGAGAACTTGATCCGACGTTTACACAAGCAGATCTAGATGCCTATGTAGGCGAGGCCTTGGCAATTCGGGCCTGGATGTATCTTAATCTAGCGCGTATTTGGGGTGATGTGCCAATTAAATTAACATATACCGCTTCAGACGAGGATTTAGTGTCCATCGCGAAATCACCGCAGGCAACAGTGCTGCAGGCAGTAGTAGACGATCTGCTCCGTGCCGAGCCGATGGTACGTGAAACGTTTGGGAGCACGGCTGCAGATAAAGGCAAAATTACGCGCTATACCGTAAACGCCATGCTGGCAGACGCCTATCTCTGGCAAAACGACTTTCAAAAAGCCGCAGATGCCTGTGATGAAATTATCAATGCCGGCATATTTGAACTGGTACCGGGAGATCCATCCACTTGGTTGAACCAGCTTTTCGGACAGGGGAATTCTGTCGAAGGCATTTTTGAATTGCAGTATGACCGGCAACAACTGAATCCTTTTTATGCTTTGTTTCGGCAGAATGCCCTTTATACAGCCGGACAGCATGTATATGAAGATTTATTTCAATTTGACGCTATGGATCCAGAAAACTTTGACGTACGTGGCGATCGGGGTGCATTGTCGACTGCGACCAACATGATTTACAAGTACCATGGCCTAAACCGGACGCAGACCAAGTCGCTGGAAGAATCCTATACACATTGGATGGTTTACCGCTACGCGGATGTACTCCTGATGAAAGCCGAGGCGCTAAATGGTCTGAACCGTGGACAGGAGGCTCTCGATTTACTTTACACGATTCGGGAGCGTGGAAATGCCATGCAAGGTACTGATTTAGATCCTGCACCGGATGACCAGCAGGGCATCACCACGTTTATTGTCGAGGAACGTGCCCGGGAATTTGCGTACGAAGGAAAGCGTTGGTTTGATGTGTTGCGCAATGCCCGCCGGAACAATTACCAACGGATCGATTTGATTACCAATATGGTCGTAAACTATGCGCCGGCGGATCGGCAGCAAGCCATGCTCGGCAAATACCGCGATGTAAACAGCCATTACCTTCCGATTTATTTTATCGAGATCCAACGTAGCGGAGGTGTATTGCAACAAAATCCTTTTTATGGAAACTAAAGATATAACAGTGATGAAAGCGAAAAAGATATACCACATGACAGGTCTGCTGTTACTGGCAGCGGTACTCTGGTTGCCATTTTCCTGCACAAAAGAGAATTTTACGGAAACAACGGATACCCGTCCGAATATCAACCGCTTTCTAGCGGAACATGAAGATTATAGCCTTTTCGCCGAAGCCATTAAGCTGGCGGGTGCATCTTCGTATTTAGATGCTTGGGGGGCGTATACGGTGTTTGCACCCAATAACAGTGCCATGCAGACCTTTCTGCAAAGTGAAGGTAAAAGCAGCATAAGCGATCTCGCCGAGGCGGATGTGAAAGACTTGGTCAACCTTCATATTGTACAGGATACGGTTTCTACGGGGCAGTTTCGGGATGGCAAGATCCAGCGTAACTCGGTTTTCGGAATGTTTATCACGACTGCTGTACAAAATATAGAGGGGGAGTCGTATTTCGTCTTAAACAAAGAATCGAAGATTATTATGCCGAATATCCGGACGGGAAACGGGTTGATCCATGGGATCGATAAGGTATTTACGAAGGTGACGAATACGGTGATGCAGGAAATTGAAGCCGACCCAAATTTAAGTCTATTTGCCGAGGCCTTGCAACTAACCGGTTTGGATGCGGTGCTCAATCAACGGGTAGCCGAACAGTATTTCTCCGTGCTTGCGGTGAGCAATGCGACTTTTGCCCAACGAGGGTTCAACACGATACAGGATTTAGTAGAAAAGTACAATCATACCGGAAACCCAAAAAATCCAGAAGATAGCTTGTATATGCATATAGCCTACCACATTTTACCAGACTTGAAATATGTCTCCGATCTGGCCTTTTCCAGTTCGCACACCACGAAAGTACCACGTGAGGTACTTTTGGTCAAGGTGGATCGGGAGCGGATCTTGCTGAATGAAGAAGTCTGGCTTGGCGAACTGGAAGAAGGTGCCGAAGTAGATCGCCAGGCCAGCGATAATACGACGGTTAATGGTGTCTTGCACTATATTAAAGACGACATCTACATTAAACAACGGCAACCTTTCCGCGTGGATTGGGATCCGGCGGATCAACCGGAACTGCGTGTGGCGGGGGTGTACCGAAGAGGAACTTTAAGTATTCCAAAAGGTTATTTCCGAGATATGTCGTGGGGAGGCGGGGACGGCGAGCAATTGTGGTATAATGGCACGGCAAGCGGAAATATGGCGGGAGCTGCTTTTGGTGATGTCCTAGAAGTTCGGATGAGGACCGCTTGGATTCCTTGGATTGAGTTTAAGACACCTGTTGTGGTGAGGGGAAGATACAAGGTCTGGGTAGGCTGGCGGACGATCTCTAACAATGGACGGGGGAATACCATTGACACATATATCAATGGAGTGAAACTATCGAGATCCATAGCTAATCAAGAATATAGAATACGAGACTTGCCAGAGCGTGAATTGGAAAGTTTGGGTTATAAAAAACATTTGACACATAACAGTAACAACTATAATTGTAAAATGGTAGGTGTCGTCGATATCGAGATTACCGATCGGCAGACGTTACGTTTTGAAACTAGTACCAATCAGAACGCGAATTTTTTAATTGATTTCATTCAATTTATCCCGATAGACCAAGAACAAATCTATCCGCAGTTCGATACCGAGGGCAATGCTGTTTATCCGTAAACCTTTAAAGATGAATATAATGAAGAAACACCATATACTAACACCCCTGATCGGACTGATCTGTATCCTGTTACTACAAGTCAGTTGCTCCGATCCCTGGGATGAACACGCCCGGGATAATGAAGGGCTGACGAACGAACCTTTGTTGGAGCGGCTCGAAAAAGAACCGGAGTCTAACGAATTTATGAAATTGCTACGTGCCTCGGGCGTAGACAAAGTGTTGGATGGAAACAATGCCTACACCGTCTTTGTCCCCGAGAATAGCCGTATACAGGCTGTAGCCTCTTCACTGCAAAATGATGCGGAAGCGTTGGAACGCTTTGTGAAAAACCACATTGCCGTATCTACCCATCGGCTGAATGCCTCGGCGGATACCGTTCGTCTTACGATGCTCAGCGGTAAAATACTTGACTTCGTTAACAGCGAGATCGATGGCGCTGCCTTTACGAAAACAGACCAAGCGGGCGCCGACGGTATCTATCATATTATTACCGAAGTGCTGGCACCCAGACAAAGTTTATGGGAATATATAAACGAGCATAAAGATGAACAAAACGCTTTTATCCTGAGTTTGAATGATTATAACCTGCATGATACGGCTGTGGTCGAAGATCCCGAAGATTACTACTTAAACAACGAATTTCTGCGGGAAGTAGGCGATGTGCGGGACGAGACCAGGCGGTTTACCTATTTTGTGCTGAACGACGCGGATTTTATAGCGGAAGCACAACAGTTCCTACCCTACGTAAATTATCGCAACCATGCAGATTCCTCGTATGCTATCAGTCAGTATCATATCGTAAAAGATATGCTATTTGATCAGATGTATGATAAAGAAAATTTACCAGCTATGCTGCTCAGCAGATCCAATGTGCCGTTTCCGGTAGATAAATCAGCCATTAGCCGTTCCGTGCGCTTGAGTAATGGTTGGATTCATTTCTTGGATAGACCGACTTTGCCTATACCGAATAAACTCGTGGATGTTTATGTCGAAGGAGAGCAGCCCTGGGGCTTTTCAGCCTCGGTCGCGGAAAGAACGTTCCACCGGGTTCGCAAAGATCCGTTTGGCGAACTTTTTACCGATATCATGGTCCAAAACCATGGGGTTTCCAGTCTGCAGGTGTTATACCAGACCCCTCGGATGTATAGCACAGCTTATGATGTATACTGGCGAGCACTGAATGATGTACAGACGAACGTATTCCAGCAGCAGGTCGGGATTTTTGAGTTTGATACGCGTCCGAGCGAAGAAGATCCTGAGCAGGAAGTCAGAGATCGCATTTATGTATTTCCGTATACCAATGTAGAGCAAAATAATTATAGCGAGGTCTATTTGGGGGAATTTACTTTGGCAGACTATAGCCGGATTGTACCTGTATTGCAAGGAGCAGCGACTACAGCAAATGGAAATAACACGTTGGTACTGGATTACTTACGCTTTGTGCCGAAACTAAAAACCAACTAAACCAATTAGATGATGCAATTGCTATATAAACTATGTATTGGAGGTGCTGCGTTAGCCACTTGCCTATCGAGCGGGTCATTGCAGGCACGATCGGTAGCACCGTCCATAAAACTGGAAATAACAAGGGAGTACGTGCAGGAACTAACGGTCTCTGGAACGGTTCGGGCAGCAGATAGTGGCGCCCCGGTTATCGGCGCCAGTGTGCAGGTGGTCGGATTCTCGGCAGCCATTACCGAAGATGATGGTACGTTTTCCCTTAAGCTACCCTCGGCGACGGCAAAGATAACCATCAATGCACCCGGTTATCAGGAGAAAATCGTGTTTGCGAAGACTGGAGAATCTCGTTTGGAGGTCTGGTTGTATGAGGAGGGCTATAATCCCATCCGCCAGGAAGCGATCTTGTTTAACGAAAAACAAAGTGTCCTCTCACAAGCCGCTGCGGTGCAGACTGTGGATCTTGGAAAATACCTGTGGAGAACAACCTCAAACGATAATACAGCACAGTTCTTACAGGGGAAAATAGCAGGACTGGATGTGGTGCGTAATTCAGGGACAACCAATACAGGCGCAAATCTGACCCTTCGGGGTATCAATTCGTTCTACGGCACCTCCAAACCGCTTTTGGTCGTGGACGGTGTCCTGTATGACGACGAGGACTATAGTGCGGAGTTACTCGCCAATTACCGCGAGTCGGGCCTAGCGAACATCGATGTAAAAGATATCGATAACATATCCGTATTAAAGGATGGATCGGCACTGTATGGCACCAAGGGTAGTAATGGGGTTATCTTTATTACGACCGCCCGCGCGAAAGAGCTGGCTACACGGATTGATTTTTTAGCAACAACCGGATTCAATAACAAGCCGAAAAGCCTGCCGATGATGGACAGTAGGGGCTATAGGAGTTACTTGTCGGAATTGTTGAGTACGCAGGGTTTAGGAGCGGACTCTATAGCGCGGTTGCCGTACTACAGGCTGGATGCCGACAATACGGAACGATTTGGCTATTTAAACGAAACGGATTGGCAATCAGAAGTGATGGATCACAGCATCAACCAAAACTACTACCTGAAAGTAGCAGGGGGCGATAACATTGCACAGTATGCCCTGTCGGCGGGTTATACCAATGATCGGGGCGTGTTAAAATACGATAACCTGACCCGATACAACATGCGTTTAAATGGCGATCTCACCTTATCGGAGAAATTTACGGTGCAGAGTAACCTTTCTTTTTTCTACAATCGCCATGATATTCGAAACCAAGGCGTGGATTCGCATTCCAGTCCATTATACCAAGCGTTGATTAAGTCCCCCTTTTTGGCGCCGTATGGTTTTGACGGGCAAGGTAACATGTCGCCGGTATTTGCAGATGTCGATGTTTTTAATCAGAGTAATCCTGCGGTGTTGGTCAGCGAGAATGCCATAGGGCAGAACCAAAGCTACCGCTTCGTCGGAAATCTGCATTTCAATTATCAGTTCAGCGACCGTTATGCCTTGCGTACTGTAGCGGGGTTGGTATACGATAAAGGCCGGGAGAACTTTTTCTTGCCCGAACTGGGGGTGTTTTCCGAAGATCAGCCTACGGCAGATATACGAAATGAAGCGGGCATCCAGAACCGGAAACTCTTTGCGTTGTTTAACGACACGTACTTTACGGCCAACAATACGTTCGGAACGGATCACCGTTTAAGCAACCGGATCGGCTTTCGTGTACAGCAGCGCAAGGCAGAATACGATTATGGCCTGGCTTTTAACACGGCCAACGATAATTACGTAAATGTAACGGGCGGTAGTAACCTGTTGCGCCAGATCCGCGGTGGCTTTGGAAATGCCAACTGGATGAATGCTTATATGTCGCATGATTATGCGTATAAAGAACGCTACCTATTGCGTTGGGATGCCGCACTGGATGGTTCCTCACGGTTTGGCCCTGATGCGCGGCATGGTGCGCTAAAGCTAGGAAAAGATGCCTTTGCACTTAACACGGCATTCCATGTAGCTTGGATAGTTTCTGCTGAAGACTTCTTCCGTGCGGACGCTATCAACCTCTTTAAAGTGCGCGCTTCCTATGGCGTATCGGGGAACGACGATATCGGTGACTATGCAGCCCGTACCTATTATATTTCTCAGAATTTTCTAGGCATACAGGGACTTATCCGGGGGAATATCGGAAACCCGGCGTTGCAATGGGAACGTGCTTTCAAAGCCAATTTGGGACTGGATCTATCGTTAGCCAAAGAACGGATAAATATATCGGTCGATTTATACAACCATCGGTTTAAGGATATGATTACCTATCAAGCTCTATCGGCAGAGACAGGGATGGATCTGGCGTTTACCAATGGTGCATCGATGCAAAACAACGGTTTGGATTTGAACATCACAGGACGGCTGATTAACAAACTAGATATGAAGTGGGATATGGGGCTACAACTGGCGACCTATCGGAACAAAGTGTTGACGCTGCCGGGTGGTGCGTTTGAGACGACGTATTATGGTGCCAGCATGATTACCGAAGAGGGTGGCGCGGCCAACGAGTTTTACGGTCTGCAGACCTATGGTGTCTTTGCCACGGCGCGTGATGCGGCGAATACGGGTTTGAGTAGACGCTTAACAGATGGTAGTTTGTTACCTTTTGAAGCGGGAGATGTACATTTCGTGGATCAAAATGGCGATAATATCATTGACCAAAAGGATAGAGTGGTCATTGGTAATCCCAATCCAGACTGGTTTGGCTCGTTGCATACGACATTCCGCTATAAGCGGTTTTCGATGCACGCGCTGTTTACTTATTCGTTGGGTAACGATGTTTACAACGCCACACGCCACCGTCTAGAAAATGTATCCTCCTACCATAACCAGAGTATCGCCGCGAATTACCGCTGGAAAGAGGAAGGACAACAGACGAATATGCCGAGAGCCAACTGGGGTGACCCGCTCAACAATGCTGAATTTTCCGATCGCTGGATAGAAGATGGTTCTTACCTACGACTACGTACGATTAATTTTGGATACCATGTGCCGGTCAATCACGATATCCTGAAATCTTTTGATGTCTTTCTAACGGTCAACAACCTGTTTACGGTATCTAAATATTTGGGTTACGACCCTGAATTTAGCGCCAACAGCTCGATCTATAGCCAAGGGATCGATATCGGCATGACGCCACAGTTCAGGACAATACAGGTGGGAATTAAGGCTGGGTTTTAATATAAAAATGAAGATAATGAAGAAGAACTTTATATATGGTCTTTCAGTTGCATTGGTCTGCCTCGTAGGCTCTTCCTGCAGCAAGTTCTTGGATGTAGAACCGGAAGAGGTGTTGGTAAAAGAACAGATGTACCGAAATATATACGACGCAGATGCCGCCGTTATTGGGGTTTACGGAAAGTTGCTATCGTTAGCTGAGCAGCACGTTCTATGGAATGAACTGCGTGCCGACCTACTCACGGTAACCAACCGGGCGAACCCTTACTTGCGGGAAGTCAGCACGAACGATGTGGGAGCCATCAGCGCCGACAATCCGTATGTCAATCCGCGTAAATTCTACGAGGTTATCCTCAACTGCAATGACGTGCTGGCCAATTTTCAGATCATGCGGGAAGAGAATAAGTTTACGCCGGAGGAGTACAACCAACGCTACTCCGATATCATGGCTGTGCGGACCTGGGTGTACCTGCAATTAGGAATACATTTTGGAAGGGTGCCCTATGTGACCGATCCGTTGGAAGATACGGATGCAGTGCTGGACAGGGACAAATATCCGTTGTTGGAATTTGAACAGTTGCTAGCACAACTCATCACCGATATGGAGGCCATTCCGTATAAGCTGCTTTATGCGAGTACGGAATCACTGATGTATGCCGTAGATGGCTATGATATGGAACGCTTTTATATCAATAAACAGGCATTATTGGGCGATTTGCATTTGTGGAACAACGATTATCAGAAAGCAGCGGAATACTACAAGCTGGTCATGACCAGTTATGACAACTTAGGGAATGATAACTTTCGTTATGACAGATACAAGATTAAATGGGCGGAGATTTCCACTAATAACGATATTGCAGTAGGGTATCTACGCTACCGGGAGCAAGATGTACGCACCTTGATCAATAGCAAAACGCAGGGCTGGCGCTCGATGTTTTCGCGAACGCAGGATGTCTTGTGGAACACCGAATGGGTTTGGGCATTGCCGTTCAACAGTAATTTTAGTCCGCAGAACCCATTCATCAGTCTATTCGCTGCTAATGGGGGCGATCACCTATTAAAACCAAGCTTGGAATCATTTGATTTATGGAATAGTCAGACGCAGCGGAATGGGCTGCCTTACGACGCACGACGGGATTTATCCGTATCGATGATCGGACAGGAGGGGGTTGTTACGAAGTATACCGATGAGTTTTCGGACATCGCGACAATGTTGCCGATTGACAAATTTCAGCGTAACGGCAAATGGCATCTATACCGGGCGGCGAAGCTGCATCTGCGCTTTGCCGAGGCGGCCAACCGGGACGGGCACCATAGGCTGGCGGTAGGATTATTGAATAACGGGGTTGGACGGATTTACGATGATCCCGATCAGACAGACAAAACAGATATACAGCAAACACATCTACCTTTCCCGTATGACTTCGATGCCCGAAATGGAAATAACCCGCATTACCGGGCCACTTGGCACCGAAACGATGGCCTCCGGGGCAGAGCTTATGTCACCTTTCGGGAAATCAACCCGACCGATAGCCTGACCCAGGTTGAAAATTACCTGATTGAAGAGGCGGCTTTGGAAATGGCGTTCGAAGGAAGTCGCTGGGAAGATCTGCTGCGCATCGCCATGCGTCGGAACGACCCATCCTTCTTAGCCGATAAAATTTACGAAAAATTAAACAAGGAAGGCTATCCACATGCAGATGCTGTCCGCAACAAACTGATGAGCCGCGAGAATTGGTATTTGCCGTTTACCTGGGATGTAGCAGACTAATTTTAAACCATATGAAAACAATTTACTTTTTCTCGGTCACCGTCCTGATTTGGTATGGATGCCAGACCAGTGGGCCAGCCTCGCAGGCAGAAACCAATGATGCCAATACACCTTTGCATCTGTTGAAGCCCGACTATCCCGTGGCGTATGGTGAAACGACGGTAGATAGTATCGAGGCCGATCTTGATAAGATTTACGCGTATCTGGAAAGTGCGACGCCTGCGGTGCTCGAGCATGGGACAACGCACACCGAGTTGGACGGTGTCGGCGAAGTGGATACCAATACGATATTTAGAAAAGGAGATTTCCGTTTGATAAGCTATGAATGGGGGGTGACATACGGCGCCATGTTGCGGGCAACGGAAGCCACGGGCGACGAGAAATATGCACAGTATACCTACGATAGGCTTGATTTTTTAAGTAAGGTTCTGCCGGCATTCCGGTCGTTGGAAGAACGGTATGCCAATTACCGGTCACCGATGCACTCGGTGATAAATCCACAGGCCTTGGATGATGCCGGAGCGATGTGTGCTGCCATGATCAAGGCGCAGCTGTCGGGAGGGTTGGAACAGGACATCCGGCCCATAGCGGATCATTATGTCGATTATATCATGAACGGTGAGTTCCGTTTAAAAGACGGCACTTTGGCACGTAACCGCCCCCAGCCCAATACGCTGTGGCTAGACGATTTGTATATGAGTTTGCCCGCCTTGGCACAGATGGGAAAGATCACCGGAAATTCGAAATACACCGATGAAGCTATCCGACAGTTCTGGTTGTTCGCAGATCGGATGTTCGTGACCGATAAAAACCTGTATATGCACGGCTGGGTGGAGGGTATGGAACCCCACCCGGTATTTCATTGGGGGCGTGCCAATGGTTGGGCGTTATTAACGAAAGTGGAGCTCTTGAATGCTCTTCCTGATCAGCATCCTGCGAGAGAGGGCCTATTAGCGCAGTTCCAAAAGCATGTTTCCGGGCTGGCTCCATTGCAGCACGGCACGGGGTTCTGGCACCAGTTGTTGAACAAAAACGATTCGTACCTGGAAACATCGGCCACGGCTATTTTCGCGTACTGTATGGCCCGCGGAATTAATGCCGGTTGGCTAGATGCAAAAGCGTATGGCCCGGCGGTGCTTCAGGCATGGAACGCCATCCATACCAAAATTAACGCTCAAGGTCAGGTGGAAGGAACGTGTGTGGGTACCGGGATGGGCTTTGATCCTGCGTTTTATTACTATCGTCCTGTCAATAAATTTGCAGCACACGGTTACGGGCCCGTTATCATGGCAGGTGCTGAGGTATACGAGCTTATTGCAACACGTAAGTATGTCATTAACGACAGTGCCGTGCAGTTTTAGTATAGTTCCTATTAGCGGTCCCGCTCCCGGGACCGCTTTTTAAATTGATGATCGACGTCCGTTGAAAGGAATATTGGTTTGAAAAATCCGTAAAAAATCTCATCTTTATAGTCGAAAGCCAAAACATTAAAGAAAAAGGTCGCTCCGCGATTGACAAATAGCAACCGTTAAACGCGCGCCGCTGTAAAATTTGTTGGATAAGCTATGATTATCAAAATAATTTCCTGTTTTGATGCCTAATGTTTGTTTTTATTCCAACACATTATGAAATTAGCCCTTGGGTTTTTTTTGCCCAGTACTGTCTATAACCAACAACAAATATGAAAAGAATCTTTAGAACGACTACGGCCATTTTCCTGCTGTTTATCTCGTTGGGGGCTGCTGCCCAGCAACGGACGTTTGTATGGAAAGAGGCTGAGGCCAATGGATACCGCTACCGGTATGTGGAGAACGATCCAATGGAGGCCCGCTTTTACAAGTTAAGTAACGGACTGACGGTCATCTTAAGTCCTAATCCGAAACAGCCGCGTATTCAAACATATATTGCAACGAAGGCCGGCAGCAAGACAGATCCGAAAGACCACACGGGACTAGCGCATTATTTGGAGCATATGTTATTCAAAGGCACTGACAAGTTTGGCTCCTTAGACTGGGCGAAGGAAAAACCTTTGCTGGATACGATTGATGCGCTATACGAAAAATACAACGCAACAACGGACGACGCCGAACGAAAAGCTATTTATAAGGAAATTGACCGTGTGTCGGGTGAAGCGGCAAAGTATGCTATTCCCAATGAGTACGACAAGCTCATGAGCAATATGGGGTCTGAAGGTACCAATGCGTTTACCTCATTTGAACAGACCGTATATATGGAGGATATTCCCAATAATGTGGTGAACAAGTATCTTACGGTGCAGGCAGAACGATTTAGAAATCCTATTCTGCGGCTGTTCCACACGGAGCTTGAAGCGGTTTATGAAGAAAAGAATATGGGGTTGGACAACGACGGCCGTAAGGCTGTGGAAGCGATGTTCGAGGCTATGTTTCCCAATAACAACTACGGAAAGCAGACCGTTATCGGGACGGTGGAACATCTAAAGAACCCGTCGTTAAAGGCAATACGTGCATATTATAGTACGTATTACGTGCCAAATAATATGGGCGTCATTATGTCTGGCGATTTTAATCCAGACGAGATGATCAAAAAGATCGATGCGGCCTTCGCCTTTATGCGCCCAAAGGAGGTTCCTTCGTATGAGTTCGACCGCGAGCAGCCGATACAACAACCTATCGTCCGCGAGGTCAAAGGCCCAAACGCAGAATTTCTTTTTTTAGGGTATAGATTTCCAGGAGCGGGCAGCGAGGATGCACAGATGCTAAACTTGATGGCGAATATTCTGACGAATGGTTCCGCGGGGCTAATTGACTTAAACCTCGTCAAGTCACAGAAGCTGCTGGGAGCAGGTGCTTTTCCCTATGTGTTAAAAGACTACTCCTTATTGATTTTACAGGGAAACCCCTCACAGGGGCAATCGCTCGAAGATGTTCAAGCCCTTTTGCTCGCCGAAATTGAAAAGCTTCGGAAGGGTGAATTCTCTGACGACCTGATAACGTCTATTATCAATAACGAACGCAAATACCGGATATCAGGCATAAACAGCTATAAAAATCGGGCGCAGGAGCTTATGTCTGCTTTTACGTCGGAGATCGATTGGGCAGATGAAGTCGGCTATACCGATCGGCTGGCACATATCACCAAGCAGGACGTCGTTGATTTTGCCAACAAATATCTTAATGACAGAAACTATGTGGTCGTTTATAAAAGACAAGGGGTAGATGAAAACGTGGTCAAAGTTGAAAAACCGGCTATTACGCCGATAACGGTAAACCGTAATGATCAGTCGGACTTTCTGAAAACCGTTAACGCTATGCCAGAGGAAGCTATTCAGCCCGTTTGGGTAGATTATGAGCGCGAAGTTCAGAAAGGAAAATTGGGCGATTTGGATATTGTTGCCGTGCAAAATAAAGAGAACGCGCTGTTCAGTTTGTCGTATCAGTACCCTATCGGCAAATGGGACAATAAATTGTTGCCATTGGCTGTCGGCTATCTGGAGTTCCTGGGGACGAAAGAAAAGAGCAGTGAGGACTTCAGTAGAGCGTTTTACAAACTCGCTTCTGATTTCTCGGTTTCTGCGGGAAATGAAGAGACGCGTATATCTATCTCGGGGCTGGGAGAAAATTTTGATCAAACGGTTCTCCTGATTCAGGATCTCCTACGGAATTGCGTTGTCGATGAAGCTGCTTTCCAGGCGTATATTTCGCGTTACAAAAAAGCACGGGCAAATGCGAAAGAGAATAAAGGCAGTATTATGGAGGGATTGCGGGCCTATGCGAAATATGGCGCACAGAATCCGTTTAACTATACATTTTCTGACCAAGAACTCGATCAGGTCAAGGCTGAAGATCTTGTAACTCTTCTGCACGGTCTGGTGCGTACGAAGCACACTATCCTTTACTATGGACCGGAGGACGTCCGTAGCCTGGCGACGAAGCTGCCTTTGCTTAAGAGCGACAACAAACCCTATCTAACCATACAGAAAGGGCCTGGGTTTAAAGAGCTTCCCACACAGAAAAATCAGGTTCTATTCGCGCATTATAACATGAAACAGGCTGAAGTTTTCTGGTTGAGAAATTCAGGGGTTTATGATCGCGCAAACACGCCAATCGTTTCATTGTTTAACAACTATTTCGGGGGCGGTATGGGAAGTATCGTATTTCAGACGATAAGGGAATCCAAGGCACTTGCATATTCTACGTATGCGTATTTTGCCCCGCCTCAAAAGAAAGAGAACCATTATATGGTGGGGGCTTATGTTGGCACTCAGGCGGACAAGTTTAACGAGGCAATTATCGGAATGAACGATTTGCTGAACGAGCTGCCGGAGTCGGCGGTCGCATTGGAAACTGCGAAGGCAAGCTTACGGAAGTCGCTAGCTAGTGAACGTATTGTCGATGCAGGAATTTTAAATAGTTACATAGCGGCACAACGTTTAGGTAACGACACCGACATACGAAAAGCGGTGTACGAACAGATCCCGCAGCTAGACTATCAGGATTTGAGGGACTTCCATGCGCGGGAAATAAGCCAAAAACCTTACGTATACTGCGTGGTCGCTAATGAGGAAAACATTACCGATGCTGATCTGGAAAAGCTAGGTGAGGTGAAAAAGCTGACACTTCAGGAAATCTTTGGTTATTAACGAGCGGTTCAATGAACCAACACAAAAAGGGTGCCCAGGCGCCCTTTTTTGTGTAAAAACTAGCTGCGACAGCGCTGAAGATACCCAAAGCAAATGGGGAGACCGAGATCAATACCTTTGAAAAATTAACGGGCGTCCTCTTCTATATATCTTTGTGGATGATGTTTTTCTTGTTTGAGAAGCTGATTGTTGTATTTTTTTCGGATTATTTGGCTTGGCATTGTACAATTTACCTTTTATGCTAAAATTTGCAATAAGACGTTGCTTTGCGTCTCGGATACGTAGCATAGAGTAGGAGCTCATGTTATGCCAATGTAAACGCTAGTAAAACAATTTGCAGATGAAAAAAATAGGTTTTTTGATTTTGGTAATGACGGTAACTATGCTGAAATGTAGCATAGCACAGATCTACAATCCGGTGAAATGGTCGGTTGCGGCTAAAAAATTGAACAGCAAGGAAGCAGTGGTATTTGTTAAGGCGGTTATTCAAGACGGATGGCACATCTACGGACTCGATGTCCCCGAAGGAGGTCCGTTGTCAACTAAGCTTAGCTTCAGTACTTCTCCTGCATACGCGCTGAACGGAAAGGTGGCCGCGCCTGCGCCTAAAAGTAAATATGAGAAGGACTTCAAAATGGATGTTCCGTACTATCCGAAAGAGGTTGTTTTCCAACAGCGGGTAAAATTAATTAAAGGCGAGGCTATGGTTAAGGGAACAGTAGAGTTTATGGCATGCGACAAGACGCAGTGTCTTCCTCCTGATGAATATAATTTCAGTGTAGCGATTAAATAGGCGTGCTAAGAAAATTACCGAATAGGTATGTTGTTTAGTTGATAAGGCCAGCCCGTCGGGGCAGGCCTTTTTTATGATGACACGTCGCCTGATGTGACTATTTCTAGCCAATATCCGATCCTTCCAAAGAGTTTTAGGACGACTTGGCTACATGAAATGCATCAGTGAGCGAAGCCGGAGTAAACGCTAAGACATATAATCAGGAGGACAAGTATGGTTATTGCGATGTACAGGCTGTCCTTTTCCAGAATAAAGCTGATCAAAGATAAAAGCAATCGCAGCAACGGTGTAAAAAATAGGATCAGAATAGCCAAATAGATGATCGATCGGCCATCCAGATCTCCAACGCCAATAAAAATCTGATCGACCACCGTGAAGATGTGTTGATCCTTCTCCACGAAATTGCTATAGTCTACTGTCTCATTGGCGTGTTCAATCAAAAAGATGACCCCGCCTAGTATGCCCACAGACAACACGGTGCGCACTCCGTATCTCAATACGTTGCCGACTATCTTCTGCATCATTCTATCGGTCAGTTGCATCATATATTACCTTTTATACCGTTATAGATCATGTTTGCTGCCAGAAAGAAAATAATAAAAGCAAAGAGTACGCGCAGCTTTTTGGGGTCGGTGGCTATTAGTATTTTCGAACCGATCATGGCGCCGACTAGTACACCGATCATCACCGGCAGGCAGATATCGGGGACGATGTAGCCCTTCTGGACGTATATGACGCAGCTTGCCAATGCGGTGACGCCCATCATGAAGTTACTGGTCGTCGTAGAGACCTTGAAGGGAATTTTCATGATGGTGTCCATTGCTATCACTTTAAAGGCTCCGGAACCGATGCCAAGCATTCCAGAAAGCATTCCCGCTAGTCCCATCATGGAAAAGCCGCCGATGACGTTCTTCGTGCCGTACGATATTTCTTTGTCTTTAGTAAGCGGGTAATGAGAAGGTAATTTCAGCTTCTTGGCCAATGTGCTGGAATCTGTCACGACCTTTTCCTCTTTTTTACGCAGCGAGTTACCCGCCGAAAATATCAAAGCGCACCCAAACAGAACGGCTATGGAGCTACTGGGCGCCGATGTAGAAATTAACGCTCCCGCGACGGCTCCGGCTGTGGTAGCTATTTCCAGGAACATACCTAACCGCATATTCGTTATCCCCTCTTTCACGTAAGCGGCGGCCGAGCCCGAAGAGGTGGCGATGACCGAAACCAATGCCGCTCCGATCGCATAATGGATATCGACCCCTAGCACAATCGTCAGCAGGGGGATAACTACGATGCCACCGCCCAGCCCTGACAAGGAGCCAATAATGCCGGCGCAGATGGCGCCAAGTAGTACGATTGAAACAAAAACTAAAACAGTCATATAAAAAGGAATATTTACTTGCCCCTCACCTGTTATGAGATGGACAAAGTTAGAAAACAAATCGGGGTAAAACGGATTAAGGGGTATGTTAATCTGGAAGTGCTCGCTTTTCATATCTCCGCATCTGGTGGCAGCGTAGCAAAAAACCGGCGTGCCACAGCTCGTGTATACCCGCCCTCTAGCGTTACATAGTGTAGAGCCGCTCCTGAATGAAGCGCCATTCCTGATATTCTTTTTCATTCCAGCTGTCGCGCTGTTTGTTCAGTAAATAGATTGCACGTTGAATAAGAACATCCTTAGTATGGTTGTTCAGTGCGCCTGTCTCTACCCGTTTTTTTTCGCTCACACGCTCTGTTGCCATTGGTCTATGTCGTTCTCCGCCGACAAAAATAGCTCCGCAATATTAGAGAGAGGTGTAACGTGCATTAGAAATCTATTAAAAGCGTGGTAAAAGATCTGGGAAGTTGTTGCACCAGGTGTGTGTTGTAGGGATCTGCCGCCAATTTATACACACAAGCTATAAACTGTTACACCGATTCCAACTGAAACAGTAGGCCGAAAAAAAGAAGAGTTTTGTCCGTTTGACGAGTGCTATCATCATTCGGCAGGCCACGATTCCGGAGATAGGAGAAGCCGTGAAGGCGACGAACAGTATCAGCGGATCGTGCTGTACAGCTATTTCACCTGGTTTCGGCAGTTTCAGTAATATCCTTGCACTTGATCCAAGAATGAGTGGCAATACCATCAGAAAAGAAAAACTTGCGGCTTTTTCTCTATTAATCCCTAAGGCTAAAGATGTGGCGATGGTAGATCCAGAACGGGAAAGGCCGGGTAGAAGTGCGGCGCATGACTGAATCACGCCAATGACGAAGGACTTCTTGAAGGTTAGTTCCTCGGAAGTTTCTTTTTTTAAGTCGGCGAACAATAGCATACTGGAAGTGATCACGAGAGATGACCCCACGACAATTAAATTGGAAAGTATTTCACTGGCAAGATCTTCGAGAAAAAGACCCACAAAGGCAGCTGGGATCATGGAAAGTACTATCTTCGCGGAGAGTATGGTTTCTTGGTTCCACTTGAGCTGCGCCAAGCCTTGTAAAATGCGCATTATAGTATTTCGAAAAACTACGATCGTGCTTAGTGCCGTTCCCAAATGCAGTATTACAGCCATCTACAGGCTGCTTACCGCAATATATTCCACGTTGAGCAATTTTTCCGCAATGACAATATGCCCGCTGGATGAAGCCGGTAGAAATTCGGTGAATCCTTGAACAACACCAAGGACTAGTGCTTTTATATATTCCATAACGCATTAAGTTTGCGCCAAAATTAGACACTCATCGGGTGGATCACGCGAAAAGAGGGTTAGAATTGGATTAGATTTTAACAGAAGAAGTTTGTATCATTTATGTGTCGGTGGAAGTCGTGTAATCGGTTCGCTAAATTGTTCAATTTGCGTCCGTACTAAGACCGACCAGCGTCTATTATACGCGTTGGGTTTCTGCAAATACCTGTTTTCAGCGCTATGGAAAACTTTCGCCGCTGTTGAAGCTTCTGTTGGAAAGGAGAATCGTAATGAAACCCTCAATGAATAAATTTTAAACGGATGAAAAAGATTATAACGACGAATGCGCATGCGCCGATGGATTACGGAGCTGCTCTAATTTTACTTGCCGGACCGTGGATTCTTCAATTTGCCCACATCCCGGAAGCCAAGATGACATTTGTTTTTGCGGGAGCACTGGTTCTCGTCATGTCTCTCTTTACCCGTTATGAAGGTGGGTTGGTTCGGGTGCTACCTATGAAATTTCATCTGGCAATGGACGTGCTTCTCGGGATTTTTTTAGCGGCGTCGCCTTGGATATTCGGCTTTTTTGCGGAAACTTGGCTGTGGCACGTTCTAATGGGCGTATTTAGTGTGTTCGCAGGGCTTTGTACACGGACTAACGTGCCCGAATTCCTCTCGCTGAAAGGAATGTAGCATTAATAGGAGTGGTGTCTCTCCCCTACGAAGGCTTCACATATTATCGAAAAATATGGTGGCATCAAGTTGGAGAGATAACAGGGCGGAAAAGTGGTACAGCGAAATCTTCTTGTCACTAAAAACTTTCTTCAAAGTAGCGACGGCTTTCGACCTGGCGAAGTAAACCGTGCTGGGCGTTGTTCCGAGCTCGTCGCATATTTCAGTCGTGTTTTTTCCTTCCACTACTGACAGCTGGAATATATGGGCTTGCTGTCTCGGGAGTTTTTCAATCTCTTGTACCACTAAGGCAATGAGTTCAGTGTAAATCATTTTTGTAAGTATGTCCTGATCGTCGGAATGTAGTTCTGCCAGTAGCTGGTCGTCGTGACTATATTTGTTTCTGCTATGTTTAAGATGATCCAAACAGCTGTTTCGCACGACCACATAAAGGAAAGACTTAAGTGGCTCGGCTGAATCAAACTGTAACCTACGTTCCCAAAGTTTTACGAATGCATCCGACACAATTTCTGTAGCTACCGGTTTATCTTTTATAAGCTTGTAAGCAAAAAAACGTAAGGGCTGTGCGTACTGATCCATAAAAAAACGTAATGCGGTTTCTTTACCGGTCTTCAAATCAGAAATCTGTTTGTCGAACGTCTCCATGTGCCGAAATTAGGTCTATATGTGGGTACACAAACTTAAAGCAAATTGCTTGAAATAAAAAATACTTTCCGCGTTTTATAGGGCCGTATGTTTATTTAAAAAGAGACTGCCTCAAACAGGGGACAGTCTCTTCGAAAAGTTTAGGCGTTAGAGAGTCGAATTACTCGGCTTTGAACATCCAGAACCAAGCGTTGTTCGTACCAGGCTCGCGGTAAGAAAGGGCCATCTTTTCATTATTAACAACAAGTATATCGTACTCGTAAATTGGGGCGCCACCTTCGTTTGGAGACTTACCACACAGTACGGTAACACCTTTTGTCGTTAATTTTCCCTGTGCCCACACGGTTCCGTTTTCCGTGGTGATTTTCTTACCCATATCGAAGGCAAATGTTCCAGTTTCTGTCTGGCCATTAGACTTGATCTTCGCTAATTTGGCACCGCGCAATGAGAATACCATTTTGGCCCCAGTCCCTTCTCCAGGCGCCTGTCCGTCGATGTCTGCCTCCGTCAACACCCACCATGCAGGGGCGTTGTTTGTTAGGTATCCGCCGTTGCCCCAAACATGAGGCAGCGTGGTATCCCACACCCAATTTTTTTCCCCGCCGTCGGTGAGGAAGCCCCACTCCAACGGAACCTCGAAGGTCAGCTCATCGACGGTTACGGTTAGTGTTTTTTGGATTTTGCTACCATCTGCGTTTAGGCCTGTAAAAATGATTTCGTTTTCTCCGGTCGTGACTAGTAGTACGGTGTCTGTCTTCTTTTGTGTCAGACCGGTGCCATAGTCCCAGGAAGATAGCACACGGCTTTGGTTGTTGAGTACAATTTTATTGCTTCTTTTGCCATTCACCATTACTGGATCGGCGGAAATTTCCAGTTGTTCGGCAGTGATGGAGGAGCCCAGTTCGAGTCTGTTCTCTATAGGTTCGCATCCGGCCGATAAAAATGTCGCTATGACGGACAGTATATAACATAAATTTTTCATACCTCTTCGTTAGTGTTTTTTTGGTCACCTGAAATATCTGGATATCCTATTTGTTCTATCAAACTCACATTTCAAACATCAACAATCTGTTGTTACCAGCCCGGGAATTCCTGTGCTGCACCGCCCCAGCCTTTGTTTTGCGTAAGTACGCCGTCCGATAGGGCGATTTGTGACGTCGGAATAGGCCAAAAGCCACCAGTCTCTTCATATCGTGCTCGATATCCTCCTCCGAAAGCACGCATTTGCGTATCGATCCCTTTATTTTTGATGCTGACGCCTTCCTGCCGTGCCAGTGCCTCTGGAGCATCATGCCACCGCATCAAATCGAAATAGCGCAGCCCTTCGAATGCGAGCTCCCACCGACGTTCGCGCTTTAACGCAGTGAGCGAATAGGGAACGGGACTCAGATTTGCGCGTGCGCGAACGCGGTTTAAGTTGGTGTTTGTTTCCGTAAGTTCGGCATGCATAAGCAACACGTCGGCAAACCGGATAAGCACCATGTCCTGCGTGTGGGCCAGTTGGTATTCGGCGGGTGCAGCATCCGCTAATATCGCGTAGGAAGGAATGAGTGCACTATCTTGATATGCTGTTATTGCGATGTATTTCTTTTGCCAGAGCCCCGTTTCCTCCATTTGGTTGTCAGCTCCATAGATATAATTTTCCACGTCTGTTTCGACATTAATGATCGATCCGGTTCTACGAATGTCATTTGGCTCCGCCAACCGCCACTCGTTCCATAACGTCGTGTTGACCGGCCCGGCGCCCCACCCTTGACCAAATGGGAAGGTACCGGCCTGCCCGTTGTTTGAGCGGAGCCCAAAATGCAGGTTTAACTGGTTGGAATAGCCTAATATATATTGATCGCCCCAGTCTACCAGTGTTCCAAACTTTACGGCGAAGACAGTTTCCTTATTCCCGTCTCCAGCGTAGCGTAAATTATTATCCTGTGCATATTTATAGTCTTTCTTTGTAAATTCGTTGGCATATGGCCATAGATTTCGGAAATCGTCCACCAGATCATGTCCGCTGTTGGCTATACACTCCTCCAGCCATTCTACAACAGCCGTCTTTGTGATGGAGCCGCCTGATGCCAGGGGCAGGTCGGGCTTGTTATAATAGCCAGTATAGAATAAGAATACCCGGGCTAGCAGCGCCTGCGCTGCCCACTTTGTGGCGTGTCCCGAGGCGACGCTGCTATAGGGCGCGGCGGGCATGAGTTCGATAGCAGTTTTTAAATCTTCTGCAATAACAGCATAGGTCTCCTCCGCGGCAGACTTTGGAATATTAGACACGTCGGTAGAGGTTACCAAGGGTACCTCACCAAACATCTGTGAGAGTTCAAAATAATAAAGAGCTCGCAGAAAATGAACCTCGCCTAGTACTTGGTTATGTTGGGACTCGTCAGCCCATCCATCCACTTGATGCAGTGTTTCCAGTGCTGTATTAGCACGGAATATACCTTGGAACCGGGCAGTCCAGAAGGGGAGAAAACGATCCGGTTGAGTATTCATAAAATGATCTAGGCCCTGCATATCTCTGTCGTTTTCACCGCCTCCTCCGAAACGATCGTCTGCCGCTAGTTCTGCCATATAAAAATGAGAATGCTGGATGTTCGACACAGCAATATTGAGGCTCGCGTATATTCCAGTGAGCATTGCGTTTGCGTCGGCAACGGTGACTGGAAAGTTACCGGTATTCTTTTTGTCATAGCTTTCCGAATCCAGGAATTTCTCACAGGAAGTCAACAAACAAGCTATTAAGGGGATAATTATCTTTTTCATCTGATTAAATTATCTAGTGTTAATCATCAATAGTATAGATGAGCTCGTTGCGCTCGGTTTATTCTTTTAAAATTTAAGGTTCAAACCAAACATAACCGTTCTTGGTTGCGGATAGAAGCCCAGATCTATCCCTGTTACCCAGGATTCGTCGTAACCATAGCCTATCTCCGGATCCATCCCGCTATAACCGGTCAGGGTCAGTAGATTCTGTACGGTGGCATACATACGTAACTGGCTGAATGGTGATTTATTCCACAGCTTTCGAAAGTCATATCCCAGCGTGATGTTCTGTATTTTGACGAAGTCGCCGTTTTCAATGTATATATCGGATATATACTGATTGTTGGTGTGGCTGCCGCTCGTAAGCCGGGGTAGTTTGTTCGAGGTACCTTCGCCATGCCAGCGCTCAAATATTTCAGTCGTATAATTTTGCAACGGGCTGTCGGCAAACGAACGATATGACTTCGCAATTTGGTGCCCGAAGGAACCGATTGCGGTTAGAGAAAGGTCGAAACCTCTGTAACCGAAGTTGAGGTTTAGGCCACCGCTGAAATCGGGATGCGGGTTCCCGATCATCACTTTGTCGTCGTCCGTAATTGCGCCATCTCGATTACTGTCTACGAAGATCACATCGCCGGGCTGCGCATTTGGAAGGACGCCTAACCCGGTAGCTCTTAGCGCATCAATTTGTTCTTGCGTTTGAAAAATGCCATCGGTCTGGAATCCATAAAAATATCCAATGGGATAACCCACTTGGGCACGGTACATCTCTTTTGTACCTTGGCTAAGGACATCTGGCTGTCCGTGGATGATTCCCTCCAAGTTAGCGATGCGTAACACTTTATTTTTATTATACGCTCCATTGATACCGATGCCATATCGAAAGTCGCCGCTAGTTTCTGTCCAGTTAAGTCCAAATTCTATCCCCTTGTTTTCAACATCTCCGCCGTTGATAAAAGGGGCTGATGTTCCGTAAATAGCTAGTACCGGCGCCTGAACAAGCCAGTCCTTTGTGGTCTTTTTATACCAGTCAAAAACAACCGATAGTTTGTTATTGAGGAACCGTGAATCGAAGCCGATATTCAGTTGTTCCGAGGTCTCCCAGCTAATATCGGGGTTTGCCAGTATGTCGGGGTAAGCCCCTCGATTTAACGTACTCTTGTTGTTGCCAAAATAGTAGCCGTTTTTCGCGTCAATAGCAATAGTTGCTAAATATTGGAATGGCGCAATATTCGCGTTTCCGTTTTGACCCCAGCTTGCTCTCAATTTCATGAAGTCCATCCAACCATTATCCCTCAGAAACTCCTCGTTGGTTATTACCCATCCTGCTGAGGCGGAAGGGAAATATCCCCAGCGGTTTCCTTTAGCAAAGTTAGACGAACCGTCTGCGCGTAGCGTGAAGGACGCCATATAAGTTTCTTTTATATTATAGTTTGCGCGCCCAAAGAAGGAAGCGATGGATCCTTCGGGCCAGTGCACGCCGCCGACAGTAGGTATAAAGCCTGCGTAACCTTGAGCGTTGCTGACCCATGCCTTGTTCCACTGTCCTGGAAACGACGAGTTTGCGGTTACGACGCTTAAATCTTCACCGAGTCCGGTTTTTTCAACCGATTGCCCGATGACCAGGTCTAATTGATGGTCCTCTCTGGGATCCATGCGGTACCTTAATGTGTTTTCAAGCAGCAGATTGTAGCCGAGCCCTTGGTTCTGAGATATATCATCTACAGCGTTGGTGAGCGTAGTCGAAAGAGCGTACGTCGGTGTGTATTGCCTATAGGAGGACGCATTAAGCCGGTAACCGAAATTAGATCTGAAAACCAGATTTTTGATCGGTTGAATCTCCAGATACGCGTTTACGGACAGGTTGTGGCTCTTACTTAGGTTGTGTCCGCGGCGATAGTACATTTCGGCAACAGGGTTTGCGGTGGCTCCATCAAACACCCATCCATCGGCCTCTTTGCTCGCGAGGTCATAATATCCGCCATTGTCGTTTAGGAGCGGCAACAGTGGATTTCCTACGAGCATATTATGTATATCGTTCCAATAGATGTTACCGATTCCGATACCCGACCGCTTGCTGAAGCCGTAATTGACATTTTCACCGAAGGTGATGATATTGAACTCATCATTCTTGAGTAAGATATGCTCGGAATTAATGCGGGCCGTGTGACGTTGAAAGTGGGGTTCAACCGGCACCCCCATGATTCCTTCCCGGTTTGTGATCGAATAGCCTAACGAGAATCTGGATTGGTCTGATCCGCCCAACATGTTTACCGATGAGTTTTGAAGCACAGCGTTATCATTGTGTATTTCTTTCAGCCAGTTTGTACCGTTCCAGGTGCCGCGCATTATTTGTTCGTATTGCTTGGGAATAAGTTCGGCCCAGTTATAGGGCTCTGCTCCTTCATTGAAACGTCGCTCATCCTGGATGGCCATATACTCTTTGGCCGTTAAGAGGGATGGTAGCTTGTAGGCGTTTTGAAGGCCAACATAGTTGTCGATATGGACGGTCATTTTTCCTTCCTTCCCTTGTTTGGTGGTTACGAGCACCACCCCGTTTGCCGCTCGCGAGCCATAGATTGCTGCCGATGCGGCGTCCTTCAGCACGTCAATACTTTCGATATCAGAAGGGTTAAGCATATTGATGTCGCCTCCCGGAACCCCGTCGATTACATACAAAGGAGAGGAGTTCCCTATCGTTCCCAAACCGCGGATGGTGACTTTAAAACTTTCTCCCGGCATGCCGGAGTTTTGGGTAATCTGTACTCCTGGAGATTGACTCTGCAGGGCCTCGAGGATATTCGGAGTGCTTAACCTTTGGAGATCTTCGCCCTTCACCTGAACCGTCGCTCCAGTTGTCAGTTTTTTCTTCTGTGTCCCATATCCAACCACTACCACTTCGTCAAGATCATCAAAACTGGCTTTTAAGGTGATGTGTACGACCTGTCGATCACCCACGGCAGTTTCTGACCGTTGGAAGCCGACATAAGTGGTTTGAAGGACGTTGTTGTCGGCGTTTACAGAAATGGTAAAATTTCCGTTTTCATCGGTCGTGGTTCCAGTGGATGTGCCTAATATCTGTACCGAAGCTCCTTGGATAGGCTGGCCTTGTTCGTCGGTCACCTTACCGCGCACGATGCGCTCCTGCGGGAGGCTGCGGGAGGCCGCTTCACCAAGGGGCCTTGCTGTGCGCTTCAGAATAATGGTGCCGTCGGAGATTTCCCATGCGATTGGCCTGTCTTTAAAGAGAAGGGTCAACGTCTTCTCAAGAGATTGATGTTGGATATCCGCCGTGATACGTGTGGAGGCTATGTCTTTCCCATTGAGAAGAAAAGGCATACCGCTTTGTTTTTGAACGGAGCGCATGACGTTTATCAAAGGCGAATTAACCGCTTTGAGGGAGATATTCTGCGCGAATCCGCTTGCGGAAAGTTTAAAGATGCTCAGGATAGTAAGTAAGATGGTTAGTTTCATGTTGCGTATCCCACGTTTTATTTCGGATCTGGCAAGGCACCTCCTGCCATAATCGTTCTGTTGTATAAAAAGCATATTTTTGTACACTAGATTTGTTGTGAATTAAGTGTTTACTGATCGTAGCACACAATAAGTCTCTTCGGACCGGATAGGGTGTGCGAGACCCTGTTCGGTTCTCTATTTACGTAAAGGTTACGTAGGATAGGCGATGTTTGTAAAGTCCATAGGTTTTTTGTTTAGTGTTTATTATTGGATAACTATTAATTGCTGATATGTCCCCCGTGACTTGAGCTTGAATTTCACGCCACTTTTTTCGAGGATTCTTAGTACCTCAGCTAAGTTTTTTTCACGGCCGATTTCTCCGTAAAAATATGTCGGTGGTATTACTCCCTGATATGCCACGTCTATATTATACCAACGGCTGATACTCTTCATCAAATCGCGTAGTTCCGTTTCATAAAATAGGAATTTGTTTTCCTTCCAGGCGATGAAGCTTTCGACGTCTACATTTTTTAACTTAAGCCCGTCCGAAGAATAGACTGCCTGCTCGTTGGGGGATAGACGAACCCGATGATGGCCGGCGCTTACTGTTACTGCTCCTTCGACCAGCGTCGTAGTCGTGTTTGTGTCGTCGGGATAAGCAGAGATATTAAATGAGGTCCCTGTCACTTCTACTGTCTGATGTTCGCTGTGAACTTCGAATGGTACGCGGCTATTGTTGTGTTCGAATTTCGCTACCTGAAAGTATGCCTCGCCTTTTAGACGGACAAGACGTTTCTGCTGATCGAAGACGAGCGGATATTCAAGCTCAGACCCTGCATTTAGCCAAATCCGGCTACCATCGGCAAGGGTAATATTGTATTTTCCGCCCTTTGGGACTTTTATCGTAGCGGTGATGTTGGCAGACTTCGCTTTATCTAAGGATAGCAGCGGCGTGCCGTCGCTGTAAGCAAGCTGCCCCTGAAGGGTGATGCCGTCTTTATCACTACGTAAATTGATTTTCTGGCCGTTGGAAAGCACTAGTTCAGCCTTGTTAGAACCGCCTTGAATGGCAGATAGTGTCATTTCAGCTTTTTTATCAGATAGGTTTTCCCACTGAAGAAAGCTAAATGCACCGATTATGAGCAGTACCGCTGCTGCTACGTATATGGCCACGGTCGTTTTTTGCTGTCGGTAGAGAGTAGAGGGCGTTGGTTGGATCTTTTGTAAGACGTCGGCTTTTAACTGTTCTGTCCACTCTTGTTGATTCTCCTGATTCAATTCCATCCAAAGCATGACGTCTTCGAAGAGCGCTGACCCGTCTAGGATTTTCTCGAATAGCGCCTCATGTTCAGGTGCATCGGACCGCCACTGATTTAATATTATTGTTTCTTCGTCGCTTATTGCGCCTTCAAGATATCGTTTTATAATTCTCGCTATAGCCGTAGAATCCATAGATGTTTATATCGGTTATACGCATACAACGAACAGAGCGACGAAATCTTAGCAGATTTTTAAAAAAAGACAACAGCAGAATTATTAAACAGCAGAGCACAGCGAGGAAGGAGAGTAAAACGCGCCGCGCAAGGCTCTCCGCGATCTTTACCAGCTGAGTAGGGGTGAGCGGCTAATATATAAGAGTGCAGAGTCGGTGCTGGTGGGATAAACCTTGCTGCTTCCTTTTGTCGACCATTCAAAGCGGGTGCCTTCAGCACCTACGTAGAGACGCTTTTGTTCATCGAGATAAAGACAGTTAACCCGCCGCGAAAAGGGGAAATATACAGGGGTACTGATGTCGTTCCTAACGAGCTGCAAAGTATCGGGCTGAGGTAGGAGCCCTTTCCGCTGATCTTCCACGGTATATATATTTGGTGCAATTTCAAAGTAGGTACTATCGTCGACGGCGGCGCGGTTACGTAACACGAAAATGTCTGTATAGACGCTGTAGTCGTATTTCCCCTCCCGTTTCCATGTATTGCCAAAGTCTTGAGAAAATAGAAAAGGATGGTGTCCGGTACTACTGCCTGCTTGATCGATAAAGCTTCCCAGGGCACACAGCTCTCCGTTATACATATACAGGCCCGAAATACCCAGTTCTCCCTCGTAGATGCGCTGCCATGTCAATCCGCGGTCTGTGGTCCGATAAAGGTGATATAGAGAGGCCACGACCAGTGTGTCGTCAATATTGCCGTAGATTGCGCTGATACCGCGGAGCTGCCCTGGTATACTCAGTTTCATCCACCGTGTGTCGAGCGTTTCTGGATCCATGTCCAGTTCGCTATCCTTTTTACAGGCGCTGAAAAATAGGGAAAACAAAAGCATGCTCACGACGAACCGTACTTTTAGCAGCCGTCCTGCACAAAGTAATAAGGGGTTTGCGGATGCTGTAGATCTCATAATTTAAGCCGCTGTAGTTTCGACTAATTTAATAATTATCATTCATATTACCATATTATTTTTTCTGTATAAGAATAGATGGGTTTATGAATTATGTGGCCACCTTTATGTACGTCGTCTGCTTAGACGGGTACAATTGGCCGTGCTTGTTGTCGTTAATGGAACAGCGTTCTTCCGGCGGCAGAAGTTTTTGTTTATTCCGCTTGCATTGATAAGTTGTCTGTGTGAAGAAAAGCGTCAGCAGAAAGCTAGGCTGATTCTAAAAGAGAGGAGCGGAGCGTAAAAAGAGCAGCCTCCCGGAAGAGAGGCTGAACCTTGACTAACCTATATGAAAAAAACTTCAACGTAGCACGTCTATGGCGATTTTCCCCGTCTGTTGCATCGTTCCGGAAGTCCAGATTGGCAGACGACAAATCGATGAGCAATAATAGTGTTTGTTTTGCATGTAGGCAACCTGCTCCGTCCTGTCGCTCGCGTTCTACAAGTCGGCCTAGGTAGAACTTCCGGACGGAACAACAAAACAAACAGCCCTCGCATCGGGGCTGTTGTCGCACTAAATTGTATGTGAAATGAAAGGCGTATGGCACGGAAAGGGCAAGCTTGCCGCACCATCCGATCCGCCGCTGTCTATGTAAATTAACGTAGAGAACTTTACTTACACAGGGCGGATCCGGTTGTTATTACAAGAATACGCACATTACTTCGATCCGGCAACCCGAACTGTCCTGCTTGCGTGGTTATCCTTATTGCTTCGCGTACTCGCTGGGCGAGTAGCCGTACCTACCTTTAAAGCTTTTTCTAAAATATTCAGGATCATTGAAGCCCACCATATAGGCCACTTCACTAATCAGGAACTTCTTGTCACGTAATAGCTGTTGAGCCCGTTTGAGTCGCACCTCCTTGATAAGGTCAGCCATACTATAACCTGTCAGCGCTTTCATCTTTCGGTAGAGCTGCGCGCGGCTTAGTCCTATAGACTGGCATATTTTATCAATCTTTAGATCAGAATCGGCGATATGCTCTTCTACGTAGGCCAGTACTTTCTGGAGCAGCTGCTCATCGGGAGAACGTATGGACATTTCGAGCGGTTCTACTGAGATCTTCCGCTTAAATTTCTCCTGAAGACTAAAACGGGATAGAAGCAAATTTCTGACTTTCAGCGATAAAATAGGGAGGTGGAACGGTTTAACCACGTAGTCGTCCGCACCCGTTTCCAGCCCCTCCACCTCATAGGCAAGCAACGTACGGGCGGTAAGCAATATAACCGGAATGTGGCATAAGAGGATATCCGACTTTACCATCCGTGTAAACGAAATCCCATCCGTTTTGGGCATCATTACATCGCTTATGATGATGTCGGGCATGTGTTTTTTTGCCATGGTAATCCCTATGTCGCCGTTGGGTGCCTCGAAGACCGTGTACGTGTCGGCAAAAAATGAAGCTAAGTAATGTCGCATGTCTTCATTGTCCTCCACGAGCAACAACGAGCACTTGCGCGGTAGCGTAAAGGCAGGCTGTGGGAAAGAAGAAGGGGGGAACCGGCTGACAAAACTCTCGTTGGCAGCCTTGTGGACGTGCGTAGCTTCACGCCCCATATCTGAGAAGTTGGTAGGCAACGTTATACGGAAGCGGGTCAGGTGGAACTGGGTTGCATGCGACCGGCTTTGGGCAGTTAATGTGCCGTTATGTAACTCTATCAGTGATTTGCTATAAGTTAGCCCCAGTCCAGTGCCTCCTGAGACCGTTGTTTTCCCCTGTAGGAAGGGCCTAAAAATCCGTTCCAGATCTTCTGGAGGTATGCTCGATCCGTTATCGAGTACGTCTATGATCACGTCGTTGTCCGGACGGCTGATGCGGATTTTGATGATGCCTTCGGGAGGCGTAAACTTGATTGCGTTCGATAAAAGATTATAAAGGACCTTTTCTATTTTGTCTGCATCCACTGCGAGAAGGACTGTCGGAGCAAAAGAAGCAATCTTCAGGTTTACAGCCTTTCGTTTGGCTTCCTGCAAAAACGCGCTGCAGGCTTTGTCAACCAAAGATACGAGATCTATTTCAGTCCGTTCGAGCGTCTCATGGCCGGTCTCAAGGCGCCGTATATCCAATAGCTGGTTAACGGTCCGCAGTAGCCTATTACCGTTATTTTCCATGGTTTGGAGCTGATCCTGCATGCGCATATCATCCCTGTTCCAGTTTTTTAGCTGCTGTATGGGCGAGAGAATTAGGGAAAGCGGGGTCTTTATTTCGTGGGAGATGTTCGTGAAAAACTGAAGTTTACTTTCGTGTAATTCTCGTTCTTTTTCATGAAGAATAGCTTCGTAGGCTAACTCGGACTTGAGTCGCGTGTACCGGTTGATGTAGTAATAAAAAGCGTAAAGAAGTCCTGCAAATACCAATGCATAGATGACGTAGGCACCAGCGCTCGCCCACGGAGCGGGAGCTACAGCGATCTGTAGCGCGGTCGGTGTGGTTGTCCATACGCCGTCGCTATTGGAAGCTCTGACTTTAAACGTGTAATCTCCCGGCGCTAAGTTTGAGTATGTGGCTATACGTTTGCTGGCGTCGGTGTATACCCAGTCCTTATCGAAGCCTTCTAGCATGTAGGCATATTTATTTCCTGCGGGGTTCGCAAAGTGCAACGCTGCAAACGTTATGCTGATGCTTTTGTCCTCATGGGTGAGACGGAGGGAAGGGGTAAGGTAGAGTGGTCGGCGAAGGATAACCCTGCCGTTCACCTCCTGATTTACGGCCACCTGCTCATTGAAGACGCGAAGTTCGGTGAACACCACGCGCGGCGCCACAGGATTTGTACGTATGCTATCTGGAGAGAAGTAACTCACCCCCCGATTTCCGCCAAAGTAAAGGCGGTGGGTCAGCCTACTTCGGTAGACAGCCCCGTCTGCAAACTCGTTGCTCTGTAGCCCGTCTTGTTTTGAAAAAGTACGTATAGCGAGCGTACGCTTCGTTATACGGGATATGCCCTGTTTGTGGCTTACCCAGATGAAGCCATTGCGATCCTGTGTGACACCGGCGATGGTTCCTTTGGGCCATAAGCTCGATCGTTGGGACAGGGGGATAACCTTTGTGGTCATCGGATCGTAGAGGTCGAGACCGTTTCCCGTGCCAATCCAGAAATGGTGTTCGTCGTCTTCAAAAATGCTATAAATCCGATTGTCGCTCAGGGCGTTGTCGGTAGCAGATTCATGTTGTAGCCTCCGCACGAGTTTTAGACCACCTTTCTCGTCTTCTTTGAAAATGGAGATCCCTCCTCCTTCCGTTCCCGCCCAGATCTGTCCTTTGGTGTCTACAAGAATGCTCCATACATGGGGCTCAGGCAGCGCTTTGCCGAGATCAAACGATTTTATCTGACCTGTACGGCGGTCGTACTTCAAGATGCCGTTCCATGTCGCAAGCCATAAGTTGGTTTTTGCATCTTCCGCGATACCAAAGACGCCGGTTCCAATTAAAAGGGGCGAGTTGATGCGCCGGACGCGTTCTGTGCGCGCACTTACAAAATCAAGCCCGCTTTGAGAGCCGATCCATATATGTCCTTTTGAGTCGCAAAAGACCTTTTTAATATAGTCGCTTTGAATAGAATGATCGCTCTCCGGATTGTGTCGATAGTGGTTATACGTGCCATCTTGCTTAATCAGGGTGATACCTTTGCTCCGCGTGCCCACCCATAAATTGCCCTGCAGATCTTCGGAAATGGATCGGATAATATTCTCGGACAGCGAGTTCCTGCGGTCGGCGTAGTGGTATAAATAATGAAAAGGAGTAGCCTCTAAGTAACTTCGGTTAATACCGTTACTATACGTGCCCAGCCAAAGGACTTGCTGATCGTCAAGAAAGACATCGCTGACATATGCATCGTTGATAGACCAAGGATTGGATGAATCTACGGTATATGTTTTCCTTTTTCCTGACAGCAGATTGGTCTCGACCAACGCCGTGCTCAGGTTGTCGAGATGCCACCGCGTGTTTTTATAGGTGAAATTAACTTGCAGGCGATGGTCGCGGCGGTTAATCTTTCCCCGCAGTTCCGGTGGACATTGATCTAGCGGCAGACGATCAAAATCGTCGGTTTCATAGCGATACCGGCAGAGATATTCCTCGTTAAACGTCGATATCCAGATGTCGCCACGCCCATCTAGCAAGACGTTGTGTATACGGTTGTTGACAATGCTGTGCGGATCGTTGGCGTCGTAGCGGTAAACGCGGATGTCGTACCCGTCGTATCGGCATAAGCCTGACCATGTACCGAACCACATGAACCCATGTTTATCCTTGGCTATGCCGTGGATAGTGCTGTGGGGCAAGCCGTTTTCAGAGGTGATGTGATCAAATTTGAGTTGTAGAAATTGCGCCCTACACGATAACGTACAAGCCAATAGACAGAGCCACGTGATAAGCTTTACTACATGCATAATTTTTGTTTCGGTTAGCGTTTTGAAAATCTTCCAGATCGATGAGCCCGTTTAAGATGGCTAATTGTTTTGACGTTTCTTATTTGGATACGGCTTCCTGCATCCTTAAAAAGTGTACTCCATTTTTTCGGAAACCTTTCTCTCTCGTACCCTCCGAAAAGAGCTACAAGTTTTGATGATCCAAATCTAAACAAGCTCTAAATTATAAAAAAAACGTGTAAAAGCTATCATGACCTGTCATGCCGAAAACGTTGGTTATGGGAAGGAGGTGTACAGGACAAAATGAGTGAGAGGGGCCGAGACAGGACAAATGAATCATTTTTACGGGAATTATGAGCTGTTTTTACGGGGGTGACAGGGCGTCGCGGCTTAACTTTGACTCATACGGCACGCTGTGGCCTATACGCTAATCATCATTTCATTTAAAACCTAAGTATCACGCATGGAAACACTAATCATTTCATCGAATGCGCGCACTGTTATAAACGCGGAGCTGATTAAGTCGATAGCCATCAATGACTTCTCCGCTACGCCGAAATATGTACAGCTGGCGGACGCCATCGTCGGAGCAATTAAGAACGGAATTGTTCAGGTAGGAGATCCTTTGCCTTCGATTAACGACCTCAGTTATTATCTGCAGATTGCGCGGGATACTGTTGAAAAAGGATATCGTAAGCTTCGTACCGAGGAGATTATAGCTTCTTCGCCCGGCAAGGGATATTTTGTGGCGAGCGTGCAGTCGTTCCGGCTGCGTGTGGCCGTCTTCTTGAATAAGCTCAGCGCCCACAAGAAGATTGTCTATGACGCCTTTGCTCAAGAGATAGGAGGGGAAGCTTCTATCGATCTATTTGTTTACAATAGTGATATCACACAGTTGCGAACGTTACTGCAAGGACTGTCGAAACCTTATGATCACTATGTCGTCTTTCCCTACTTTAAGGAAGGGAGGGATAAGGCGGCGGAAGTACTTTCCGTTATACCTCCAGATAAGCTACTTCTGCTGGGACGCGAGATAGAAGGGCTGAAGGGAGACTTTCCGATTGTCTGCGAAAACTATGAAAAGGACATTTATGAAGCGCTGGAGAGCATCCGTGACCCGCTATCTAAATACGGTATGCTTAAGTTGGTTTTTCCTGACAACAGCGACTACCCCAAAGCTATTATCAAGGGATTCTACAAGTTCTGTCAGGATTACGCTTTTGACCACGTTCTCGTCGATAACCTACGCCGCGAACATATTAAAACGGGAACCTGTTACATCAATCTGGCAGAAGATGATCTCGTGCATCTGCTGGATAAGGTACGCGTAAAAAATCTGTCCGTAGGGCAGGATGTTGGCGTCATCTCCTACAACGAGACACCGTTAAAAAAGTTTATCCTCAATGGCATCACAACGGTATCTACAGATTTTAAACTTATGGGGGAATATGCAGGAGCGTGTATTTTAAACAATTTAAAAAGTAGGCTGGAAGTGCCTTTCTACACGGTACTCCGCGCTTCTGTATGAAGGAGGGGAACGTCGTAGGGCACGCGGAAACAGGACGGCTCAGGTTGCGACTGTTGTGGTCTATACCTAGCTTAGTCCTCATTATAAATCAAAAGGTCTGAACAAATGATTCCGGTAAAGTATATCCTTTTCTGTTTTTTTATTGTTTTTTGGAGCGTGGGAAGCGAGGCGCAGTCGCGGAAGGAGATACAATATCTTTCTGGGGTTGACAACGAAAATACCGTCGACTGGGCGTTTTGGGCGACGGCCGGTAGGCGGGCCGGTAAATGGGAGAAAATCGCTGTTCCAAGCCATTGGGAACAACAGGGATTTGGCGCGTACAATTACGGCCGCGACTATGTTACCTATGGCAAGAACTTTCGGTTTAACGAAGAAAAAGGAATATACCGACACCAATTCTCTGTGCCGGCCCATTGGAAAGGAAGGAAGATCTCCATCGTATTCGAAGGATCGATGACCGATACGGAGGTAAAAATCAACGGGAAACAGGCCGGAGATAAACATCAGGGTTCTTTCTATCGGTTTAAATATGATATCACGGATAAACTGATATTTGGCGAGGTCAATCAGCTCGAGGTAACGGTTGCCAAGATGTCCGACGACATGTCTGTAAATAACGCGGAGCGATTAGCCGACTACTGGATCTTTGGGGGAATTTACAGACCCGTTTATCTCGAAGCTACACCGACCACACACATTACATGGACGGCCATAGATGCAAAAGCCGACGGTACATTCCGCGCAAAGGTGCATATGGAAGGAATAACGGCAAAGACACCTTTACGTGTAGAAATTAAGGACAACGACGGCACGGTGGTGGGAGCGTCGTGGGTTGATGTAAACCACGACGACTCCACAGCTATGCTGCACGTCCGTATAAAAGATCCAAAGCGTTGGACGGCGGAAACGCCTAACCTATACCGCGCCACCTTCACGCTCGGGCCGGAGGGAAAAGAGATATACCGTACACAGGAACGTTTTGGCTTCAGAACGGTGGAGGTTAGGCATGGCGATGGTATTTATGTGAACGGCGTGAAAGTGAAGATGAAAGGAGTAAATCGTCATGTTTGGTGGCCGGAAACAGGGCGATCCGTGAATAGAAGAATCGATCTTGAAGATGTTAAGCTTATCAAGCAGATGAACATGAATGCGGTGCGCTGTTCCCACTATCCGCCCGACAAATCGTTTTTGGAATTTTGCGACTCCTTAGGACTATATGTGCTGGACGAGTTGGCGGGCTGGCAGAAAGCGTATGGGACACCCGTAGGAAAACGGCTGGTAAAAGAGATGGTGATAAGAGATGTTAATCACCCCTCTATTATCTTGTGGAGCAATGGAAACGAAGGAGGACATAACAAAGACCTTATTGAAGAGTATCATCGGTACGATCTGTCGCGCCGGACGGTGATACACGCCCACCACCGGCCGGGGAACGAGATAAACGGCATCGATTGTAATCACTATGAGGACTATTACTCTACCCAAAAGATTTTAGAAGGACCGAACATCTATATGCCGACAGAATTCTTGCATGCGCAGGACGATGGCGGCGCGGCAGCGGGGCTGGCCGACATTTGGGAGCTGCACTGGCGCGCGAAGCTGGGCGCCGGCGGATTTATCTGGAACCTGGCAGATGAAGGGCTTGTCCGCACCGATTTCCATGGCGCCATTGATGTCAACAAAGTGAACGCTCCCGACGGCATCCTCGGGCCGCATCGCGAGAAAGAAGGGAGTTTCTATGCTATCCGCGAAATTTTTTCTCCCGTACATATTAAAGTGAAAACACTTCCTCAAAATTTTTCCGGAGAAATAGCGGTGGAAAATCGTTTTCATCACACCGACCTGCGGCAGTGCCGCTTCCAATATAAACTTGTTAGTTTCCGGAAGCCTTATGATGAGCAGGCAGGTTTGGACACTTTACTGGTTAAGGATGTGCCGTCTCCCGCTATTGCGCCTGGACAGCAAGGCAGATTAAAGCTTCCGCTTTCCGCCGGCTGGAAAACAGCTGATGCTATATGGCTCACCGCCGTGGATCCGTACGGTGAGGAAATATATACCTGGTCCTGGCGGATCAAGAATAATGCTGCTATTGCTAAGGAAATTTTGCCGCTTAAAACAAAGTCTGCTGTAAGCCTTTCCGAAGATTCCGCCAACTACACGTTAAAGGCAAATGGAATTACCGTCGTAATGGCCAAGCAAACCGGTCAGCTGGTAGACCTGGCGAACGACTATAGTATGAAACTATCGTTTACGGATGGACCCGTGTTAGTCGGTGGACAGTATACGTTGACCGCGGCTAGAACGTTTATGGACGGTGACAGCCAGGGACTGGAATTCGCATATGATGGCGATCTGAAGAACATCCGTTGGACTATGTATCCAAGCGGTTGGCTAAAGCTCGATTATACGTATCAGGTCAATAAGCCCGTTCCCTACGCCGGTGTGACTTTTAGCTATCCCGAAAACTATATTATCAGCGCCAAGTGGTTAGGAAACGGACCGTACCGCGTCTGGAAGAACCGGCAGCAAGGTGTGACCTTGAACACGTGGGAGAATATGTATAATGACGCCAAAGCTGGTATTGGGCCGTGGATCTTTCCCGAGTTTAAAGGATATTTTTCTGACGTTAGCTGGATGCAATTCAATACCACACAGGGAAAATTTTTAGTTGTGACAGAAGAGGATAATATGTATGTCCGCCTATTTGATTTCTATGGCATTTCGGGGCCCAAGGGATACCCCGCGCTGCCGGAAGGAGATATCTCTTTCCTGGATGCTATTCCTGCCGTCGGCACGAAACTGGCAATGGGCATCAACAACAGGGCTGAAGTCAATGGTCCGGCGGGCGAGCTAAACAGCCTTACAGGGCCTATAACACGTACGCTTCACTTTTACTTTGGACTGCCGAAAGGTGAGGAGGAGAACATGCAGTTTGTTATGCCTAAAGAGAATATCCTCACGGATTAAGATGATCGGGTCATAGTAGTGGATCTTGCGCATTGCCGGGCCGGCGGTCCGACAAGCACACATCACAAATATTTTACAAAGCAAAAGAAGTGAACAAATACGCGGCCGCCCGCCCGATAGTAGTGACGAAACCAGCTTGTCGGAGGCGCCAAACAGGACACTACAGGTTGCCCCTCAGTGTATTAGTTGATAGTTTAGGATTGTTGAAGGTTGTCGATTGCCGACACCAGACATGCTGACCGGAAAAGACACGATGTTTTTTCTTTATAAACGAACTACATAACGACATGATGAAGAATAAACCCTTACCACTCCTTCTCGCTTTTCTAACGTTTTTTTTAGGAACGACGGTTTTAGCGCAAAACCGCTTTCCGGACGGAACCCCTATTCCAGCGTGGTTTGATAACGTAGAACCTACCGACATCGCTTCTTTGGGCAAGGCATACCGTATCACCGATTTTGGAATCGTCCAAGATAGCACGCTTATACAGACAGAAAAAATACAGGCCGTTATTGATCGCGCTCACCGGGAGGGCGGAGGCGTTGTCATCATACCGAAGGGTACCTACCTCAGCGGCTCTTTGTTTTTCAAGCCGAAGACACATCTGCATCTAGAGGACGGAGCGGTGTTGAAGGGGAGCGACGATATCAGCAACTTTACGTTGCTCACCACGCGAATGGAAGGACAGACCGTAAAGTATTTTGCCGCCTTAGTCAATGCGGATAAGGTGGATGGCTTTACGGTGTCCGGGAGTGGAACGCTCGACGGTAATGGCTTACGCTATTGGAAATCTTTCTGGTTGCGCCGCGGATTCAACCCTAACTGTACCAATATGGATGAGATGCGTCCCAGGATATTGTACGTGTCCAACAGCAAGGATGTGCAGGTGTCTGGCATCCGTATGAAGAATTCACCATTCTGGACATCGCATTACTATCGCTGTGAAAGGGTCAAGTTAATCGGCCTCCACATCACAGCTCCCGAGAAGCCGGTAAAAGCCCCCAGTTCGGATGCTATTGATCTAGACGCTTGTCATCAGGTACTGATTAAAGATTGTTATTTATCGGTGAACGACGACGCCATAGCGTTAAAGGGCGGAAAGGGGCCGAACGCTGATAAAGATCCCGACAATGGAGCGAACTACAATATTATCATTGAGAATTCGACCTTCGGTTTTTGTCACAGCGCGCTGACATGCGGAAGCGAGTCCATTCATAGCTATAACGTTATTTTCCGTAACAATACGCTGGACAGGGCGAAGAAGCTGCTGCAGCTTAAGATGCGTCCCGATACGCCGCAGGAGTACGAACATATCTTGATTGAAAATGTGAAAGGCAACGCGGGAAGCTTACTCTTTATCAAACCGTGGACACAGTTTTTCGATCTGAAGGGAGAGAAGGATATCAAGCTGTCTTATGCACGCCATATCGTACTACGCAACGTAACACTTGATGTCGACATCCTATTCGACGTGCATAATTCGGAGCAGTATAAATTGTCCGATTTTACGTTTGAAAACATGACTGTCAACGCAGCTAAACGTCCGTATATACACCAGGAATATATTCAGAATTTCACGCTGCGGAATGTTGTCGTCAATGGTAAGAACGTGGTCCAAAAATAAGCGGAGAATGAACAGTCTAGGCACGCAGACAAGGGTGATTCTTGTTCAGATATGGTCGATTTCTGCCTTCGTCCTAATGGTAGGCGTTGCGTGGGCGCAACCCCATATGGAGTATCTGGATAGAGGATTGGTGGCGATCAAGACAACCGGGAATAGCGTTTTTCTGAGCTGGCGGCTGGTGGCCACAGACGATTATGATAAAGCATTCCATCTTTATCGTCAGTATACCGGGAAGAAAAAAGTACGCATTACGGAAAAGGCTATAACAGCAGGTACCAATTATGTCGACAGCACGGTAGATGCCAGCAGAGATGTCGCGTATACGCTTGTGAGCACATCTGGGGAGCACGAGCGATTGGAGGGCCAGCTGACCCTTCATGGAAAGGACGCTGTGCAGCCCTATCTTGAAATTCCACTGCGGACACCGAAAGGATATACGCCCGGCGACGTCTCGGTAGGCGATCTGGACGGCGATGGGTCCTACGAGCTGATCATCCACCAAACCGGCAAGGCCCACGATAACGCACATAACGGGCTCACGGACGATCCTGTTTTTCAGGCATATAAGCTGGACGGCACCCTTATGTGGGAGATCAATCTGGGGAAAAATATCCGAGAGGGAGCCCATTACACGCAGTTTTTGGTTTACGATTTTGACGGCGATGGACGGGCTGAATTTGTGTGCAAAACCGCAGATGGAACCCTGGACGGACAAGGAACGGTTATCGGCGACGCAAAGGCGGATTGGCGCGATACGGTGCGTACCTCGCCAACCTATGGCAGAATACTCAAGGGGCCCGAGTTTCTGACGGTATTCGATGGCTTGACCGGCGCGGCCCTGTGTACGGTAGATTACCTCCCGGAACGGGGAGATTTGCAGCGATGGGGCGACACAAAGGCGAACCGGTCTGACCGGTTTTTGGCCTGTGTAGCTTACCTTGACGGCGAGCATCCCAGCCTGGTGATGACGAGAGGATACTATGAGCGGACGGCGCTCGTAGCATGGGATTTTAAAGATAAGATGTTGAAGCAAAGATGGGTGTTTGATACACAGACAGCCAGGCACCCCTATTCGGGCCAAGGCTATCACAGCTTGTCGGTTGCGGACGTAGATGGTGACGGTAAAGATGAGATTGTTTTCGGAGCGATGGTTGTTGATGACAACGGTAAAGGGCTATACAGTACAGGACTGGGACACGGTGATGCGCTACATGTTGGAGATCTCGACCCTGACCGGCCGGGCTTGGAGGTGTTCGGTATTCACGAACTAAAAGGAGGGCGTAAGGGCGTAGGCGTAGCGTTGCGCGATGCAAAAACAGGCGAGATTATTTTTAAGGGGGCGATAGATCAGGATGTCCCAAGAGGGGTAGCCGCTAACATTGATCCGGCGCGCCGTGGCGCCTATATGTGGTGGCTGGGATCGCCCACGCTGTACAATATGAAAGGCGATGAAGTCGGCGCAGCGCCGAAATCGGCTAATTTTTTAATCTGGTGGGACGGCGATCTGAGTCGCGAATTGCTGAACAGCAATTATATCGAGAAATATGAGGAAGGCATCATATTCCGTGCATCCGGAGCGCTGTCCATCAACGGAACGAAGAGTACGCCTAACCTAAGCGCCGATATCCTCGGCGACTGGAGGGAAGAGCTCATTTTGCGGTCCGAGGATAACCAGTCGCTGCGTATCTACACATCGACAGTTCCGACGCGCCATCGGCTGTATACGTTGATGCATGATCCTCAATATCGGTTAAGCATAGCCTGGCAAAATGTAGGATATAACCAACCTCCGCACACAAGCTATTACCTGGGAACGGGAATGGACAGGCCTCAAAAACCACACGTCCAGCTTGTTCGGTATAGCAACGGCCCCACAGCGACGGCGTCACCGGGGGCTCGTTCGAAGGGAAACAGCTGGAAGACACCGTAATAGAAAGAACGTATACACATGTTAAAAATACAGGTCATATTGTTACTGGGCGTTTTACTATGGTCGTTTGGCCAGCAGCGAAAACCTACTATCTATATTATTGGCGACTCTACCGTGCGCAATACTGATCAGGAGTACTGGGGATGGGGATCGCTTCTCCCGGAATTTTTAGATACAGCTCAGATTACTATTGCCAACCACGCAATGGCTGGACGTAGTACACGGACATTTCAAAAAGAAGGACGATGGGATAAGGTTGACTCGCTGCTTAAACCGGGTGATTACCTATTGATCCAGTTTGGACATAATGAGGGAAGCCGGCCCGATACCACGAAACAAGGATATAGAGGGGTGCTACGCGGAATTGGGAAGGATTCCGTTGTGCTGGACTGGGGCAACGGGAGGACCGAAACGGTCTATACATATGGGGAGAACTTAAGGCGTTTTGTACGTCAGGCCCGACGTAAAGGGGCGATGCCTATCATCTTGTCTATGATTCCGCGAAACCAATGGAACCAGGAGGGACGGGTTAAAAGAGCGGATAGGGACTTTGGGCTATGGGCAAGGCAGATCGCCGACGAGGAAGGTGTTCCGTTCGTAGACTTGAACGAGATCACTGCCGCAAAATATGAACAATTGGGGCCGGATGCGGTTAAGGAGAAATACTTCCCGGGCGATCATACACATACAAACAAAGCGGGGGCGTGGGTGAATGCAGCTTCCGTTGTCGAAGGTCTACAGGCTATCCAACATCCGTTGGCGAAATACAGGAAACGTCCATGACTCCCAACAAGGTTGTGATACTGGAAGATGCTGACAGCGTTATGTCGAAATATGTCAAAAGGAACAAAAACGAAGTAAAATGATGATGCGTTTATTCTATGTGGGGCTGCTGATTTGTCTAGCTACGCTCGTTACGGCGTTTATCGCCAAGAACGATAAACCCACTTTGTACATTATAGGAGATTCCACGGTAAAGAACGGTCGTGGCGACGGATCCAATGGCCAGTGGGGGTGGGGGAGTTTCCTTCACCTGCATATGGATACGGCTAAAATCAACGTCAGAAACAAAGCTCTAGGAGGAACGAGCTCACGCACGTTTTATAATGACCCTAAGCTTTGGCAGCCTGTTTTGGACAGCATTCGCGCTGGAGATTTTGTGATTATGCAGTTCGGGCACAACGATGCGAGTCCTATTGTCGATACATTACGGGCAAGGGGAAGCATCCGGGGAAATGGCGATGAGTTTAATGAGGTGGACAACCCCCTGCTGAAGCAACGGGAAATTGTATATAGTTACGGTTTCTACCTTAGGCGCTTCGTAAAAAACATACAGGACAAAGGAGCCTATGCCATTATCTGTTCGCCGATACCCCGTAATGCATGGGAAGGAAATAAGGTGCGGAGGTCGGATTATAGTACGTGGGCGGAAGAAGCAGCCAAACAGTCCGGCGCCTTTTTTATTCCACTGCAGGATATGATCATTGCCGCCTACGAGGAACGGGGAAAGAATTTTGTGAACGACCGTTTTTTTGAGGCAAAAGACAATACGCACACCACCCGTGAAGGGGCCGGGTTGAATGCCTCTTTAGTTGCCCGCTTTTTGGCAGGCAACCCGGAATCGGGTCTCAGGCGGTTTTGTACAACGGGCATTCGATGAAGTTTAATATGTGTTCTATGAAGTTTATCTGTGTTTTCCTGCTGCAGATTACGGTGTGGACTGTTTGCGCGCAGACGAACCGGCGGCCGAATATCATTGTCGTTTTAGCGGACGATATGGGGTATGCTGATTTAGGATGTTTTGGTTCTGAGATCCAGACGCCCAATTTAGACAGCATGGCCCGGGAAGGCGTTATGATGACAAACTTTTATAATGCATCCCGCTGTTGTCCATCCAGAGCGTCGTTGCTGACCGGTGTCTACCCGCATCAGGCGGGTATTGGCGACATGATGAATAAGCGGCCGTATCCGGCCTATCAAGGATATCTGAATCGCAGTTCGGTGACGTTGGCGGAGGTTCTTCGGCAGGCCGGGTACGGAACATATATGGCCGGGAAATGGCATGTGGGGCAAGAGCGCGACAATTGGCCCCTCCAACGTGGGTTTGACCGTTACTATGGGTTGATCGACGGAGCCAACAGCTACTTCGAAAACCGGCCATATCGCCCGTCCCAACAGCTTACTATCGCGCTGGATAATGATGCGGTTTCTACTCCGGCAGACTATTACAGTACCGATGCCTATACCGACCATGCGATAACTTTTATCAGACAACATCTAAATACCCGTAGGCAGGATCCTTTTTTTGTTTACCTGGCCTTCCAGGCACCGCATTGGCCCCTGCATGCCAAACCGCAGGATATTGCCAAATACAAGGGCGCTTATATGGACGGCTGGGGTAAAATTAGAGAACGCCGGTTCGAACGGCAAAAGTTGCTCGGGCTTTTTCCGTCGTCGACCAAGCTTCCTCCTCACGACGCCACGATTGTCGACTGGGCATCCTGTACCGATGATCAAAAAACACAATGGGACGAGCGTATGGCCGTGTATGCTGCGATGGTGGATGCAATAGACCAGAATGTCGGACGCTTAGTGAAATGCCTCCAACAGGAGGGGGCATGGGAAAATACGATTTTTCTTTTCCTGTCTGACAACGGCGCGAGCCACGAAACGATCACCGGTACCGGCTTTACCGACGAAATTTTAGCGGCCAATGATCTGCCGGCGGGCAACCCACGGTCGTTCACATCCTACGGTAAGGAAGGAGCAGCCGTCAGTAATACGCCGTTCCGGAAGTATAAGCACTGGGCGTTTGAGGGCGGTAATGCCACGCCTTTTATTGCCTATGGGCCCAGTTTTATACCCAGCAGGCGGCAGGTTCACACCCCTGCCCATCTCATTGACCTTATGCCTTCCTTAGTGCAATGGGCAGGCGCCATCTATCCGAAAGATTACGGCGGGCAGCCTATCCAACCTATGGAAGGTATACCGCTACAGTACATTTGGCAGGACCATCACGCCGTTGAGGAACGTGCAATCTGTTTTGAACACGAGGGGAATAGGGCCGTCCGCAAGGGGCGGTGGAAGCTAGTCTCCGAATATCCCGTTAACCGATGGTGTTTATTCGACCTCTTGACCGACCGGGCGGAGTCACACGACATCAGTGCGACGTATCCGGAGATCGTCGAAGAGCTGTCTGCTATTTATGCGTCGTGGGCAGCGCGTGTCGGTGTCATTCCCTATGAAGTGCTTGATAAGAAGCGATCGAAATTGTAACAGTAACGTTATAGCGAAGAACAGGCCTTGGGTACTCTCTGGGCGGCGATATTGCCGCATCACAGGATACTACAGGTTGCCGGCCTACCCCATATATGCTATTATCGCAGATGAACCTTATAAACCGGATAGCGTCGATAGATGATCCGTGAATGTGTCAAAAAGCAGGTTGAGTGTCAGGGCGATGATGGACCGACACGGTGCCGTTTATCGTATAGAAGTGCTTGCGCGATAAGGCGATGCGAAGACATCGGCGTAGGTGGACAACAGGTTACCAAAAGTGATAGCGAATATGATTAGAATTAAAAATAAAATCTTCTTTTTAGTGTTGACACTGGCGCTGGGAGCCTGTGTATCGCAGCGAGCGTCTTATAAAGCAACGAAAACGACGCCTGAACAGGTGCTAACCGTACTACGTAGTACCAATGCTTATTTTATGCAGAAGTGGCCGGACACAGGGAAGCCGATTTACACGAACAGGTGGCGGCCAAGCAATATATGGACGCGTGCCGTATATTACGAAGGATTGATGGCTTTATACCAGATTGATCCCGACAAGCGGTATTACGATTACGCAGTCGATTGGGGCACGCAACATAAATGGAGTATGCGTAATGGAGTGGAAACGCGAAATGCAGACGACCAGGCATGCGGTCAGATTTACCTTGATCTTTACGAGATGGATCCCCAGCCGGAGCGCATGGCGGCTATTAAGCAGAATATAGATTATATCATCCGTTCAGGTAAAGTAGACGACTGGACATGGATTGACGCCATCCAGATGGCTATGCCGGTGTTCGCAAAATTAGGTGTGATGTTGAACGACGAAAGGTATTTCGATTATATGTATAAAATGTATACACATACTAAAGCAGTTGAAGGCGGAGGCCTTTATAATCCGGAGGATAAACTTTGGTGGCGCGATAAAGACTTCGTGCCTCCATATAAAGAGCCAAACGGGGAGGATTGCTATTGGTCGCGCGGAAATGGATGGGTAGTAGCCGCGCTGGTACGTGTTCTTGACATTCTGCCGGAAACCGAGAAACACCGGACGGAATACTTAGAGGACTACAAAAATCTGATGGAAGGCGTCCTTGCCGTACAGCGCTCTGACGGTTTCTGGAATGTGAGCCTGCATGACCCCGGACATTTCGGTGGGCGCGAGACCTCTGGAACGGCATTGTTTGCCTATGGCATGGCCTGGGGTATCAATAAGGGTATATTGGACGCCACAATCTATAGGCCGGCTGTAGACAAGGCTTGGTCGGCAATGGTCAACGAAGCAGTACATCCATCGGGCTTTTTGGGCTACATGCAGGGGACAGGTAAAGAACCTAAAGATGGGCAGCCGGTGCGTTTTGCCAGTGTGCCTGATTTTGAGGATTACGGTTTGGGATGTTTCCTGCTGGCCGGAAGCGAATACTATAAGCTGCTGAAGTAGGCTCTTCCACAGCATTTAATGTTGAACGTAACGACACCTGGGACAGTGATTGTAGTAAATTATTAACGCATGAAAAAGAAAGTTCTATCCATCGTATTGTTTTCGTTGTGGTGTTGTCTAGGAACGGCGCAACCGCGGCAGACTTTTAGTTTCAACGCGGAGTGGCGCTATCATATTGGAGATCTGCCGGGAGCGGAACAGGCTAACTTCGATGATACGGCCTGGAGAAACACAACGTTGCCGCGGGCGTGGAACGAAGACGAAGCGTTTGCAAAACCCATTCACGAACATAGCACAGCCATCGTATGGTACCGTAAGAAGTTTTCGGTACCGAAGGATGTGCCGTCCGATAAGGTATTCCTTGAATTTGAAGGGGTACGGATGGGCGCAGAATTTTATGTCAATGGAAAGTTGGTCGGCAGGCACGAAAATGGGGTTATGGCCGTGGGACTTGATATTTCTGATGTCGTGCTCCGCTCTGGGGAAAACACTATAGCTGTCCGCACAGACAACAGTTGGACATACCGGGAGAAAGTGAGCAACAGCACTTTCCAGTGGAATGATAAAAATTTTAATGCGAATTACGGCGGTATCCCAAAGAACGTATGGATACACTTTACAGGAAAGCTTTATCAGACGCTTCCGTTATATTCGAACTTAGGGACTACGGGAACCTATGTTTATGCGAAAAAGATAGATGTCGCGGGGAAGCGCCTGGAGCTGCATGTCGAGTCAGAAATAAGAAATGAAACAGACGAAGCAAAGGACGGAACGTTCCTTGTCGACGTAAGGGATATGTCCGGCCGGCAGGTCAGGTCGTTTGCTGTACCTTTTTCGATTGAGGCCGGCGGACGTAAAATACTGTCCGCTCAATCGCCGCTTACTGGGGTAAACTTCTGGAACTGGGGCTACGGCTACTTGTATACGGTTACATCGACATTACGGGTAAGCGGGGCCGATGTAGACGTTGTCCACACCAAAACCGGCTTTCGGAAGACAGCATTTAAGCAGGGAATGGTTTTCCTGAATGATCAGGTATTGATGATGAAAGGGTATGCACAGCGCACCAGCAACGAGTGGCCTGCTGTAGGGCTGTCTGTACCGCCTTGGTTGAGCGACTTCAGTAACCGCATGATGGTGGAGAGCAATGCCAATCTCGTGCGGTGGATGCACGTCACGCCTTGGCGCCAGGATGTAGAGTCCTGTGACCGGGTGGGATTGCTGCAGATGCTTCCCGCGGGAGATGCCGAGAAAGATGTCGAAGGGCGCCGATGGGAGCAGCGGAAAGAGCTGATGCGAGATGCGATCATCTATTATCGGAATAGTCCAAGCGTCTTATTTTATGAAAGTGGAAACGAATCCATCTCGGAAGAGCATATGGCCGAGATGAAAGCTATCAGAGATCGATTCGATCCGCACGGCGGACGTGCTATCGGGTCGCGGGAGATGCTGGATAGTAAGCTGGCGGAGTATGGTGGGGAGATGTTATATATTAACAAGAGTGCTAAGCATCCCATGATAGCAACGGAGTATATGCGGGACGAAGGTCTGCGAAAGTATTGGGACGAGTTTACCTACCCATTTCATAGAGAAGGAGAAGGGCCGCCTTACAAAGGTAACGACGCCAGCGACTACAATAGGAATCAGGATCAACATGCTTTAGAGGCTGTCAGACGGTGGTGGGAGTATTGGAAAGTGAGACCTGGAACGGGACGGCGGGTCAGCTCGGGAGGTGTCAACATTATCTTTTCTGACTCCAACACGCATTACCGGGGAAAGGAAAACTACCGCAGGAGCGGAGAGGTAGATGCAATGCGGATTCCGAAAGATGCCTATTTCGCCCATCAGGTCATGTGGGACGGGTGGGTTGACGCGGATCCAAAAGGCCTTCACATTGTTGGCCACTGGAACTATAACGACGGATTGCAAAAAGATGTATACGTAATAAGCGGCGGTGAGCGGGTCGAGCTATTCGTGAACGGACGAAGTCAGGGTTTCGGGCAGCGCTCTTATCAATTTCTATTCACATTTCCTCAGGTATTGTTCGAAAAAGGCGAAATTGTTGCCCGATCCTACAATGCGGAAGGTGAACTGCTGAACGAGAAAAAAATGCAGACGACCGGCGAACCTTATCAGTTGAAATTGAAGGCTGTGCACGGTGAAAATGGGATTTTTGCTGATGGCAACGATATGGTGCTTGTCGAGGTGGAAGTACAGGATAAAGAGGGCCGCCGGTGCCCGACGGCGACCAACATGGTCGATTTTGCTTGGGAGGGGCCCATGGACTGGCGTGGAGGAATTGCACAGGGGCCCAATAACTATATTCTTGCCGAGTCGCTTCCGGTAGAGGGCGGGGTGAACCGCGTACTGTTGCGCACGCAATACGGCCGCGGCGGCCACGTTGTGGTGAGGGCGCAGGCGAACGGGCTGCTTGGGGATAGCTTATCCTTCGGGGTCAGTCCGGTGGACGACAAATCGGGGCTCTTTATCAAACATGCAGCCGCTGGTTTGCCATCCAATATGCAACGGGGAGAAGGGATAAATAAGCGTCCTTTACAATGGACCCGACGAAGTCTCCTCATTGCAGGGGCGCGTGCAGGTGCCAACGAACACCGGGCTTCCGCCTCGTTTGATGATAATGAACTGTCAGACTGGGTGAACGACGGACGTCGATCAACGGCGTGGATTGAATATACGTTAGAAAAGGTATCGGATATCGATGAGATTGACGTTAAGTTGAATAACTTTAGGTCGAGAGCATATCCACTCCAGATCTTTATCGATGATAAGCTGGTTTTTGACGGCGAGACGGAGACGACGTTAGGATACTACACGATAACTGTGCCGCGTACACGGGGACGTCGCGTAAAAGTACAGTTGAAAGATTCTTCCTATGTCGCCGCAGAAAACCTGCATGCAGAGATTGGAGGGAAGAAACTGGATGACGGCGTCGCCCGCGACGATGCGAATGCACGGGGAACATTGAGTATCATAGAAATTGACATCCATTCAAGACTGCATCCTAAGGAGGAGTAACGGTCTGGAAATAAAAAAACAATAACATGCAGAAGATTGCTTTTAAAATGAAATTGAAGCCGGGTATGAAAGCCGAGTACGAAAGACGGCACCAGGCTATTTGGCCTGAGCTTGTTGCACTGTTAAAGGAGAGCGGTATCTCCGATTATACGATATTTTTGGATGGGGAATCTGATACGCTATTTGCGGTGCAACGACTTACCGACAGCTCTTCCCAAGAGCTCGGTAAAACGGAAGTCGTCCAGCGGTGGTGGAAATATATGGCTGATATTATGGAAACAAATCCTGATTATTCACCTGTTTCGACTCCGTTGACGCAGGTATTTCACTTAGACTAATTGACCGGGGGACAGATATGAAGAATATTTTAAAGAGAAGATATTGGATTACTTTGTGTTGTCTGTTGATCCAGACCTCCCTGTGGGCGCAGGGACCTTGGCCGGAAGTAACCAAAGAAATGAAGCCTTGGACGCGATGGTGGTGGCTAGGCTCGGCAGTAGACAAAGCAAACATACAACGCGAACTTACATTGTTTGAGTCGGCCGGTTTCGGCGGTGTCGAGATAACGCCGATTTATGGAGCCAAAGGATATGAACACCGGTATATTTCGTTTCTGTCGCCTGAGTGGATGGATATGCTTTCGTTCACCGTCGAGCGGGCCAATGGATTAGGGATGGGGGTCGATATGAACTTAGGGACCGGCTGGCCATTTGGAGGTCCTCAGGTGGACGAGGAATACGCAGCGACAAAATTTTTCCTGGACGAGATTCTACTGCGGAAGGGGGAGGTGCTCGGTTTTCCGTTAACGGTTAGCGATGCGAAACAAAGCTACAGCAAACTGCAGGCGCTACGCGCTTTCAAAGCAAACGGAGAAGAAATTGATCTGGACAGCTACCTGGATGCGCCCCGCGGCACGTCGTGGACGGCCCCCGAAGAGGTACGTGTCGTGGCGCTTTTTACGGGGCGGACGCGACAGAAGGTTAAAAGAGCAGCTCCCGGCGGAGAGGGATTCACGTTGGATCACCTCGGTGCACGTTCCGTACAGCATTACCTTTCCCGGTTTCAGCATGCGTTTCAAGGGAGGTCTGTCCAGATCCGTTCGTTCTTTAACGACAGCTATGAGGTCTACGGCGCAAATTGGACGGACGACTTCTTAACAATATTTGAACGTAAGAAAGGATATAGACTACAAGACCACCTCCTGGACTTTGCGGGCAAAAGCGGTAATAAAGATAAAGAGTCCCGTATTAAATCAGACTATAGAGAAGTAGTAAGCGCGGTTCTGCAACAAAACTTTCTTCGCCCATTTACCGGGTTCGCACGTAAGTATGGGGCCATGTCTCGAAATCAGGCTCATGGGTCGCCAGGCAATCTCATTGATTTATACGCGAGTACAGATATTGCAGAGTGTGAAACGTTTGGATCCAGCTTGTTTGGTATTCCAAACCTGCGCAGAGATAGCGCGGATGTGCGCAATGTGGATCCCGATCCGATGATGTTTAAATTCGCTTCATCCGCCACACATACCAGTGGGAAGAAATACACGTCGTCCGAAACGTTTACCTGGCTGACGGAACATTTTAAAACATCTTTATCGCAGGCAAAGCCTGAGGTAGAACAACTGTTCCTGGCGGGCGTGAACCATGTATTTTATCATGGAACTACCTATTCTCCTGCAGATGTACCGTACCCCGGGTGGTTGTTTTATGCATCTGTCAATTTCACGACCAACAATTCATTCTGGCCCCATCTCTCAGGGCTGAACAATTATGTTACACGGGTGCAGTCTATTTTGCAGACGGCAGGGCCTGATAATGAACTGCTGGTTTATTGGCCGATTTACGATATATGGCACGATACCGATGGGGCATTTAAGCAACTGAGTGTACATCATGTCGATAAATGGCTTCATCCGACGGCGTTTTATAAACAGAGTGTTTATTTACAGCGCGCAGGTTATAGCTTTGATTTTGTGACAGACGCCATCCTGAGCGGTACAGGGGTAAGGGACGGCCAGCTAGTGACTTCAGCGCATGCCGCCCCGTATAGAGCCTTGTATGTACCTGCTTGTAGGTACTTTTCGGAAAAGACGCTGTCCCATCTATTGCAGTTGGTGGAAGAAGGAGCAACTGTGTTTTGGGAGGCAATACCTGAGGATGTGCCCGGCATGGTAGACGTGAGCGGCCGGCGTGAACTGCTGCGGAACCTGTTTGAAAAGGCCGGCTTGAAAAGTGATGACAATAACCAATATGTCCGTTACGGGAAGGGTAAAATGTATTTGACAGCCGATATCTTGTCGGCACTGGAGACAGAGCAGATTCTTGCGGAGCGTTTAGTACGGGCGGGGCTGAAATTCAACCGGCGGAAGGCCGGCGATGCCACCTACTATTACCTTGTCAACCATACTGCTGAAATCATCGATGAGAAGGTGTGGTTGAATGCTTCGGGACACACGTATACGCTGCTGGATCCACAGACCGGCCAGACATTCGGACTACAGAGCGACAGCGGTTCCGTGCGGATCCAAATACCAGCCGGCTACGCGTGGATCATTAAAGTTGCGCGTGGGCAGCAGTCGGCACTGCCTTATCGCTACGTAGACAGCCTTCAGGAGGGCCAAATGCTTGCGGGCCCTTGGCGGGTAAGCTTCCCAGCGGGGGGACCTCGTTTACCGCGCTCCCGCTTACTTGATAAGCCTGACTTCTGGACAGCTTGGAACGATCCAGTTGCTGATATATTCTCCGGAACCGGTATTTACGAGACGACTGTGCGGATCGCCAAGGACGACACGAAGGCATACCTTTTACAATTGGGAGCTGTAGCAGAAAGTGCCTGCGTATATGTGAATGGCCAACGGGCAGGTATTGTCTGGGCAAACCCCTTTCAACTGGAGATAGGAGGATGGTTAAAAGATGGCGACAACGAGATACGGATTGAAGTTGCCAATCTAATGGCGAACCGAATCCGCGATCTGGACCGCAGAAAAGTGCCTTGGCGTAACTACCACGAAATCAACTTTGTTAATATCGACTACAAAGACTTTGATGCCAGCGGGTGGGCAATCATGGACAGTGGGCTGAAGGGACCGGTCCGGCTGCTTTCGTATTAAAGAGGAGATAACTAGGGGCTGGAAAACCAAAAATATTCTCGCCGTAAACCGAAAACGACCGTCTTTCTTAGTCGGTCGTTTTTATATGGTTTTGTTACACAAAATAGTCGACGGAGAGCGTAAAATCCCGAGGTTGTGGCGTTAGACCGCTGTGCATGAAAGCGCATGACAGTTGTTTTGCTTTCAGTAATTACATTCGTTGCCAATAGCCCTATAAATCTAATTGAGTAACTAATTTATAAATCTATGAGAACAAAAATCTGGTTAAATTGCCTATTAGCCTGTTTGTTTGCTTTCGGCTCGTCGGCATTCGGACAGCAGTCTATTAAAGGAAAAGTACAGGATGAATCTCAAAAGCCTGTTGCAGGTGTCTCTATTAAAGTGGAAGGCGACGGGCAACGGTCAGCTTCCTCGGATATGAATGGAGAGTTTTCTTTGCCGGTGAGCATCGGCGAAACCTTATTAATTTCCTCTGTGGAATATGAACCCCAACGGATAACCCTGAATAGCTTACAGCCCCTCGTGGTCACGCTACGGGGAAAAGACGAGCTATTAGACGAGGTGGTCGTGATAGGATATGGTTCCCAGCGCCGTTCAAATTTGATAGCGCCTGTTTCCAAGTTTAATGCCGAGGGATTGGAAGAGCGGCCGATGGCCAGGGTAGACCAAGCGTTAGTCGGACAGATGTCGGGCGTTCGCGTGAAGCAAACGACCGGAGTTCCAGGAAAAGGGCTTAGTGTACAGGTGCGAGGTTCCGGCTCTATAACTGCTGGCAGCGAGCCGCTGTATGTTATCGATGGCTTTCCGTTAGCAACAGCAGCGCCAAATGGGTCCGGTAATTATGCTTCCGGAAACCCTTTGGATAATATCAATCCGAATGATATTGAATCTATCGAAGTGCTGAAAGATGCCTCGGCGGCGGCTATCTATGGTTCCCGTGCCGCCAATGGTGTGGTATTGATCACGACGAAGCGCGGAAAGTCTGGCCAACCGAAAATTTCCTTCAATACCTATCTAGGGGCCTCGGAAGCTTACAAAAAACTGGATATGCTGGATGGACACGAATGGATTGATCGGGCAGTAGAAATGATCGATGCGCAATGGGAGGCTTCTGGTTCGGGAAGATCCGCCTCCCAGAGTATGGAGGAGCGCCGGACGATTCTTGGCCTGTCGCCGGGAACCTACAATACGTCCTACATGTATGACGAGCGCTGGTTGCAGGATGGCCAGCCCGGGCTACACCTTATCAATTGGCAGGACGAAGCATATCGCAGGGGGCTTGTTCAAAATTACCAACTGGCGGCATCAGGTGGTACCGACTTTGTTAATTATTATATCTCGGGCAACTACATGGATCAGAAGGGGATTGTGAAAGGACTCGATTATAAGAACTATGCATTACGGGCGAATGTTGATGTAAAGGCGAGTAAAAAAGTTTCATTGGGTATGAATCTGGCTCCGACGTATTCTATCATGAACGACCCCGGAGTGGAAGGGAAGGATAATATCATGCATCAGATCTACTCAATGACGCCTGTTCAGGATCGTGCTCCGGGAATGGTTAATGTTTTTGAGAACGAACGATACCCATGGAGCACCTCGACCAATGATCCGATAGCGAAGCTAACCAATTATGTTGGGGAGAATAAAATCGCGCGGGTATTGGCAACCATGTATGGACAATACAACATCTTAGATAACTTGATCTTTAAAACCACTGTCAACTTCGATCATGCCGATCGTCAAGGTTTCAGCTTTATCCCATATACCGTTGCCGGTACGTTGGCGAACCGTGTCAATAACCCTAACCAAGCTACCTATGGAGCAAATAACACGTATAGAAAGCAGACTTTTGTGAATGAGAACACATTAAACTATAACTTAGAATTAGCGAAACACAGCGTACAGGCATTGTTGGGGCACGCTTATAACTACGACAGGTTGGAAACCACATCCATGAACTCCCAGGGAGGATACACCAACAGCACAATAAAGACGCTGAATGCAGCGGTCGCCACTATATCATCGACGAACGCTACAAAAAATCTGATGCTGTCTTATTTCGGTCGGGTTCAGTACGCTTACGATAATCGATATTTGCTCTCGGCTAGCTTACGGCGCGATGGCTCTTCCCGTTTCGGTACGAACACGAAATGGGGATGGTTCCCTTCATTATCGCTAGGTTGGCGCTTATCCGAAGAGTCCTTCCTCCAAGGGTCGGATGTGATCCAAGACCTGAAGATTCGGGGAAGCTACGGAGAGTCTGGAAACAACAATATCGGCGATTATAGCGGAATAGCAACCTTGGGCTTTTATAATTATTCTTGGAATGGGGCGTCAGCGCCAGGGCAAGCTCCAAGTAATATTATTAACCCGGATATAACCTGGGAAAAATCGAGAACATACGACCTGGGGCTGGACTTTGCATTCTTTGGTGCCAGGCTATCAGGGTCATTTGACTGGTACACCAGAACAAGCAGTAACCTGTTGTTGAATGTTCCGGCGATGTATGCTACCGGTTTTTCCTCTTTTTTAGATAACGCTGGAGAGGTCAAGAGTCGTGGCTGGGATTTTGAATTGACATCAAGAAACATACAGCGGGGAGACTTTACCTGGTCTACGTCGCTGAATATCAGTCATAATACAAATAGGGTGACAAAACTGGTCGGCGATCAGCAACAGCTGCTGATTCCGTCCTCGTTTGATATTGAGCACAGTATCCTCCGCGTGGGCGAACCGATGTATAGCATCTTTGTGGTGCGACAGGACGGAATACTCAGCCAACAGGATATTGACAATGGCGCTCCACTGTACGGCAGCCAGCGGGCGGGAGACCCGCGTTATGTTGATGCCAATGGAGATGGCGTTATAGACGGTGACGACCGAGTCATTGTCGGTCACCCTAATCCGAATTACGTTTGGGGTATCACCAATGATGTTCGATATAAGAACTTTGACATTAGTTTTCTATTTCAAGGGCAACAAGGCGGACAGCTATATTCTTTATTAGGGAGGGCATTAGGAAGGACCGGACAAGGGTCTAGCGACAACGCGCTGGGCTTCTATCGCGATCGTTGGCGGTCGGCGGAGGATCCAGGCGACGGCCGCGTGGGAAAAGCTTACTCTACATTTGGACGCATAAAAAATACAGATTGGCTCTATTCTTCCGACTATTGGCGCTTGCGTAATGTTACGTTAGGGTACAACTTTAAAGATCTTCGGCTCGGCGGAACATCCCGTCTCAATACTGGCCGTGTTTATATGACGCTGGAAAATTTCTGGGGCCATGACAAGTACGATGGCGGGCTGAATCCTGAATCGGCGAATACCAACCTCAGCGGCAGCAATACTTATCCGGAAGCGGGCGACTACGGTGGATTAGCCCTGCCGAAAACGATCACTTTCGGTATCAACCTGACGTTTTAGAACCTATGAACGAGGGAATCCGCAGACTTCTACAGCCGAAGGTGGCATGACCGGGAAACATGAGCTCATGAATACCATAGAAATACAAACGCAAATGAGTAATGTCTTTGAAAATAAGACACTAATGAATAAATAAGATGAAAAGGATAATCTATATAATATTTAGCATAGGGCTGTTTACGGCCTGCGACATGGACCTGAATCAGCAACCCATTTCGAGTGCAACGTCTGAGACGTACTTTCAGACCGTAAACGATTTTACACAGGGGCTAAACGCTGTCTATAGCGCAGCGCGGGCTTACCCAGATCGTTTACTTAACCTGTCAGAGACGCGCTCCGATAACCTATATGCCGTCTCGGACGGAGGGGTCCGGGATTGGGAAGGAATAAACAGTTTTCATAAAACCATCGACGCCAACCCCTATGTGATCGAAGCATGGCAGAGCAACTTTACAGGTATTTTTCGAGCCAATAATTATTTGGATCAGCTCGCGAGTAAAGGAGAGTCTGTCATTAGTGACCCAAACCTACGACGGCATCTGGAAGGACAAGTCCGCTTTTTACGAGCGTTCTTTTATTTTGATTTACTACGTTACTTCGGTAAAGTGCCAATAATCGATCGCGTCGTTTCTGCTAGCGAAGCTAAGACGATTCCCCGTAGCTCCGTAATCGATGTTTATAATTTCATTATTCAGGATCTCACGACGGCAATTGACTATTTGCCAGCTCCCAGCGAATATGCTCCGGCCGACAGGGGACGGGCAAATGTGTACGCAGCAAAGATGTTACTAGGACTGGTCTATATGACCCGTTCTGGACCAGACTTGAACGTGGATGGTGCTGGGTTGAATAGCAATGAGTGGAATTTAGCTGTTGAGCAGTTTAATGATATCATTGCAAGCAATGCATTTGAGTTTTTGCCCACCTATAGTTCAATCTTCGATTACAATAACGAACGCAATAAAGAAGTTATTTTTAATATAGAATACTCCAGTGGATCCAATCCGGTGGTGGGAGCGACGTTTCCATGGGTACTCGTTCCTGATACGTGGTTCCAATCATTGGGATTTGCCACACAAGGAGGGCTGACGATACGGCCGGTTTCCAGTGACCTGCTTGAGAAGTACGCAGACATCGATGTCCGTAAGTCATTCAGCATCCAGCGTGGATATACGTACGGCAACGTCGTGGAAAACCGCGCTTTTATTAAAAAGTTTGTGGACTTGACTAAGGTGCCTACGACCAGTAGGATGGACTGGCCAATTAATTTTATCGTTTTCCGGTATACTGATTTGCTGATGCTCAAAGCGGAATGTGTGCTGAAGGGAGCGGCCGGGAACACGGCAACAGATGTCGATGCCGTGGTAAATAAGATTCGTGCACGGGCGGGATTAACGGAACCACTGACGGGGGTCACGTTGTTACAGTTGTTGGAGGAGCGACGTAGGGAGCTTATTGGTGAAGGCTCGCGATGGTTCGACCTTATCCGTTCAGGTTTGGTCGAGTCAACAATGAAGTCTTGGATCAGTAGGGAAGACGAAGGGGGGCAGATGGAGGATTTTCGCATAGAATATGTCCTTTATCCCGTGCCACAATCGGAATTGAATACCGCCCCGGGGCTATACGAGCAGAATGACGGGTATTGATGGTTTGGAATACTTAAAATAATCGGCTCTCTGAAGAGATTTGTCATGCTGGGCATGTTTCGCATAGTGTTCAGCATGACAACAATCTGATCTTCGACTACGCTAGAACGGTTCACAGCTCCTATGTTGTAACGACTCCTGACTTTCACGGCTCACCAAGCATAAATGAATATCGAATAGAATTTACTGGCTTCAAAACATTGTATTTTTTAAAAAAAAGCGTTTCCTTAGCGCTATCTATGTGGGGGAAACATGAACAATTCTGATTTTATCAAAAGCATCCAAATAAGTGATTTTTCATCAACGCCGAAATATTTACAGCTGGCTGATGCCGTTATTGAAGGTGTTCGGGATAATCGGCTAAAGCTAGGAGATATCCTGCCTTCTATTAATGAGCTGAGCGTTTATTTGGATATATCGCGTGACACGGTCGAAAAAGGGTACAAGCACCTTAAAAATTTGGATATTATTTCCTCGACGCCCGGAAAAGGATACTTCGTGGCTAAATCTGATGTTGTCAATAAACAAAAGATTGCCCTGTTTTTAAATAAGCTCAGCGCACATAAGAAGATCGTATACGATGCATTCGCCCGTGAATTAGGAGACGAAGCTTCTCTCGACCTGTTTGTGTACAACAGCGATATATCGCACCTACGGAGTCTATTGCTCAACCTCACCAAACAATACGACCGGTACGTCGTCTTCCCCCATTTTAAAGAGGGACGGGATCAGGCTCCTGAAGTGTTGGCATTGATACCCGCGGATAAATTAATGCTTCTGGGCAGAATGATAGAAGGAGTAAAAGGCACCTTCGACGCTGTCTATGAAAATTATGAAAAGGACATCTACGAGGCATTAGAAAAAGCACTTGAGCCGCTTGCCCGCTATAGGACATTAAAGCTCATTTTCCCCGATAACAGCGATTACCCAAAGGCTATTATCAAGGGGTTCTATAAGTTTTGCCAACAATACGCTTTTGACCACATTTTGGTGGGCGATTTATCGAAAGAATCGATAAGAAAAGGAGAATGTTACATCAACCTTGCGGAAGATGATCTGGTACTTCTCCTCGAGAAGTGTATTGCCAAAGAATTTGTTGTTGGACAGGACGTGGGCATCATTTCCTATAATGAGACGCCCTTAAAAAAGTTTATTCTTAATGGGATAACGACCATTTCTACCGATTTCGAACTCATGGGCAAGTATGCTGCGCAAATTATAAAAGGCAACGGGCAGAAGCAGGTCGAAGTTCCTTTTTACATCAATATTCGCTCCTCGATCTAATCTCATCCTGCTTTGTCGCAAGCGGCTCCCTCTGTAAATCGTGCAGAAGCAACCATAGACTGACCGGAATCCCATTTCGCTTACATTTTTTCTCTGTTGGGGGCAGGATACGGCAGGTTGCCGGCATTTCGTCGTTTATCTACCTTGCCTTTGTGTTTGGAGGAAATAACTGTTTTTAAAGTACAGGCAAGAAGATAAACCGCACCATCTCATTTCTGTTCCAGTCTACTTGTTAGGCCGATCACACGGGTACGTGCGGGGGGGGGGGGAATGCGGCTGTAGCCTTAATATAGGCCGATCGTGTACCGGGGCTTTGGCGCTGCTAACCAATGAAAACTTTTCCGATGAACACGTACGATTATAAACTAAGATGACAGCTGAACGGCAAACGATAACCATAAAGAATGGTTGTGCACAGCAACCTTCGATAACGATCATAAAAACACAAACCAAATGAGAACAATGAAAGAAGCAAGCTTTATGCATGTGCTAGGAAAGCACGTTTTATTGGTATGCTTGTCCTGTTTGCTGGCCTTCACGGTGCGGGCGCAAACAACAGTTACAGGAACGGTCAGTGATACCGAGGGTCGCCCTTTGGCAGGAGTTACGGTACAAGTTAAAGGTTCCACGGTGGCGTCGACGACGACGGTTGCGGGAACCTTCTCGATTCGGGCGCAGGGGGATGCCACGCTAGTATTCACGATGGTGGGATTCAAGCCTGTTGAAAGATCCGTGGCTGGGCAGTCGAGAATAAACGTGACGCTGGAATCTACCGCGGAAGAAGTGGAGGAAGTCGTCGTCGTAGGTTACAATGTCGTAAAAAGGTCGGATGTAACCGGGGCCGTCTCCAGTATAGGTACAAAAGAACTAAAAGCAATGCCAGTAAAGGACGCATTACAAGCTATGCAGGGAAAGGCTGCCGGGGTGGATATCACGTCTAATCAACGTCCCGGTACAACGGGAGATATCCGTGTCAGGGGTGTTCGATCGCTTAACGCTGACCAAGGGCCTTTGTATGTCGTCGACGGCATGATTTTACAGACAGGAGGTATAGAGAATATCAATCCAACGGATATTGAATCCATTGATATTTTAAAAGATGCTTCTGCAACGGCGATTTATGGATCTCGTGGCGCAAATGGTGTAATTCTTGTATCAACAAAAAGGGGTAAAAGTGGCCGCTTGACCTTGGAGTACGCCGGAACGGCAACGTTAGAAAGGATGTATGACGTCACTAAATATATGGACGCGGCGGAATGGCTGGACTATGCCCGTTTAGCTAAGACAGGATCAACTACGCCAACGTATGAATCAGATTTCAGCCGTTGGGGTTCAGTTCCAGCTTCCTGGGCTAACATCGCAAAAGGTTGGACACAGAACAATACGGTGTGGGATCCTACGCTGGTTGGCAACTACGATTGGGGCGCTCATGGGCGGGAGGATGCATTGTCTACGGAGCAGACGCTAAGCGTGTCGGGAGGCGGCGAGCATTCGCAAGGATACGGCTCCTTCGGCTACCTAAAACAAGATGCAACACAGCCGGGGCAGTTGTTCGAGCGTTTTTCGACGAAGATAACTTTTGAGGCGGCTCCCGTAAAATGGTTCAGGATGGGAACCTCGATAAATGTAGCCTATACCGATCAAGATTACGGATATAGTTTTACAAAATCCGTAACGGGTGCAGGTGACTACTATAATGCTTTACGAAGTATGTTGCCATGGACCGTACCGTATGACGATAACGGGAATTATATTCGAAATCCGGCTGCAGGAGATATCAATATTATCAATCCTATCCGTGAACTAGACTACAATACTAATCAACGACAGACCTTTGTAGCAAATGGAAGCTTCTTTGGCCAATTGGACTTCGGAGAGATTTTTGATTTTCTTAAAGGCTTCCGCTACCGGATGCAATTCGGTCCGGAGTTCAAACATTATCGCTTGGGTATAGCCAATGCTGCTGAGGGTATAAATGGAGACGGTAATAACGCTGTGAGATACAGCCCTGAAAGGCGGCTGGCGTGGACGTTGGACAACCTGATATATTACGATCGCGATTTTGGCAAAGACCATCATATAGGCCTCACGTTACTTCAATCAGCTTCCGCATATCACTACGAGAACGCCGACCTCAGAGCTACCGATGTGGTCAGTTCCGAGGAACTATGGTACAATATTTCATCGGGCGGATTTGTCGGAAGTTACGCTACAGGTTTGGTGGAGAATCAGATGGAGTCATATATGGCGCGCATAAACTATAGTTTTAAAGATCGCTATTTATTGACCGCTTCTATGCGTTGGGATGGAGCATCACAGCTGGCTCCTGGACATCAATGGGCCTCGTTCCCCTCGGCAGCTCTAGCTTGGAGAATAGATCGTGAAGAGTTTATGAAAAATGTCGATGGCGTGAGCAACTTGAAAATAAGACTAGGAGCAGGGGTAACAGGAAATGCGGCTATCGGTGCGTACGCCACAAAAGGAGGCTTAACACAGGTATTCTATAACTGGAGTTCGACAACTTCGTCTCCTGGCTACGTTGCATCTGATCCGTCGGCCGCAAACCCACAAAGGATGGCCAATCCCCGTTTAGGATGGGAGAGAACAACCCAATACAATTTCGGAATAGATTATGGATTTTTCCACAACAGAATTAACGGAGCGGTAGACCTATATACTACAAGGACAAACGATCTTTTGATGTCGATGATGCTTCCGTCCGTATTAGGGTTTACGTCAACCTATGCCAATGTCGGTAAGACTAAAGGATGGGGTATTGATCTTCAGCTGAATACCTTGAATATAGACAGGCAAGACTTCCAGTGGGCGACGACATTTACCTGGTCGAAAGACAAGAGCGAAATCGTGGAGCTATCTAATGGACGTACGGAAGACGTGAATAACAGATGGTTTGTCGGAGAGGAGATCTTAGTGCCTTACGACTTTGTATATGACGGGGTCTGGAAAACTTCGGAAGCTGAGGAGGCTGCTAAATTTGGCCGCAACCCCGGACAAATCCGGGTGCGAGATTTGAGCGGCCCGAATGGCGTTCCAGATGGCGTAATCGACGGAAGCCATGATAGGCAGATAGTAGGTTCTTACCGTCCCAAATGGTCGGGAGGTATAAGTAATACGTTCAATTACAAGAACTTTGAATTGTCTTTTTTTATTTACTCTCGCTGGGGATTTACGGTCAACGCGGGTGCCGCGACGTTAGACGGACGCTATATGCAACGTAAATTGGATTATTTTATCCCGGGCGTGAATGAGGACGCCGAATATTACCAACCGGGGTCAAACGGAGAAGCTGCTGACACATATGCATCGTCAATGAACTACCAGGACGGTTCATTTATCAAATTGAGAAATGTAAGTTTTGGATACAATTTTCCGCAGCCGAAAATCCAACGACTGGGTGTCAGCAATCTTAAAATCTATGGTCAGTTGATGAATCCCGCTATGCTGTATAGTAAGGTAGATTTCCTCGATACGGATCTGTCAAATTATGATAACAACCGAACTTCGGCAGGGTCGCCGACAACGATTAGGGGGGTGGTAGTAGGACTCAGCGTAGGATTTTAACATGAGCCGTTGAGGCTCTACGAATAAATGGGCATCGGAATAATATAATACACAATTAAGCTCTTAAAAGCATAAAAAAATAATGGAAATGAAAACGATATATCACAACATATCAGTAGCGTTAGTGTTAGGAGGGCTGGTAGGGATGACCTCATGTGGCAAGGATTTTCTGAAAGAAGATCAAATTACAATACCGGACACAGAGCATTTTAAAACCCAGCAAGGTATAGATGATCTAGCTACCGGTACTTATGCTAAACTCAAGTTTAAGTTTAACTATACTTGGGGAATGGCATTGTTTAATTTGGGAGTAGACGAATTTACGGATGCGAATAATCCTTCGCCAAGTTTCAATAGCTATAGTACCGATTTGAATGCCTCTGAAACCACTTATGGCGGTAATAATATAGCTCCTTTTTGGGACAACATGTATAGCGGGATAGAGTCGGCCAACACGCTAATACAAAACGTACCATTATACTACGACCAGTCGAGTGTTAATTACAATACGCGTCTGGGGGAGGGGCACTTTATGAGAGGTTACTTTTACCTACAATTGATCGCGCAATTTGGCGGTGTACCCTTAAAGTTGACACCTTCGACAGGTGTAGAAACCTATTTTACCAGAGCTACTGAAGAGGAGGTTTTCGCCCAGGTGATTGCCGATCTGGAAAAGGCATATGATCTATTGCCCCCTACCGTGTCAGAATTCGGACGTGTCACCAAATGGGCCGCTGCGCATTATTTGGCTAAAGCCCATCTGACACGTGCAAGCGAATTATACAGCTCGTGGAACACAAACTATATCAGCGGAGATCTTGATTCCGTAATCAGATATGGTACTGAGGTTGTGAATGCCCATCCCTTGGTAGACGATTTTATCAAGTTGTGGGATTACCAAGTCGCTAACGGAGCCAACGAGAAGGTATCGGAAGTTGTGCTTTCAGCCCAGTTTTCCGATGATCAGGCTACGTGGGGGAGATACGGCAACCAAATTCATTTATATTATCCCTCTGTTTATCAGGATCTCGCAGGTACGAGCCGCGATATATCAGGTGGAAGAGAGTTTTCTTATGCACGCGCTACAAACTATACAATGGATGTCTTTGATCGTGTCAACGATTCGCGCTTTTGGAAATCGTTTATAACAATGTACGGATGTAATAATACAAATGGAGCGCCCGTCTGGACGGAGACGAATGCTCCATTGGGGCCTGTTGGAACTGTTGCTGGAACGAAGAGATTTAGGGGAGGAGAATTGGCCATTAAGTATATAGTCAATAACGCTGGAGACAGCAGGTATACGAAAGTGCCCAATGACAACACAGGTGTCCTGAAGGATGGAGTTATGCAAAATACGCATACTTTTGTACGTTATTTTAATGGGGAGGCTCAGGCATGGGTAGGTCAACATGGGAATAACGGCTATTTTGGTGTGCAATCTAGATCCGTCGCTCTATCTAAGTTCCGAGACGGATACCGTGTGAGTATTGCATCTCAGTTTGGTACAAGGGATGCTATAATGGCCCGTTCCGCCGAGGATGTGCTAATGGTGGCAGAAGCGTATATACGTAAGGGCGAAGCGGGATATCCGGATGCCATTTTGTGGATTAATAAACTGCGCGAACGTGCCGGCTATAAATCAGGAGAAGACCGCTCAAAGCATGTTGACGGGGGGCAGGCTTATAAAAATAATTCGTACGCTGTCGGAAAAGGGGGAGGATATTCAGCCGATGGAGCGGTATATTGGGAGCGGAACTCGTATTACGAGTCAAACAACGACATGGAACAAACGACGGCGCCGACGTCCATTATTTTAACTTCGGTGAATGACATTTATAACTCCCCTGTCGATAAACCAATCTATGAAAAGTTGGGGGCAACGACCAACGCTCAGAAAATGATGTGTTTTTTATTAAATGAGCGGACCCGTGAACTTTGCGGCGAGCTTCATCGTTGGGAAGATTTAGCCCGCACAAGAACCTTAGAAGCTCGGTGGAAGGCTTTCAATGACGGCTACACGCGGGGAAATACGGTATTCAGCGCGAATACACATTATTACAGGCCAATACCTCAGTCGTTCCTGGATGCGATTACCAACCAAAGTGGGAGTACATTGAGTCCGTCGGAAAAGCAGGCCATGCAAAACCCCGGCTATTAGTTTCGCTACTATATCTTTAACAAAAGCAGGCTACCAAAAGACTAGCCTGCTTTTGTTTTTTCGGGAAGTTAGCTCCTTTATCAAATTCCAACACTATCCTTAGTGTGAAGCGGAGCGTCACTAAGGATCTTAGGATAAAAGGGAGTCTGAGACTCCTGTTTATGGCCGGTCCGTAGAGACCGCTTCGCTAACTCTACCGACAGTGTGGAGCTACCTTTGGAATTTATATTGAGACTCTTCGGAAGCTGTCCCGAATAGGAGTCGAAGCAGTCTCGAAGCGTACCCGAACAGCACAACAGAAAATTATAATTTCTGCTCCGCAGAGCTCATATACCTTCAGTAGGTTTTAAGTACTCCTTAAGTACTGATGAAGTACTATTTACGCAACTGTTGCGTAAGCGAAAATAGTATGATTAGCATACGGAAAAGGTATTACGAACGTATGAGCCCGTGGAAGGAGAGAACATGTCGCTTTTTGATAATCAATACTATCCTTAGTGTGAAGATGAGTGTCACTAAGGATCTTAGGATAAAAGGGAATCTGAAACTCCTGTTTACGGTCCGGTCCGTGGAGACCGCTTCGCTAACTCTACCGACAGTGTGTTTTTTTTCGGGAGCATACCAGTCATCAGAAATGCTATTAACCTCAGTTCGATTAAAAACGACCTCGTAGAGGTCAAATGTTTATAAACTATACGTGTTGTGGCCAACATCTGGATAGCGGTTGAGTTCGGGCTATTTGTAAAAAAGCTGTTAATCATGGCTGGCAGAGCTTTGTTGTGCGCTTTCTGCGCTCTTAACCTGCAGATTTTCAGGACAGCGCAGGATACCTTTCGATTCTGTTTTTAATATCTTGGCGAGGTAAACCTAGAATGCTAACACGACAAATGTAAACCATGATGCGGATCGAGGAACAAGAAGATCGTTATTCACGTAGATATTTTATTCAGTCGGGTGTGCTGCTGCTTGCCGGTATATTACAGGGAAATAACCTGAAGGCGTGGAATACGCATTCCGTACCGGCACCGTCCCCAGCTTTTACATTGAAGCCTATCGGACGGACGCTACAGCTTGACGAGTTTTATATTTGGTGTTCTTCCCCCATTTGGGGGGAGGATGGCAGGGTACACCTTTTTTATTCGCGGTGGAAAAAGGAAAAGGGTATGAGTGGCTGGATCCGCGGATCCGAGATCGCGCATGCTATTGCCGACACACCTTATTCCTCGTTTAAACATCATTCGGTAGTTCTTCAACCCCGGCCTGGTCATTGGGATAGTACCACATGCCATAACCCGTTGATAAAAAAAATTGATGGTAAGTACTATCTTTTTTACATGGGGAACTCCAACGGTAAAACTGATACGAAACGTATTGGCGTTGCCTACGCTGAGCGTCTTGAAGGGCCATGGCATAGACCCGACCAGCCCTGTCTGTTGCCCGGAGCTACAGGATCATGGGATGACCATTGTACTACAAATCCGGCTTTGCTGCGTGGGCACGATGGCAAGTATTGGATGTTTTACAAATCGTGGAATACGTCTGAGTATCAACAAGCCACCGGCGCCGTACGGGGAAATCGGAAATACGGGTTAGCAAAGGCGGACCATCCGCTTGGTCCTTACGAAAAGGTATCGGACAATGCGGTCATCGATTTTTCGGACAGACCGAATAATGCGCAGCTTGAAGATGCGTTCGTCTGGGAAGAAGATGGGACCTACTTTATGGTGGCGCGGGACATGGGCTTCTACAACCACGAATTTGGATTACTCCTGTCTTCCAAGGATGGTATAAATTGGTCGGAACCCAAAGTGGCTTACCTGGATATGAAGTCCTACGTGTCGGAAGGGAAGCCGGCGCCGCACCTGAAAAGATTTGGTAGGCTAGAACGGCCCATGTTCCTGCTAGACGAGGTAACCGGTAGGCCCCGATTCCTCTTCGGCGCGACGCAGGGGGGCGATTACGCTACGTCGACGGCTTTTGTCTTCGAAATCCTCTCTTATAAACTTTAATGATTGATAACCAAACGATGCTATAATGAAGAAGTTGACTATTTATTTGTTGCTCTATTGTATGTGTTTTGCAAGCCAAGGGCAGGAAAAGCGCTGGGTATCCGCGGAGCAGCCGCTTGCGGAGATCGAAAACCTCAAAAAGCAGATTGTTGCTCCAACCTTCCGAAAGAAAGACTATATCATTACAGCCTATGGTGCTAAGGGTGATGGTGTCACGAAGAATACCGAAGCGATTGAAAAGGCTATAACCCGGTGCAGTGAAGAAGGCGGCGGACGCGTCGTGGTGCCCCCAGGCGTGTTTCTAACAGGAGCCATCTATCTGAAAAGTGATGTCAATCTCCATGTGAGTGAAGGAGCTACCTTGCTGTTCAGTCGTGACAGTTCGGATTATCCAATTGTGTTTACACGATGGGAGGGCATGGAATGTATGAATTACTCGCCGTTTATCTATGCCTACGGCGAAAAGAACATTGCCATTACCGGAAACGGTCTGCTCGATGGAAATGCAGACGACGATCACTGGTGGTACTGGTGCGGAGCCCGAAAATATGGTTGGAATGAGTCCCGCCCGGGAGAACAGAAGCCGGCACGGGCGCTTTTACATCAGCAGATGGCTGACGAAGTCGACCCTAAGACCCGGATATATGGTGATGGACATTTTCTCCGGCCGAACTTTGTACAGCCTTACCGTTGTACAAACGTGTGGATAGCCGACGTGAAGTTAATAAACGCTCCCATGTGGAACCTCAATCCCGTTCTTTGCGAGAATGTGCTTATCGAGCGGGTGAAAGTGGTAAGCCATGGGCCTAACAATGATGGATGCGACCCGGAAGCAAGCAAGAACGTGTGGATCCGCGATTGTTACTTCGATACCGGCGACGACTGTATCGCCATTAAATCCGGAAGGGACGAAGACGGGCGGAATATCGGAAGGCCTGCTGAAAACCATATCATCGAGAACTGCATGATGAAAGATGGGCATGGTGGCGTAGTCATAGGCAGCGAAATTGCCGGCGGTGCGAGAAATATTTACGCATTAAACAATACGATGGACAGCCCGAACCTTGATCGCGCATTACGTATCAAAACGAGCTCCAGCAGGGGAGGCGTGATAGAGAACGTGTTTTTTTATAATACGGAAGTCGGGCAATACAAGGAGGCTGCGGTACGGTTTAACATGTTTTATGAAAAGCCCGGAAAGCATATCCCAACCATACGGAATATCTGGGTAGAAAATCTGCGCGTAAAGGGCGGAGGAAAATACGCCGTATTATCGAACGCTTATGAATCATCACCCGTCACGGACTTTACGATGGTCAATTGTCAAATAGATGGAGTAGAAGAGCCGTACAAAGTGAATTTTTTAAAGAACGTAACGCTGAAGAACGTGATCATTAATGGCCAGCCGATTACCTCATTCGATTAATTATGTGGCGGATACTTCTATGCAGCTTTTCCCTTTTGGCCACTTGCTTATGTGAGCTCGTGGCCCAATCCAGGCATTGGCAGCAACAGAAACGATCGCTGCATTATACGGAGGATAACGGCGATTTCTTGCTGGTAAACGGAAAATACCGGTTCAACAGAGCGTTATACGGCGACAACCGTGCTTCCCGGGTGGAGGCCGGCGACCTGCCGGAGTTCGCTTTATACCTGCCCGGTATGGGCGGCAATTTGCAGTTCGTCATCCGCCGTGGCAACCAGTATAAAAAACTGATCGATGCCGCTAAGATCGAGACCCGCTATCGGGTAGGGTCAATGCGTTACACTATTTCGGATCCGCTGCTGGGGAAAGGGAGCCTGCTCATCACCGTCTTGGCGCAGCATGGCGCAGAGGGGATGGTGCTCAAAATTGAAGGGCAACAGATTTCCGGAGATAGTCAGCTTTACGCCATTTATGGCGGCGCCAGCGGCAAAACGTTTAGCCGGAACGGTGATATCGGGGCGGATCCTGAATCTGGGTTTTACCTGTTGCCAACCTATGCCGCGCATAATCAGTTTGTGGTATCCGGCAAGGCTTTCGCGTTACGTTATCGGGGTAAACGTGAGGAAGAGCAACACGTACATGGCGCTTTTTCCGGAAACGCGAAGTTACATATCACGGACGCTACGGTATTAGAGCGCCTACACGACATAGAGCGCGTGCAAGGAGCACAGGCTCCTGTGCTCGCTGCAAAGTATGAGCGGATAGACGGCCCTATATACATCCAAGTGAGCAAGGGAAAGCCGGGGGCGGGCCTATCGGACGAAAATCTCAAGCTTCTTTTCGAAGGAGCAGAATCTAAAAGACAATCGCTGGCAGATCGGATACGATTACGCACGCCTGATCGCTTTATAAATAACTTTGGGCCCGCGCTTGCCGTTGCTGCCGACGCCATTTGGGAAAGCCCTACTTTTCTCCATGGCGCGGTGGCCTGGCGCATGCGTTTAAATGCTTGGCGCGGTGCCTATGCGGCAGACGTGCTGGGATGGCATGACCGTGCGAAAGAGCATTTTTCCAGCTATGTTAATTCTCAGGTGATCTCGCCTGCGGAAGGGCCTGTCGTCATGGATACTGCCCTGCATCTCGCCCGGCATGCGGAGACGATGGGGACCGCTGTCTTCACAAGTGGCTATATTTCGAGGAACCCAAACAACAATACGGTTCCCCACCACTATGACATGAATCTCGTGTTTTTTGATCAGCTGCTTTCTCACTTTAACTATACGGGGGATCTTGAATACGCGCGGGAAATGTGGCCGGCGATCGTCCGTCACTTAGCATGGGAAAAGCGAAATTTTGATCGGGACGACGATGGATTGTACGACGCGTACTGTGCCATCTGGGCCAGCGACGGACTACAGTACGCAGGAGGAGCGGTAACCCATACTTCAGCGTACAACTACCGGGCAAACCGTGCCGCTGCTAAGCTGGCAACGTTAATCGGTGAGAATCCCAAACCCTATAACGACGAAGCAAATAAAATTGAAAGGGCGCTGCGGGAGCGCCTTTGGCTACCCCATAAAGGGCATTTTGCGGAATTCCAGGACCTTTTAGGCAATCGCCTGCTACATGAAAAGCCCGGCGTCTGGACAATTTACCATGCCGCTGACGCCTGCTTGCTGAACGATTTTGAGCACTATCAGAACACGCAGTATGTGTTAAACCATACGCCAAAGATTCCTATCCGCGTCGATGGACAGGCAGAACATAATCTATATACGTTGGCGACAACAGATTGGCAGCCCTACACTTGGTCAGTAAACAACGTAGCGTTGGCTGAAAACCTACAGACGGCGTTGGCTTTTTGGCAGGCCGGACGGAATGAGGACGCTTTTTTATTGTGGAAAAGCAATATTGTAGAAAGTATGTTCAACGGCATCAGTCCCGGAAATTTTCAACAACTTTCCCACTACGACGCATTTCGAGGAGAGCTTTATAGAGACTTCGCAGATCCCATTGGTGTGGCTGCACGTACGTTGGCAGAAGGCCTTTTTGGAGTACGTCCGAAGCTGATAGACAATGTTGTCGAGATCCGTCCCGGCTTCCCTTCGTCCTGGGACTTTGCAGAGTTGGATATGCCCGCATGGCAATATAGCTATCGGAAAGCGAACGGAAACATACAGTTTGATATACATACCCGGTATCAAAGACAGGTACGCCTACAGATGGAAGTTCCTGTAAGTTCTGCGCGGATCTCGGCAGTCCATGTAAACGGTGAGCCTGTAAGCTGGACGATAAAAAAGTCCGCTATCCAAAGGCCGGTTCTGGTATTCGAAACATCTCCTTCGGTAGATTTTCATGTAGAGATCCTCGGCGAGGGGCAGCTACCGTCGGTAGGCGGGGAGAAGGTGATCCACCCGTATACCGACACGTTTAGTTGTCCTTTGCCTCCTGACGTGGCAATCGGCGAAGTCTACGACCCGCAGAGGCTTCTTGCCGCTCATCAGGAGGACAGATTCGTCTTTATTCCCGGCCGTCGCACAGGAACGTTTTTTATCCAACTCTTAACGGGTGGCCTGTCATGGTGGCACCCTGTGAATATAGAGCTTGTTGAACCAGTGTCCCACCACTTTAAGTCGCAGGGCAATAGACATGTTTTACAATTAAAAAATAACGGTGACAGAGCGATTTCGTTGGCCGTTCAGGGAGAAAACTTTTCCCGCAAATTAACGCTGGGCGGTGGCGAAGAGGCCGACATGGAGATTCCCATCACGTCCCTTTCAAGAGGTACAAACCGCTTCCGTCTAGAAACGGGAAATGCCGCGTGGGAGGTGCAGCACACCGCATGGGAGGTACAGCGGGCTGAAAGCTATGTTACGACCGACTTATCTGGCCATTACAACGCAAGCTTGACCGATATCTTTGAGCAGAAATACCTAGCACCGCGTCCTGAAGGACCTACATTACAGTTGCCGTGGCAAGGTATAGGAAACTGGTGTTATCCGTTAACGACAGCTGTAATCGACGATATGGGGTTGATGAACGCGAGAAAAGATGATGTCGTACACTATCTCGACATTCCTTTTCTGATAAAAGGACAACAGCGTAATGTGTTATATACCAGCACATGGGACAACTACCCGACTAAAGCCAGCATCCCGTTGCGGGGAAAAGCACGCAAAATATATCTTCTGATGGCGGGATCGACCAATCCGATGCAGTCGCAGCTCATCAATGCGAAGGTCTTGGTGACCTACAGCAACGGAGAGGCTGATACATTGATGCTTAAAAATCCGGTCAACTGGTGGCCTATCGAACAGGATTATCTGGACGATAATTACGCGTTCGAGATTGCCGATGACCTAATCCCCTATCGGATCAAGCTCAAGACAGGCGAGCTATATAGAGGAGGGGCTCTCAAGCAATACAGCGAAATCAAAGGGTTTTCAACCCGGGCTGTCGATGGAGGAGCCGCCACGTTGGTAGATCTGCCGTTGGACGGGACTAAGGAGCTCAGCTCGCTCACCGTGTTGGCAGAGGCTAACGATGTAGTTGTCGGTCTTATCGCGGCAACGCTATTAAGGTCTTCTGACAATACCAACTAGAGATCAACTGGAGATAATTGGAGTAAAATGGCTCATTTCACGATGAGCATGTGTAAATAACCACAGACAAAATGAAAAGAACCAACAATTTGCTAGTGTTTGCTCTTATTCTGTTGCTTGTATCGTGTCAGGCACAGCAGACGGGCAAAATAAACAGAAAAGAAGTCGTAACAAGGCACAACGTCGTCAACGAATCCATGGATACGCTGGCGTCGCTGACCGTGGGTAATGGTACGTTCGCCTATACGGTAGATGCAACGGGAATGCAGTCTTTCCCTGAATACTATAAGAACGGCGTTTCCCTTGGTACGCAGTCGGAATGGGGATGGAATAGCTTTCCCAATACGGATCAGTACCGATTCGAAGAAACCTTAAAGTCTTACGACTTTAACAACGAAGGACGGGACGCGAAATATAGTATACAACATAAAGAAGCCGGCCGATCGAAAGAAGCTACAGAATATTATCGCGTTAATCCGCATCGGATACAGCTTGGCAACGTAGGCCTCCAGTTTTATCTGGAAGATGGCAGCAAGGCTTCCGCCGCTGATATTACGGCGATAAAGCAGACGCTCGATCTGTGGTCAGGCACCATCTATAGCCGTTTTACAGTCGGGGGGGAGACGGTGGAGGTCTGGACGGCGTCGGCGCAGCAAGACGACCGGATCGGGGTGAAGGTCTCGTCGGCTTTAATTGAGCAAGGACGCATGGAAGCTTTTGTCCGCTATCCTTATCCAACGGGCAAGTTTCTGGATGAGGCAGCGTATTATGGCGAAGAAGACAAGCATCAAACGACATTTGTATCCCGATCGGATAAGGCTGCGGTCATCGCCCATACATTACCTGGAACACGTTATTTTACACAGCTGCAGTACACTAACGGACAGATCGAAGAGCGGGAAGGACACTATTTCGTTTATAAACCGAACGTCGACCTGACAACATTCGAATTTTCCTTTGCTTTTTCGCCTGAAAACGATTTTTCAGACAGTTTACACAGTTATGCGGCTGTTGAGCAGGAGTGCGCTGATGCGTGGAAAGCGTTTTGGCTGAGCGGAGCGGCAGTAGACTTTGCCGGAAGTACTGATCCACGGGCGGCAGAGCTGGAACGGAGGGTCGTACTCTCCCAGTACCTCACCAAGGTGCAGTGTGGAGGCAGCAATCCACCGCAGGAAACTGGTCTGACATTTAACAGCTGGTATGGTAAGCCGCATACGGAAATGCATTGGTGGCACGGCGTGCATTATGCTTTGTGGGGGCGGTCTGAGATTATGGAGAACACGTTGGAATATTACTTTAAAACGTTCGAAAAAGCTAAAGCTTTGGCTGTAAGGCAGGGTTACAAGGGAGTGCGTTGGATCAAAATGTCGGACAACGACGGAAATGAAAGTCCCTCTTCCGTGGCAGCCTTCCTCATCTGGCAACAGCCACATGTAATCTACATGGCCGAACTGGCTTACCGGAATAGCAAGGACAAAGGCATTTTAGAGAAGTACAAAAAGCTTGTCTTCGCGACGGCCGAATTTATGGCCGATTACGCTTACTATGATAAGGAAAAAGACCGCTACAACCTAGGGCTGGGGGTTATACCCGCGCAGGAGGTGTTCCGTGCAGCGGAGACGCGGAATCCTACTTACGAAGTGGCTTATTGGGACTGGGCGTTGCGTATGGCCCAGACCTGGAAAGAGCGCCTCGGCGAGGAGCGGGATCCACACTGGGATCAAGTGATCGATAAACTAGCCCCTCTTCCGGTACAAGACGGGGTCTACCTGGCGACGGAAACAGCCACGGATTCTTATACGTTTCCGAAGTGGATGACGGATCACCCGGCTGTGTTAGGGGCACTAGGCATGGTCCCGGAGTCGGCCAAACTAGATAAGGCAATCATGAAGAACACGCTCGATACCGTGTGGAAGAAATGGTCGTGGGGCGACACGTGGGGCTGGGATTTTCCTATGACAGCGATGAATGCGGCGAGACTCAACTTGCCTGAGAGAGCACTGGACGCTCTATTTATGGATATACAGACCAACACCTATCTGAAGAACGGACACAACTATCAAGATGGTCGGTTGCGTATTTATCTACCCGGAAATGGGGGTGTGCTGACAGCGGTGGCCATGATGCTAGAAGGGTGGGATACCTCCACCGGCGATTGTCCCGGCTTTCCCAAAGATGGATCATGGAAGATAAAGAAAGAAGGATTTAAAAAAATGCCGTAATGCCATGAGAATTATAACTTTTATAGTGTGTGTGTTTTACGCTGTTGGCACCCTGCATGGACAACATTTTACAACGACAGGCGAAGTACTGGAACGTTTACGTCTGGCTAACGAATATTTTATGCGAAAATGGCCCGATCCAGGAAAAACGATCATCACGAACAAAGAGCGCCGCGCTAACATCTGGACACGGGGCGTTTACTACGAAGGGCTAATGGCGCTTTATGCCATTGACCCGCAAAAGCAATATTATGATTACGCGGTCGAATGGGCGGAAAAACACCACTGGAAGCCCGTACGGGGGGAGATCTACACGCGTCATGCCGACAACCAGAACTGCGGTATGACCTACATCGATTTATACCGCATAGATCCCCAGCCGGTACGGATAGCGGCGATCAAGGCAAATATTGATTCGGTTATCCGAAGCGGCCGCTTTGACGATTGGACATGGATTGACGCCATACAGATGGCTATGCCCATTTACGTCAAGCTGGGCGTCACCATGAAGGACAAGAAATATTTTGACTATATGTACAAGATGTATCATCATATCAAATATGTAGAAGGTGGACATGGATTGTACAACCCAGTAGACGGGTTATGGTGGCGCGATAAGGATTTTATTCCACCTTATAAAGAGCCCAATGGGGAAGATTGTTACTGGTCCAGGGGTAACGGCTGGGTGCTTGCAGCACTGGCGCTGGTGCTGCAGGAGCTTCCGCGGGAAGATCCGCATTATACGGAATATCTGGAGGATTATAGAAGCCTGGCAAACGCATTGCCCCCTCTGCAACGTGCCGACGGATTTTGGAACGTCAGCTTGCATGATCCTAACCATTTCGGAGGTAAAGAGGCCTCAGGTACGGCCCTGTTCGTTTATGGACTCACATGGGGCGTGAATAACGGACTGCTCGACCAACGAACTTTTTTGCCGACCATAAAAAAAGGTTGGGAAGCGATCAGCAAAGAAGCGATTCAACCTAACGGCTTTCTCGGGTACATACAGTCAACCGGAAAAGAACCCAAAGACGGACAGCCCGTAACGGCGGATAGAGTGCCCGATTTTGAGGACTACGGGTTAGGCTGCGTTTTACTGGCCGGCAGTGAAATTTATAAACTCGTTAAATAAAAATAGCTAACTGCTAAGGCAACCAACGTATTGCTTTAATTATAAACCAAATACTATGTTTACAATGGACGTATACAAAAAGGTAGGACGAACGAGCCTCGTCGCCTTATTATTTCTTGTCGCGATGATACCCCTGGCACGGGGACAGGCGCAGACAGTCAGAGGAAAGGTACTGGATGAAACCTCCAAGCCCATAAACGGCGCGAGCGTGCAGGTTAAAGGACAGCAGAAGAGTACCACGACTGACCAGCATGGCGACTTTTCAATAGAAGCGCAGCGTGGAGATGTACTGCAGATCAGTTTCGTAGGTTATCGTACGAGCGAACAGGAGGTCGTGGGAACACAACCTTTAACCATCGCGCTGGCAACGGCCAATAACGATTTGGACGAGGTTGTCGTGATCGGGTATGGAACGACGCGGAAGCGGGATCTGACCGGTGCCGTGGGGTCTGTAAAAGGTGCAGATATCCGCAATATTCCCGTGACAACGGCAGCGCAGGCGATTACCGGAAGGGTGGCAGGGGTAAATGTTGTTACACAAAGTGGAGCGCCGGGTGCAGGTGTAAATATTCTGGTACGCGGAGGGACTTCCATTACGGGATCCACCGCTCCACTTTATGTTGTAGACGGCTTTGTGATGGAGGATGCTTTAATGAAGATCGATATCAATGATATAGAGAATATCGACATCCTAAAGGATGCTTCGGCGACAGCCATATATGGTGCCCGGGGCGCGAATGGTGTCGTGTTGATTACGACCAAATCTGGCAAGGCCGGCCGGGCAACGGTAGACTATAACGCTTACGTGAGTTTCGAAAGATTGGGCCGTAAGCTCGATTTACTGCCGGTCGAAGAGTACGTAAAATACCAATACGAATTTCAGACACTCGCAGGCCGGTTGAACGATTTTGCGGGTATGTACGGTGGTAATCCGTCGGATCCCAACTTCTCGTCAGGAGCGTTCGCCCGGATCAATGCAGACTACGGAAGCCGCCCGGGTATCGATTGGCAGGGCGAAGTCTTCGGAGGGCAAGCTGTACTACAAAATCATAATGTTAACGTCTCGGGAGGAAGCGATAAGACAAAGATTATGCTGGCCTATAATAATACTAACCAGGACGGTATTTTGGCAAAATCGGGATTCCGGCGGAACTCCGTTCGCGCAAAGGTTAACCACGAACTGGCCAAGGGCATAAACGTCGACTTTAACTCCTTGTTTCAAGATGCTAATACGCAAGGTGGCGGTTCGTTGAACGGTATGCTCAAAATGGCCATCCTGCAACCGGCCACGGGGGGTGCCCGCTTTACAGATGAAGAGCTGCTGCACACGGATATTGCCGAAGAGCTTCAGGCTATCAATTCCCAGTACGATATTTACAATCCCATCATCATGAACGATGCGTTGAACCGTAGCAGGGCAGCACGGCTGGCAAATGTTAACCTGGGCCTTACCGCCAGGTTTTTGGACGACTTCACCTTTAGAACATCGGGATCGTATCAATGGGGCCAGACACGTACGGACTTTTGGGACGACGGACGTACGGTAAACGCCAGGAACAACCGCGGCCCCTATGGATCAATAAAAAATGCAGAGGGCTTTGAATGGCAATGGACCAACACTTTGTCCTGGATGAAACAGCTGGGACAGCACAATCTTAACCTCCTTGCAGGACACGAAGTACGCTATGAAGAAAGCCAGGGTCTAAGCCACGGTTACTACGAGTTTCCGGCGAGCAATTTCGGATTGAAGGACGTGAGCCTCGCGGGACGGACAGAACGAGGCGAATCCGAAGCCAACCGGTACGGGCTTGTGTCCGCCTTTTTTAGAGGGATATATAATTACGACGACCGTTATCTGTTGACCGCTACTATGCGTGCAGACGGAGTTTCCACGTTTCGTCAAGGAAACAAGTGGGGAGGTTTCCCATCAGCGTCGGCTGCATGGAACATACACAATGAGGGCTTTATGGAAGGTGTCCGTTTTGTCGACCAGCTAAAGCTTCGCGTCGGATATGGAACAACAGGGAACGACCGTATAGGAAGCACACGCTATGCAACATTATACGGTTCGACCGTTGTAGCGGTCGATAATAGCACGGTCGTTGGTGTGAAGCCGAGCTCTACGCTCGGAAATCCGGCGCTCGTTTGGGAGAAGACGCAGACGACCAACGTGGCGCTTGATGCGGCTTTCTTGAACAACCGTGTAAATTTAACCGTTGATTTCTATAACAACGAATCCAAAAACCTGTTGTTAGAAGTGAATATCCCGACATCGACTGGCTACAGTAAGCAATATCAAAATATAGCTGCGCTGCGCAATAGAGGTGTGGAGTTCTCTTTAAACACGCTAAATGTACGTAGCGAAAACTTCCAGTGGAGATCTGCACTCAATCTTACCTTTAACCGGTCGAAAGTGAAGAGCTTGTATGGGAGCAGCGGAAGCGACTATATGATTACGGCTTACGAGTCGCGGATTAACTTCTATACCAAGGTCGGCGGGCCGGTGAGCACGTTTTACGGATATAAGTATGACGGCGTATATACTACCGACGACTTCGTTCAGCAGCCGGATGGAACCTATGTGCTGAAAGACGGCGTGGCTTCTCTAAAAGGGAAAAATCGTGCGACAGTGAAACCCGGCGACGTGAAGTATTTACCCGTGGCAGGGGAAACCGATGCCAACGGCAACCCGGTTTGGTCTACTAACGACCGTACGGAAATCGGTAGCCCGGAGCCCAAATTCTTTGGCGGTTTTAACAACGAGTTTGTCTACAAAAACTTTGACCTGAGTATATTTCTCAATTTTAGCTACGGCAACAAAGCGTTCAACATGAACACCCAGCGATTTATGGGGCCCTACTTGCCCAATCAGAACTCACTAGGCCTGATGGCCGATCGGTTTACATTGATCGATCCGAATACGGGGTTGGAAACGACCGATTTAGCCCGCCTTGCAGCGCTAAACCCCAACCAGGCGAATAAGCGGCAGATATGGAGTTTAAATTCCAGCAACAACATTGCCATATCTGATCCATTGGATTACTATTTGGAAGACGCGTCCTTTCTACGTGTGAATAACATCACCTTGGGATACACGTTACCCTCGACGCTGAGCAGGAGAGCTTTTGTACAGAAACTACGTTTCTATCTTACACTCAACAATATACACACGTTTACCAACTATTCGGGCTATGACCCTGAAGTGTCTGCCACAGATGCAATCCTTACACGGGGAGTGGACAACTCTGCTTATCCCCGAACCAAGAGTGTTGTGGCTGGTATTAATTTAACTTTTTAATGTACGATAATAATGAAAAAGGTACTATATATCATCGCTATAGGAATCCTCCTGGGAGGAGCCTCCTGTAAGGACTGGCTGGAGCTTCCTTCGGAAAAAGACTTTGACAGTTCGACTATATTTGAGGATGTGGGGAAAGTTGAAATGGCTGTACTGGGGGCGTATACCAGTACGTTTAACGCTGAACTTTTTTATCAATTCGGCATGGGAACCGATGAATGTTTTTCCACGGAGGGAGAGACCAATTCCAAGAACCAAGTGTCAAACTATGTTTATAATCCGGCAACGAGTCCGTCTTCTACCTACACGACAATGTACGCTGGCGTGGAGCAGGCGAATGTATTGATCAAGAACATTCCGTTCATGACCGGGATCAGCGATGCGGAAAAGGCAAAACTCGACATGTTGCTGGGCGAAGCCTATGCCATTCGGGCCATGAACATGCTGAATGTCGTGCGATACTTCGGCGACGTGCCCTATCCGAGGATTCCGGTGGTCGACATGCCCAGCTTTTCTTCCTCCCGTGTGAGTAGGGATACCATTTTGGACGGTTGTGTCGACGATTTACAACAGGCCATCGCACTGCTGCCCTGGAAAGGTGAGTCGGGGATGCCGGTGGAACGCCTATCAAAAAATGCAGCCTACGGACTGTTGGCGCGCGTGGCGCTATATGCCGCTGGCTATTCCCTGCGTTGGGATCTACAAAGCTACTCGCCTGCCACGGTTCAGTTGGGAAGGAGAGCCAAGGGACAGCGGATCCGGCAGCTGTATGAAATCGCCCGCGACGCATGCAAGGCCGTGGTAGACCGGGGTGAAAACGACCTGATAGACTATGAAACGATATTCCGGGATCTCGTTAACGGACGATACAACAAAGAGTCCATGTTTGAATATGGACAGAAGGGGGGCGACCGGAACGAAGCAAGAATAGGATATACTAACGGTATCTTCGCCCATACAAATTCCTTTTATAATAAATCGCAACCCGCCATGGCCGTACTTCCGACGTACTATTTTGAGTTTGAAGACGGTGATAGTAGAAGGGATGTAGCTATTGCAAGCTATGCGATCTCTGCCAGCAGCCTGCATGAGATGAATACATATGCCAGCAACACGATTGGCAAATTCCGTGTCAACTGGAAGGGTGATGTTGGCGTGTCAGCGGCGCAACGCGACATTAACTGGATACATTTGCGGTATGCAGATGTACTGCTGATGTACGCCGAAGCAGAAAATGAACTTTCAAATGGACCTACACCGGTCGCCAAGGAGATGCTCGAAAAAGTACGCCTCCGTGCATTTAAGAATGACCGCACAAAGATAGGACCCACGCCTGCTAGCTACGCTGCATTTAGAGATGCCATCATCCAGGAACGTAAGCTAGAGCTCGGTTTCGAAGGATGGCGGAGAACAGATCTCATCCGTTGGGGAATCCTCTACGAAAAATTGACGGCAACAAAGCAGGAAATAATAGATTTGGCAAACCGTACGGGAAAGTATGCGCAAGTAGACCGCTTCCGCGCGTATAGGAAAACAGACGCAAAAACATTTAACGACCCTACGGTAGCATTGAGTTTCGTTTCCCTGAAAGATGCCCCTACGCCAGCGGAGCGTACCGCGTTAGAAGCTCAAGGTTATACCTTATTAGATATGTATAGCGGCAATTCGGCTTTCTTTGCAAATGCTTTTACCGCGGACGCTACGTGGGTGAAAAATATCTTCCGCGGACTCGAGAAGAATAAGGTTGAACTATTCCCTTTGAGTACGACGACCATCGATGCCAACCCCGGACTTCGTGGGCAGCAGCATCCATTATATTAACTCGACGGTCTATGCAGTCCTGTCGGAGCTTCCGACAGGCTGCTTCTGTTTTAGAAAACTTTAATAAAGTGAAACTGATGTTACATCGTACAATACGTATCTTCCTTCTGTTTTTTTCCGTGGGGACCGCCATTGTCCGTGGACAGGACAAAAAGTTATATCAGCAGTTTGCTGACTCCGAGATCAGTCGCTTTCCGGAGGCCTGGCAACTGGACCATGGAAAGCGTCTATATTTCGGATATTCCCAAGGCGTTGGCTGTCTGGCGATGCTCAAAGTATGGCAGAAAACCGGCGAGCAACGCTATTTTAATTATGTGGAGCAATGGGCCGACACGCTGATAAACGAAAGGGGCGAAATCCACTTATACAAGGTAGAAACATATAACATAGACTATATTAATGCTGGAAAGATCTTGTTTTCCCTCTACGAAGAGACGGGCAAAGAGAAGTATCGAATGGCTATAGAACGATTAATGGCGCAGCTAAAGCATCATCCAAGGACGCATGAAGGGGCCTTCTGGCACAAGCTGATTTATCCGCATCAAATATGGTTGGATGGACGCTATATGGGAGATCCTTTTGTCGCTGCCTACGGCAAGTTTACGGGCGAAAGTAGTTACTGGGACGATGTCATCAACCAAATTTTAGTGACGGCCAAACATACCCGCGACCCAAATACGGGGTTATATTACCATGGATGGGACGAAAGCCGGAACCAGCTGTGGGCTAATAAGATGACCGGACAATCGCCGAGTTTCTGGGGCAGAAGCGTGGGATGGTGGTTTATGGCGCTGGTTGATGTACTCGATTTTATACCGGAGGACTATCCAAGACGGGATAGTGTTCTCGTCCTGTTACAAGACCTGGCCCAAACCTTACCCAGTTATCAGGATAAAGACGGTTTATGGTGGCAGGTGCTCGATCAGCCTGGCCGGGAGAAGAACTATCAAGAGGCGTCTGTCAATTCGATGTTCCTCTATGCTTACGCAAAGGCTGTCAATAAAGGATATCTGCCACCGACCTACCGCGACGTAGCGGAGAAAGCACTGATAGGTATAAAAAACAACCTTCTGAAAAAGGAGGACAGCGGCCTGTGGACACTCATACAGTGCAATGCCGTATCCGGCTTGGGGGGCCATCCCTATAGGGATGGTAGCTATACATATTATGTTAACGAGCGTATCCGTGAGAATGACGCCAAGGCTACCGGACCATTTATCATGGCACTGCTCGAGTTAGATAGGTAAACAAGAACGGACCCGCCCCGCAGGGAAAGAAAGCACACATGCAAAGAAAGACATGTGTGCTTTTTTGCTGTCAGGGTAACCCCGTCGGGTCTAACTGTAACAGGCATATATTTCTATAAATATGCGAACCCGTCCGGTTGATGTATGTCGATTGATCTACGAGAGCACATCAATTTGGGCGCTGTTTATCGGCATAGAAGCAGGACAACGACGCCGGTGGAGGTTTTGAATACAGCTTGGTAATGTCTAAAATCGACGTCCTAGGCCTAATTGACATGATTTTATACCTTTTTGAACCTATTTTAGACATCTAGAGCAGCAGCTTCTGCTAGCTTTGTTTCAGCTAATACATTGGAAGCGGACCCACTGTGAGGTCCCACCATATAGACCAAAAAATAGCAGGCAGTACAGTAACACGGACTTATCCTTCTCATTTGGGGAAGCACGTGATAGCGGTACCCCTGTTCGCGTAAGATACAACCATTAGAACGAAAAATTAAAAAGCATGAAATGAATTGAATGTACCTAAGGAGTGATGTGTCATCCATCTGGTCTGCGGACATCGGTAGGATGACGAATGTGTTAACCAAGATTAAATAACCAAAAACTATGTTAGAACAAACTACAAATTTTTTTCGAAAGGCCTTTTTTGCGCTTTTTTGTGCCGTACTATGTACACTCTCCGTTATGGCGCAATCGGTAGAGCGCAGGGGGCGGATCACGGACGCCGCTACTGGTCAGGCGCTTCAGGGCGTCACGGTGTCTGTTAAAGGAAGTCGGGTGACGACACAAACCGCTGGCGACGGCTCGTTTACGATTGACGCGCCACAGGGCGCTGTGCTCGTGTTTACCTCGGTAGGTTACGCTGTCAGAGAAGTGACAGTCGGGGCGGGCAACACAGTCGATGTGGCGCTGGATGCCTCCGATAACGTGTTAGACGAACTCGTGGTAGTGGGCTACGGCTCACAGAGACGCTCCGATATAACGGGCTCTGTTGCCTCCGTGCCCAAAGAGCGTCTGTCTAAGCTTCCTGTCAACAACGTTTTGCAAGCCATTCAGGGAGCCGTGGCAAATGTGAATATCAATCAGACATCGTCCATTCCCGGAGATGTTCCATCCACCCAGGTAAGAGGTCTGAACTCGATGAGCGCTGGCACGGGACCTTACATTGTTGTAGACGGAATTCCCTTGACAAGAACCGACGGATCTATTAACGATATTAATCCAAATGATATCGAATCGGTCGAGATCCTGAAGGATCCATCGGCGGTCGCCATATATGGCGTAAACGGGTCAAACGGTGTTATTCTAATCACAACAAAACGGGGTACGTCCGGAATACCACAGATCCGGTATAGTGGTTATGCCGGGGTCGAAGAGCCGGCCCGTATGCTGGACCCTGTGTCCCCAGAGGAGTTGCTGAAGCGTTATGCGGAATACGCACGTATTACCAACACGACGCTATTTAATGGGGGGCCGGTGCGCAACGAGTATGAATGGGATAACTATCAAAATGGGGTGACAACCGATTGGCTGGATGCCGTCATGCAGACTGGTACTATTCAAAACCATAATGTCGGACTGTCGGGCGGCAGCGAGAACGCGAAATACTATGTGTCTGTCGATTACTTCGGACAAAAAGGGATCGTAAAGGGCTTTGACTATAAACGCTATTCGTTTAGGGCGAACACCGATTTTGATCCAACAAAGTATTTAACGGTGGGAACGTCGGCATTTGTCGCAGCACACGACAGGGATGGCGGACGGGCCAACCTAACGCAGGCGTTGGCTATGAGCCCGTATGCACGTATGTATAATGAAGATGGTAGCCTCACACAGTTTCCGATGTATTCCGAACAGCTTTGGGCAAATCCGCTGCTTCATACAACAACGAATCCCGAACGACGTGAGTTTAACGTGTCGCTAAACGGCTATGCGGAAATGAATTTTGGTAATATCTGGCAGCCTTTAGAAGGTTTGAAATTTAGATTAAATGGAGGTTATTCTTACATCCCCAGACGGACGAATGAGTACCATGGCCTGTCGGTCTATAATTTCAACGGCTGGGGGCGTATATATAATGCAGAGTCGCAAACATATACGCTGGAAAATATCCTGACATACGAAAAGACTATCGGCCGGCACCGTTTCGATTTTACGGGCCTGTATGCTGCGCGGAGCAAATATTGGCAGCAATCGGAAGCTATAGGGGAGATGTTTCCCAATGATGTGCTGGAATGGGGGAACCTTGGTGCTGCCTCCAATCAAAGGGTAACCGCTGGAGCAGATCTTTATCGCTCCTTATCACAGATGGCAAGAATCAATTATGGCTACGACAGCCGGTATATGCTGACGTTCACGGTCCGCAGAGATGGCGCATCTGTTTTTGCTAAAAACAACAAGTACGGGGTATTCCCTTCTGTGGCAGCGGCGTGGAACATACATAACGAGTCCTTCATGGCAGGAACGAAAAATGTGATCGACAATCTAAAACTGCGCGTATCTTACGGAGTTTCCGGTAATGAAGCCATTGGTGTCTATCAGACGTTGTCGCTGATGAATTCTAACTCCTTGGCCATGGGCGGGCTGTCAAATGCGGCATTACGTTACCGCACGCTGATGGGGAACGACGACCTTCGTTGGGAAAAGACCGCAGGCTTTAACACGGGCGTGGATTTTGGTCTGTGGGGCAACCGCGTGAGTGGTACAGTCGAGTTTTATCGGACAAATACACAGGACATGCTGCTTAGGCAACGTTTGCCGCAGCTCACCGGTTTCGCGGACGTATGGGCCAACCTGGGAAAGGTGGCTAATACCGGAGTCGACGTTACACTGAACACACGGAATATCGTGAAGGAGAACTTCAGTTGGTCGACCGCGATCGTATTTTCGCATAATAAGAACAAAATCGTCGATATATATGGCGACGGAAGAGATGATCTGGGAAATCGGTGGTTTATTGGACACCCCGTTGGCGTAATTTACGACTATACCAAGGTCGGTATCTGGCAGGAGGATGAAATTGCGGCCGGCGTCAATAAAGGGTGGGACGAGCAGGCCGAAGCGGGGGCCGTAAAACTTGCCGACCTCAATGGCGACGGCGTGATCAATGACGGAGACCGCCGTATTCTAGGCCAGACAGCACCTAAATGGAATGGAGGGCTCACCAACACCTTCACGTATAAAAATCTGTCGCTGAATATTTTCATTCAAACCGTACAGGGAGCTTTACGAAACAACCCGCAGATCGGCGGAGCTGCCGATGAATTAGGGCGCCGAAGTGCTCCAGCGGAACTTGGCTATTGGACGCCCGAAAACAGAAGCAACGAATGGCGTTCGTTGAGCAACCGCTCCAATATATACGGCTACGGATTCCCACAGAGTGCGAGCTTTACCCGCTTGAAAGATGTTACCTTGAGCTATACCTTACCATCCCCGATAGCAAGCAAAATCGGATTGGGAGCCGTTACACTCTATGCGAGCGGACGTAACTTGTACACCTGGACCGGATGGCTGGGTTGGGACCCCGAGGCACGGGATATACCGAGAGGGCACACGCAGGATAACGTGGGGGATAACACGAACTACCCGATGGTGCGCAACTATGTGTTCGGTTTAAATGTTACGTTTTAGGTAGCCCCTTATGAGAATCGGCGTGCAAACAGGTGGAGAGTATGTTAGATGCTGATGAAAATGAATAGCATCATCATACCTTCGGACATAGAGGAATGAATAAATGATTATCACCATTGAAATAGATTATACAGATGAAAATACTTAAACATACAAAGTTATATGCTGCGCTTGCGTTGCTATCTCTGGGAGTAGCCTCGTGCAGCGACAGCTTTTTGGATGAGAAGCCCTATTCACAATACGAAGCTGGAACGGGCGATCCGTCCATCGTGGAAAACCATTTAATTGGCTTACATTATATCTACGCGCAGCTGTGGGGTTACAGCGGGCGGCAGGGGTTTCTATCTTGCTGGCAGATCGGAATGGACATTACCAGCGCCGGATCCACCGAAGGTGTAGAAAACCCTTTTTATCAATATGCGGATCTGAACTCCGAAAATGCAGGCGTGAGTTATTTATGGCAAAAGAGTTATGAGTTTATCAATAACGCCAACACGATCATCCGGGATGCCGGCACCGATAATCTGGCAGCCGCGGCAGAAGCCCGCTTTTTCAGAGCCTACGCCTACAATATGCTCGTGACACTTTGGGGCGATGTGCCGTTGCTCGTCGAGTCAATCAGTGTGCCGACGTTTGATTATAAGAGAACGCCTGTGGCAGAGGTAGATCGCCAGATCGAAGAAGATCTCGAATTTGCAATAGCCAACCTTCCGGATGTCGGTCAGGCGAAAAGCGAGAGTCGTATCAACAAAGATATGGCCCGACAGCTGGCGGCAGAGGCCTATCTACGGATGGGGATGCGCGATGCATCTTACTTTGAAAAGGCGGAACAGGCGGCCACGGAAATCATCGACGGAGGGAAATACCGACTGATCGACGCCCGATATGGAAAGTACCTTTCCGAGGGAGGAGACTACTACAGGGATATGTTCCGGCAAGGCAATATGCGCCGGTCTGAGGGCAACACGGAGGCAATTTGGACATTTGAAGTAGAATACAACCGGGAGGTAAACGGAGGTACGATAGACAACCCACAGCACCGCCGGGTCTGGCAGCCGGCTTACCATAAGTGGGAAGGAATGGTCAATGCCGATTCCTTGGGCGGGCGAGGAAACGGACGGCTTCGCCTGAGTAATTTTATGAAATATACGGTATGGCGAGGATTAGACGGCGATATACGGAACAGTAATTATAATATCCGACGGACCACGAATTATAACAGGCCGAACTATGAGGCTGTTATTGGAATAGATGCTGACGGATATCGTGTTGCGCGAGATGCGGGCGTCCGGAATGTGACGGTGAGAACGGGAGACAAGGTTATTCCGTTCCGCACCGACAGTTTAGAGGTGTGGTATCCCTATCCAACGAAATGGGGAGGGTACGATCCGACAGATGATTTCGGTTATGCACTTATCAAAGATTGGCCGGTCATGCGTTTGGGCGAAACCTACCTGTTACGCGCCGAAGCTCGTTTTAGACAGAACAACTTAGCCGGCGCCGCAGCAGACATCAATACCCTAAGAGACCGTGCGTTTAAAGCCGCCCGTGAAGAAACAGGGAACGCCAGTTTAGGACGGGTCAATGCATCGGCCATAACGATCGACTTTATTCTCGACGAACGTGCCAGAGAACTGATTGCCGAGGAAAATAGACGAATGACACTGGTACGTACCGGAAAGTTAAAAGAACGCATCGCGTTAAATGGCGACGCCGGGCCGGCCAACAAAATCACAAGCGGTTTCCAGGACTATCATACACGTTTACCGATCCCGTTGTCTGAAATCCAACTTAACAATAAAGAAGAAGAGAACTTGGTTCAAAACCCAGGTTACACCCGATAAATTGTCTGCCAATAAAGCTTCAGTCTCTTTATAGTAGAGGAGCTTATCGGTGAAAAATCAGCTACGGTGTGTTGGAGCTACCCTAAACGAGGCTCCGACACACCGTAGCGTATTTACCTGAAATTGATTATTATCCGACTGATATATACCATTAGATGAAAGATAAACCCGAAGGAGCTAGATTTATAGTTACATATGCCTGCTATGCTTCGGCCCGACGGGTCGTATCCATCACAATACGACGGCCCATGAACATCAAGCCTCTACGAGGTCATTTTTTATCGACCACAGGTTATTAATCAATTGACCAACTTGGAAGGTAACGCAAAAAGGACATGATTTTTTCCTTATAGATGTCGGTATTCAGCCGGTAGAAAAAAGCTCCTTTCTTCGAATTTTCCTTGTCCTTTTCTTTCAATTTGATAATCAGTCCCGACGACAGCAGTTTGCGGCTGAAATTCCGCTTATCAAGCTCGATGCCATACACGCATTCATAGAGTGAAGCAATCTGGGGGATGGTAAACTTTTCGGGCAATAGTTCAAAAAGGATAGGATACAACGCCGCTTTGGTTCGTAATTCGCGTTTGGCTTTTTCGATCATCTGCTGGTGGTCGAAGATCAGGTCCGGATGTTCGTTAAGTGGAAACCAACGCGCTTCAAATTCGTCGCTGATGATGTGTTCGTATTGATGGGTGTCGATGAGAGCAAAATAAGCGATACTGACCACGCGGCCGTAACGCTCCCGATGGGGATCTCCGAAAATGCCGCAGTCTTCCATATATACATTTGCCAATCCGGTAAGTTTCTTTAATACGCGCGATGCAGCCCCTTCCGGCGTTTCATCCGGTTGAACAAAACCGCCCATAAGACTCCACTTGTTTCGTTCTGGTTCGAATCCGCGTTTAATTAACAGAATTTCCAGAGACTCCCCGTTAAACCCAAAGATAATACAGTCTACCGCAAGTAATACCTTGGGCTCACTCTTATAAAAATTCATAGTTGATCCGTATTGTCATAAATTATTACACACAAATGTCTTGTATCTATTTCAATTTCACAAATAGCGTATCCGTTTGCTTGCTGATGCTATCCATCTGATATCTGGCATGGTTAAAGTAAACCCCAAGGATTTGCCTATTTATGCCCGTTGCGCATTATTGAAACGCAAGGGTTTTAATGTCGAAGCGATATGTCTATACAATGTCGGGCTGAGCACTTCGGCGGGCTTAGCACAAGCACTGTCGAAGCCTCGGGCTTTCGTACGATAATGGACGCTATCATGCATAACGGGTTAGCATATATGCATGTGATGTTCTATCCCGACAGGGCCGTATAAACTGTGACCCTTATGAGATTTTAATACGAACTCCTACAGATGAAAATTAAAATTTTATTTCATTTTATTAAAAAATAAATGTTAATTTGACACTAATTGTTATGTGCGTATCGTTCAGGCAGGTCTTTGCAGAATGTTAACGTGCTAAGAATGTATAAATCAGTATTATAAACCAAAAGGTGTTAAAGGTAATGAGCAAATCTTATGTGATCGGAGTTGACTATGGAAGTGATTCAGTCCGGTCGGTATTAGTGGATGCAGGCAATGGGCAGGAAATATCTTCCTCGGTATTTTATTATCCCCGATGGAAGCGGGGAGAGTTTTGTGATCCAGCGTCCAGTCAGTTCCGCCAACATCCGTTGGACTATATAGAGGGGCTGGAGACGACAATTCGGGCTTGTTTAGAAAAAGCCGGAGACCCAGCTATCGCCAAGGCGGTAAAAGCAATATCGGTTGACACAACTGGTTCCACCCCCGTGGCCGTCGACGAACGCGGCGTTCCCTTGTCCTTAACGGAGAAATTTGCAGATAATCCCAATGCGATGTTCGTATTGTGGAAAGATCACACGGCAGTCAGGGAGGCGCAGGAAATTAATGACCATGCAAAAAAATTTGATACAGACTATTTACAATACGTAGGCGGTATTTATTCTTCAGAGTGGTTTTGGGCGAAGCTGCTGCATGTACTGCGGGTCGACGAAGACGTACGAGGCGCGTTGTATACTTGGGTAGAACACTGCGATTACATTCCATTCCTCCTCACGGGAGGAAGTCGGGCAACGGATATAAAACGAAGCGTATGTGCCGCCGGGCACAAATCGTTATGGGCGGAGACGTTTGGCGGACTCCCCCCTGATGGCTTTTTCAGCGCCTTAGATCCGTTACTTAGCGGCTTTGTCGATCGCTTATTCACGCAGACATACACCTCTGCGGAACAGGCCGGCACGCTATCCGAAGAGTGGGCTCACCGATTGGGCCTTTCTACGGAGGTGGTTGTAGGCGTAGGAGCCTTCGATTGCCATATGGGAGCGGTGGGAGGTCAAATCGAACCTTATTACCTAAGCAAAGTGATGGGAACCTCCACCTGCGATATGCTTGTGGCACCAAAAGATGACGTAAACAATACGTTGGTGCGCGGAATATGCGGGCAGGTCGACGGATCAATCATTCCTGGAATGATCGGGATGGAAGCGGGCCAGTCGGCATTTGGCGACGCCTATGCCTGGTTTAAACAGGTGCTCATGTGGCCTGTGGCTAATTTGCTCGCCGGCGCGCAGAACATCGCTGACGAAGATAAAGCGACTATTGCGGAGCTTATAGATACACAGCTGATTCCGCAGCTCAGCAAGCAAGCGGAAGCGTTACCCGTGACGGATTCTTCAGAGCTGGCGATAGACTGGTTTAATGGACGACGTACACCCGACGCTGACCAAACCCTAAAAGGCGCTTTATCTGGACTTCATTTAGGAACAGATGCCGTCAGAATTTTCCGTTCCATTGTCGAAGCAACCTGCTTTGGCGCCAAGCGTATTGTAGAGCGATTCGTTGAACAGGGGGTTCCTGTGAAAGGGCTTATCGGCCTGGGAGGGGTAGCAAAGAAAGCCCCCTTTATCATGCAGACAATGGCCGATGTCATAAATATGCCTATCAGGATCCATAAAACGGAACAAACCTGTGCCATAGGTGCAGCCATGTTTGCTGCAACAGCAGCTGGTATCTATCCGCGCGTGGAAGATGCTATGGCTGCCATGGGGCAAGGGTTCGAACAAACGTACGAGCCTCGCCCGGAAATGGTGGAAATCTACGCGCAGCGGTATGAACAGTATAAAAAGTTGGGCGGTTTTTTAGAAGCGAATAAATAAACATACAAAACAACATGTATACATCTATAAAAGAGGAAGCCTATCACTGTAACCTGCAGTTACCGAAGTTAGGTTTGGTACTTTTTACTTTCGGAAACGTCAGCGTTGCAGACCGGACACAGGGTGTGTTTGCGATCAAACCTAGTGGTGTTCCGTACGAAGAACTTACACCGGATCACATGGTGATCGTCGACTTTGACGGCCAGGTCGTGGAGGGGAACCTACGCCCTTCATCGGATACAAAAACCCATGCTGTCCTTTACAAGCACTGGGAAGGTATAGGCGGAATCACCCATACCCATTCGACGTATGCGACCGCTTGGGCGCAAAGTCAACGGGATATACCGATTTTTGGGACTACGCACGCCGACCACTTGACGACTGATATCCCATGTGCCCCGCCCATGAGCGACGAGATGATCGTGGGAAATTATGAATACGAAACAGGCTTTCAGATTATCAATCACTTTGAAGAGCAGCAGCTGGACTATAAAGAGGTGGAGATGATCCTGGTCGGAAACCATGCACCATTCGCCTGGGGAAAAACCGGAGCGAAGTCCGTCTATAACAGCGCCGTCCTGGAAACCGTGGCGCAGATGGCTTATCTGACAGAGCAGATCAATCCAGGGGCTCCACGTTTAAAAGATGCGCTGATCAGAAAACATTATGACCGGAAGCATGGCGGAGATGCCTATTACGGACAGGAATAAAATCGTTTTTTGCTAACATACAAATCACCGACAACAAATCAGGAATAACGAATCAAGAGATGAATATAACATTAAGCAAATTAGAAGTTTGGTTTATAACAGGTAGCCAGGATTTATACGGCGAAGAGACGTTGCGTCAGGTCGCCGTCCATGCCGAGGAGATTGCACGCTATTTTTCAGCGCACCCACAGATACCGGTGGACGTGGTATACAAACCGATTGTAAAGAACAGCGACGAAATTTATAATACGCTTGCAGCAGCCAATACAGCGGAAAACTGTATAGGGGTGATTGCGTGGATGCACACTTTTTCGCCTGCAAAAATGTGGATCAGAGGGTTAAAGGCATTGCAAAAGCCATTACTGCATCTTCATACCCAGTACAATAGGGATATTCCATGGGGCAGTATAGACATGGATTTCATGAATCTAAATCAAAGTGCCCATGGCGACCGCGAGTTTGGTCACATTGTAACCCGTCTGGATATCAGTCGAAAGGTAGTGACGGGTCACTGGCAAGACGACGAAGTTGCCGACCGTATTAATGTATGGGCGCGTGCTGCGGCGGCCTGGCACGATTGGCAGGGAGCTAAATTTGTACGTTTTGGCGACAATATGCGGTATGTGGCTGTTACCGACGGCGATAAAGTATCCGCTGAAACACAGTTTGGATTTTCTGTGAACACGTATGCTGTCGGCGATCTTGTCGAGCTTATTAATGCGGTTAACGAGTCTGAGGTGAAGACGTTGCTTACCGAGTATGAAGCGACTTATGACCTGGCCCCGAATGTTGTTGAAGGAGGAGAGCATCGACAGAGTCTGGTCGAAGCCGCCAAAATCGAAATCGGTTTAAGGAAATTTCTGGAAGCAGGCAACTATAAAGGGTTTACTGACACCTTCGAAGATCTCCATGGTATGGTGCAACTGCCGGGGCTGGCTGTTCAGCGTCTGATGGCGGAAGGCTATGGCTTTGCGGGCGAAGGCGACTGGAAGACTCCGGCTTTGGTTAGGGCATGTAAAGTGATGGGAGCAGGTCTGCCCGGGACGACCGCGTTCATGGAAGACTACACATATCACTTCGATCCGAACAATCCGATGGTGCTGGGATCGCACATGCTGGAAGTTGACGCTGCCCTGGCCGCCAGCAAGCCACGGATCGAAGTGCATCCTCTAGGTATCGGTGGCAAGGCGGATCCCGCAAGGCTCGTGTTTAACGGGGTCAGCGGGCCTGCACTGAACGCTTCATTAGTCGATATGGGAACGCGGTTCCGCTTGATTGTTAACAAAGTAGAAGGAGTGCCGGTTACAGAAGAGTTGCCGAAGCTACCAGTGGCACGTGTACTCTGGAAGCCGCTACCTGATATGAAGACCGGCTGCAGCGCATGGATCTACGCCGGCGGAGCGCACCATACTGCTTACAGCGTGAGCCTCACGCCGGAATATCTAGAAGATTTTGCACGTATCGCCGGTCTGGAGTACGTGGCTATCGACGAAAATACGACGCTTACCAATTTAGAGAATCAGCTGAAGTGGAATGAATTATACTACTTGCTGAAAAAATAAACCGGAAGGCCTTCTGGATGTGCCGAAAGGGAAACGGAAAGGAGGCCTTCACAATATAACCAGCACATAAAAACATGGAGAAATTTGCAACCGTAGACTACATTATCTTTGTAATCTACTTCTTTATCGTAGCCGGCTATGGCTACTGGATTTATCGTAAAAAAACAAGTGCTCAAAGTAGCAGTAAGGACTATTTTCTGGCCGAGGGTTCTCTGACCTGGTGGGCCATAGGCGCGTCGTTGATTGCTTCGAATATCTCTGCGGAGCAGTTTATCGGCATGAGCGGTAACGGCTTTGAAGTTGGTATAGCGGTCGCCGCCTATGAGCTTATCGCAGCCGTAGCGCTGATTATCGTTGCCGTATGGTTTATACCTGTCTATCTTAAAAATAAGATATTCACGATGCCGCAATTTTTGAATAACCGGTATAATGAAACCACCAGTCTTATTATGGCGGTGTTCTGGCTTTTCCTGTATGTCTTCGTCAACCTGACATCCATACTGTACTTGGGAGCCATTGCTATATCCAGTTTAGCCGGCGGAGGGGAAACTTTTCATATGATTATGGTTGCGCTGGCTGTGTTTGCGGTGGTTATTACGTTGGGTGGCATGCGGGTGATCGGCTTTACGGACGTCATACAGGTTGTTGTACTTATTATTGGCGGCATTGCAACAACCTACGTTGCGCTGACCATGGTGAGCGAACACTTCGGCTTAGGCAAGGATGTGCTCGCAGGATTTAATAAGCTAATGGAAGATTCTCCGAACCATTTCCATATGATTGTCGAAAAGCCAGGTCCCGGAGCTACGCAAGAAGAAATAAACAAGTACCTGATGCTTCCCGGAATAGGGATGTATCTAGCAGGTATCTGGATCGTGAATCTGAACTACTGGGGCTGTAATCAGTATATCACGCAGAGAGCACTTGGCGCAGACCTGAAGACGGCCCGGACGGGGATTCTGTTTGCAGGACTGCTTAAATTATTGATGCCTATCATCGTTATGCTACCCGGCATAGCGGCCTATGTACTCTATAAAAATGGAGCCTTGCAAAATGAGATGGCGCCAGGAGGCGTATTCCACGCTGATAATGCATACTCAGCCATTCTGGGGTATCTACCAAACGGGATGAAAGGATTAGCGCTGGCAGCCCTCACCGCAGCCATTGTTGCCGGCCTCGCGGGTAAGGCAAATAGTATCGCGACGATCTTTACCCTGGATATTTATAAAAAATATATCGGCAAATCCGCAAGCGAGGCCAAGATGGTTTGGATAGGTAAAATTACCATTGTCGTATCGATCGCCGTGGCTGTTCTTTTTACGTGGAACGACACGCTGGGCATCGGCGGAGCAGGCGGTTTCACCTTTATTCAAAAGTATACCGGATTTATTAGTCCCGGTGTGTTTGCCATGTTTTTACTAGGCATGTTTTGGAAGCGGACGACAGGCGCAGCGGCCATCACCGGGCTTATTACCGGCTTCGGTCTGTCGGTATTCTTCAACGAGTTTGCAACGAAGGTTTTTGGACCCGAAACATGGATTTATACCGCCTACTTAAATAAGAGCGGCTTATATGAAATTCCGTTTCAAATCTGCATGGGACTGGCTTTTGCCTTTACGTTGGCGCTGATGATCATCGTGAGCCTGTTCGGGCCTAAGGAAAATCCGAAAGCATTTGAACTGGATAAGAAGATGTTCAAAGTAGAACCTTCTGTTATGGTGCTGATCGTCATCACGTTGTTGTTGGTGACCGCTATCTATGTCCGTTTTTGGTAATTAAAAAAGTTAGGGATACAGCTGAAAGGACTTGGTAAACTGGTGCTTTTAGCGTCCCATTTCATTAACAATCATTTGCATGATGAAAGGATTCTTATCAATAGCCGCCCTACTTGTAGCCAGTGCTTCAGGCTTATGGGCACAACAGCCGGTCGATTTTCAGGTGGCCTTCGATAAACCGGCAGGGAAGATTTCGCCCCACATGTGGGGGATTTTTTTCGAAGACATCAACATGGGTGCCGATGGGGGCATTTATGCGGAGCTCGTGAAAAACCGTTCGTTCGAGTTTGACGAGCCGTGGATGGGCTGGAAGAGGTTAACGAAAGCTCCGGAGGGCACGCTGCTCATTGTGAACGACAGCAAGCGTAAAGGGAACGCGCGGTCTCTTAGGGTGCACAACCCTGACGGTCTTAAGCTGGGGCTACAGAATGAAGGTTTTCGGGGTATGGGAATCAGAAAGGGAGAGACTTACGAGTTTTCGCTGCTCTATAATCCGCTGGAAGCTGGTTTACGTATTCATGTGGAGCTCCTGAATGAAGAGGATAAGGTGATTGGCAGTGCAACAATGGCGCTGAGCGAGGCAGAGGGTTGGCAAAGCGCGAAGGCTGAACTTGTCGCTTCAGAGACCTCCGCTAAAGGTAAATTAAACGTCTGGATCGAAGGGAAGGGAACGTCCTCCTTTGATATGATTTCGCTCTTTCCCAAAGAGACGTGGAAAAACAGGCCAAAGGGTCTCCGGAAGGATATGGTGCAGTTACTGGCCGATATGAAACCGGGCTTCCTTCGCTTTCCGGGTGGATGTATTGTAGAAGGACGGGACCTTGCTACGCGATTTCAATGGAAAAAGACCGTCGGCCCTATCGAGCAGCGCGAACTTATCATCAATCGCTGGAACACCGAGTTTAAACATAGGCTCACGCCCGATTATTTTCAAACTTTCGGCCTGGGATTTTATGAATACTTCCAGCTGGCAGAAGATATAGGCGCCGAACCGGTGCCGATTCTAAACTGCGGAATGGCCTGCCAGTTTAATACAGGAGAAGTGGCACCGATGGACGAGCTGGAACCCTATATCCAGGATGCATTAGATCTTATCGCGTTTGCCAATGGCTCAACAGCGACAACATGGGGAAAGCTCCGCGCGGAGATGGGACATCCCGAACCCTTTCATCTAAAGATGCTGGGCGTTGGAAATGAAAACTGGGGCCCACAGTATATAGAACGGCTGGAGGCATTTAAAAAGGTGTTAAAAGAAAAACATCCCGAAATTGACATTATAGCGAGTTCGGGCACCGATCCAGAGGGAGAGCGCTTTGCATATCTTGATGGAGAGCTGCGGTCGATGGGGATTGATATTATCGACGAACATTACTATCGTCCACCCGCGTGGTTTCTGTCCAGCGCGGCCCGGTACGACGACTACGACCGGAGCGGTCCTAAAGTATTTGCGGGGGAGTATGCGTCTCATACCACCCGGCCGAACGGCCCCGGGAGAAGCACCTGGGAGGCAGCTCTTTCGGAAGCGGCGTTCCTGACCGGACTTGAACGAAATGCCGACGTGGTCACTATGGCATCGTATGCACCCCTGTTCGGGCATGTCGATGGTTGGCAGTGGTCGCCCGACCTCATTTGGGTAGACAACTTGAATGTGTACGGTACGCCCAGCTACCACGTACAGAAGCTATATTCCAGAAATAAGGGGACCGATATCATTCCTATTCAACGGAATGGACGGCCTGTGACAGGTCAAGACAGCTTGTATGCGTCTGCTGTATATGACGAAGGTCAGAAGCAGCTGATTATTAAGTTTGTAAACTATAATAGTGAGCCTGTTCAAGCCAATTTTAACGTACTGGCTAAAAGAAAGTGGAAGGGAGAAGCTACGAAGATTACACTCGCAAATGCCGATCTTCAGGTTTCAAACAGCTTAGAAGAACCATTAAAGATCCAGCCCGTTGAACAGCAGGTAAATTACAAAGGTAAATCGGTTGTCGAAACTTTTGCACCCTATTCGTTTACGGTGATTAAATTGACGCTTTAGAGGGGGGGGGGAGATGCGCTTTTTCGGGTGCGCCGGATGGCCGGTTTCTAAAAAGCCGGCCATCCGGCGACAAACATAAGTCATACATTAAGCTCCTCTGAGGTGTTTAATGAAGGTGACTTTAACCAATTCTTATATGAGAACCTTAGTTATAATCCTATGTAGCCTGCTGTTTTCTTTACGGTCGCTCGTGGCACAGGTCGCGGAGGCCGACCTTGCAGCGTACCTGTTGGTGTATTTTAAAGATGAAACGCATAGCGTGCACTTTGCCCTGAGCCATGATGGGTATTCTTTCACAGCACTGAACGGCGGACAGCCGGTCATTGCCGGTGATACGATAGCCGAACAGAAAGGAATACGCGACCCCTATATTATGCGGGGGCGAGACGGTGTCTTTTATATGGTGATGACGGACCTGCATATCTATGCTAAACAGCGTGGACTGCGGGACAGCGAATGGGAACGGGATGGAGCAGCATTTGGATGGGGGAACAACCGCGGAATTGTGTTGATGAAATCGACGGATCTTATTCACTGGACGCATAGCCGGCTACGGATAGATCAGATTTTTGACGGGTGGGACAACGTCGGCTCCTTTTGGGCACCACAAGTTATTTATGACGATGCCCGCGGCAAAATTATGCTTTACTTCACGATGCGGTTCGGCAATGGTTTGAACCAATTGTATTATGCGTATCTCAACGATAGCTTTACTGGGCTTGAAGCCGAGCCTCAATTGCTTTTTAGGTATCCTAAGGCCAACAAAAGCTATATCGACGGCGACATAACGAAGGTCAACGACAGTTACCACCTGTTTTATGTGGCACACGACGGAACCCCGGGGATCAAACAAGCTGTTTCGAAACAACCGGCGGGTCCTTACGAATATGATGACCGTTTCTATGATCCTGAAAAGGCGGCGTGCGAAGCGCCAAATATCTGGAAACGTATTGGAGAAAAGAAATGGGTGTTGATGTATGACATTTATGGGATTTCCCCACATAACTTCGGATTTAGTGAGACGGAAGATTTTAAACACTTTACGAACCTTGGACGGTTCAATGAGGGCGTGATGAAAACAACCAATTTCGAGTCGCCCAAGCACGGCGCAGTCATCCATCTCACCGAAGAAGAAGCGACACGGTTAGCGGAACATTGGAAATAAGGTATGGACGAAGCCAGTGAAACGAGCTCATCTATACAACTGAGATTTAACACTTATCGACAATTATACAGACGAAAATTTGATATGGTAAGAATACAGATATTATGGCTGCTGGCGATGCTGCTGGCGCTTTCACCCCCGCTTTCCGCCCAGCAGGACGGGAAGAAGCTTGAAGGAGACGGATACCTCTTCGCCTATTTTGAAGGAAAAGGCGACCGCCTGAAGCAAGAACAGTTGCGGTTTGCTGTCAGCGCCGATGCGATACATTGGTATGCGTTAAACGGCAACGAGCCTGTTATTCCGTCTGCCGGAATCTCGAAAACGGGCGGAATACGCGACCCGCATATTTTGCGGGGCGAGGAGGGCGCGTCCTACTATATGGTTGCAACCGACATGTTTACCGCAAAAGACGGATGGGGAAGTAATCCGGGGATCGTACTCATGCGGTCCGATGACCTGCTATCGTGGAAACACCGGGCCATTGATCTCGCGGAAACCTATCCTGAAAAATTTAATGATGTAAAGTGGGTATGGGCACCGCAAACCATATACGACCCGTCGGTCGGCAAACACCTGGTGTATTTTACGGTGCGCTTTCACAAAGATGAGCGGCTCGATTTCTATGCGGCGTATGCCAATGCTGAGTTTAACGGTTTCGAAGATGAGCCAAAATTATTATTTAGCCCCAAGTATGGTGGGATTGATGGCGACATTGTCTATAAAGACGGACTTTACCACCTTTTCTTCAAAGGGAACACGAAAGACGACAGCGGCAAAGAGATACAAAACGGTATTCAACAGGCGACGAGCAGATCATTATGGGGGCCTTGGAAGGAAGATTTTCGATATGTAGATGCGTATGCAGATACTTCGGTTGTTGTAGAGGGCTCCAGCGTATTTAAACTTAATGGAAAAGACGAGTATCTGCTGATGTACGATTTATATACCAACGGGCGGTATGAATTTCAGCGTACCACAGATCTGTTTCAGTTTACGGCTAAGCCTGAATCATTTCAGAAGAACTTCCGTCCGCGGCATGGAAGCGTGATCGCCATAAACAAGGAAGAAGCGCGCCGGTTACATGGGAAGTGGGGCGGCGTACCTCCTGCTCTGCTACAGCCTGCGGATGGAGACGATCGATATACCTTCCTCTCAAAAGGTAACCCCATTATTACACATCATTATACGGCCGATCCAGCGGCGCTGGTCCAAGGCGACACCCTGTGGCTCTATACCGGGCACGACGCGGCCGGCGGCCAGAAGGGATACAAGATGAAAGACTGGCTTGTGTTTTCGACGACAGACATGAAAACATGGACAGAATACCCAGTGCCGTTGAAAATTGAGGATTTCAAATGGGCAAAAAGTGGAGATGCTTATGCAGGACACGTCGTAGAAAGAAACGGAAAGTACTACTGGTATATCAGCACCAACTGGTCTGGCATAGGTGTCGCTGTGGCCGATCGTCCCGAAGGTCCGTTCCACGATGCGCTGGGCCGCCCGCTGCTGACGAATGACGATTGCTTTGACTCGTCGCACTCGTGGGCCTGCATTGACCCCGCAGTCTTTATCGATGACGATGGGCAGGCCTGGATATTCTGGGGTAACCGCGAATGTTACTACGCGAAACTAAAGGAGAATATGGTCGAACTGGATGGACCGGTAGCCCGGCTCAAATTTGATGATTTTGATTTTACGGAAGCCCCATGGATACATAAGCGGCAAGGGAAATATTATTTAAGTTACGCCACCGGTTTTCCAGAAAAAATTGCCTACGCTGTAGCCGATCGCATCGATGGGCCATACGTATACAAGGGCATATTAAATGAAATCGCCGGAAACAGCAACACAAATCATCAAGCCATTGTCGAATTCAAAGGTAATAGTTATTTCATTTATCATAATGGGGGCATTCAACCCGATGGAGGAAGCTATAGCAGGTCGGTATGTATTGATCGACTCTTCTATGAAGCAGATGGGACGCTGAAACGGGTGTTGATGACCTCGGAGGGAATTGAATAGCGAGACTCCTCAAATTAGAGGTGCGCAGATAACACATTTTAATCCCGATTACCGTTCGCTAGTACGGATTCTGGGTTTAATCATATAACAGGAGAATAATGAAGTACATTTATTTGATCATCTTATTTACGGGCCTATTTTTCCGTGGTCTTTGTCAAGATGTACAGGTTTCCAGCCCCGACGGCCGGCTCGTTGTACATATAGCCATCGAGGATGGCCGATTATATTACCAAGCCGTACTCGATAGGCAGGTGATGCTGGAAAAATCGCCGTTGGGCTTAAAAGGGGAGGCGGTGGACCTCGCGAGCAACTTACGTTTGGTGGATAAACAATTTAACAAAGTAGACCTGACCTATGAAGAGCCAAAAATAAAACGGCGTCATGTGCATTACGAAGCGAACGAAGTTATCTGCCAGCTGGAAAGCAAAGCCAATCAGCGGCTTAACGTTATCTTTCGCGTTAGTAACAACGATATTGCTTTTCGCTACCACGTGCCGCAGGTGGGCGAACAATCCAATCTGCTTATCCGTGAGGAGGTCAGCGGTTTCAGGTTTCCTTCCATAGCGACCACTTTTTTAACACCGCAGGCTCCGCCAATGTCCGGTTGGATGAAAACAAAGCCCAGTTACGAAGAGGAATACACGGTAGATCAGCCCATGGGCGTACCTTCAAAGTATGGACTTGGCTATACATTCCCAGCACTATTCCGGATAGCTGACCGTGGCTGGGTACTCGTATCCGAGACAGGCGTCAACGCATTATATTGCGGGTCGAAGTTGAACGAAGGCGGAAAAGATGGGCTATATCAGATAGCCTTTCCCGAACCGGGCGAAAACAACGGTATAGGTCTAGCGCATCCAGCGCTTTCGCTGCCCGGCTATACACCTTGGCGCACCTTAACCATAGGAAGCAGCTTAAAGCCCATCGTGGAAACGACGATTCCGTTCGATGTCGTAGAACCGCAATACAAGGCCTCTAAGGATTACGTATTTGGACGCGCCACCTGGAGCTGGCTCGAGTGGCAGGATGGCAGTATCAATTTCGAAGATCAAAAGAAATTTGTGGACCTGTCCGCCGCAATGGGCTACGAGTTCATTCTGGTCGACAACTGGTGGGACACCCGTATAGGGCGTGACAAGATCGAGGAACTCGTCCGCTATGGTAAAGATAAGGGAGTGGGAATCTGTTTATGGTATAACTCAAACGGCTATTGGAACGACGCGCCGCAAACACCTAAAAACAAGATGAATACAGCGGTAGAAAGAAAAAAGGAAATGGCTTGGATGCAGCATATCGGTATCAAGGGTATAAAGGTCGATTTTTTCGGCGGAGATAAGCAGGAAACATTAAAACTGTATGAAGACATCCTGTCGGATGCCAACGACTACGGCCTGACAGTGATTTTCCACGGCTGCACTTTGCCCCGCGGGTGGGAACGTATGTACCCTAACTTCGTTGGGAGTGAAGCGGTTCTTGCTTCAGAAAATCTTATTTTCACGCAACACGCCAATGATACCGAGGCTTTCCATGCGACCCTGCATCCGTTTATCCGAAATACGGTAGCTTCCATGGACTTCGGTCCCGTGTTATTGAATAAACGACATAATCGGACGAACGACGGCGGGACAGAGCGAAAAACCACGGAGACATTCCAGTTGGCCACAGCGATTTTGTTTCAGACCCCCGTACAGAATTTTGGACTCACACCCAACAATCTACAGGAGATGCCGAAGCACGTTATCGACTTTATGAAAGAGGTGCCGACAACCTGGGACGAGACCATGTTTATAGACGGTTATCCGGGGAGGTACGTTGTCTTAGCGAGGAGACACGGCACCCGCTGGTATATCGCAGGGATCAATGCAGAGGAAAAAGAGATCGTAGTGCCGGTGACACTATCCATGCTCCCCGACAACACCTGGGAGGTATATCGGGACACCAAAGATCGTACACCGCAGTATGACGTTGTCCGCCCCAAGAAAAATAAACAGATAGCGCTTACCATACAGCCGGGCGGCGGTATTATCATCACGGGGCGGTAGATATTTACAGTGTTTGGGGCAAGTTTTGGTGTTATGAGAGGTTTGTTTATTTTAATCGGTTACTTTCATGTCATTACGCTTTTGGCACAGCCCAACAGGGCAGTTTTCCTTGCCTTACAAGAAGGGCTATCAAACCAACAGGTATTAGATATAGCTCACGATGAAAGCGGATTCACTTGGGTAGCAACGGAACTGGGGCTGAATAGATTTGTCGGAAATACATTCCAACCGTATTATGCGTCAGAAAACCAGAATGGTCTATCTGTCAACAGTAACGAAATTAATACGCTACTTTATGATGACAAGAAGTTGTATGTCGGTACAAGATCCAATGGGCTGAATGTATTGGACATACAGACGAACCGTTTTTCCTATTATATACATGATCCGCGAGACCCAAAGTCAATCGCCACAAACGACGTGACCGATCTGATTAAAGGCGCGGAGGGGTATATATGGTTAGCAACATACCATCAGGGTATACAAAGGTTTGATCCGATACAGGAGAAATTTGACCGGTTCAATACTAGAAATACAAAAGGGCTGCCTGAAAACAGTATTTGGTCTATGGCCCAAGATGGAGAGGGCATGCTTTATATCGGCCACGTCAGGGAGGGACTCTCTATTTTTGATCCCAATAGGTCACAGGTAACTAGACGGTTTACGTCGTCGAACAGCGGGCTGCCCGATAACGAGGTCAAAGCGCTGTACTGCGATCGGAGAAATAACATATGGATTGGAACGCGTAAAGGGCTTGCTGTATACAATTCGGTATCTAAACGTTTGATCCCCATACCGCTATCCTCCGTTTCGAAAAATCGGGAGGAACCCTTCGTGTATACGATTAAAGAAGTCGGTAACACCGTTTGGATAGGTGCGGAATCGTCGCAGGTCTTTGTGTTTGAGCCTGTTTATGCGGAGAAGTATACACAGGCAGATACAGGTGGCCTGCGTATGTACGATCTTGGGCGAGGAAATAGCGCTTCCGTACAACAGATTACCGTCGATCGGTTTGGAAATGCGTGGTTGGCCGTATATGGCGGTGGGGTAGGGTTTGTTTCACATCTTGAACCTTTTTTTCAAGTCTTCCCTTCACAAAGCAAAGGCGCGGGCCAATTGTCTGCTGTAAGCAGCATTATCCCAGACCGCCAAGGGGGAGTCTGGTTGGCAACAGAAGGGACTGGCCTGGTACAATTACAACAAGAAGGAGTTGCGCGACAGATATTCAGAAAAGACGAACTTCCGGACAGTTATCTGTTAACGGCTTTTGTCGACAGCAGACAGAACGTGTGGATGGGGCTAAAGCGAGGCGGGGCAGCGACTTGGACGAACGAAAGGAGAAAGTGGGAAAAGATAGCGTTTGGAGAGCACGTAAGCGAGATACGTGCTTTTATTGAGGATACAAAGGGCCATCTCTGGATGGCTGCTCAACAAGGGGTATATATCTATGACCCGGTAAGAAAGCACATAGAAAGGATACTGATTAATCAGCCTATGTTGGGGGATTATGCACCTCGTACCTTGGTTGAGGATCGTGCCGGAAACGTCTGGGTCGGAACGTACGGCCAAGGCCTATACGTTTATGACCAGAACCGTAGGTTGATCCAACGGATGGCTAGTGGGCAAGGGTTGCAGAGTAACACCGTTAATCATCTTATACGTGACAGTCGTGACAATATATGGATCGCAACCAACGAAGGACTTGCTTTACAACGTGCTGATAGAGACCTTGGCCATATTGAAGTGTTTAAGCCGGAGGGGGGCGATGCATGGCTGTTTGTCAACGCGGTGTCCGAAGCTAAGAATGGAGATATCTGGTGTTCGACAAAACTAGGCCTTCTTCGGTATCGACCGGAGGAGCAGCGTTTTTTACATTACGACCAAGCTTTCGGACTTCCACTGGGGGGCTTCATCAACGGAAGTGTGTATCAAGACCGATCAGGGCATATGTTTTTCGGCATGCAGGAAGGTGTGTGCCATTTCCACCCAGAGCAGGTGCCGTTAAAACTTCCTGGCTCTCCAGTTCGGTTGATCCGTCTGTCCGTTTTTGGTTCGGGCGATCTGAACAGGCCTTCGCAACGATATCCGATGTTTGGGCAAGAGGTACATCTGGCTCCCAATGAAAATAGCTTTCGCGTAGAATTAGCAGTTATGGACCATGCGTTACACGGTTTGGTTGATTTTAGCTATAAGCTGGAAGGGGTAAGTAAGGACTGGATTTTTTTAGGTAGCGAGACGAATCTGGACTTTCGTGCTATCCCTTACGGAAAGCATGAACTACGCATTAGGACGCGGATGAAAAATGGGGATTGGTCAAAAGATGATCACTGTTTGTCCATTATCGTGAGCCCTCCATTTTACCTAAGTACAGCCGCACAGATGATTTACACGCTACTTGTTGGAAGCATTATCTTTGTATTGCTTTTTTTCTACAACAAGAAAATAAAAGTAGAAGCAGAACTTCGATTAAAAGAGAGGCAACATGCGCAAGATGAACAGCTTTATAGGGAAAGGCTGGACTTCTATACAAATATTACCCATGAACTCCGTACGCCGCTGACGTTAATCCTTGGTCCGTTAGACGACTTACTGCATTCGGGGACACTAGAGGCTAAACAGAAAGCCTCCATAGGCATGGTGCAAAAGAGCGCCAATCGTTTGTTCTCATTGGTGAACCAATTGCTGGAATTCCGAAAGGTCGAGTCGCAGTATAAATCATTGACTCTCGGAGAAGGCTATTTAAGTGAGATGCTGCGTGATATCGTTCAGAAATATGCCGAGTTAAATACCAAGAAGGGGCTTGATATTTCGCTGCACGTACCCGAAAATGAAGAAAAAATGAGGTTTGATGCAGGTATTATTCATCTGATAGTAGATAACTTGTTGTCTAATGCTTACAAGTATACGGAATCAGGACAAATCAAGGTTTCGTTGGGGTATGAAGCCGATCGCGGTGATAGTTGGGCGGTCATAGCGATCGAAGATACGGGGATTGGGATATCTGAAGAATTTCTGACGCGCATCTTCGACAAGTTTTACCGTATACCCTTCCAGAATGTTCCTGGCACAGGTGTGGGATTGGCGTTGGTTAAGGAGTTGGCCGTTATTCATCAGGGCCAGATAAACGTGGAAAGTAAGGAGGGGAGGGGAAGTACGTTTACATTCCGCTTCTTAGCCGAACCAGCCTCCGGCAAGCAGGAGCAGGTATCACAATACCCGGACAGCAATATGTATCTCGGACAGCGGCGCCTGATACTGCTTGTAGAAGATGATGCAGATTTACGCACGTATTTAACTGAAGCTTTGCAGGCTCACTACGACGTCGTGTCGGTAGATAATGGAAGACAGGCCTGCCAAACAGCAAGGGATAGGGTGCCAGACTTGATTGTAAGTGATATTATGATGTCCGGTATGGACGGCTTTCAACTGATCGAACAATTGAAGGAGGATCGACTGACCAGTCACATACCTTTGATCCTGCTCACAGCAAAAGATACGGAGTATGACAGGCTAAAAGGTTATGCGCTCGGAGTCGATTCTTACCTGACGAAACCCGTTAGTACACGCCTTCTCTATCAACGGATCGACAATGTGTTGGAGAAACGTAAACGAATATATGAGGAGGTCCTACGGCGTATGGGGAACAAGGAGAACGAAGTGCGCGCTACGGACAGTACAGAGGGCGACGAGTCGTGGCGCGAAAACCAATTTATACAAGACTTCGTCCGTATCGTCGAAGAACATATGCAGGATCAGATGCTCGATGCGACTATGTTGGCCGAAAAACTGAATATGAGTCAATCTACCCTCTATAGAAAATTGAAAGGCATTACCGGAAAAAATATCAACCAGCTTGTACGTAAAATACGGGTTCGAAAAGCCGCTGAGTTGCTAAAGACTGGAAAATATAATGTAACCGAGGTCTCGTTTATGGTTGGAATAAATAGTGCGATCTACTTTAGACAATGCTTCAAGGAAGAATTTGGAATGTTGCCTTCTACTTATCAAAAAAGCGAAAATCTTTCTTCCTAGCACTTTATGGGGGCTTTTGACCGAAATTTGTACCATATTTGACTGCTTTGTGTACGTCGCTATCGGTCTATTTAGGCTAAGTTTGAATCGTTATTCAATTATGAATCTAGGTAAAATCGAGAAGGCATAGCACGGGACCAATTATCATCTGCTGTGATCTTTCCATTCCTAGTACTTAAGTAAAAACCGGCCGAACCAATGCGTCCTGTTGTCTCGTGTATTTGAGCTAGGAGGCTTCTGTTTAATCCGGGTGTGTTAACAGAATTGAAGTAGAAAATCGAACGCTAACGATTATGAAAAACCTAAAAATTATTCTCTTGTATGTCCTACTTTGGACGGTTCCGATGCTGATCCAAGCGCAAAGTAAAATTTCAGGAAGGGTTCTTAATAAGGCTAATGAACCGATTACCGGCGCAAGTATAGTGGTAGAGGGAATGTCAAACCTCGTGACCAATACCGACAAGGATGGCCGATTTGAGTTGGTAGAGGCGAAGGGGTATTTACTTATATCTTATATAGGATACAAGACCCAACGTGTTGCTATCGAAGATCGGGCCGAGTTCGTAGTGATTATGGAGCCAGGCGAACAAACGTTAGAGGACGTGGTGGTCGTCGGCTATGGTACACAGTCAAAACGTAACATCACGGGAGCCGTAAGCAATATTAAATCAGAGGACATCGTGCGGACGTCATCTACAACCACGGCAGGAGCCCTGGCTGGCAAGGTGCAGGGGATCTCTGTCCGGGCCAAAGATGCTCGTCCTGGGAGAGGAGCGGCAATCGAAATACGTAATATGGGGAATCCGCTTTACGTGATTGATGGAGTCGCATATGGAGGGCAGACTGGAACAGATTGGGTAGGCACGCAGAACGGTTCGGGCGCGGATATCTTTAACTCTTTAAATTTAGAGGATATAGAAAGTATATCTATTTTAAAGGATGCAGCAGCGGCAGTGTACGGGTTTCGAGCTGCCCGCGGTGTTGTGTTGATCACGACCAAGAAGGGGCGCAAGGGCGAGAATGCGAAAATTAACATTAACGGTTATCAAGGCTGGCAGAACCTGACCCGTTTTCCCGAGATGGCAAATGCCGCCCAGTATACGAGGGGGTTGGTAGAGGCTGCACAAAATGAAGGGAGGGATCCATATGCTATTTACACGCCGGAAGAGCTGGCGAAATGGCAGGCTGGAACGGAGCCGGGATATGCCGGTTATAACTACCATGACATGGTGATTCGTAAAAACATTCCGCAAAGGTATATCAATGCGAATGTCACCGGTGGGGGAGATAAATCAAACTACTTCCTTTCTATAGGTCACTTGGATCAGGAGGCTATGATAAAAGACTTTAATTATAAGCGGACTAACCTGCAGGCAAACTTGGAAGCCAACCTACTGGAAGGCCTAACGGTAGGTACCCAAATTTCAGGAAGGCATGAGATGACGCAGGATGTAGGACTTCCTGGCGGGGATGGCTATTTCTCGTCGATATTGGCCATTTTCAAAAATAGGCCTACCGTAGCTCCTTATGTTAATGATAATCCGTCTTATCCTACCCATACACACGATCTGGCCTATAATCCGGCGTTGTTTCACCGCGACATCGTTGGCTACAAGGATAATCGTTATCTGGCAGGAAATGTCAATGTTTTTGCTTCTTATAAAACAAAATTTGGTCTGTCGGCAAAGGGAACAGTATCCTATAATTATACGAACAACAAATTTGACGGCTTCCAGTACACATATGATGTGTATCGCTTTGAGGATGGTGAATATAAGGCGACCGGGGGAAGCCCTGCTGGATGGCGCTACGATACGAATAGAGAGATCATTTCCCGGTTTGCACAGTTCCAATTGGACTATAACAAGCAGATCGGTGATCACACGATAGCGGCCATGCTGGGCTATGAGCGATCCGATTGGGATAGGACGCTGAAAGTGTTGGGCGCAAATCCATCTAATAACTATATTCCTTTGATGCGTCTCGCTGAGTTAAACGGCTTAGGAGATGAATGGGCGTATGAAGCGAGGGCGGGTTATATAGGACGGTTAAATTACAATTATAAAGGGAAATATCTGCTTGAGCTTTTGGGCCGTTATGATGGTTCTTACTTGTATTATGAGGGGCGGCGATGGGGCTTTTTTCCGGGCGCCTCTCTAGGATGGCGTATTTCCGATGAACCTTTTTTCGAACCATTGAAGCGGGTTGTCAGCGATTTGAAAATCCGGGGATCGCTTGGGCAGACTGGGCTTGAAGAAGGGGTAGGTATGCATGATTATCTTGCTGGTTATAATTGGGCTTCAGGCGATGCGATTTTGGACGGAGCATATGTGCCAGGTCTTCAGCCCAGAGGCCTGCCTGTGCGGAACCTATCGTGGGTGAAAAACACGAATTATAACCTAGGTGTCGATCTCGCAATGTGGGATAATAAATTGACTGTCAATGCAGACGTCTTTAAGGTTATCCGTTCAGGCGTCCCGGGCAAGCGTTACGATGTGCTCCTGCCCGTTGAGATCGGCTACGACCTGCCTAACGAGAACTTAGGAAAAAACGGTTACTACGGCGCCGAAGGTATGATTACCTACAACGATAATATTGGCGATCTTAACTATGTGATAAGCGGTAACATTACCTATTCGCGCTACAGAAATCTAGAGTCATATAAGCCTCGCTTTAGTAGCTCATGGAACGAATACCGGAACTCTGCTGAAGACCGATGGGGCGGAGTATGGTGGGGATATCAAGTGGTCGGGCGCTTTCAATCTGAAGAGGAAATCCGCAACCATCCTATTAACAACGACGGAGCAAACAACAGAACACAGCTGCCCGGCGATCTAATTTATAAAGATGTAAACGGAGACGGCGTTATCAACTGGATGGATGAACGACCTATCGGGTATCCCACAGGTTGGGCGCCTATGATGACTTTCGGTGGGCGGATAGGTTTGAATTGGCGGGGGATAGATTTGAATGCCGACTTCGCTGGGGGCGCAATACAGTCTTGGTTCCAGGATTATGAGCTGCGTAACGCCTTCCATGGCGGAGGAAATTCTCCAGCATATCTGCTCGAAGATCGGTGGCATCGGGCGGATCCATATGACCCGAACAGTGAGTGGGTTCCAGGGTATTATCCGGCGTTGCGTAACGGAAACACTGGGCCCAATAGCAGAAACAGCGATTTTTGGTTAACCAATGTACGCTATTTACGGATCCGAAATTTGGAACTAGGGTATCACTTACCGAAACATATTGTGGAGAGAATTAAAGCCGAGAAGGTCCGATTTTACGTGAATGGATCTAATCTGTTTTCTTTCGATAATGTGAAACGCTTTCAGATAGATCCAGAGATAGAGGCTCCAGCGGCGGTTGTTTATCCGCAGCAGCGCGTGTTTATGGTAGGATTCAACGTAACATTTTAAAGCAATTATCATGAAAAAACTATATATATGTTTAGCGATGTTCGCAGCCATTACCTTTGGCAGTTGTAATCACGACGAGTGGTTTGATCGGGACTCTAAAAGCCTCATTACAGATGAACAGCTTTGGAACGATCCTAAGTTGGTAACATCCCTGTTAGCGAACTACTATAACCGGTTGCCTTCCTTACACGGGGTTTTTAATACTGGAGGAATGACAGAACTGGATGATGCTATGTGGTCGGGACATCGGGACCAAAACTGGCGAAACGATTTCCAGTTTGGGGACGACTATGGCCGTTACTGGGATTATGGTTTGATAAGGGATATCAACCTATCCTTAGAGAATATGGAGACGCTCAGTGTCAGCCTTACTGACGCCGACAAGAGACTGTTTATAGCCGAGTTTAGGTTTATTCGGGCGTTCGTTTATTTCGAGATGGTAAAACGTATGGGAGGGGTTCCTTTAGTAACAACACAAATGGTCTATGACTTCAGTGGCGATCCTACCCCCCTGCAGGTCCCAAGGGCAAAAGAGCATGAAGTTTACGATTTCGTCTACTCGGAAATGGAAGCTATAAAAGAAGATCTGGCGGCAAACAACGCTAGTAAAACTAGAGCTAACAGTTATGCCGCCTTGGCGTTGGAAAGCCGAGCGATGCTCTATGCGGCGTCTCTAGCCAAGTATAACAACCTTATGGGAGAGCCGATTGCGACCCCTGGTGGCGAAGTCGGCATACCCGCGTCAATGGCAGACGAGTATTATCGCAAATCCCTCGCCGCTTCAAAAGCTATTCTAACGGGTTCTTATCAATTGTTTAACGAAAATCCTGATAAAGGAGCCAATTTTTACGATATGTTAAATAAGAAGACAGGAAACGAGGTGATTTTCGCCAAGGACTATGCTGTAGGCCTTAAAGTACACCGGTTTGCTTATGATAATATTGTGAAAAGCTTAACAGAAGATAACGAGTCGTCGTCTACGATATCGCCGTCATTAAGCTTAATAGAGAGCTTCGACTATCTCGACGGAACAAAAGGGACATTAAAAGATCGTGATGCTCTGGGTAACTATGTGCCATATTCCCGTATTGAAGAAATCTTCGAAAATAAGGATGCCCGGCTGTATGGAACGGTCATTTATCCTGGATCTACGTTTCGCAACCGACCGGTAAGCATTCAGGCTGGCGTGGCGACCTGGCAAAACGGGAATTATCGATTTCATACCGCACCTGAGCTAGGCCAGCAGCTGGAAAACCAGTTAGGAGAAGACTATGCCGGCGGTCTCTGGACAGGGTTCGATGGACCTAAAGATGATGCTCAGGATGTAAGTAATACTGGCTTTTATATACGGAAGTTTGTTAGCGACGCACCGGCAGCCAGTACTAGAGGGACGTCCGCGGCCAACTGGTGGCCTTGGTTCCGTCTCGGCGAGGTCTACCTGAACGCCGCAGAAGCTGCCTTTGAATTAGGACGGACCGATGAAGCGCGAGGTTATGTAAACATCCTTCGGGAACGGGCAGGATTTCCTCCGAACAGTATTTCTCTCCTATCGATGGAGATGATCCGCAACGAGCGCAGAGTTGAGTTGGCTTTTGAGGATCATCGTTTTTTCGATTTGAAAAGATGGCGGTTGGCCCATATAGTATGGAATGGAGCAGAAGACGACCCGAATGCTGTAGTCCGTGGACTATATGGCTATCGGATTGTCCGTCCGGGACATGCTGATCATGGGAAATTTATTTTTGAACGCGTAAGACCAAGCCGTTTTCGTAGAGCGAGGTTCTTCCGACTGGCAAACTACTATGCATCGATCGAACAGCGGGTACTAGATCACAATCCTAAAATTGTCAGAAACCCTTTCCATTAGCTTTCTGGATGTAGAAACGTGAGCATGTGAAATGTCCATGACAAACTGAACGGAGAGAGCTTATTGAAGGAATAAAATAAAAAATTAATAAATACTCTCACAAATGAAACAAATCGGGCTTAGAGCTCTCCGCAGGAATCTGGACATTCCATATTATTTAACAATAATAGATAACATAATCAGATGAAAAAGAAGATAACAGCTATACTAACTATAGCCTTAGGGCTTTTCGTCACAGGTTGCGAATATGATAACTTTGAAGCCCCTAGGGCCATATTGTCAGGGAAGGTGGTTTTTGATGGACAGCCGATCGGTGTACGCAACAACGGTCCCGAATTAGAACTTTGGCAAGACGGCTATCCGCTGCGGGCGCTGATTCCTGTATACATCAATCACGCCGGCGAATTCTCAGCAACACTGTTTGATGGTCAGTATAAATTGGTAAGAAAGGGAAATTCACCTTGGCTACACCAGTCCACGGATACAATCCTGGTGGATGTGCGCGGAAACACGACGTTAGATGTCCCCGTTGTTCCATATTTTAATATAACCAACGAAAGTTTTCAAATAGGAGGTGAGCAGATTGTTGCCAGTTTTGAGGTACAGCAGATTGTGGAATCTGCTCAACTGGATCAAGTACGGATTTACCTGCGTAAATCAATGTTAACGGATCACGTTGTATTCGACCAAGAGATAAACGTGGACCGAGGATCCGTCGAACTAGGTTCCGAGACCCGTATCACAGCAGCGATTTCTGAAAATCTGAAAAGTAGCGACTATCTATTCGTGCGGGTGGGAGTAAAATCGACGGCTTCGGGTGAATACTGTTATACACCCGTACAAAAAATATTTTTGAAATGAAACGCCGTCGACATATACATAGATTTTTATCCTGACAGTATACAGTGTCTTTACGGATACGTATCTTTAGAAAGGATGAGCGCGTAAATGACACCTTCATATATTTTTTGATTTTATACGTTAACAACTACAACAATTTAATCTTAGATGAGAAAAAGAAAACTGCGACGAGCCTATATGCTGATGGTGCTTTTAGCCCTTCACGTGTTTACAGAGGTTGCTGCCCAAGGTTACAAGTCTGGCCCCACAGACAAAGATTTTGCGGGCTACCTGTTTGCCTATTTCAAAGGTAACGCGGTTGAGGATGAGGCTGTGTGTTTTGCTGTGAGCACCGATGGCTACACGTTTCGGGCGCTCAACGGTAATCGACCGGTCCTTGATTCCAAAGCCATTAGCTCCACCGGAGGAGTCCGCGATCCGCATATACTAAGAGGAGAAGACGGCCGCTCGTATTATATGGTATTGACGGACATGACTTCGTCGAAGGGATGGGATTCAAATCGGGCGATGGTACTGCTAAAGTCTGCCGACCTGATTAACTGGACGCATACAGTCATTAACATCCAGAGCCGCTATCAAGGGCACGACGATTTGAAACGCGTATGGGCGCCTCAAACTATATTCGACCCGGCCGCAGGCAAATATATGATCTATTGGTCCATGCAGCATGGCGACGGGCCTGATATTATTTATTACGCATACGCAAACGACGACTTCACGGATTTAGAAGGTGAACCCCGTGTTTTGTTCAGGCCCAAAAATGGCCGATCCTGCATCGACGGTGATATAATTCATAAAAACGGACTGTTCTACCTCTTTTATAAGACGGAAGGCCATGGTAACGGCATTAAATTAGCCCTGACAGACTCCCTGACGTCGGGAACATGGATTGAGCAGCCCGGATATAAGCAGCAGACCCGTGACGCAGTGGAAGGATCCAGTGTTTTTAAACGTAACCAGTCAGACACGTACGTATTGATGTATGATGTATACGGCAAGGGGAAGTACCAGTTTTGTGAATCTGTGGATCTTGACCGCTTTAAGGTAATCGACCATGAAATCGATATGAACTTCCATCCACGGCACGGATCCATCGTTCCGCTGTCCCACTCGGAACTAAAAAGGCTGACCGACTTTTGGGGGCTTCCGGAAGGAATAGCACTTTCTTCCAGAAAGAACCCCGTACTCGACGGTTTTTATGCAGACCCGGATGTCCTTTACTCGAACAAGACGGGTAGATACTACATCTATCCTACCAGCGACGGTTTCGACGGCTGGGGAGGATACTATTTTAAGGCATTTTCCTCAAAGGATCTTAAAGAATGGAAAGATGAGGGCGTTATTCTTGACTTAAAAAAGGATGTACCTTGGGGAAGCCGTAATGCATGGGCGCCAACGATCACGGAAAAGAAGGTGAAAGGACACTACAAATATTATTATTATTTCACGGCGGCGCAAAAAATAGGTGTTGCGGTATCGGACGATCCTGCAGGGCCCTTCCGGGATTCGGGCAAGCCGCTGATAGATTTTAAACCGGAAGGCGTAAAGGGGGGGCAGGAAATCGATCCGGCGGTATTCAACGACCCTAAAAGCGGAAAAAGTTACCTCTACTGGGGCAACGGTTACCTCGCTGTTGCGGAGCTTAATAAGGATATGGTGTCTATCCGGAAGAACACCATTAGGGTGCTTACGCCTGACAATACGTTCCGGGAAGGAGTCTATGTTATTTACAGAAAAGGAACGTATTATTTTTTGTGGTCGGAGAACGATACACGGAGCCAGGACTATCGCGTCCGCTACGGAACGGCAAGCAGCCCGTACGGGCCTATACATGTTCCGGAGAACAATCTGATTTTGCAGAAAGATCCCTCCAAAGGAATTTACGGCACAGGGCATAACGCTGTTCTGCAGATTCCCGGCACGGATGAATGGCATATCGTATATCACCGTTTTAGTTATCCTCGTGGAATAGAGATGGGCGATGCCGCGGGCTTCCACCGGGAAGTATGTATCGACCCGCTGGTGTTCGACGCCGAGGGTAATATCTTACCCGTGGAACCGACACATTGAATGGCGGCAGATCCTATTTAGCAATAAGACAAAAACGAATAGCTTAACATGAATAACTTCTTAAAATGTGTAGCCGGTGTCCTATATGCCCTTCTGTATTCGGGCATGGTGATGGCACAGCCAGGTTTCGGACAGGCGGAAAAGATAAACGCAGACTGGCGGTTTCATCTAGGTGAGACGGAAGGGCTGTCTCCTAAAGGTAGCGACAGCCGTGGCTGGCGTACGGTACAGCTACCGCACGATTGGAGCGTCAAATATCCGTTAAGTCCGACGTTGGCGAGCGCAACGGGGTATCTTCCCGGCGGAATCGGCTGGTACCAGAAGGCAGTTAATATTCCTGCGACGGATCAGGGGAAGAAGCTGTACATCTACTTCGAGGGGGTGTATAATAGAAGCGAAGTTTTCGTAAACGGACAGTCTGTTGGGAAGCGGCCTAATGGCTATATTTCTTTTGCCTACGATATCACTCCCTATATACAATACGGAAAAGAAAACACGATATCGGTGCGCGTCGATCATAGTCGAAGTGCCGATTCGCGCTGGTATACCGGATCGGGAATCTACCGTGATGTTTGGCTGGTCAGGGCCAATGCTATCCATCTCGACCAGTGGGGCGTTTTCGCTTATCCCAGCGTCGAAGGGTCGAGGGGTACGCTGCAGACACAGGTATCCATAAAAAACACGTCGGCTGCGTCGGTCCCGCTGACGGTTGTTCAGGAGTTGCTGGACAGCGGGGGTAAATCCGTCGCGAAGGTCTCGCGGAAGCTTAAGGCAAATGCCGCCGGACAGACGGAGGCAACATTCCAGCTGCAGGTGAGAAACCCCCAGCAGTGGAGTGTAAAGCAACCGAACCTCTATATGTTGAGGACAATTGTCCTCCAAGGCGGAAAAGAACTAGATCGATCAGAAGTGAGAACAGGCTTCCGAACGTTTACGTTCGATCCTGATAAAGGGTTCGCATTAAACGGGCGTTGGATGAAAGTAAAAGGAGTATGCCTGCACCACGATGCAGGTGTCTTAGGGGCTGAGGTATATCCAGAAGTATGGAGACGTCGCCTGTTGACATTGAAGACGCTCGGCGTTAATGCGATCCGGACAAGTCACAATCCCCAAGCCACCTCGTTGTATGATCTTTGCGACGAATTAGGACTTTTGGTGCTGAATGAAGCTTTTGACGAATGGGAGTTTCCTAAACGCAAATGGCTGGTGGGCTGGAACGTAGGAACGCCGGGGTTCGAAGGTTCTTTTGATTTCTTTGAAGAGTGGGGCGAGCGTGATTTGGCCGACATGGTGAAAAGAGACCGGAATCACGTTTCTATATTCGCTTGGAGCATAGGAAACGAGGTCGATTATCCTAACGACCCTTACTCGCATCCCATTTTAGATGGAGAGAAGAAAGAAGGAGGCTTTACACAGGCTTCTTATGGGGGATATAAGAAAGACGCACCCGACGCGAGAAGGCTAGGCGACATTGCAAAACGGTTGGTTAGTGTTGTCAAGAAATACGATCCTAGCCGGGCGGTGACGGCAGGACTGGCCGGGGTTGCCATGTCTAACGAAACCGAATACCCCGGTGCCTTGGATATTGCGGGCTACAACTATACCGAAAGCAGGTATATTGAAGACCACAGACGCTATCCCGATCGCGTTATTTTCGGCAGTGAGAACAGACATGATCTATCCGCGTGGAAAGCCGTCCGGGACAACGACCATATTTTTGGACAGTTCCTATGGACCGGAATCGACTACCTCGGCGAGTCGGGCCGATGGCCATCACGGGGCTTCTATTCCGGATTGCTGGATTTCGGAGGTTTTATCAAGCCGAGAGGATATTTTAGACAGTCCTTGTGGTCGGAAGCCCCCATGGCTTATCTCGGAACCTACCTTTTGCAGGATGCTGGAGGGAGTGCTACCGATGTCTGGTCTGCATTAGAAAAAGAACAAGGAAGGCGGAAAAATGAAGCTCCTTCAATGGATGCTTGGCCGATCTGGAATTATAAAGAAGGACAGCTAATCCGCGTAGTGTGTTATACGAATACCGCACAGGCCCGGCTGGAACTGAACGGCAGCACTGTCGGAGAAAGCAAGCCGTATAGCGAAGACCACGGTATTATATATTGGGATATTCCCTATCGTCCCGGCAAACTGGAAGTTGTAGGAACAGACGGACAGGGAACGGAGATCGTCCGACGGGCTATTCAGTCGAGTGAGCGAGCTCATGCGCTGCAGATTGTTGCCGGTCTTCCCGCTGACGTAAAGGTCGGTGAGGTGCTACAAGTTGAGCTGAAGGTCGTGGACAGACAGGGAGTGCCGGTTATGTTGGCGGACGATGAAGTGACCTGTCGTCTATCGGGGCCTGTTCGTCTTCTAGGGCTGGAAGCGGGTAACAACGAAGATATGGGCGACTATACGGATAATAAGCAGCGGGTGCACCACGGCAGGCTGATAGCTTATCTTCAGGTAACGGAAGGCAGTCCTGGCCAGACCCTATCCGTGCAGTTCACCGCTCCATGGTTGGAGGCAGCGTCTTTTACAGCAAATGTAAAATAGTCGATAGTACATTAGAGGCAGAACCACTGACAGACCCCGGAGACAACCCTAAACATCATAGGTCTTACCATAACCTTTGGCTGATCTAAACCTCTGGGTATTCTGTCGTAAATGTTAGTGGTTGCCGCAGAAAATCCTACGCGGACGAATTAAACAAGGAACAAAAAGAACGAAGGGGCGAAGGACCACCGAGGGCCCCTTTTTAATCCAAATAATACATATTTTAACGCTCAGACACGGACGGCCCAGGACGGGTCTTTTGATGCTGTATAAAGGACGAAGGTCCTTTTTATTCATTTAATTTTATGAAGAAATTCCGGATTGTCACGACCTCTTTTCTACTATCTATTTGCCATCTTACATTGTATGGACAAACTATAACAGATACCAATGTTCATTTCGGTATGGCAGGCAACACACTGCACCGATTTCAGAGCGTAGACGGCGGGGGGAGTGGGGAAGACCGTTTATCGTACCTTGCCGGTGTGCAGGTGGGTTTTGGGCTAACCGAAAAATTGACGTTAGTGTCCGGAATTGACTATGCCAGGCATAACCTTACGGTGGTGAGTGCGCCTATGCCCGAGCAGCGCTCAACAGACGGCCACATCACTACATTGTCATTTCCTTTGGGGATAAAGTGGAACATTGGCCGCTGGTTTTTTATACAAGGCGGACCTTCCCTTGATGTACAGCCGACAAAATGGGAGGCTGTGGACAATCAGAATGGCATCGGTTTATATGCCGCTATCGGTGGCAGATATGCACTGGGCAAATGGTCACTGTCGCTTACGCCTTCTGTTAAGCAGTATGCGTTAATATCCTTCGGCGATGGGAGCTATCCCCAGCGGTTGCTGACGGCAGGAGCATTGCTCGCTGTTGGATACGAGTTTTAATGTTAAACAAAGCGATTTCCGGAGTTTTACGCACTTGATCCATATTGTGCAGAATGTACAATATTGATATAAACGTAAATATTTCTTAGTGTATAATTAACACGATATGTTCATTTTTGGGGATGGATGATACTTCACGAATGAATAATTTGTGCACGCTTCAGTACCGATATTAACGAACTAGATGAAAAAGAAAACAATAATAGCGCTATTCGGATTGTATGCAACATTGACAGTTGTGCCCACAACCGCACAAATCCGCCCTGTGGCATATATACCGAACGCGCACTCCCATAACGATTATACCCGTAATCACCCCTTTACGTTAGCATATAGCCTTGGTTTCGGATCTATCGAGGTAGATTTATTCCTTCGGGATGGCGAGCTGTACGTGGCGCACGAGGAAAAAGAAATTACGAAGGAACGGACCTTTGATAAACTGTATCTGCAGCCTATTCTGCAGGCTTTCAGGAATGCTGAGGACGGATACCTGTATCCAGATCAGGGCCAGTTACAGCTGCTCATCGATCCGAAAACGGATGGTGCAGCGGTGCTTCAGGTACTGACGAAAAAGCTGGCGCCCTACCGTGCTTATTTTGACAGTAAAAATAATCCTAAAGCCGTTAAACTGGTGATCAGTGGTAACCGTCCGGATGCGGCCGACTTTGCGAAATATGACGAGATATTCTTTTTCGATGGCGAGCTGCAGGTGCCGTATACCGCAGAACAGCTCGCGCGGATCGGTATGTTCAGTGCCCCTTTCCCGGCCGTTTCCAAGTGGAATGGCTTAGGCCGGCTAACTGAACCGGATTTAAAGAAGGTAAAAGCTATAGTCGACTCGGTGCACCGACTTGATCGGAAAATCCGGTTCTGGGCTAGCCCCGACACCAGAACAGCATGGTACGAGTGGGTGAAGCTCGGTATAGATTTCATCAATACGGACAATCCCACCGGCCTGTCAGATTTTCTGCGGACGTACGCGCAGCATAGCTATCAGGAGACCGCACCGTACGCTCCTTATCAACCGAAACAGACCGCTAAGCAAGGTGCGAGACCAAAAAACGTGATTTTGCTAATCAGTGATGGTGCTGGGCTGGAGCAATTATGGGCAGCAGCCATTGCAAATAGAGGGTTGTTGAATATTCTTAATATGCCTTATACAGGCTACTTAGATACACGGTCTGCCGACAATTACCACACCGATTCTGCAGCAGGCGGGAGCGCGTTGGCAACAGGTGTAAAAACCCGGAATCGTTACATCGGCGTCGACACCTCCGGCAATCATGTACCAAACATTCCCGACCGCCTGGCTACCAGCGGCATCGTCAGCGGTATTGTTTCGAACGACCGCGTTATCGGAGCTACACCATCTGCTTTTTTTGCACACGTAACGGAACGGGATGAGTCTGACAGTATCGCGCACGGGTTACTGCATTCAAAGCTGTCGCTGGTTGTTGGTGGCTTCCATCCTGCTTTCGCGAAAAATGACAGCACCTTGCTCCGTCAACTGCGCAATCAGGGCTTCGAGATTCAACAGGGCGTGGACAGGATCACGGAAGCCCGCAGCAATCGTATTTTAGCATTTGCGGAAGATCAGGTCAGTAGAGAATGGGATAAGCTGAGCCGGGAACAAGGGGCGATAAAGACAGACTACCGTATGATTGAAGATGCATTTGAACCAGCCGTCAGATTTTTGGAAAACAAGAGCCGCGGCAACGGTTTTTTTCTAATGATAGAAGGCGCGAAGATCGATGGTGGAGGGCATGGCAACTCCATGCCATTTACGGTCAGCGAATACCTGAGTTTTGACAGGGTTGTAGGCAAAGCACTGGCCTATGCCGACGCCGACGGCGAAACGCTGGTAATCGTGACTTCCGATCACGAAACAGGCGGCTTGGTCGTGCTCGACGGAAACGATAAAACAGGACAGGTCTTGGGAAGCTTTGCCACAAACGACCATACAGGAGTTCCTGTTCCGTTAGCTGCATATGGGCCGGGAGCCGAGTACTTCCAAGGGTTTGTAGACAACTCCGAAATAGCGCAACGCATTTATCAGCTGCTGGAACCGGAAAATTAAACTGCCGGTAGCTGTTTAGATGCCGAGAAGAGATCAGGAGTGTTCGTGCTTCAGCGGGTTTGCTTTGCTGCCTGAAGGCCTCTTCTGAAACTCCGAAGGTGTCATGCCAAACTCTGCCTTAAAGCAGGTTGAGAAATAGCGGGGGTCGGAAAAGCCGGTAGCGAATGCTACCTCGCTAACCGATATCGACTGGTCGTTTTCCATGATCTGACACGCATGTTTCAGCCGGATATTTTTGATAAACTCGCTTGGCGACTGGTTCAGCAAAACTTTGGTTTTGCGGTAGAGCGTCGATTTCGACAGGGCAAGCTTGTCGCCCAGGACCTGTACGTCGAATTGCGAGTCCGAGAGGTGCTCTTCGATAATGTGAATCATCTTTTTCAGAAACTGCTCATCTAATGGCGTGTGATCGAGAGAAGAAATATTGATCTGCGGATTCGTCTTAAAGTCTAGTTGCTTGGTACGCTTGTTTATGACAAAGCTGTGTATTTTCGCTTCAAGTACTTTCAGCTCAAAAGGCTTACTAATGTATCCGTCAGCTCCCGCCTGATAACATTCAATACGGTCCTCGATGCTATTTTTTGCTGTCAGCAGAATGATCGGAATGTGGTTAATGTCTTGATTGCTTTTGACATGCTTGCAAAACGTCAGCCCATCCATGACAGGCATCATAATATCGCTGATAATGATGTCGATGTCGTGCTGCTGCAATAACGCGAGGGCTTCATCCCCGTGTGTAGCCTCATGTATACGGTAGTTCCTCGACAGGACGCTGCTCATGGTCTGGCGCAGGTCTTCGTTATCTTCCACGAGCAGCAGGTGCAGTTGGGGAACGCCCTCCGGCAGATCGGGAGTAGGGGTGGAAGAATAATCGTCAATCGATGAAGAAAAGGAGAGACCGCGATGGAACGGTTGATCCGCACCTTTCCGCTCTTCATCGAGATAGGACTCCTTATCTAGCGGAATGCGGACGGAAAAGCAGGATCCCTGCTGTAGTACACTCTTTACACGTAGCTGTCCCCGGTGAATTTCAACCAGCTCTTTCGTCAATGCAAGGCCGATCCCATTGCTTTCCTGCTGTTTGGCATTGGTGTTGTTATAAAACGGAATAAATATCCGGTCAATCTCTTCCGGAGCAATGCCTAATCCAGAATCTTTTACTTCAATAAGCATGTAGGCTTTGCCGGCTTCCGTCACCCGCCGGTAGGACAGTTCTATACGGCCCCGGCTGGGGGTATATTTAAAGGCGTTCGATAGCAGGTTAAATAATATCTTGTCCAGCTTGTCCATGTCGAAATATCCCTCTATAGGGGCCTCCGGAGCTTCGACAACGAAGTCTATCTCTTTCCTTTTCGCCAGCGGACTGAAATAGATCGCGCAGAGTTCCTCGATAAACCTGTTGATCGAGCCATGGCTTACGCGAAGTATCATCTGCTTGTTTTCCACCCTGCGGAAATCCAGTATCTGTTGTAACAGCCTTTTTAGCCGGTCTAAATTGAACCGCATTTTTTCGAATTGCGAGAGATTTTTCCTGGTCGTGATCTGTATGTCGTCAATCAGACAGGATATGATGGTCAGAGGCGTCAATAAGTCGTGCGAAATACTGGTGAAATAGCTCAGTTTGGTCTGTATAAGCTCATTTGCTTTTTCCTTTTCTATCTGTGCGATCCGTAAGTCGCTTCGGAGCTTCAGCCGGTTCAACGCGAAACTTATCATAAAGTAGATAAGCCCGACGGCGGTAAGGAAATAAATAACGTAGGCCACGTTACTTTCATAAAAAGCCGGTTTTTTTTCGATGTATACTTCTGTGACAGACGAACTCCAGTTGTTATTCAGGTCAGTTGCTTTCAGTAGGAATCTGTATTTTCCTTTTCCGAGGTTGTTGTACGTTGCGAAGACACGGCCCCGGGGGGCATATACCCAGTTTTTGTCCACTCCTTCGAGCTTATAGGCATATCTTATTTTGTCCGGATCCGCATAGGCGAGCGATGTGAAGCTGATTTCTATATTTTGTTCGTCGGGGTTTAACGTCAGACGGAGGTCCCGGAAATCGAATTTACTGTTGCCGTCATGCTGGATGACAGAGCGATTATTGATCTTGATGTCAGCAATAAAAGCTCTGGACGCAGGTACTTGCTGAATAGGACTGTCATGGAAGACCACAAGCCCGTTATGGCCTGCAAAATAAATACGTTCACGTGAGGAGTCCACAACATGTGATTTCTTGTTAAACATGTTTACCTGAAATCCATCAGCTTGGCTAAACTCTATAATAGAGCCGCTTGTAGGATCGAGCTTATAAATATGCCTTGTCGTCGACAACCAGATGTTGTGCCTCAAGACGGCGATGTCAATCAGCCTTTCGTTGGAAAATAATAAGGCATTGGCATATTCTTTAAACGTACGCCGGCCTATGTCATAGGCAAGAAGTCTTTTATCCTTCGTCCCAATCCAGATCTGACCGATAGAATCCGCCGTCGCCGTTTCTATCTGATTCGTACGGAGGCTTCCTGTGTTTTTATCGAGACGGAGTACGGTTTGATCTGTGCGGGGATCTATACAATAAATTCCGCTGTTTTTTGTAGCGGCCCAAAGATGGCCGTGTTCGTCCAGGGTTAGATCGACGACATGATCCGTAACAGCAGCGACAGGGTAAAATAGATCATCGTCGCCTCGTTTTCGCATAAGCCCACGCGTCGTGGCCAGCCAGAGGGTGGTGCCCTTATCGACCAGGAAACTAAGTGGAAAGCCTGCGTCGGGCGACGAAAGCCGCAGATCCAACGACCGCAGTAACACCAGCTTTTTATCGTTCTTTCTGAAGACGTTAACCGTAGGTTCGTGGGCTGCACCAATCCATAGTTCATGGTTTAATTCGATAATCCCATTCACGGCGCGCAGCGAAATGATATCTTTAAAATCGCTGTTGCTGTACGTCCGTATTTCCCCGGTCGTCGCGTTAAAGACGCCTAACCCGATCCGTTCCTGGTTGAACCACATCTCGCCATCACTATCGCGATATAGAGCTGTCAGGTTGGGCGCAATACTGTAGCGGTCTTTTATAGCCCTTAGCGTATAATTGGCGATATCCGAATGATCGGTACGGATGTTTACCACACCCTCACCCGGGATGCACAGCCAAAGCATGCCGTGACGGTCCTGGAAGATATTGGAAAAGATATTCGCCGTATGGTCAAAGGTTCCCGAAAGGTCAACCTCCTCCAACTCGTTGGAAGCCGTGTATTGAAAGGCAGAGATGCCCGAGAAGGATAGGACCCATATATAATGTAATTTGTGATCTTCGATAATGTCGTAGTAGAGATATTCGTTGCCGGCTTTGCGGCGTTTATTTCGTACAGAAACATCCGTATAGGGCTGTTCGGCATCCGGATTCAGCAGAAAGAGCCCATCTCCCCATGTACACACCCAGTATTGTCCACGTTGATCTTGTAAAACTTTGTAAGGATTGTTCCTGTTGCCCATTTTGGGAAAGCTTGTCCAGGTATCTTTCTTTGTGTCCAGTTTGAAGAGTCCCGCCTCCCAGAAGCTGACCCATATCATGCCGTCTTTGTCTTCAAAAAAGGAGTTTACTCCCGCACGCGGTATCCCGCTTTTTTTCTCTGGATGGTGCTGGTACTGTCTATGAAGGCTAAAATCCGCGTTATAAACGTATATGGCACCTGATGTTCCCACCCAAAGGCGGTTTTGGCGATCCACCAACAAATCCGTAATTCTGCTGTTACTGAGCCGCTCATCCGGAAAGGGGACCGCTTTGTAGGTGTTTTTGTGGATAACGAAAAGCCCAGCATCGGCACCGATAAGGATCCTCCCATCCAGCTCATTGATTGTGACGATATTTTGCGTTAAGGAAGCGTTGTTGATAGCCTGGCTTAGCTTGAACGTACTTATTCCATAACCGTCATAACGGCATATTCCTTCGGTCGTGCCAAACCAAATGAAGCCCTCGCTGTCTTGAAATGTTTTGTTGATCGTGAGCGAAGGAAGTTCCTGACTGATCCGTAGACGGGCGATATGTAATGACTGCGTCCAACCTGGATAGGCATACAGAAAACCAAGGAGTAATATCGTACATACCTTCCATAGCTGTGGGACGTCTGTGGCCTTTTTCTTTTTTTGCCTGATGATGCGACAGCTGTTTTCAATGGGAACGGGGTTATTGGGTAGCGCACTTTTCAAAATCAGATCCAATAAAATTAGTCATATAAACATACTTAATTTGCTCGTGTATGGCAAATATCCGGACGAGTAAATTTTTGCACCCGGGGATAGAGAAGGCAGCGACGAAATGCTGCAGCCTATCCGCTGATTGTACGTATTTCCAGAATTTTATGACTGGTGGCGGGCGGTACCCCATTTATCTGCACCTCGATACGGTCGGCTTCCCGCACCTGATGCGGTAATCTCAGCCGGATGGTTTTGGGGGGCTGCTTTTCGCCGGTCGAAGGAAGTACCCCGATTGCGATGCCGTTTACGCGAACCTCTGTTTGCCGTGAACTGTCCTCCGCAAGATATCTGACATACAGCCACTGGTCGGCATGGGGTAGCTTTCTCATTGTATAGCGGAACCAGCCCGATGCCTCGCGCCAACGGGTATCTTCAAACGTACCAGCATTGCTGTTTTCCTCTTGAATGAAATGGTCCGACTCCGGCTGCTGCTCTCCGCATACTACCTTGTCGATGGTGACGGCAGCGAGCGCAAGACGCTCTTTTTCCTCTTCTGCCATTTTATTTTGCATCTCCTGCACCTGTTTTTCCGTTGCCTGCGGCCAATATAGGATGTAACGGGCATCGTGTATCTGATAGAACGGCTCGAGCTCCAGCTGTATCGCTGCTCCCTTCTGTTGGAGACCTGTCAATGTAAAATGGAGCGGTTTGGAGGGAACGGCCCGAATGCGCTTCGGGATGTCGTTCGGGTCGCTAACAAGAATAGGGAGGTCCTTCAGCGGAATCTGCCTGCCTTTAGCAACATGTCCCATACGGCTATCGTCCGCCCGCAAGCCTGATAGGTCTGCGGTATCGATACGTGCGCCCAGTACTATAGGACCGTAAAGAATGCTATAGTAGTTGCTACCGTCGGGTAGCTGTTCGGTCCGGATATCCATAGGGAGCCCGACCTCAACTACGTCGCCCCTTTTCCATCTTCGGTAGATGGAAAGGTAATTGGCTCCATCGTTCGTCAGCTCCGCAATACGGCCATTTATGCGGACAACAGGCGTCCCGGCCAGCCAGCTGGGCTTGCGTATGTGCAGGGTAAACGACGTAGGCTTTTTAGGCTCTATCGTTAGTTTCGTGCTCGCCTCCGAGGGAAAGTTGTTGTCCTGAATAACCTCCACCTGCTGCTCCGACCAGTTTACGCGCGAAGGAATGAACAAGTTAACAAAAAGCTCGTCCCGACGGTAGGCATAAATCATTTCGCCGTATTTAGCGTGGTTTTCCATCCCGGAGCCTACGCAACACCACATACTCGTATGCGGGCGCGAATAGACGCGATAGTGGCCTGGACGTATCTGCGTGAAATAAACCAGGCCCCCGTGTTCAGGATGTTGCGTCGACAAAATATGGTTAAATAGACCCCGTTCATAATAATCCATGTAGTCTGTCTGCGGATCGGTCTGGTAAAGCATTTTGGTCAGACGCAACATGTTATAGGTATTACAGGTCTCGGGCCCTTCAATACTATGTATCATCTTTGAAAAGTCGTCCACGGGGTTAAAATGTTCGCTGACGCTGTTTCCTCCGATCGAGATGGAACGTTGCCGCACGACATTATTCCAGAAAAACCGCGAGGCCTCTGCCCAGACTGTGTCCTCGGCCAGATCGGCTATTCGCTTAAATCCCAGGATCTTGGGGATCTGGGTATTAGCGTGCAGACCTGTTAGTTTATCGGTTTGCTGTATCAAAGACTCAAGGATGGCCTGGTGGCTGAAGCGACGGGCGAGTTGCAGATAAGCCGGGTTTTGCGTGATGGCGGCAACGTCGGCGAAAACTTCATTAAGTCCGCCATGTTCACTTCGCAGCATGTCCTGAAGTTGTGCATCTGATAATTGCTTTACCAACGTGTCGGCCCACTCCGCCATCCTGATCAGCATGGCTTTAGCGCGCTCGTCGCCCGTCAGCACGTAAGCGTCGCGGAGGCCGGCGTAGGTCTTGTGTATGTTATAAAGAGGAACCCATTTGCCGTTGAGGCTGAAGGTCCCCGCTTTGATATTGCCGGCCCGGATCTCGTCCCACATCGCCCGCCCCCCAGGCACGCCGCCGATATAGCCGTCTCCATTGGCTTCCTGGCAGCGCTGCAGTGCAGTTAGCATGTAGTCGAGGCGCTGTTTGATACGGGCATCGCCAGTGGCAGCGTACATAAGCGACAATGCCGAGATATAGTGCCCGCCAATATGCCCATCCAGCCCGGTATTTTCCCAGTTACCGTAAGACTCCTTGATAGGGGTAAGACCCGCTTCGCGTAAGAAGGGCGAAAGGAGACGATCGGGATCCATCTCCAACAGATAATGTAAGTCGGCCTGCTCTGCATGTTTGAAAATACTTGGCAATAACCTGACATCCTTCAAATCGAAATAGCTTATTCCTTTCATCGTCTGGCCGAGAACATTGTTGCACAACGCAACAAAAACGATGTAAATCAAAATATTTTTTAAAGACATATATAGTTTTTTCCTGAACAAGTCTGTTATGGTTAGCTGCTTCACGGAGCGACGGCGGTCAGCCAATCAAACATAGGAAAATTCATTTTTATTTACAAGATAAATATATGTATTTGTGACACTTAATATGGCAAGAGGTCTTTTTAGGAGACATATGTTGTCTGCCGGCCAAGCGCTGACACAATTTTAGGAGGTAAATAACCTAAAATTAAACATGGGGAACATATAGATGGGTTACTTTTGTTGTTGCTGACTATAGGCATCATAAACCAACGCTGCACATGCAGCCGCATTCGATGATCAACACAATAATTTAATTTGGATATTTATATAAACCAACCATAGCATGCGAATAAATCTGTTTGTTTTTTTCTTTCTGCTATGCGGACCTATCTTCGGTCAGCATACGACAAAAGAGGATGTTTTGAAAAAGTTGCATCTAGCCAATCGCTACTGGCAAACGCATCATAAACCTCAAGTGTGGGCTTTTTGGGACCAGGCTGCCTACCATACGGGTAATATGGAACTGTATAAGCTGACGGGAGAGAAAGATTATTTAGCTTATTCAGAGGCCTGGGCAAAGCATAATGAGTGGAAAGGAGCCAAGTCGGACGATAAGCGAAAATGGAAGTACAACTACGGGGAAACCGACGAACATGTACTGTTTGGCGACTGGCAGATTTGCTTTCAGACATACATAGATCTCTATAAACTGAATCCCAAGCCCCATAAGATTGCGCGGGCAAAAGAAGTTATGGAGTATCAGATGTCTACACCGAATACCGACTATTGGTGGTGGGCAGACGGCCTGTATATGGTCATGCCTGTCATGACCAAACTGTATACGGTGACGAAAGAGCGGCAGTACCTGGAAAAGTTGTACATTTATCTACAATATGCGGACAGCATCATGTACGACAAGGAGGAGGCACTGTACTATCGGGATGCGAAATATGTTTTTCCCAAACACAAAAGTGTCAACGGGAAGAAGGACTTTTGGTCGCGGGGTGATGGCTGGGTGTTCGCCGGACTGGCCAAAGTGCTGCAGGATCTGCCGAAAGATGCACCGCATTATACGTATTACGTAGACAGGTATAAAGAGATGGCCGACGCTATTGTTGCCTGCCAACAGAACGAAGGCTATTGGACACGTAGTTTGTTGGATCCGGACCATGCGCCCGGGCCGGAAACCAGCGGTACAGCCTTTTTTACCTACGGCTTATTATGGGGTATAAACCACGGTTTTTTTCAAGGACAACCGTACGAGGATGCTGCTAATAAAGGTTGGCAATACCTGAGTCGAACGGCGCTTCAGGCTGATGGAAGGGTAGGATTTGTGCAGCCGATAGGCGAGAAGGCTATTCCGGGCCAGGTGGTCGACACGAAATCGACCGCAAATTTTGGCGTTGGCGCCTTTTTGTTGGCGGGTGTCGAGATGTATAGGTATCTTAAGTAGCCGCAGAGGGGTAAAAAAACAACCTCGTAGAGGTCAAATGTTTATACGACCTATCGGGGTCGAACCATAGAACGCGTCTATTGCTATAATATGGGGCTGTTCAAAAAGCCTGACGTCGTCGTCATTGAGAGCCTGAACGGAGGTGACTGCCAAAGGCGGCTACGAAGCAACCAATCTAATGGTGTCAAAGTGCAGGTCGTTACGTCACTTTACGTTGGCATTGAAGCACTTTTTGAGGTTGCTACCTTTTTGGACAGCTTTTTTATGATATAATATCCAATAGATCGCACACTAGCTTAGCTTAAACAGATGAAAAGGATGATAAAATATTTTGTGTTATTGATAGCGCTTGCAGCTGGACACCCAGTGCTATCACAGCCGGCCTCCTTCCGGAAAGATGTTTCGGAGAGGCGTCTCTGGCTGGTTGAGATGGAACGGATGGCCACGCCGGTGCTACGGAGTCTGGCGCATGATAGCTTGCGTATCACGATGCCGCAGGTTACCTCCGAACAGGTGGACAACCGTGAACACCGGATAGCCGTGCAATATGTAGAGGTGTTGGGCCGCGTACTTTGTGGCATCGCTCCGTGGCTGGCGCTCGAAGAAGGAGACGCAGAAGAGCGGGCGCTTCGCCGGCGCTTGCGCGAATGGACGGTCCACGGACTGAAAAACGCTCTGGATACCAACGCCCGCGACTTTATGCGTTTCGATATCGGAGGACAGCAGCTCGTCGATGCATCATTTATTGCATTGGGTGTGGTGCGCTGTCCTTGGTTGTGGGAGCAGCTAGACGCAGGGACGCGGCGACGGCTCATAGAAGCCATTAAAACAACGCGACGCTTCCGTCCGGTTTATTCCAACTGGTTGTTGTTTTCCGCGATGAATGAAGCTTTCTTGGCCAAATTCAGCGACGATTGGGACGTGATGCGTGTAGATTATGCCTTGCGTCAGCTCGAGCTCTGGTACGTCGGCGACGGCATGTATAAAGATGGACCACATTTCGCTTACGATTATTACAACAGCTTTGTTATTCACCCTTTTTTGGCGGCGATTATGGACGTCATAGGCGAGAAGACCAAGATATACGATGACATGTTTGCAAAGATCAGAAAAAGGAACGAGCGATACGCCATTATTCTGGAACGTCTGATCCATACGGACGGCTCTTTTCCGCCTTCCGGACGTTCCGTTATTTATCGTGCGGCGGCCTTCCATCATCTGGCCGACATGGCATGGAAAAAGCGCCTGCCGGAACAGCTTCCTCCAGGACAGGTGAGAGCGGCGCTAACGGCCGTGTTGCAAAAGGTACTCCGTGCGCCTGGTACCTATCGCGAGGGGTGGCTGACAATAGGCTTGCATGGCGACCAGCCTGGATTAGGCGACTTTTATAACAATCAGGGAAGCCCTTATCTAACATCCGTAATATTCTTGCCGCTCGGACTTCCTCCGGGCGATGCCTTCTGGAGCGACGCGGCGCAGCCCTGGACGGCACAGCGTGTCTGGAGCGGCCAGGATGCTAAAAAAGACTATAGCATGTCCTTGCACTAAATCGAATCCCTATGGAAATGATCAGGAAAGCACCGAATCGTATGCTGCAGATTGTATGTAGTTTTTTCTTTTTTTTACCCCTTTTGGCACAGCGTCCGGTGGCTCCCGTTGTACGGGACATTGGACTGGGCTGGGCGAAGAACACGGTGAACACCGCCGTATTCCGTAAGAATGCGTTGGTAAGCAACGATTCGCTTCAGTTTGCAGCCTATTATGATCCTGACGGCTACGTCGTATTGGCTAGACGAAAACTGGATCGGGACGATTGGCAGATCGCCAGAACACACTACAAAGGAAATGCAAAAGACGCACATAATGTTATCAGCATCATGCTCGACGGCGCAGGTTTTCTGCATGTAGCCTGGGATCATCACAATAGCAGGCTACGGTACGCCAAAGGGCTGGCGCCGGGAAGCTTGGTCCTCGGGGAGGAGGAGATGATGGTCGGCACAGAGGAGGGAAGCGTAACCTATCCCGAGTTTTTCCGCATGCCGGACGGGGATATACTGTTTTTCTACCGTGATGGTGGGTCAGGAGCGGGAAATCTGGTGATCAACCGCTACGACGTAGAAGCAGGACGCTGGCGGCGCCTGCATTCCAATCTGATCGACGGAGAAAGGCAGCGGAATGCATACTGGCAGGCCTGCGTAGACCAGCACGGTACCATACATGTGTCCTGGGTATGGCGGGAGACTCCGGACGTTGCCAGCAACCACGACATGGCCTACGCCTGCTCCAAAGACGGGGGTACGACCTGGCAGCGAAGTAATGGTGAAATATATGCGTTACCAATTACAGCTGCGACAGCCGAGTATGCGGCGTATGTGCCCGAAAAAAGCGAATTGATTAATCAGACGGCGATGGCAGCGGACGAGGCCGGAAATCCCTATATCGCTACTTACTGGCGCGATCCCGGTGTCGCTGTGCCACAGTATAAAATCATTTACCATACGGGGAAGACGTGGCAACAGCGCTCTCTGGATTTTCGGAAATCGCCATTTTCTTTAAGTGGTGGCGGTACGAAGGAGATACCTATATCGCGGCCCCAGCTGCTGGTTAAAGGAAAAGGAAGACGCGCGGCGGCTCTTCTTGTCTTTAGGGATGAAGAGCGACAACGCGTCGTCACGGTCGCCCACCTGAAACGTATGCGCACTAAGCCGGTGCTACTGGACATCTACCCGCAGACACTGGGATCCTGGGAGCCGACGTTCGATAGCGAACAGTGGCGGACACGGCGTATGCTGTCGCTTTTCATCCAGCCAACCGGACAACAGGATGGAGAGGGACTCCTGGATGCGGCGCCGACGATGGTACGGGTGTTGGAATGGAAACCTAATCTTTAAGCGTGAAGTGAGTGGCTAATAGCTAATGGCAGATGGCAGATGGCTATAAGCCGTAAACTCGTTGATTTGTGAAGTCGTGAAGTGAGTGGCTGATGGCAGATAGCTAATGGCAGATGGCTATAGGCCGTAAAGTCGTTGATTTGTGAAGTCGTGAAGTGTGGCTAATAGCCGATGGCAGATAGCAAATGGCTATAGGCCGCAGAGTCGTTGATTTGTGAAGTCGCGAGGAGGTACGACAAAGCGATCTAATCTGCTAACTATTCTAACTTCTCATTTCTAACTTCTCACTACTCAAATCTCACTTCTAAAATCTAATTTCTCACTTTACTTTGCGCAACGGATATTGTTTGAAAATCCCAGCAACCACCTCCGGAAGTTTGTTGATCGATTTTTCCGGTGCTTTGATTTCCGATGATCCCCGGGCCTGCCATACGACGGTATTGGTACGCCGATCCACGGCCTCTATAATCAGGTGTGCGTAACGGAACTTCTCGCTGCCGACAGGGTAGCTAGTAGCGCCGAAACCCCACATGCCCATTCCCCACATTCCCCATGGTCGGTACCATCCCCAGGGACCCCAGCCGCCCCAACCGTACATCGGCGAAGCGTAAACCAAACGGCTCTTGTTGTTGACGATGCTTACGTACCGAAACAGGACATCCGGGTTATCTTTGGTATACTGAAGGCCCAAAGACTCAAGTTCCTTATTAGCGGCGTTCAATATATTGCTTTTTGCAATATCATTGTTGAAGTAATTTTTGGACAAGGAGTCCACCGGCGGCAACCAGCCGTAAGTGCGGTATTGACCAAAATCTAGGCTCTGTACTTTTGTGGTGTTATATTGGACAGAAGCACAGGAAGCTAGAAACGCAATCAGCCCAAGCGCGAAGATATATCCTAACTTTTTCATCTTTATAATTTTTCTTAGTCGGCGATAAGCTTGCATAAACCGTATCCTTTTGTTTTATAAATAATTTATGCAGGTATCAATTTGTATTATATTAGACTCCGCAAAGCCCCCATGGTTTAATTCTAAAATGGATATTTTGCGACCAGAGGCATTGCTCTTCCCGAACCAAAAGCCTTTTGGCTTACACGGAGGATCGGAGGAGCTTGGTAACGCTTAAATTCCGCCCCTACAAGCAATTTGTGGATGCGCTGCACGAGCGCTTCATCGAATCCGGCCTTGACGACTTCACTCGCTGACTTTTCGAGCTCAATCAGCTGGAACAGCACGCTATCCAGCAGATCGTAAGGAGGGAGCGAATCCGAATCTTTCTGTCCCGGCCGGAGCTCCGCCGACGGCGGTTTTACAAGCGTATTTATGGGGATGATTTCCCGTTCCCGGTTTATGTGGTTTGCTAGTGCATAAGCCTGGGTTTTATAAACGTCGCCAATGACGCTTAATGAACCAGCCATGTCGCCATAGAGGGTGCCATACCCGACGGCAGCCTCGCTCTTGTTCGACGTGTTGAGCAAGATGCGCCCAAACTTATTGGATAAAGCCATCAAGATTGTTCCCCGGATGCGCGCCTGAATATTTTCCTCGGTCACGTCAGGCTGTCGACCCGCGAAGGCGTCGGACAACGTAGTTTCAAATGCGGAAGCGACATCTTTTATGGGGATAATATGATGGGCACAGCCGGTATTGTTTACGAGGTCCAGCGCATCTTTGAGCGAATGGTCGCTGGAATAAACGGAGGGCATAAGAACAGCCAGCACATTCTCCGCGCCCAGCGCTTCGCACGCCAGCGCCGCCACCAGTGCGGAATCCAAACCTCCTGACAAGCCGAGGACCGCTTTTTTAAAGCCCGATTTGTTAAAGTAGTCCCGCAAGCCCAGTACAAGTGCCTCATGGATTAATCCAATCTCCGACGGGGGCTCGGCGTTTGCTGCTGCGCCTTTGCCGGAAGTATCCACGATGCGGTAGTCTTCTTCGAACCGCCCCAGTTCCGCTAAGAGGTCTCCATTGCGGTCAAGAGCGAGCGAGCGCCCATCAAAAATGATATCGGTATGCGCACCTATGTGGTTAACATATACCAGCGGACATCCTGCCTTAATAACGTTGCGCTTCAGTACGTTGATGCGGTTCTCAAAGTGTACATATGAAAAAGGAGAAGCAGCGATGTTGATGATAATAGCGGGGGCTTCTTTCCGAAGCTCTGCCATAAGATCGCCGACATAAGAGTTGGAGGCGTCATCATCCCACAGGTCTTCACATATTGTCAATGCCACTTTTTGTCCCTGAATTTCTATGCAGGATACGTAACGGTTCGGTTCGAAGTATCGGTACTCATCGAACACGTCGTAATCCGGAAGAAGGCTTTTCTTTACGATACGGGTGATGGCGCCCCCCTCGATCACCACTGCGGCGTTGTATAGGGCTTTGCCCTCGGGGTCTGTATTCTCAACGGGCGCCCCGATGATACAGGTTATTCCATGGCATGATCGGGCAATCTCGGCCAGACTGTCGTTACATCTTTCGATAAATCGCCGGTTTCGCAGAAGATCTTTGGCAGGGTATCCGCCCACCGCCAACTCAGCAAAAACGATCAAATCTGCCTTGTCAGCTTTAGCTTTTTCGATGTGGGCGATAATCTTTCGGTTATTTTCGGCGAAATTGCCAATATGGTAATTTAGTTGTGCTAGTGCGATTTTCATTTGTTTCAGTACGAATTAAAAAAGTAAACCGATGTTGAAGGAGAGATAAGACAGGCGAGGGCTACCAGCTGACATTGTGCGGGTGAAGCCGTTGTTATACGTGATGCCCGTTTGTGCAGAAAGGTTGCCCGCCAGTCGCCATTCTGCTCCCGTGCCGATTTGCAGTCCTAGCCGGAAAACATCATCGCCAGCGATTGGTGTATAATTTGGGTTGCCTTCATACCTTTCTTTTCCGGACACTTTCACGCCGGCAGTCAGACCAAACTGTCCATAAAACCGCCCTCTATAGCCTTGGTTCGTCTTAAGCTTGATCGTTAGCGGAACTTCCGCATATTGTAAACGATAAACTTTCTCCATGAGGATATCGTCCCCCGGGTAGGCCCCATACGCGCCACTATACAACGTGTTAATGAATAGGCCCGTGGAAAAGAAATAATTACGTGCAAATCCCAGGTCTGCCAGCAGCCCGTAGGAATAGCCTATTTTAGCACTGGGGTGGTAAGTATCGCGGTCTTCATAGGACAGCCAGCCAATGTTTGGGTTAAATGTCAATCCTAAAGACATATTCTTATCTCCATAATAATATTGTGCATTTGCAGGAAGAACAGACAAGCCAAACAAAAAGACGAAAATAAATTTAAAAAAGCCTATCCGGGCCGGAGTGAAAGAGAAATGTTGGGATGCCCCTTTTTGCGGAATAATAGAACGGAAATTTTCAAAAAAGAAGGGCTGTTCGAGCAGTTTCTCCATTATAAATAGGGGTTTGTTGCACCGGTAAAATTACTAATTCCTTTTATGTGAGCCTAAAAAACTTTCAAGATGTAGACCGGTTTTTGTGATTGGTATTGTTGTTATATCACGTGGGGTTCGATGAATTGTTTAATACAAAGAGCGTGTCTAATCTTTTTAAACACGCTCTTTGTATGTTTTGGGTTTTATGTATGTTTCTTGTTATTCAGTATTACTGGATGTTCATTACTTCAAACTCATAAATCACGGGAGCATTTGCTGGAAGATAATCCGCGTTTTTTTGGCCTGTATAAGGATTTACAGACCAATATGATGGTGCTATGATGCGGATTTTGCTACCTTTCTTTAAACCTTTTTCGGTGAGGCCCGCAAGAAGAAGTAGATTGGCGTTCTCCCCGTTATGCTTTACTGTATAGGGAGAAAATCCGATGAACCACGCCACCGTTAAGTGCGTGTTTGTATTGCTGAAATTATAATCGCTGCCTGTCGCATCCTGCTTTAAAGGTGTCTGACTTGTTAAGGAGTATACGGCATACTTTAGCTTTACCGTAGTCGGAGGAACTATTTGGTGTTGATTATATCCGACGTTCTGCACTTTATATTCATACGCCTTATCGTCTTCCTCCGTCGGTTCTGCAAGGATTTCAGACCATATACCTCTTTCAATTTTTTTTCCTAATCGCGGTAAAGACATCGTGACCGTATCTTTTACCCAGTTTCCTTCCGCTGAAGCTAGGTAGTCGTTAATCTTTAGCTTTTCGGCCGAGAACAAGGAGTCCAAGGCTCTTTCCTGTTTTAAGGCTTCTGCTTCGTAATCCGTATCGTCACTTTTCATACAGGAGGTAAGTGCGATTGCAGCAACAATAACCGCAAATAATGGTTTAAATAGAGTTTTCATCTTTTTTCTTATTTTTTTAATGGTTGATAAGAGAGCTCTCCCGATAACCTGGGATCGATTTCATAAAATTTATAAGTCTTTTCAGTGGTTAGAACGCACATGCGAAAGCTAACGCTACAGTGAATTTACATTATCGTAACAAAGAACGTAAAAAACTTTCAAGATGTCTTCAGATTATCGAATCAAAAGCATACTCGGTTTCCTTATTTTATATCCACGACCTCTATTTCAAAGTACAGCGGCGAGTTGGCAGGGATCTTTTCTCTTGTAGCGGTATCATACGCCCATGGAGAAGGAGTGACGATCCTAAACTTCGCTCCTTTCTTAAACCCATTTGGAGTTAAGCCTCCTGTAGTGTGATTGTCGCCGTTAAACCGGAATGTCTTCGGCAGAAAAGCGAGCTGCCAAGCTTCGATAACACTGGCTAAGGACATTTCAACCGGCTTGTCGTCTTTTGACTCATCGAACACTGTTCCGTCCAATAATGTTCCCTTGTATTTGACCGAAATCCTTGGTGCCAGGATTCCGCCCCTAGCAGAGACTTGGTAGGTATACGAGTTGTTGTCTCCAGGCTCTAAAATCTGTAACCAAATTCCGGTGGAGTCGTGCAGCGTAGCTCCTTCCATATGTTGGTCGGCAAAAGCCTTCAAGGCCCCGGCCTGTTCAGCAATGATTTTCTTTTTCCGCTCCAGCTCAAGGGAGTCTTTAATACGCTGCTCTTCCAGCGCTCTTTCATAGTCAAAATCCTCGCTTTTTGAGCAACCTAAAAAGCAGGCAGATCCAATAGCAATAACAACAAATAATCTAGCTAGTTTCTTCATAAAAATGTTTGATACAGATATATCGGATGAAAACGGAAACCAATCCGTAGACGCTACAATATCAGAAAAATCTTTTAAGATTCCATGTTTGTTAGCAGAGAATATGATGCATGGATATGTTAGAGGGGGAGAAGCGTTCGGAAACTGCAATAGTGCCAGGGAAGCGGCCCCATCTCACGTGTCTTCCGGCAAGGTATGAATCACGATCAGCTGTGTTGTTGTCATTCTACGTCTCTCAGAGCTTTCAAAAGCTTCTGCGGACCGATATATTCAAAGTACCGTCGCTGTACCCTAAAGTCGGGCTGTAAAAGTAAGGTCGTCGGGAATGCGAAATCTCCGTTTCGGGCGGCCAGAATTTTGGCTATATCGTGGTACTTGCCCGTCTGTTTCCTTCCGTGTTCGTTTCTGAGGATCTGACCATCAAAATACACGGTATCTATGCTTTCAGCATCGAATTGAACGGCATAATAATCGTCATTCAGCTTTTCAGCAATTGCGGGATTCGTGAATACATCGGCTAGCATCTTTCTGCAGTATGCGCACCAGTCGGTGTGAAAAAAGAGTAATACAGGCTTGGGACGTACCGTTAACGAATCGGACAGCTGCTCAAAAGTGAGCCAGTGCACAGCACGCTTCTCCTGCGCAAAAGCGGCACTGCTGATAGCGGCAAACCAGAGTATAATAAGTGTTTTTTTCATCCGTTTAAACTATCTATTCGTGTTAAGTCTCCACTGTATAGATGAGCGCGCCTCAGCGCTTCTGTTGCAGCTTCAGACGGCGGGAGATTTCGGCCGGACGTCGTTCAGGAGTCCGGCCGGAAACTCACTAACGTATTTTCCAACGAGCTTGCGACAGTTCAGCACAGCCTGGATAGTAGGGCTCTTTCTTAATGAAAATGTCCAACTTTTATACCAAACGTAAATGTACGCGGTCTTGTCGGCCCGTAGACATAATCGGAATCGCGTAATGGGCCCCTGTCAAAATCCTTTTGGAACGCGTTGAACATATTTTGCACGCCGCCAAATAGTTCGGCATTAAAGTTCTTTTTTATGGAAAATGTATAGCCCAGACGGACATTAAGCTCCATAAAGTCGTTAGCATTTTTAACAAGCATGCGCCCGTCCGGTTGATAGTGTGGTACCAACATGCTTCCCGTGTACACGCCTGTAAGGTCGACGGCGAGCTGCTTGGTTGCCTTGATGTTCGTGTTTAAATAACCGTACGTATTCGGCGTGCGCATGTAGCGGGTCGTGACAATATCATCTGCTGGATCTTCGCCTTCGAAAATAACCTGTTCCTCGCTATATCTGGAACGCTGTATGGTACCTCCAGCCTGTATGCTCAACATGTTCGACGGAGCGACGCTTAGCTCTATGTTACTTCCGTACACGCGCGACCGGCTGCCGTTGCGCATTTCCTGCAAAATGATATCCGCTTCTTCCGACGTCATTACCGTCGTGAAGGGGTTCTGCAGGTCGGTATAAAATCCTTCCACCAGCAAGCTGGCCTGTGTCCGTCCGAAGTTACGCGTATAGTTGAAAGACCCGGTATAGGCGTTCGAATATTCGGTTTTTAGGCCCTCGCCCATAAGCACGAAAACCTGCTGTCCGCCGATGGACGTGACATGCATGTCTTCGTTGAACGCCTGCGGGGCGCGGAAGCCGCGGGCGTAGCCGCCACGGAATTGCAGTTCATTGGTAATATCGTAGAGGATGGTAAGCCGCGGGCTTAGCGTGCCGAAATTCTGGTCAGATGTACGGCTTCGGCCGAGCAGGCGATAGGTGCCGTCTACGTAGGTGTAGTCGTACCGTGCCCCCACAAGGGCTTTCAGCTGATCTACGACTTTCCATTCGTATTGTGCATATGTGCCGATGGCGTGTGTACGCTGGTCTATACTTCGCCGGTAGGCGGGGATATTGTCTTCCGTGCGGTTCATATTGTATTCCACGCCGGCGGTGAACACATCACGCTCAAAATTATACGTATACTGCCCCCCTGCAACCATGGCCAGGTCGTCGGTCTGTCCATATGAGTTGGCTGCAATGATACTATCCTGGTATGTGCGCTCCCCACCCAGTCCGCCGTAATAGCTGTCACGCTTACTCTTCTGCGCAGAGGCATATACCGAAAACTTCTGTTTCCAGTCTTTTGAATACCGATCATAGGTAATGCCTCCGATGAGCGAGTTGGTCTGCAGCTGTTCGGTGATGTCCGTGAAGTGCGGGGCCAGGTCGAGACGGTCGCCGCCTCTTCTGAATTCGTTCAGGATACTGAGGTCGGCGGTGATCTTTTCGTATTCCGAGGGTTTAAAAAAGGCCTTTGTGCCGAAGGTGGTGTTTCGCAATCTGGTAATCTCCGAAAAGCCATCCCCGTTGGCATCCCAAGGCTGCCGGTCACGATGCATCCCATAAAAGGTCACGCCGTTCATCAGGTCGTCTTCAACGAAGGAAGTGTTAAAGTCAATGGTGTTATCCCAAGAGGTTCCGGCAATGAGCGAGTTTGTCAATTTAATCTGCCAGTCATTTTCTACCGGATCTTTAGTGATGATATTGATCGTTCCGGCAATGGCGTTCGCACCAAAAAGGGCAGATCCGCCGCTGCGTACCACCTCTATGCGGTCGATCATGCTTGTTGGGATCTGGTCCAGTCCGTAGACGCTGTTCAATGCGCTGAATACAGGTCGGCTATTAATCAGGATCTGTGAGTAGGCGCCTTCCAGCCCGTTCAGTCTTACCTGAGAAAAACCACAGTTCTGACAGTTGTTTTCTACGCGTACGCCCGGCTGGTAAGCCAACGTTTCAGACATCGCGACAGACTGGGTCGCATTAAACAGCTTGGGGCCGAGTACATTTACAACTACCGGAGCTTCCCGCCGGTCTAGCCCGTACCGGGTGGCGCTGACTACTACCTCATGGAGGTTTAGGTTATCTTCCAGTAGGCGGATATGGATGGGCTGTATCTGTTGTTCCGAAGTTAAGGTTGTCTTTTGCGTCTGATAGCCGACTGCGCGGACGACCAGCGTCGATCTGTTAGCAGGTACGGCTGTCAGGATAAACACGCCCTGTTCATTGGTCGAAGCGCCGGCATTGGTGCCTTCAACCAGTACGGAAGCCTGAGCGATCGGCTCGCCGGCGGCGTCCGTTACCTTTCCTTTCCATGTGGATTGTGCAGATGCGGCTATTGGCGCCATATATAAGACGGCTAAGGTTAATAAAAAACCGTAGTACTTTTTTAACATATAATAATTTTTTAAGTGCTTAATGTGTTGATATTTCCTTTGGCGGCGGCAGGGAACAGAGTTTCCTGTTCATCGTCCTTCGAGCGGGCGCAGGCCGGAGACGTCGGTCGCTCCCTGTTTTTAACACTGTTTCCGGCCGGATCAGGAGGAATGCAACCATACAACCCTGCCTCACTGTTATGGAGGATAGTCGTTTTACAGCATAAAAAACAGCATTATGTTGTTAGGGAAGCGATAACACCGTCCGATAGTGTTATCTCAGGCAAGAAGTGACGTTGCCCATTAAGCTAGGCGAGGGGGGCCTCGCAGGTCGTAGTGTACGATACTGTTGTAGCGAATGCGCTCTATGAGTTCGGCATAATAGATCCGCAGATAGAGCGGGCTCAGGGCGATCTCATAAATGAGTGTGTCGCTTGCTACAAAGGCGCCGGCGAAAACAACATTCAGGTATTGAATTTCGGCGTCAGACTTGTGATGATCTGGTTTTCCCTTTTTTGTGAAATCGTACGGGTGAACGTGGGTGATAATTTCGCCCGTGGAGGTAACCTCCTTGTGCATAAAGACAACACCACTTACAATAATAACAACCATCCAGGCACTTAGCAGGTAAGCGATGATGGAGCGGTATGTGGCAGTCAGTTGATGCATAGTTTTTCGTAAACTCTCTTTTTCTTTTAATCAAAAAAGCACTGTAAATGCAACAGTGCCACAAACATAGAGAATACTCCTTAAATTATTGTATTAATTTATTATTATCATCCGGAAAGACCAGTGTGGGTCTGTGCGCTTTCGCTTCCTCAGGTGTCATACTAGCATAAGATATAATAATGACAATATCGCCGACCTGTACCAGACGGGCAGCAGCGCCGTTTAAGCAGATGGTTCCGGTCCCCCGCTCGCCGGGGATGACGTACGTCTCCAGACGGGCTCCATTATTGTTATTTACGATCTGCACCTTTTCGTTGGCTATGATGTTAGCCGCATCCATCAAGTCTTCATCGATCGTGATACTGCCGACATAATTTAGCTCAGCCTGTGTCACACGCGCCCGGTGAATCTTCGACTTCATTACTTCAATTAACATATTACAAAATTACCTATTTTTTTTTAATTGTAGAGCTTCGTTTCCTACGCGGTGCGCTGGCCGCCGTCGGCCCGTTGATGTTTGGTTCGCCTCGCAGCCCGTCCTGTAGTACCCGACCCCTTAGGTTTGCTTGCGCCTGGTTCTCGGTCAAGACGTCGGTATTGACAGTTTTTTTACAAAGCGATACTCAATCCAACAGCATGTTGTCGATCAGCCGGACGCCTTCTACCCACGCGACGAGCAACGCGACGTGCTGTTTATGCGGAAGTAGCAGGTCCACCTCCCGCAGTGTTCTACGCTCACAGATAGCTAAATACTCCACCTCGATGTCACCTTCCTGTGCCAAAATCTGTAACGCTCCGTCTTTTAAGGCATCTACTGTCTTGGCCGTCTTATAGTTTTTTATAAACGCAAGCGACCGATATAGTGCCAGCGCTTTGATTCTTCCGGCATCCGAAAGCCTAAGGTTGCGCGAACTCAATGCCAGGCCGTCCTGATTACGAACCGTGGGGCAGATGTGAATGCGCACCGGTAGCTCTTTGATGTCGACCAGCCGCTGAATAACCATTACCTGCTGAAAGTCTTTCTGGCCAAAACAAGCGACATCAGGTCTGACGAGCTGAAACAGTTTGTAAACGATCTGTGTCACCCCCTGAAAGTGGCCTGGCCGCTTTGCTCCTTCCCAAATTTGGTCCAGCTCCCCAAGGTCAATGTGCCAGGGCATATCATCACCAGGGTACATCTCGTCTACTTCGGGCAGGAAAACAACATCGCAGGCCACAGCTTCCAGAAGCTGCAGGTCGTTTTGTATCGGACGCGGATATCTTTCCAGATCTTTTGGGTCGTTAAACTGTGTAGGATTTACGAAAATACTACATACTGTTGCATCGGCGATCTGCTGAGCTTCCCGTATTAAAGAAAGATGCCCTTCGTGCAGCGCCCCCATTGTGGGTACCAATGCTATTTTTTTAGCTGCCTCGCGAAGCCCCTGTAGAAAGGACTGGAGCTCCTTTTGGGTTTTAAATATTTTCACCGTTCAACGTTAAATAAGCGGACAAAATTGCATAATTAATTTGGTATTATAAAGCTATGAAAACTAACAAATTGTAAAATTGACAAAAACTTCGTACCTTTGTATACCGATTTTACTGTTCGATAAATAAAAATTAATTGGAGATGGCAAAAACGAAAATATTGTTTGTAACCCATGAGATGTCGCCTTTCCTTGAAATAAGTAAAATTTCTGAAATAACACGCCAGTTACCTCAAGCTATGCAGGAGAAAGGATTTGAAATCCGTATTCTTATGCCACGTTTTGGTAACATCAATGAGCGCAGAAATCGTCTTCATGAAGTGATAAGGTTGTCGGGAATGAACATCGTGGTGGATAACAACGACAATCCGCTAATCATTAAAGTGGCTTCATTACCAGCCGCACGCATGCAAGTGTACTTTTTGGATAATGAAGAGTATTTCCAGCGGAAGAAAGTTTTTCGTGATGAAAAGGGAACGTTTTTCGACGACAATAACGAGCGGTCGTTATTCTTCTGTAAGGGTGCGCTAGAAACTGTCAAAAAGTTGGGCTGGTCGCCCGACGTGGTGCACTGCCATGGCTGGTTCTCAGCGATGGTGCCGGCTTATCTGAAGACAGCTTATAAGGATGATCCTACGTTTAAGGATGCTAAAGTGATGTATTCGCTATATGCAAATGAGGACTTCGATTCGCTGGGCGCGAAATACGCCGAGATGGCGTCGCAGGACGATATGAGTGCGGCTGAAGCATCTCCGTACGGAAGTGGTTCTTACGTCGACTTATATAAAGGGGCGCTATCCTTCACGGATATTGCCGTGTTCGCCGATCCTGATGTCCATCCGGAATTGAGGGCGTATGTCGAAGAAAATGGTATCCGTAGCTTTTCTCCTAACGGGGACGCGGATTATGAAGGTTTTGCGGACGTATTTGATGAGTTTTCCACGGTTGATGTGGAAACGGCCTCAGCTTAAGGGTTTGTTCTATGACAAAAAGAAGGCATTTCCAGCGGAAGTGCCTTCTTTTTTTGTCCATGCCTATTGTTCCATCAGGCAAACGATAGGAACCTAGGGGGGCGTGACTAACGGGAGCCTCGACGGCGTCAACGCAACGACGACCGGCCGGGGAAAAGCGAAAATATTACGCAACCGATTGATGTAAGGATTCCTGGAAGAAAACGGCGGGTGGAGCCGTGAGGGCCTATAAAGAAGTTTGTAATTGATAAGAAGGATTCTATTTTTGCTGTATCAAATGGCGTCATGACAAGAAAGTTCAGCTCACGATACCATATCGGCTGCTCTTCGTTTCACCGGGACAGCCAGTTACCCAAAGTCGTCCGGTGACCTCCCGCTTGCCCGGTTTTTCCTACAATCACAAGAAACACTATCGGGGGAAGAGTGGGAGTCTCCCCGGCGATCTGTCTTTAACCAAAAATGGGATCAAGCATAATTCTTGGGGGAAGATCAATTGGGGTCGATAATCGCGGGCATTCGGGGAGATGCTAATCCCGCATTACTGTGTAACAGCTATCCGATTCTGAAATATATTGAACTCTTATGGGGTTCTAACACGCAAGGCAAAATCAACCTAAAGTAATCGTATAGCGTTACCGGACAGATATCGTGGGTACGTTTTTTTTAATCCAAAACAGTTCATTGTTAATTGAAAAATATAGCAGTTTTTCCTCGCCGGAAAAGGAAAAGTGCTTTGCTGACGTTATTTGGACCAACGTGGATGACATTACGTTGGTGCTGCACGTCATTAAGTCGATTGTGGACGTAAGCTCGTCGACTGTGGACGTAAGCTCGTCGACCCTGGAGGTAAACACGTCGACCCTGGACGTTATGTCATCTAGTGCTCACGTAAGTACGTCAGCGTCCGGTGTAAAGCCATCCGCTGTTTACGACATAGCGTCCGCTCCGCATAAATTTACGTCAGCGCAGCTTTTTTTGGATTATTGTGCGTAGAATGCCTTTAAGCGGTCTTAAAACAATTTCTTACAAATTTCAGCTCCTGCCAACAAGCTGATCAACGGACAATCTATTTCCGGAAGCATCGCCCTTAATTCTAACTATTTATTCTTAACACGATCAGTGCCCATTTTTTGGAGCTTCTGTTCCAGCTGGACGGCAAACAGCTCCAAGATCAGTATAAGAATTACCTGAGCGACTTTCGTGACTGGGACAAGAAACCTCATGCGGAGTACTGGACTGTATTCCTTAACAATATCTCCCCGCAGCTCGGTATCAATGCATCCGCAGAGCCATTCAATGCAAAACTCAGCGCTTTTAGAGGTGTGTTTCGTGGTGTAAGAGATACCGCATGTTTCTTATATCGAGTGATGAAATGGTGTGCTTAAAAAACATTCCCCCAAAACTTTCGGTATAATCCCCAGACTATGAGGAAATGCAAGTTCTGGAGCAGGACAGTACACTGTTGTATGATCCAAAAATGCCCCCCTCTGGAGGAGCGGCGCATGCATGAGCCGACGTGCCGCTGGCAGTGGAACAAAAAAGCCTGCTCATTTCATCAATGAGCAGGCTTTTTTGCTAGCGGTCTGGACGGGACTCGAACCCGCGACCCCATGCGTGACAGGCATGTATTCTAACCAGCTGAACTACCAGACCAAAAATCTTTAAAAGAATATTTACAATAAATATGGGCGGTCTGGACGGGACTCGAACCCGCGACCCCATGCGTGACAGGCATGTATTCTAACCAGCTGAACTACCAGACCAAAAATCTTTTAAAAATGTATGTTTAAGAACGTTTTAGGAAGCCTAGCTTCTTTATTTTAGCGGTCTGGACGGGACTCGAACCCGCGACCCCATGCGTGACAGGCATGTATTCTAACCAGCTGAACTACCAGACCTAAACCCTTCCTGCGAGAAGGTGTGCAAATATAGTGTTTATTTCTAATTCCGCTAAACTTTTTTGAAAAAAACTAGTCTACAGCCCCTTCTTTCATCTTTTCTGCGTTCTCCGCAAACTGTAACGCATCTATAATTCCTTGGATATCACCGTCCATAATTGCCGGTAAATTATACATGGTTAGACCGATCCTGTGTTCAGTCACACGGCCCTGCGGATAGTTGTAGGTACGTACTTTGGCAGACCTGTCGCCGGTCGAGACCATGGTCTTCCTTTTGGCTGCGATGTCGCCATGTTTTTTCTGCACTTCGAGCTCATACAGCTTGTTCCGGAGCATTTCCATGGCCAATTCCCGATTGGCAAGCTGCGACCGCTCCACCTGGCACACAACAACAATACCCGTCGGTTTATGTGTCAGCTGAACCTTTGTTTCTACCTTATTTACGTTCTGCCCACCTGCACCGCCGGAGCGTGATGTCTGCATCTCGATGTCGCCGGGGTTGATCTCAACGTCAACGTCCTCCGCCTCAGGAAGCACGGCCACTGAAGCTGCCGACGTGTGCACCCGCCCCTGCGTCTCAGTGTCCGGTACGCGCTGCACGCGGTGTACGCCCGACTCATACTTGAGCTGCCCGTATACATCTTCTCCGATCACTTTTAGGATAACCTCCTTATATCCGCCGGACGTGCCTTCCGTCACATCCATCACCTCAGTTCGCCAGCCTTTGCTTTCAAAATAGCGCGTATACATACGGTACAAATCGCCGGCAAAAAGCGCAGCTTCGTCGCCGCCTGTGCCGCCGCGGATCTCTATAATTGCATTTTTAAGATCTTCCGGATCCTTTGGAATAAGCATCAGGCGGATCTCCTCTTCTTTTTCCTCCTTTTGCCCCAGCAGCAGATCCAACTCTTCCTTCGCCATTTCCCTTAACTCCTGATCTTTTTCGTTGGCGAGTATATCTTTGTTGGTCTCGATATTGCTCACCATATTTTTGTAAATATGATACTGCTCAACGATCTTGCTCAAGTCTTTATATTCTTTGTTCAACTTTGCAAATCGTTTCATATCGTTGATGGTTTCCGGCTTGCTTAATTCTGCCTCTACCTCTTCCCATCGTTCTTTTATAGCTTGTAATTTCTCTAGCATAGTATATTGCTCGTTAATAGCAGCATGATGTATTCCTGCTTTATTGCCACAAAAGTACGTAAATTTTTGGTATTAGTGTGTCGAAACCGCTTTCAGACCGACGATTGAAGCGATAAGTGTGAAGATGAAAAAGATCCGCCAGAAGTCAGCAGGCTCCTTAAATATAAATATCCCCACGAGTACGGTTCCTACTGCGCCGATGCCCGTCCATACAGCATAGGCCGTGCCAAGGGGAAGTTGCTGCGTCGCCCGCATAAGCAGGAGCATACTGAAGGTGAGACAGGCAACAAAACCGGCATACCACCAGTACATTTCCGCGCCCGTTGTACTTTTCGCTTTACCCAGGCAGGATGTAAAGCCAACTTCGAAAAGCCCTGCAACAATTAAAATAATCCAGTTCATGATCTACGTGTTTTAGCTGTCGTACGCTCTTGCCCTCGCGGTACCGCGGAACGGGGTGGAACGATGACAATTACAGCACAAAGATCGCCTTTCGCCGGACGAATCTTTTTTACAAATGCTAAAAAGTTAAATCTTCGACCGTATCCGGCTTAGTGTGACCTGTGAGATACCTAAATACGAAGCGATGAAGCCCAGCTTAATTGTGGCCACCATGCCGGGCGCCCGTGCCAGTAGCTCCTGGTAACTTTCGGTAGCCGTCTTGAAAAGTTTGGACATCAAGCGGGATTCAATCTTAAGGGTTTCCAATTCGGCAAGTTTACGTCCCCAGTTGGCGATGGCTATGGAGTTGGCAAACAGCGTTAGCAGTGCCCTCACCTCCACTTTGTATAGTACGCACCTTTCTAAGGTCTGTATTGTCTCATATCCTGCTTTGCCATGCACATAGCTATTTAGGGAAAGCAGTGCATCGCCGGGGAAGGCAAAGTCAAGGATAACCTCTTTTTCCACTTTATGGTAAAATATACGGCAGGAGCCTGATCCAATGAAATAAACGAAATTCGCTACTTTTTCGGCTTCGATAATGTATTCATTTTTATCGACTGTAACTTCCTGGAACAAGCCGGCCAGCTTGTCCCGATCGTCGGGGGGGAGGGCCGTGATGCGGTTAATGATACTTATAACGTCCATTGCTTCAACGTAAGGTCTTTCCCATCCCATACGGCATAGGTACAATGATGTATCCATTCGCCGAGGTTGATAATACGGGCGTCGTTCTGCAGCCTAATGTCGTAGGGAAGGTGTCGATGTCCGAACACAAAATAGTCATAATGTGTTTCGGCCAGCTTTTCTTTTGCATATTGGATAAGCCACTCATTCGCTTCTCCCAGAAAACGTTCTTCCGCTCCATTGGACGCCCGGCTATGAGCCGACCATCGTTGGGCAACTCCAATGCCCAGGTTAGGATGTAAGCGAGCGAAAAGCCACTGGCATACACGGCTGCGGAAAAAGGCTTTCAAAAATTTGTATTTGGCATCTCCGGGACCCAGCCCATCACCATGGTGAATAAAAAAGCGTTTTCCCCCAAGGTTGAGCAGCAGTTCGTCGTCAACTATCCGTGCGCCCAGTTCCTCTTTAAAATAGCCGAACATCCACATGTCGTGGTTGCCTTTAAAGAGGGTGATTTTTACGCCGAGGTCAGCCAGCTCGGCCAACTTTCCTAAAAACCGGATATAGCCCTTCGGAACGACCGTGCGGTATTCGAACCAGAAGTCGAAGATGTCGCCAACAAGAAACAGTTCGGCAGCGTCCGACTTTATGTTATCCAGCCATGAAATAACGCGCCGTTCACGGTCCTGCGAGGTCGCTTTCGGCTGCACGCCAAGGTGGAAATCCGACGCAAAATAAATCTTGTCTCTCATGTTACGCATCAAAACTAGAGAAATAATCAGGGATATACAATAATAGGAGCCCGGCAAAAAGCTGTTTTAACAAAAAACGCCATTGTGGGACAGCTTAGTAACATGGTAACGACACGGTTTGTTTGGAAGTCGCCTTGTTGCGTAGGCGGTCGTTGTTAACCTGCGTTCGATTGCTAAAAGGCGGAGGTCATGGGCATCACGACTTTATACGATAAACGTATAGGTAAATCTTTGTGTTTTATAAAAAGGATGTAGGATCTTGTAGAGGCCCCATATTTATAGCAAGCATATATTTCTATAAAGGTGCAAACCCTCCGTGTTTATCTTATCATATAACAATATGTATCGGTCCGATCATCGTGCGCCCGACAGCATTTACGGCATTTGCTTTTCGGGAGGCTTTTTGTAACTTGCAGGGAAACACAAATGGAACACGATTATTTTAAAGATCAGATTATGAACAAAAATTTCGGGATAGTGCTCCTCGCTCTCAGCTTTGGAGCCTGTCAAACCCAAAAGACCATTGATGTAAAGGAGAATCTAGCGGTCAAACCTTACCCGAAGACCGAAAAAATCGACCAGAAGGACACCTATTTCGGGACAGTGGTGGATGATCCCTACCGTTGGTTGGAGGACGATCTGTCGGCGAAAACCAAGGAGTGGGTTGCTGCAGAAAACGAAGTAACGCAAGATTATCTGGGGCAAATTCCGTTCCGTGAAGCTATCCGCAAGCGTCTGGAAGATCTTTGGAACTACGAAAAGGAAACCGCACCGTTTAAGGAAGGCGAGTATACCTATTATTACAAAAATGATGGGCTTCAAAACCAGTATGTCCTGTATAGGAAGAAAGGTGATGATGGGCAGGAAGAGGTTTTTCTGGATCCGAATAAATTTTCAGACGACGGAACAACGTCGCTCGCGGGGATCTCTTTTAGTAAAGATGGTTCGCACGTAGCATATCAGATATCGGAGGGTGGGTCAGACTGGCGAAAGGTGGTCATTATGCGTGCCGCGGATAAGCAGATCATCGGAGACACACTGATAGATGTTAAATTCAGTGGCCTTGCCTGGAAAGGTAACGAAGGCATCTACTATAGCAGTTACGACAAGCCGAAACAAGGTTCGGCCCTGTCGGCCATGACCGACCAGCATAAATTGTATTTTCACAAGCTGAATACGCCCCAGTCGGAGGATCAGCTGGTGTTTGGCGGTACGGCGAAGCCGCGGCGTTATATTGGTGCAGGGCTGACAGAAGATGAGCGTTTTCTGATTGTATCTGCCGCTAACGCGACGTCCGGAAACGAGCTATACATTAAGGACTTGTCGGACCCTGCGTCTGATTTCGTCACCGTTGTGGGAAATATGGAGAAAAATCACTCGATTATCGACAACGAAGGTACTAAATTGTTTATCTACACGGAGTTGAACGCACCAAACGGGAGGGTAGTAACAACCGATTTTGCGACACCCCAGCCGGAGAACTGGAAAGATCTTATTCCCGAGACCGCTCAGGTGCTGTCTCCTGTTACAGGCGGGGGAAAGATTTTCGCCCATTATCTAAAAGATGCGACATCGCTGGTGAAACAATACGATAGGACAGGCAAGCTGGAGCGGGAGATTGAGCTGTCGGGGGTAGGTTCTGCCTCGGGATTCGGAGGGAAGTCGACCGATACGGAGACATATTATGCTTTCACGAATTACGTCAACCCAGGCACCATTTATAAGTATGATATTGCATCAGGAAAATCAGAGATATATAAAAAGTCGGCGGTTAAATTTGATCCATCGCAGTACGAGTCGAAGCAGGTATTCTATACCTCGAAGGATGGAACCAAAGTACCAATGATCATTACGTATAAAAAAGGAATTAAACTCGACGGCAGCAATCCTACAATGTTGTACGGATATGGCGGCTTTAATATTAGTCTCACACCTTCCTTTTCGGTGAGCAACGTGCTTCTGCTGGAACAGGGGGGCGTGTATGCCGTTGCCAATTTGCGCGGTGGGGGTGAATACGGGGAAAACTGGCACCTCGCCGGAACAAAGCTTAAAAAGCAAAATGTGTTTGACGACTTTATTGCTGCCGCGGAATATCTGATCGCGGAAAAATACACCTCTTCGGAGAAGCTCGCCATCGCGGGCGGATCAAACGGCGGCTTGTTGGTCGGAGCAGCCATGACGCAACGCCCCGAGCTATTTAAGGTGGCTTTCCCGGCTGTCGGTGTCCTCGACATGCTGCGATATCACAAATTTACGGCAGGCGCCGGTTGGGCTTTTGATTACGGTACGGCCGACGATAGCGAGGAGATGTTCGCCTATTTGCATAGGTATTCACCCTACCATGCACTGAAGCCCGGTACAGCATATCCAGCAACGATGGTCACGACGGCAGATCACGACGACCGTGTGGTACCGGCGCATTCGTTTAAGTTTGCTGCCCGTCTACAGGAATATCACCAAGGCGAAAACCCCGTATTGATCCGTATCGACACAAAAGCTGGACACGGCGCGGGAAAATCTACGGCCATGGTCATTGCCGAGCAAACGGATAAATGGGCCTTTATGTTCCAGAATATGGGCGTAGGCTATCAGGAAATAAAATAATATGTACCCTCTGGCGACGCGGAGATAGGTGTCGCCAGAGGGTATCTCTTTACCAGGTGGGTTCTCCTTTTTTCATTTTTTCCAATGTCGCTGCGTACGCAGACTTCTCTGCGTCTACCGCTTTTTCCAATGCTTTTTCCTGCCATATAATCGCATTGTCCTTATCGCCTGATTTGTAAAGGAGGTTGGCATATGTGTCCAGAAACGCCGGTTGTTCGCCCGCTTCCAAAGACTTCTTGCTCCATGTCAAAGCTGCCTGTACGCATGCTGGGTCGTCGCAGTTCTCAAATACCGACCATGCAAAAGAATTGAGGGAAGTTGGAGAGATATTTTTATTGTTCGTAGCGATCATCTCATTTACGGCGTCTTTAAACGCAGGCCAGTTTTTCTGTACAAAATAATATTGTGCTTTGGCATGGGTCAATATGGGAGCCATGTCGACATAGGGGTGTTCTTTTTCAAACGTTGCCTGCAGGGCAGCGAAGTCCAGATCTTTTTCTTTATTCCGGATTTTTGGCCCCACGAACTCATTGGCGAGGACCGACGACAGGACATCGTTGGCCGACTGTTTTTTTTCTCGTAGAAGTTCGTCGACCCGACTTCTGTTGTCTCTGATAATCTGATAGGCTGCCGATTTGCTGGACGAGGCTCCCTGTATCAATAGCCGGATATTTTCGGCCGTAAGGAGCTCTTCGGCTCCGGCCAGTCCAATATAGCGTTCGATGGCCCTGTTTGCAAGTTTGTTATCATACGAGGCCAGTGCAACCTGTGCCGTCTTTTTGGCGATGCCGGCGTCGTCCGGATGTTGTTCGAAGCGCTTAACGGTGGTGACGTACTGGGTTTCCGGATTTAGACCTTCCTTCGCTTTCGCAATAAACATGTCTGCTTCGCCCCCGCCGATAATGCGGTGGACCAGCTCTCCCTCCGGGTTGAAGATTAAGAATGTAGGATAGGCCCGGACAGCGTAGTCCGAAGCAAAGCGCTTGGCTTCCTCGTACCACGACTTAACATCTTCGCTGTCTTCCTTCGTCTGATCCATCTGTATTTTCAGATTTACAAAATGTGCATTGAAGAAATCGCCCACTTTTTCCTGCGGGAATATCGTGGAGGACATGTACTTGCAGGGACCACACCAGGTAGTAAAGCAATCGACAAAGATATGCTTGTTTTCGGCTTTTGCTTTAGCCTTCACTTTTTCCCATGTGGTTTGGTGTTCGAACTGTATTCCTTTTTCCTGCGCTACAGCCAGGAGCGGGATACAACATAAAATAAATAGTAGCTTTCTCATAACTTTCTTTTAAAAATGGTTATTACGAATGTTTGTCTTCAATGGGGATGAATAAACCGCCATGCTTAATCTACGGATTTTTCATAAAAAAACCCAAGAATATTTCTCGGGTTTTAGCAAAGCATGGAAAAAAGCTGATTAAAGGCCTAATTTAGCCTGCATGTTTTTCGTTAGTGCTTTTTTGTGTAACAAAATAGATATGGTTTTGTAACGGACGTATTCTTTGGTCGCATATAGATACCCTTTATAGTCATTCGACTCGCCCCATGAGTTTTTGACGATATAGTATTCTTTGCCATGCTGATCTTTAACGAGGCCGACGATGTGCATACCGTGGTCGTCTGTTGTTGTGTAATTGTCAAAGGCTTCCTGTCGCTGGGCAGCCGTAACTGTAGGTTCTGGTTTCGGACCATTAAACATGTTATCCAACTCCTCCTTCGTCATTTGCTCAATCGGCTTTTCGGGCACATAGGCTACTCCGTTCTTCCAGCTAAAGCTTTTTTCCGATACGTCTGTCGCCCACGCAACGGTGTAACCGTTCTGTAGGGCGTTGTCGATGATCTCCGTTATCTCGTTGATCTTTACATTGTAAAAACGTTCAAACGACCAGTTGTCCGGGATCAGGAGAACAAACGGCTTGTAGTACGCATGTTCCTCGAACGACGAAATGCCGACATAATCATCGGGATTGATACCGATCACGTCGTCGGCAAAGGTGCGGGGCGTGTATGTCTTTCCATTATATTGAAACGATGTCGGGACTTCTCCGAGGTAGGCATCCATCGCCGCGGTGAATGCGGCAAGCCAGTTGGCGCTTGGTTTCTTGCTTTTGGCTATCGTTTCGGTGATACCCTGCAGGATAGGAGCCATTTCAGCAAAATTATTGCGCGTTTGTCCCGGCTGCAGACCTGTATATACGTCGTGTGGAACAGCCCCGTATTTGCGGAAAATGGTCAGAACGTCATGCAGCTGACCGCCGTCGCCCTGAGCTTGTTGTCCATGTAAGCGCACGTAGTTTTTTGCTTTTTCTATATAGGTGTTTCTAGCAGTGAAAATAGGAGAGATGTCTACCGGTTGTTTCCCCATGCGTACCATCTCTGACTCCAGAAAAGAGTTGCCCGAATACGACCAGCATGTGCCTGATGATCCCTGATCCTTGATAGAGGTGTTGCCCAGGTTGATAATTTCGGTAAATTTGAACCCCTCTTTACTGTTATCGCTAACATTATTCTTCAGCGCGTTGATGAGGTTGTCCTGCGCATGGAGACTGGCAGGAGCAGCAGCAACAAATAATGCCGCCGCTAAAAATATTGATTTATTCCAGTTCATTATGTTGTTATGTGTTAATCCTACGAAGTTAAAATTTTAAAGGAGACCCGCTTCGGTCCAATTGTAAAAATCATAACACAGAATGATGTGATTCTGTGGGGCGCGTAATTGGTGTTGAATTTTCTATCGGAATGGTGATTAGAAGTGAGAACTAGATATTAGAAGTGAGAAGTGAGAAGTCAGAAGTTAAAAGTCAGAAATCAGAAGTCAGAAATCAGAAACTAGGAGTTAGAATAGTTAGGGAGTCTCCCTACAAGTACCCCTCACAAACCAACGACTTTACGGTTAATAGCCATTTGCCATCTGCTATTAGCCTTTCACCTCACGACTTTACGAATCAACGACTTTACGGCTGATAGCCATCTTCCATCTGCTATTAGCCCCTCACTTCACGACTTCACAAATCCACGACTTTACGGCTTATAGCCATTTGCCATCTGCTATTAGCCTTTCACCTCACGACTTTACGAATCCACGACTTTACGACCTATAGCCATCTGCCATCTCCTATTAGCCCCTCACTTCACGACTTCACAAATCAACGACTTTACGGCTTATAGCCATCTGCCATCTGCTATTAGCCACTCTAGCGCGACAGATCCTCTTTTTTAGGGAACATCAAGGACGCTACAATACTCAACACCAAAATGGATACAATGATGATTAGCGAGTGAATCGTTTCAAAGCCAAACTCTTCCAGCCAACTGTGGAGAAGCATCTTTGCCCCAATAAAAATCAGTAGAAAAGCCAGCCCCACTTTCAGGTAATGGAACTTATGGATAATGTTCACCAAAAGGAAGAACATAGATCTTAGCCCCAACACCGCAAAAATATTTGAGAAGAACACAATGTATGGGTCTTTGGTTACGGAGAAAATTGCCGGTATTGAATCGACAGCGAAGATTAAATCCGTGAATTCGATGACGAGGAGTACCAAAAACAATGGAGTCATGTACCGGACGCCGTTTTCCACGTGAAAGAAGCGTCCTCCATCCAGTTTTGGAGTCACTTTAAAGTACTTTGAAGCAAATTTTACAACCGCGTGGTTCTGTGGATCCACTTCTTCTTCTTTATTGCGGTTTATGTACATGTTGATACCCGTGTATACAAGGAACGCCCCGAAAACGTACAATATCCATCCAAATTTAGCGATTAATGCGGCACCCACGAAGATAAAGATACAGCGTAGGACAATGGCGCCGATGATACCCCATACTAATACCTTGTGGTAGTATTTCTCGGGAATTCCGAAGGAAGAAAACAGCAGTACCATGACAAATATATTATCCACAGAGAGTGCGTATTCGACCACATACCCCGTGAGATATTCTATCGTAAGGTTGCGGTTGTACAACTGGATACTGGCTGCCAGGTCGTTGTCATAGACGGCGATATTATGGTAATGTTTTGCAATGACTTCGCGCAATGTAGCGAAATCGTGTACATCGTGGAGCTCATTGCCCCAGAAGTATAACACTAAGCCAAACGCCAAAGCAAAAAGCACCCAAACTGCGCTCATGATGGCAGCCGACTTCAGCGAAACAGGCTTGTCGCTTTTGGAGAACAACCCAAGGTCTATCGCTAACATGAGGACAATAAAGACAATAAATCCTCCAAAAAATAACAACTCGTGGCTCATAGTGTATAGTAATAGTAAATCTATTTTTTTCTTTCTGTTGTAAAACGCACCAGCTGTTCCAGTGCGGCCTTATACCTGTTGTCCGGAAAGCTCTTCAAGATGTCAAAAGCTTCTTGCTGGTACTGCATCATGCGCTCGGTCGCATATTCCATGCCTCCGCTGCTTCGGACAAAAGCGATGACTTCTGCGACCTTTTCTTTGTTCTCACTGTGGTTACGTACCAGGTTGATGATGCGGCGTTTCTCAGACGTTGGTGTGTTACGCAGTGCATATATCAACGGTAGCGTCATTTTCTTCTCCTTGATATCGTTTCCGACAGGTTTGCCAACATCGTCAAGACCGAAGTCGAAAAGATCGTCTTTGATCTGAAAGGCGATACCAACCTTCTCGCCAAACGACTGCATGAGTTGGGTGTCTTCGGCGGATGCGCCCACCGATGACGCTCCGCATGCGCAGCAGGACGCAATCAGGGAAGCTGTCTTCTTCCGTATAATCTCAAAATATATATGTTCCTCAATATCCAATTTTCGTGCCTTTTCTATTTGAAGCAGCTCGCCCTCACTCATCTGTTCCACAGCCTCGGAGACAATCTTCAATAGATTATGCTCCTCGTGTGTCACCGATAGAAGTAGGCCTTTCGACAGTAGGTAGTCGCCGACAAGTACGGCCACCTTATTTTTCCACAGCGCGTTGATAGAAAAAAATCCCCGCCGTGCGTTCGCGTTATCTACGACATCATCGTGTACTAGAGAAGCCGTATGTAACAGCTCCACTAAGGAGGCTCCCCGATAGGTAGAATCGTTTATAGTGCCACAGACACCTGCCGATAGAAAAACAAACATCGGGCGCATCTGTTTTCCCTTTTGCTTGATAAGATATTGGGTGATACGGTTTAATAGCGGGACGTTACTGCGCATCGATTCTTTAAACCGACCTTCAAATAGTTCGAGCTCTTGGGCTATGGGCGTTTGTATATCTTTTAATTTCAGCATGGAAAATGGTTATATAACCATATCTTTTTAGCGGTTAAATCTGCAATAAAGATAAGAAATGTCCTTGATTGCCGAAACACAAACACGCGAATGAATAATTATTCGCATGAAATAGATTATAAAGTGTCTACAGCTGATTCCAACTCTCTATACCATTCCTCGCCGTATTCGCGTATAAGAGGTTCTTTCAGAAATTTGTATACAGGCACGCCAAGTTCTTTGCCGAACGTACATGCGTCATGGCAGATGTGCCAGCGATCGTAGTGCAGCACATCGAACTCGGGGTAATGTGTAACGCGGATAGGGTATAGGTGACAGGAAATAGGTTTCTTCCAATGTACGTCGCCCAGTTCGTAGGCTTTTTCAATGGCACATTTCGTGATGCCGTTTTCCCACGTTACGTAAGCACACTCTTTATTGCCATCCACACATGGCGTCGTCAGATCGCCGTCCTTGTCAATAACATGGGTACCCTGCTCTTCTATGGTTTGGATTCCCTTTTCGGTCATATAGGGCTTCACTTTCGGATAGATTTCCTGTAATATGGCGGTTTCCCTGGCAAGCAGCGGAGCGCCGGCGTCGCCTTCCACGCAGCAAATACCCTTACATTTTGTCAGGTTGCATACAAAATCGTTCTTGGCAATATCCTCATGCACCAGCACGCGACCAACTTCAATCATATTCTTCTCTTCTACTTTGAATAACTTACACGCTCACCAAGTTTATATTTTAGTCCGCTAGCCTGGACCAGCTCCATGGTGACGGAGCCTATTAATATTTCGACCTGAGCCTTTACGGGGATACGATTGCCATCATTGGTCACCCATAGTAACAACTGGCTGTCCTTTTTAAAAATCCGCCCAGGGGTAATCTCCGGACTGAATTTAAGACATTCGACAGTGCCCAGCGGCGTTTTTATTTTTTCGACGCCGAGATACCGGACACCAAGCTGCGCAACCTCATCGTTCAAAAAATAGCTAATCTTAAACGTACCTCCCTTTTTCAAAGACGACAAGTCGAGGTTCCGCGAAAAATAATAGGCCGACAGCAAATCGAAAAATTGGGATGTCGGACTCGTGAAGGTGCCCTTTTTACCGGTTACCTTCTTACTCTTATGATCGAATGTCGCATATTCTCTGCGGGTATAGCTGCCCTCGTGTATGTCCTCGGTGTAAAGGTAAGGAAGGTAGGTATCTCCGTCAATGTAAGAATCATACTGGTTTTTTACCGTATAGAACACAGAAAAAGCTCCCGAAGTTTGTCCAAAGGCGGACAGGTGGTATACATTTGGATTGCTGAAACGTAACTTAGATTTCTCGACCTTCAACGTTCCTGTTGCGGCAGAGATGATTCCGTACCGCAGCTTGTAGGTCAATTTTTCTCCTTCTTTATAGGTGGGATTGGGAAGGTAGGGCAAGGTCTGTCCGTAGGTCAGATAGATACTTCCTAAGCACAGTACAGCAGCGATGAATAGATTTCTCATATAAGGAGTGACAAATAAGAATGTCAATAGTTTAACTTTTCCTTTTGTAAACGGGAACGGTAGAGCAGGGCTCTCCATACATAATGCTTTTCGCCACTTTGCTGAGCGCAACCGTGAATGTTACGAACGCCGATTCGGGAACATAGATATCACCGCAGCCTTTGACAACAACCCGTTGATCTGCATAGTCTTCGTAAGCGATTTTGCTCAACGCCTCCTGAAAGAGGTTGTTTAACACTGTTTCCTTATCGCCGAAATGTACAGAAGCGGCATGCGGTTCCAGTTTATTCGCCAACAGCATATACGCCCATGTGGGGACAATGGCGTCGGTCGAGCAGATAATGCCAACATGTTTGTTTGCGTATTGGCTCCAGTCGTGATTCTTGATAAATTCTCTAAAATCCTTCTCTTTTAGAATCAGACCATGAAAAAGGTTGTCTTTGATGTCATAAATTACGATATCCTCTTTAGGGGCATAGTTCGCTAAGTCGATAGTGATCAGCCCGCTTTGAGCTACCTTGTTGACGATGTTTTCCTGAATATCCATAGTACGTAAACAAAAAAAGCCGGATAATATTTATCCGGCTATAAAGTTAACGATTATATCTTAATAGAATCTAATGCGATTGTCATCAATATCTGCTTTATTTTGAAGCGCTTGATAGATAGATGACCACGAGCGCTGAGCCTTTGTAGTCTGCATCTGTTTCTTTTGGTTGTTGACCTCGCTGGCGACGAGCTCGGCGGGGTTAACAAAGCCTGTCACCTGTACCGCATACACGCCTTGCGTGCCTTTAACAGATTTTGAAAGCTTATTTGGCTGCAGGCCAAACGCTGTTCCGACAACGGACGGCTCCAATGCTACACCTGGTAAAACAGGATTGGCCAACACGATATTTTCTACGCTAACGGCGGTCTTTCCGAGCTTTTGAGCTGCCTGGTCGATCGTGGACGCTCCGTTTAACGCATTGTTAAGTTTCTCTGTAAGCATTTTTGCTTTTACCTCGTTTCTAACCTGCGCCTCGATATGTGGTTTTACCGCATCCAATGACAATAAGCCTTTAGGTTGTATGTCAACGACCCGTGCAACAATAAAGTTCTCCTCGGTATCGAAGATTTTGTCGGTAACCTCGCCCTTTTTCGCTTCAAAAGCCCAACGGACGAGCTCTCTCGGAACGTCTACGCCGTTGAAATTGTTGTCCATGGCAATGACGCGGTCTACCTTTTGCGCCTTTAAGCCGTGCTTTGTTGCTGTTTCCGCAAAGTTTTTGCTGTTTGCATCGCCGAAGAAGTTATTGGCCTTCGCATAGGCGGCGTCCGTTGTCGCTTTACCGCTGTTGATATTTTTCGTGACTATGGCTGCCTTTACAATTTTCGAATTTCCGATCTGTTTTTCAATCTTAATGATATGCGTACCAAAGCGGCTGTTTACCACAACTACATCGCCCGCTTTACCTGAAAACACAGCTTCGTCGAACTCAGGAACCATTTGTCCGCGCGGGAAAGTACCCAAATCTCCGCCGTTGACTTTGCTGTTTTGGTCGACACTGAATTGTACGGCCAGTGCGGAGAAACTTTCGCCCTGCTGTATAAGCGCTTTGATGGAATCAGCTTTCGCCTTGGCTTTTTCAACACCGCCCTCCGCCGTAGCGTTCAACAGAATATGAGAAGCTTTGACCGAGTCCGGACTAAACTTGGCGTCTACAACTTTTGCGATTTCGAACGCGCCGTTTGATAAGAACGGACCCACAGTCGTTCCCACCGGTACGTTAAATAGTACAGAATCCAAGGCTGGGCTTACCTGTCCTTTGCGGATATACGAGAACGGGTGTTTTGTATCCGAGTTTACTGCCGCGAATAGAGAGTCTGTTTTAGAGCTTGTCAGCTCAGCTTTAAGCTGTTCTATCGTAGATTTTGTAGCCGCTGTATCATTGGCCGTTGGTGTAGCGTCAAACAGAACAAACTCAACGGTTCTTGTTTCCTCTGGATTTTTGAAACCGTTTTTGTGCGTATCATAATAGGCTTTGTAATCTGCATCGCTAAGTTTGATCTCCGAGTCCTTTACCGAAGAATAGTCCAGCATCAGATATTTGAAGTTCGCCAGTTTGTTCCGCAGGCTATATTCTTCCTGAACTTCCAACGAGGTAACATATACGCTGCTGCTGAGCAGGTTCGAGTATTTCTGGTTTAGACGTTCATTGCGGATATTTTCCAACAGCATGTTCCATTGGTGTTGCATCTCCGGTGTCCCTTGGGTATTCACCTGTGAAATAAAGGTGTTCAACTGGTTTTTATCGAACATGCCTGTTTCAGGATTTGTAAACGCCTGAACGATCTGTGGAGAAGGGTTCGCTCCTGTGACAAGGCTGTTTAACTCATCTTTGCTTACGCTCAGACCGATCTTTTCTATTTCCTGTTTTAAGAGCTCCTGCGACACAAATTGGTTCCACACCTGCTGTACGGCATAGTTGCGGATCTGAGGAGACCCTGCTCCGCCCATTTGTTGCTGATACATCGCCGTCGTCTGCTCCACCTGAGCGTTAAATTGTTGATAGTCGATGGATTCTCCGTTCACGCTACCTACTTGATTCTGATTTTTCATCCAGAAAGGAGTTCCATAGTTTATGATATCTCCCAATAAAAACGCAACAATTGCTAAACCAATGATGGTTACAACTAACCCCGCACGGTTTCGCAAATAGCTCATTAATCCCATAGTCTATATACTGTGTTTATTTTGTAATTGCTTGTTTTCAGTTATTTAATTGACTTTCTTAAAAACAAGGCGCAAGATACAACTTTTATGAAAAAAAATAGAAAAAATTGCGTAGGTGCGAAACTAAATTTGGAAAAATTTGTTACGCCTGTCCTAATGGCCGAACGACGGCAACTGCTGATCGCCGGAGGGGATATAAAAGCCGGTCATGTTCTGACCGTCGATTTTTTTGAAGTCGGTATCAGAAACGAAGGATGTGGCCTGTAGGCTTCCCCGCTGATCTTTAAAGTCGAAGGTGATGGGAACTGTATTATAGTAGATCTGTTTTTTCTCATCATAGAACAACTCCTCGGTTTTGATGATGGATCCATCAGCCATATTAACTACTACATTTTTCCGAAAGACGGTGAGACCCTCTTTCTCCTTACGCGTAGCCATGTCCGACTTGATCCGCTGCGATTCCTGTCCGTTTTCATCGAAAAAGCGGATCAGTACGCCTTTTCTAAACTCAAACAGTCCAATGCTATCTGGGTACTCCCGTAATTCAGGTCCTGTAAGCTCCGCTTTGACGACCGCCGAATCACTGTAGATGACTGTCACGTCTTTTGAAATGTTAACATTTTCTTCCTGCTGTATATTCGCAATTTTTTCGACGTCCCGCAGATCATTTTCACAGGCGACAAACGCGATCGCCCCCAGCAGAAATAGCATCGGGGGCAGAAAACGGTATATGCTATCGCCTATCAGCCGTTTCATACGTGCAGAATATTCAATTGCGTGCTTAAATCTTTAATAGCATTCATGAGCGTACTATGTTCGGTTTAATCTAAGCTGCGACGGATAAACCAAGAGTCGTTGATGGTAAAACCAAAGTTGATATTGATATAACGTTCGCGGACGAGGTTACTCTTTAACGTTCCCTGCTGGCCAAATTCGGCAGAAATGTTGACTTGGGAGAATGTGCGCCCGAAGTTCGTTTCCGGCAACGGGAACCCAAATCCAACTGTTACAGCCATGTCGTTAATCCGCTGGTTGCGGAAAACAACAGGCGTCTGGTTATAGCGGAAGCCCAGCCGGTAATCCACCTGGTTCCAGTAGCGTACGGATGTCGGGTCGGGTTTCAGTTGCCCGCCAACAGCAAAGCCGTAGCTTTTTTCCAGTTTATTGTGGCCTTCTCTAACCTGAAAATTAGACCAGTCGGCGTATTTAAAGTCGGCCCCCACCATCCAGTTGTAGCCCTTCGAAAGCGTGAAACCTACATTGTGTTTCAACGGTAAGGTGAGCTTCGAACTGCCGAACGTGTGCGTGCTGATGGTGTCCAACGGAGGGGCGATATAATCATCGGTGCGGTTTTCGGTAATGATAGTCATCCTGTCGCGGTTCGCGTTGATCTGATTGTTCAGGCTCCCACTGTAGCCAACTGTAAGGTTGTATTTCCTGTTTAAAGCTTTGCTATACTGAATCCCGTAATCAAGACTCGCCCCGCGGATATTCCGCGTCTCTCTCAACTCCGTAGGATAGGCATTTGCCTCGCTGAGGAACGTGACCCGCGTAATATCATATAGGTTGCCGAACAGAAACCCCGCGTTTACGCCGACACTCAACCCTTTCACGGGAGACACACCGTACCCGGCAAATGCTTTATTTATACCGCCTTCACCCGTAACACTTTTCCTGTAAACAATATCACCGATAGATTCCGTACTTGACGCTGAATACCCCATGTCAGAGTAGGGTAGTAGGCCGAAGGCCAGCCCCCCGTATTTCGCCAGAGGAACACCGATGGCTATATGGCCAAAGGCGAAATCAGCTGTGTGATCGCTACGGTCGTTTTTTGATAATTGTGTGAAGTTTCCGTACATACCAGCCTCAAGGACTGTTCTGTTCAAGCCGGAATAGGAAGCGGGATTGGTTATATTCAATGTAGGAAGGCCGTTCAGATACCGGACACCCGCAGAAATACCGCCCATCGCCCTTGTCTGGGGAAAGAGGTCTTCACGCATCTGGCCTAGACCAAACTGTGAATAGGGAGAGTGAGAGGTTGACCGCTGTGCGTAACTTTGTTGTGTACCTAAAAGCGTAAGACCGAATAATAAGTGGAACGCTATTTTGGCAAAACTTCCTGTTGAGTGTCTGTGCATATATACGTGTTGTTACATTTCAGCAAATCCAGCATTTACTATTCATTTTAGGCTTTATTTGTTGCTGGGCCTATAAAATAGGTAATTTACTAAAATGATTGCTCTTTCAAAATTTGTTACAAAACTATCTAATTTTTAATTATTCCGTTAGTTCTATTTGTTAAAAAAGGTTAATCGGCTTGTAATGAAAAAGTTAGCCAAAAAAAAGCGGAATGTTACGTAGTAAGCGCCGCTGTGCTTTTTCAGCGCCGTGAGCCGCCGACCGCCGTTGCATGTGATAGCGCAGGCTAATCACGGGCGCGGCACGATCAGCCTCGTTCGATTGCTACGTAAACTGAAAATACAAAATGGTAGCAATAATCACCATATATAGAATTTCGTAGGTCCACTTCGATTTCGAATTGGTGAAGTAAAAAGCCAGATAGATTGCGATAGGAGGAGCGCAAAGCAGAAAGTGGTTAACGGTTATATGGTCGTTAAGATAGAATGATCCTAACGTCAATAGGATCATAAAAAATAGCAATTGAAAGGACTTACGCAGGTGTACGACGCTCTTAAAGAAGTGATCTTTAAGAATGAATAGGAAGAACAGCAGGGCTACGAGCACCGGTACAACGACCAAATAATCATAGACGTTCAGGGACAATTCGGTAGGAAAGGAATAGCCCAACGGCTTGAATATAGCATAGAACTCCTGAAGTCTGCCGATCCAGTAATATATCACGCCAAGCAGAAAATAGATGGTCGAGAAACCTAATAAGGGGGTGAGCCATTCCCGCCAGTTAAACGGGCGGAAGATCACTAAGCTGATCCACAGCAGGAGCATCATCACCATAAACGGAAAATAAATGAGACTCCCAATAGCAACGATCATTCCCAGATCATACATCAGTCCTTTGATTTCCTGCTGTTTGTAGATGTTAAACAGTTTGCCCAACATCCATATGGCAATGAAGTTGCATATCAGGGGCGGGGAGAGCACCAAAAACGGTGTAAACAAGCTGACCAGCGTCATGAACAGCAGTGCCGTGAGGAAGTTTGGCTTTCCCAAAAAGTTAAAGTGGTTGATAGTCCGGTTGAGAAAAAATGCCTGCAGCAACGTCAGGACCAGCGTTATCATCACATTTTCGCCCGGAGACAAGGAGCTGCCGATCTGTATACCGATCAAATTATTGACGGCTGGTTCAAAAAGAACCGGCGTTATCTGTTCAGGAAGATGCAGAAAGATGCCTAGGCACAATGCAAAGCCGACAATCGATACCGATACGATGTTGAAGGGAGTGAACTTTCGATGTTGGTTGATAATCATTGCCGTGTTGCATAGGGGGCAGCGCGTGGGTCACTTTTTCATAAGAGCGTTGGCATCTTACGATGGCGCCCGCTAACGCCTTCCAATTATTTTTCTAATTTGCTGATGCGTCTATCCAGCATAAATAAGAATACGCCCAATACGATAAAGATAGTTAATACCACCAGTACCACGACGTATATTTTGCCCGAGCTACGGAGCGCGGTCGCCATTTCTATGTCGTCCTGCGCGAATACATGCAAGCTGGTAAGGAAAAGGAGTAATATTGCAACGATCTTCTTCATGATAATGTGTATGAATTAGTCTAATAGGTTTCTTTTATTTTCAAGGAGACGCATACGGTAGCGCAACGTGCATATCCAGATACCGATAAGGATCCAGCCGGCAACAGCGGTATAGAAAACCGGCCGCATCTGATTATCCATGTCGAGGTCGCCGAATGTGCTGTTTCCGCCGCTACCGGGGTGTAGCGAATCTGTCAGTTTCGGTAAAATATACAATAGTACGACCATGACCGGAAAGGCGAAAATATTATATATCGCAGAGATTTTGGCCCGCTTCTGTTCTTCTTCCAGCGCGTTTCGTAGAACGAGGTAGGCCAGGTACATCAGCGTGGCGATTGCAGAGCCATTCAGCTTCGGATCGTTAGGCCAGGGGTCGCCCCACGTGATATTCGCCCACAGCATGCCTGTCAGCAGGCCCATGATACAGAAGACGATGCCTGTATTTACAGCCTCGACCGCCAATAGGTCGTGCTCTTCCTTGCCGGAGCCGAGGTACTTTATGCTGTAAACGACAGAGATGAGGTATAAGGTAAGCATGGTGAACCACATGGGGACGTGAAAATAGACGTTCCGAATGGTTTCATGTAGGATAGGTAACGTTGGTACCGGACCGAGGAATCCAGCGATAATACCCACGCCCACCATTACTAGTCCCAGAATTTTCCACCAAGATTTTCTCATGTTCGAAAAGTTGAAGAATTAATCTCGCCAAAGGTACGGAAATAACAACAAAGAAATTGTAATCGTAATTACATTAATTGCCAGAAGGACGAGTATTTCGCCTGAGCTGGCCGTTCTGTCCAGTCCGTTTAGCGCATTTTGCGAGAGCTTAATCAACACAATCAACAGGGGGACAATAACGGGGAAACTCAGCACTGCCATTAATGTGCTATTGTTGCCGGCTTTGGCGCTTATGCCCGATACCATGGTAAACACAGACGCGAAGCTTATGCTACCGAGCAATACAGCTAAAGTATAGAGCGCCGGATCGCCGACCGGATTGCTGAATGTGATTGAGTACGAAATGTAGGCAATGGTGGAAAGGAGGAGCATGACCAGCGCATTGTAGATAATTTTGGCCATGATAACAGCTTTGGGGCTGATGATTGTGTAATAATACAGCTGTCGATAGGGGCTCTCCTGCGTGAAACTCCGGCTGATCGCATTGATGCTGGCGAACAGTAAAATAATCCAGAAGAGCGCATTCCAAACAAGTGTATCTACGGATTTGAAAGCTTGGTAGCAAACAAACACCGTAGATAACACGTATAATAAAATTCCGTTGATGGCGTACTTTGAGCGCCATTCAAGAATAATATCTTTGTAGACTAATGTCCTTACTTCCTGGAGAATCGTCATGCGATGCAAAGATACAAATACTTCGCGTCGAATGGCACGCGGTCTCCAACTTATGTGTTTAGGCGTTGTTGATCTCTGATTTCGCTTCAGCTAAAACATCATCCGCCTTATTGCTGGCACCGTTAGCTGCTTCAGATGCTCTGTCCGCCCATTTACTGGCTTTGTCCGACGCCGCGTCGATTGCATTCTTGCCGGCTTCTTTGGCTTTATCTTTTAGATTTTCAAGATCGGCCTTGGCAGACTTAGCCAATTTAGCGGCCCGCTTAGCTTCTTTTTCCGAAAGTTCTTTAATAGAATTGGTCAAGCTCTTAATGCCGTCGTTTGCCCGCTCAAGCTGACGTTTTCCGTCTTCTGTTCCTAACAAATAATATGCTGCTGTTCCTACTGCTAAACCTAAAAGCGCAAATGCAACAAGTCCGTTCTTATTTTCCATGATTTATGCGTTTAATGTGTTTCAAATTCTACTTTTTAAAGTACTAACAAGGTACGGGGGAAAAGGTTTACAGAAAACGCGATTTAACAGAATTTTAACATGGGCGTGTAGGCAGTGTGTGCTAGACGGTGAGTTTCTGAGCAGACTGTAGCGAGTACAGGTGGTGATACAAGCCGCTGCCTTTGCTCATTAGTTCCACATGGTTGCCGGTTTCCGACACCCGACCATTTTCGATTACAACGATCTGGTCCGCATCCTTAATTGTGCTGAGCCGGTGCGCAATGATAACCGACGTTCGGTCGCGCATCAGTTCTTCGAGCGCAAGCTGAACCAAACGTTCCGATTCCGAATCCAGCGAAGACGTGGCTTCGTCGAGAATAAGGATGGCGGGGTCTTTGAGTAAGGCTCTCGCTATGGCGATACGCTGCCGCTGTCCGCCCGACAGTTTTACACCACGCTCGCCGACCAATGTGTCATAACCCTGTGGAAATGCCATAATAAAATCGTGCGCGTTGGCACGTTTGGCTGCCGTAATGACGTCTTCAGCCTCGGCATCCAATCGTCCGTATCCGATGTTCTCGCGGATAGTTCCCCCAAAGAGCAATACATCCTGAGGTACGATTGCCACCTGATTACGGATGTCTGTCAGCGAAAAGGAGGTGCTATCATGACCATCATAGGCTATAGTTCCGCCCGTAGGTTTGTAAAACTGCAGTATAAGCGAAGCAATGGTTGATTTTCCCGTACCGCTGGGGCCAACGAGAGCGAGCTTCTTTCCGGCATCTACATGAAACGAAATATCCTTTAAAATTGGGATGTCGCAACGGGACGGGTAAGCGAAATTGACATGGTCGAACGTCAACGAACCGTGTATGGGTTTACGAATCTCTTTATTCTCCTCCGCGATGACAATGGGTTCCTGCTCCTCGTCAAGTATCTCCAAGACACGTTCGCTGGCACCGATTGATCGCTGGATATTAGCATAAAGTTCCGGAAAGCTCCCCATTGACCCTGCGACAAACATCGAGTACAGGATATACGTGGTTAGATCGCCAACGCTAATCTCTCCCTGTGAAACGAGAGACGCCCCATACCAGATCACGGTAATGACCGCGCCAAAAATACAGAAGATAATGAACGACGCAAAGAAACCACGGTACGTGGCTCCTTTAACAGCCAGGCAGACGACGGCATCCAGCTTGTTTGCATACCGTTTTGTCTCGTAATATTCGTTGACGAAGGCCTTGACATTACTAATGCCCAGTAAGGTCTCCTGTACAATGCTGTTGGAATCGGCGAGCTGGTCCTGTGCCTGCCGCGAAAGATTCCGTATAAAGCGCCCAAAAATCATCGCTGTTATGACAATAATAGGCAGAATACACAGGTTCATCATCGCCAGTTTCGGCGAAACAAAGATCAGCAGACATACACCGAACGCCAGGCTTATTGTCTGGCGCAGCACTTCGGCAAGGGTCGTTGTCAGGGTGTCCTGTATCTGGGCAAGGTCCGCTGATAGGCGGCTGTTTAACTCACCCACGCGGCGATTGGCAAAAAACTCTGTCGGTAAGGTGATCAGTTTGTGGTATGTATCTTTACGGATCGTCGAGAGCGCCTTCTCCGCAATTTCCACGAATAGACGGATTCTTCCGAACGAGATGATCGACTGAAATAGCAGAATGATCATGGAGATACCGCCTATACGTAACACGTCTGCCGGAAGCCAAGGATATGTTTGCCGGCCCTGTGCTGCGTCAATCATAGCGCCTAGCAGGGCGGGAAATGTCAGCATAGTCAGACTGGAAAGCGTCAAGAATACCATTCCCAAAATGAATTTCCCCCGATAGGGACGTAAGTAAGAAAATATTTTTAACGCCTTCTTAACTAGTTCTTTATTCAGTTTGGGTTTGGGTAAATCATCTGATTGGGTATTACCACTGTTCAATCGCGCTCTAGCCATCCGTTACTTAAAATTTGCCAGCAAAAATACAGTATTATTTGACGTACCTTATCACTCTTGCGTCAAATTTTTTGCACGGAGGGGGAGCCAACGCCGGTCAATAGCCGTAAAGGAATGTGTTTAGGCAGCCCGTGGCCGATGGAGCAGGGGCTTTTTAAAAAAATGGCGGGTAGCATAGGGTTTGCTCGTGGCGTTCTTTCAAAAGTTGTTGTCTCTAATACTCTTTGTTAGGAAGATTTGCACGGCCCAGCTTTTTTAATTTTGCCTCAGTTATAACCATCAGAACAATCGAATAGGTAAAGAACAAAACCATGGATAGTATTTCAATGAGATTTATATCTTTTATCTGCAATAAGGTCAAAGACAATATTTGGAATAGAATGATAAGGGGAATTGCCAAAAGCCATTTCCCAAAGTAGAACCTTTGGGAAAAGTCCCAGTTTTCTTGATTTTTCATTGAATTGAACGTTCGATATCCCACAATGCCGTTGATCTTCCTTTTGGGCAAAAAGTACATTAGCAAGGTCACAAAGCTGATGACCATATCACAGAAAAGAATGTCCATATAATCTTTAAAAAAAACTACTTCCATTTTTCGTCTTTATGGTTTCTAACTCCAAACTCGGGTGGGGGCCAGACGTGTTGGTTATATATAAACTAAAAGGCTGAGTTCCGTGGAAGAGGTCCGGCACTGCTGGTTGGGAGCTATCTAAGTTGTTAAACCTGTTTGAAGTAGCTTTTACGGTTTCTGCAGGTTATGTCTTAGTTTCCGATGATTGGTATATAGCGTATAAACAACGATGAGGAGTACAAAGACGATGGCCAGCAGCAGGTATGTCCAAAGGTGGTTGGCGTGATCTTCTTCGTCCATACCTGCGATCTGCGCGCGGAGCCGCTCATTTTCAAGCTGAAGCTTGGTTATGGTTTTCATATAGGCAGAAACCTGTTGGTCGTACTCTGCCGCTAATGCTTTATTACGGCTACTTTCAAAATCTTTGATGTCCAGCAGCTTTTTCGTCTCAACGAAAATATTGTTGTCGGTTAAAACAATCTGCTGCAGGATGTCAATAGACCGTTGCATGTCGGCCTTGGTTTTGAATATGCCGAAGATGCCTGTTTTTTTCTGCAGACTGCTGTTGTAGTCGCCGAATCGCTTGCTGCGTTCTTCCAGAAGCGTATTCACCCGTTGTCTTTGCTGTTCGAAGCTCACCGTGTCCGGATCCATGGGTTGCCCGCCGTAAAGAGCTGTAATAAAGGCTGCGTTTAATACAAAAATTAGTAGAAGTGCAATTTTGTTCATCTCTCAATTCGCTTTGGTTCTGCTTTTTTCCTTTATCCCTCGGGGAGTCGGACTGTTTCGCTCTTTATGAAACGGGAGCGTCAAGTGACGTATATTCCGGTCGCATAACGCGGCTAACGGTCCAAAAATTCGATCATGATGATCTCGTCCTGATGAAGACCCAACAACCGGCTGGCATGTCCCTTGTTAATGGCAATCTCGAGAAAATTGCTGATCCCAAAAAGGCAAAGTTTTTCGCCCTCCGGAACCTCGTTGTAGTGCCAGCTTAGCTTGTTGATCGTCTCGTTGCGTTTAAAGTGCAGCCTAAAGCTGCGACCCTTTTGTACGTCATTAAACAGCTCCTTGCTGATATTGCTGATCACGTTGCCGAAGGAGTCTATATACGACACATGTCCCTTGATAATGTTGTTGTCTACCAGCGGTTGGACCATCACCTTCTTTAAAGGGCGCTCCATCGGCTGTCCAATTTCGGATAGCCGCCCCCCTTTAGCAATGTGGCACGCCGCTTTCGTCAGAATGTCTGCCAGCGGAAAGTGCAAATAACGCAAGTCCTGCATGATGTCTATTTCGAAAAGTTCCTGAGGGGGCTTTTCGCCCAGAATAATGCTGAAGATACCATTGTCTGCGCCAACGAAGAAGTGGTCGTCGAATTTCATCATGGCATAATGTGAGCCTTCCTGAAACACGGTATCGATACCGATGAGGTGAACCGTGCCTTTCGGAAAATAATGGAAGGCGTTTCGAAGGACAACGGCCGCACGCTGTATATCAAAAGAAGGGATCTCGTGGGTTATGTCTACGAGCCGGACATCAGGCAATTGCGATATAATGCTACCTTTCAGCGCAGCCTGATAAAAGTCGCGATGTCCTAGATCTGTCGTTAGCGTAATTACTCCCATAGCGTACCTTCTAAAGATACTAAAATCTTAATGTGCTGATATACTTTTTTTAAACCTTCGTGAGCAGCGCCGTCAGTAACGCCGGTGAACATATAGATGAAGGCCCGCTGTCCATAATAATGTATTAGACATAGTTCGTGATGTCCCTTTAAAACCGAGCATGAGCAGCCCATCCATCCTTGAATACTACAGCAATGAATAAGCCAACATTTTCAGAAAAAAGGACTACAAAGTTAATAAAAGAAACGGCAATAATGTTCTTAAAAGCCTAAATAAATTCGCTGCGGTCTGTAGTATATTCTATCGGCAGGTTAAAAGAGCCCGTTGCGCATTGCGTCGCGTATTTGTTATTCGAACGCCCGGTTTCGACAGAGGCTGTACTGAGCCTGCCGAAGTGCTCAACCTGACATGGTCAGAAAGTACTGGTATCATTCAGAGCCTGTCGAAGGATGGACATGCTCTTTGATAGCCTTATCTGACATTGAAAATACCTAAAATGTCCAATTTTCGCCGACCATAGGCTAAGACATCATTATAGTTTGTACTTTTGACACGATGGCTTGCCCTCATCGCGAAAGTCCTGGCGACCGCGGAGCAGGCCGCTCTGACTCCCTGTCGGATAAACGGGGTGCACAACAGTGGATACGGTTAGAAAAAATGTGTAGGGGCAGGTAGGAGATATTGCATATAAACGGAAATTTATCTAAGTTTATTTCAGAATTTAAAAAGAGAAATTTGAGCGAAGTACTTATACATTTAGATGACGTCAATCTGATGACGTTATGGGGCCCTCAAAATGAACATTTTGAGCTTATCAAGCGAGGTTTTCCCAAGCTACGACTTGTGGCCCGTGGCAACGAACTGAAAGTGCTGGGGGAGGAGTCTGAGCAGGTCCGGTTTAAGGACGTGTTTCAGCGGATTCTAAGCCATATAGAACAGTTTCAGACACTGAACGTCAATGCGCTGGAGGATCTCGTCGGAGCGCCGGGAAAGGCCGAGCGAAAAGAGGAGAAGAAGGAAGGTGAGGCACCACAGGCCTTTAAAGGAGAACCCATCGTATACGGTCCCAACGGTATAATCGTGCGTGCCCGTACACCGAACCAGCGCCGTATGGTCGACAGCATAGCGAAGAACGACATCCTGTTTGCGATCGGGCCGGCCGGTACGGGAAAGACTTATACAGCCGTGGCGCTGGCCGTCCGCGCGTTGCGCAACAAGGAGATAAAAAGGATCATCTTAACCCGCCCGGCGGTAGAAGCGGGGGAGAACCTTGGTTTTCTTCCCGGCGATCTGAAAGAGAAAGTCGATCCATACCTGAGACCGCTGTATGACGCCTTGGATGATATGATTCCCGCAGAAAAGCTAAAGGACTATCTGGAGCGTAGAGTCATCGAGGTAGCCCCGCTGGCGTTTATGCGGGGCAGAACACTGGACAACTGCTTCGTAATTTTGGACGAAGCGCAAAATGCTACAGACATGCAGCTTAAGATGTTTTTAACCCGTATGGGACCGACGGCGAAATTTATAGTAACGGGCGATCTGACGCAGATCGATCTTCCAAAGAAGACACAGTCGGGCTTAGCAACTGCGGTAAAGCTGCTGGACAGCATTGAGGGCATCGAGATCATACATCTCAGCGGCTCCGATGTGGTGAGACACAAGTTGGTGAAACGTATACTGGAAGCTTACGGAGATATTTAATCAGAAAGAGCGTGCGGGGCACGAGTAAAATATGAATGCAATAAAAGAAACAAATTTTAATTTCGAAGGACAAACCGCTTTTTATAGGGGTAAGGTACGTGATGTATATACTATAGCTGACAAGTATCTGGTGATGGTCGCTTCTGACCGTATCTCGGCATTTGATGTTGTGTTGCCTAGACCGATCCCTTATAAAGGGCAGGTGCTCAATCAAATTGCCGCTAAATTTCTGCAGGCAACACAGGACATCGTTCCGAACTGGGTGCTATCAGTGCCTGATCCGAGTGTAACGATAGGTCATCAATGCGAGCCGTTCAAGGTGGAAATGGTTATCCGCGGGTATCTGGCCGGACACGCCTGGCGTACATATAAAGCCGGAGGGCGCACACTTTGCGGTGTGTCTTTACCGGAAGGACTGAAAGAAAACGATAAGCTGCCCGAGCCTATCATAACGCCAACAACAAAAGCTGCAGTTGGCCACGACGAGGATATTTCGCGCGACGAAATTATCGGTCAGGGTATCGTGAGCGAGACCGATTACATACAGCTTGAGCAATATGCACGCACGCTGTATCAGCGAGGGGCCGACATGGCCCGTGAGCGCGGATTGATTCTCGTGGATACAAAGTATGAATTTGGTAAAAAAGACGGACAGATCTATTTGATGGACGAGATCCATACACCCGACTCATCGCGCTATTTCTATGCAGAAGGATATGAAGAGCGGCAGGCGGTGGGAGAGCCGCAACGGCAGCTGTCGAAAGAATTTGTCCGTCAGTGGCTGATCGAAAACGGCTTCCAAGGTAAGGAAGGCCAGACAGTGCCGGAGATGACGGACGCTATTGTCGAATCGATTTCGGCCCGTTATATCGAACTATACGAGCACATCACCGGAGAGCCTTTTCAATATCCGTCCGAAGGCGAAGTGGTCAGCCGTGTAGAACGTAACGTCAAAGACGCGCTGGGGAAGCTGCAGTAGCCAACGCGTACATCGGAAAACGAAAAGCAACGTTGTTTGTTCGATGATATGCATGGTCTTCCGGAAGTTTAACGGTAGGGGGCTACGGCGCCCCCGTTGTGCTGCCGGAAAGACGTCCTTTACGGGCGGCATCACTTGTGTTAGCCGCTGATCTATTGCGATATGCATATTCATGTTTGAAAAGCCGGCCGACCGCGCAGGGATACCAAGAAATGAGGCGTCAGTAAACACGGGCACAGAGGGCCACGGATCAGCATGAATGCGATAGCGAAGAAGATGAGCAGTAAGTCGAAATATTCCAAGCGGTCATAAAAGAGCCAAAATGCGAAGCATTCGCGAACACATGGAGATCCAACAAGCATACCGCCAAGGCAGCATGAACCGGTGAAGCGAGCTCATCTATACAATTGAAATTAAACAGTTGAAACCATGACGGCTTATTCAAGGGCTGAATAAACCGGAAAACAAATTATACGGATGAAATTTACAGTTGATAAACACGAGCGTTATGTAGTAATTGAACCGCTGACCGACTTTTTGGACGGTGAAGCGGCAGCGAAATTAAAAGGGGAGTTTATGCTGCGACACACCGGAGGGCAGCGCAACATCGTTTTGAACCTTTGTCACGTAGGCGACGCCGATGAAGATGGCTTGCGCATGGGGCTGCTTGCAAGACGATTATGCAAAGCTTCTGGCGGATTGTTCATTCTCACGGGGCTGAACCAAAAGTTAAAAGAACTGTTGCGGGTGACAAATCTCGAAGGATACTTCAAAATCGCGCCCTCAATCTCTAAAGCAGAGGATATGATTTTCGGGAACGAGATCCGCTTAGATCTACGGGGAGAACAGGCACAATGACACGGTTTGAGGTGTTGATTTTGGGCAATAGCTCTGCTACACCCATGTATGGACGACACCCTACCGCCCAAATTGTCAATTTTAATGAGCAGCTGTTTCTGATAGACTGCGGAGAAGGTACCCAGATGCAGCTGTTCCGGTACGGAATACGCAGCAATAAAATTAGCCATGTTTTTATCAGCCATCTACATGGCGATCATTATCTGGGGCTTGTCGGGCTCTTATCTTCCCAGCATTTAATGGGCCGGCGGGCAGACCTACATCTGTATGGGCCCCCGCCGTTAAAAGAAATTCTTGATCTGCAGTTTAAGCATTCGGATACGCAGCTCCGCTACAGGCTGATCTTCCACCCCACGCGGACAGATGGCGTCGATGTCCTTTTCGAGACCCCTGCACTGAAAATAAGCAGTTTCCCGCTCAGACATCGTATTGCCTGTACGGGGTTCCGCTTTGATGAGGGCAAGCGGGCGGTAACCTTAAACGGGGACGAGGCAGAGCGGCTTGCGATTCCGATGTCGTATAGAAAGCTGCTGAAGCGGGGGATCGACTATGTCGACGCCGATGGGCAGGTACACCGCGCCATCGACCTCACTTTTCCTGCTCCGCCATCCCGAAGTTATGCCTATTGTTCAGATACCGTCATGACAGACGAATATTTCGGCGCGATAAAGGGAGTTGACCTGCTCTACCATGAGTCTACGTTTCTTCATGATATGGTAGACCGTGCGAAGGAAACATTTCATACCACCAGCCTGGAGGCCGCTCAGGTCGCCCGGACCGTACAGGCGAAGAAACTTCTGCTTGGCCACTATTCTGCCCGCTACAAAGATCTCCAGCCTCTTTTGGACGAATCGCGGACGGTTTTTACCGAGACCTTCCTCTCGGAAGAAGGTAAGTGGTTTTTAGTATAGGGATTTTGTAGATTTTTCCCCATATTTACACGCTCAATAAAAAAGTTATGAAAGAGTCTTTTAGCCTAGACGCTCTGCTGAGACATAATATAAAAAAACTCGTTCCTTACTCATCAGCGAGAGATGAGTTTAAGGGGGAGGCTTCCGTTCTGTTGGATGCGAACGAGAATGCGTTTGGGTCGCCCTATAGTAAAAATTACAACCGTTATCCGGACCCGCTGCAACAACAGCTGAAGACGAAACTGCACCAGATAAAAGGCGTGCCACCGGAAAATATATTCTTAGGGAACGGCAGCGATGAGGCGATCGATATTCTCTTTCGTGCCTTCTGCGAGCCGGGACAGGATAACGTTATCTTGGTACCTCCTACCTACGGGATGTATGAGGTGTCCGCGAATATCAACAACGTGGCGTATCGCAAGGTCAATCTGACGGCAGACTACCAGTTGGATCTCGACGGAATAGCTGCTGCCATCGACGTAAATACGAAGTTAATTTTCTTGTGTTCGCCGAACAATCCGACAGGCAACAGCATCCGCCGTCAGGATATCGAAACGATTTTAGTCAACTTCGATGGGATTGTTGTTGTGGATGAAGCCTACATCAACTACGCTAAGCAGCCTTCCTTTTCGAAAGATCTGCCTGAATTTCCCAATCTCGTGGTGTTGCAGACACTATCTAAGGCTTGGGGCCTCGCCGCATTGCGGCTGGGGATGGCTTTCGCCAGCCAGGATATTATCGCTATCTTTAACAAGATTAAGCCCCCGTACAACATCAACCAGGCGACACAGGAAATAGTCCTGGAAGCGTTGGATCGGGTGGATGTGGTCAATGAGTGGATTAAAGAAACGGTAACCGAAAGAGAGAAATTGGCAACGTCGTTACGGGAGCTGCCTCAAGTGGAACATATAACGCCATCCGATGCTAATTTTATATTGGTGAGGCTGGAGCAGCCACGTGCGTTTTATACCTTTTTGGTCGAGCGGGGCATCATCGTGCGGGATCGCTCCAAGGTGGAACTCTGCGAGGGATGCCTCCGGCTGACGATTGGAACGCCCGAAGAAAACAAGGCGTTGTTACACGCGATTCACACGTTTTATAATCATACTTCGTAATAGCCTGAGACGCTTAAACGCGACTTAGCCGCTATTCGACTTTACGTTTTATACATATGCCTGACTTAGTGAAAAGAGTATTGTTTATCGACAGGGACGGAACATTGATCCTGGAGCCGGAAGATGAACAGATAGATTCATTTGCAAAGCTAAAATTTTATCCGGGCGCTTTGCAGTATTTACCGCGTATAGCGAAAGAACTGGATTTTGAGCTGGTACTTGTTTCTAACCAGGACGGGCTCGGCACAGCTTCGCATCCAGAGGAAAACTTCTGGCCGGTACACCGGTTTATTATCGATACATTTGCGGGGGAGGGAGTTGTATTTGCAAACGAACATATCGATCGGACGTTTCCCCATGAGAACGCCCCCACGCGTAAGCCGGGCATAGGTATGCTGCAGGCCTACTTCGATATTGCCGCATACAACCTTGCTGAATCTTTCGTTATCGGCGACAGGGTGAACGATGTAAAGCTTGCCGAAAATCTGGGGGCCAAAGCGATTTGGCTTCGGAACAACGACGAGCTGGGAAGGGCGGAGAACGTGGCTTTTGAAAGCGCTTCGGTGGCATTGGAAACGACCGACTGGAAGTCCATATACGAATTTCTGAAGCTGGGGACCCGTAGCGGGCAGCACCGACGGAAGACCAACGAGACCGATATCTTTATCGAGCTTAATCTCGACGGTTCGGGAAAAGCCGACATAAGCACAGGGCTTCCGTTCTTCGATCATATGCTCGATCAGATAGCACGTCACGGTTCTCTGGACCTTACGGTCAAGGCAACGGGTGACTTACATATTGATGAACATCATACCATAGAGGATACCGGTATCGCGCTAGGTGAGGTGTTTTTGAAGGTATTGGGCGATAAGCGGGGTATCGAACGTTATGCATACACGCTGCCTATGGACGACTGCTTAGCGCAGGTAGCCATCGACTTCGGCGGACGAAGCTGGATTGTCTGGGACGCCACATTTAAACGGGAAAAAATTGGCGATATGCCAACGGAAATGTTTTTTCACTTCTTTAAATCTTTTTCCGACGCATCCCGGTCTAATCTAAATATTAAAGCCGAAGGAGAAAACGAACATCATAAAATTGAAGCTATATTCAAGGCTTTTGCCAAGTCCATAAAAAAGGCCGTACGACGGGACGCCGAGAATATGCAGCTTCCGAGTACAAAAGGGGTGCTGTAGCAGACCTGGGATAGAACAGGTAGCAGCGGGACGTCTTAAAATATCACACAATGGTAGGAATAGTAAATTACGGGGCAGGAAATATTTTTTCGCTTACGGCGGCTCTGGACCGCGTAGGAGTACAATATGGCATGATCAACAACGAGGACGAGTTTGATCATTATGAGCGCATCATTATCCCAGGAGTCGGTCATGCCGGCGCGGCGATGGACAAGCTAAAGAACTCGGGGCTGGCTGAGCGTATCGTTACGCTTCGGAAGCCGGTGTTGGGTATCTGCGTGGGCATGCAGCTGCTGACATCCTACTCCGAAGAAGGCGACGCTGATCTGCTGGGAATTGTGCCGTTGAAGACGTTACATTTTTACAAAAGAATCGACGAAAAGGTACCCCATATGGGGTGGAACAGTGTGTCCCCGCAAAATGGGTGTGTTCTTTTTCAGGGTATCCCCGATAATAGCTATTTTTATTTCGTGCACTCGTACTTTATCGAATCGGATGACACGTATACAAGCGCGAGGTGTAATTATGGCATAAATTTTTCTGCTTCTATACAAAAAGACAATTTTTTCGGGGTACAGTTCCATCCCGAAAAATCGGGAAAAGCAGGCGAACAGCTGTTGCTGAATTTCTCAAGAATGGTTATTAGCTAGGGGCTAATGACAGATGGCTATTTGATTTTTAATTTTTGACTTTTAACTTTAACATATGTATATCATTCCTGCAATTGATGTTTTGGACAAGAAGGTTGTCCGTCTGAGAGAGGGTAACTACAACGATGTCACGACGTATGATATCTCGTTGGAAGAACAGATCGAAAAATACCACGCTAATGGTACGGAAATCGTTCATATCATCGATTTGAATGGCGCCAAGGGCGATTTCAGCAATCAGGAGTACCTGTTTGACATCATTCAAAAGACGGAGATGAAGGTGCAGTACGGCGGCGGCGTCAGAAGCATCGAAAAGGTAAAAGAGCTGGTAGACGCGGGTATCTATCGCGTTATTGTTGGTACACAGGCTATTACGAATCCCCACTTCTTGGAGGAACTAAGTAAGTTGAATGAGGGACGGGTGAAATACGCCGACCATATCGTTATTGCCATTGATGTTTTAGACGAAGTTATCAAATACTCGGGATGGTTGGAGAGCTCGCCGATCAAGCTTATTGAGTATATAGATAAGTGTTTGGCGCTTGGATTTTTTCGTTTTTTATGTACAGACATCAGTAAGGATGGAAAGTTAGGCGGTGCCGGTGTGGAGCTTTACCAGAAGTTATTGGATCATTCGCCGATTATCAAGTTAATAGGTTCTGGCGGCATCAGTTCGATGGACGACATTAAAGCCTTAAATGCGTTGGGACGGATGGAATCGTGCGTCGTGGGCAAGGCTATTTACGAGAATAAGATTACGATCGAGGAAATTAAAGACTGGAATCTTAAATCGCTTATCAACTTTTAACATGTTAGCTAAGCGAATCATCCCCTGTTTGGATGTAAAAGACGGACGTACTGTCAAAGGGGTCAACTTCGTTGATCTGCGCGACGCCGGCGATCCTGTGGAGCTTGCCTGGCAATATTCCGAGCAGGGAGCAGATGAACTGGTTTTTCTGGATATAACAGCCACCTATGAGGGTCGGAAAACAACCATAGAACTGGTAAAAGCGGTGGCACGCCAGGTAAATATTCCGTTTACCATTGGCGGTGGGATCAACGAGCTAAGAGATGCCGAAGTGCTATTAAATTCGGGGGCCGACAAGATTTCTATCAACTCGGCAGCTGTGCGGAACCCGTCCTTGATCGATCAGTTGGCCAAGGCGTTCGGACGGCAGTTTGTTGTAGTTGCCGTGGATACACGCCTGGTAGACGGACAGAACTTTGTCCACCTTCGCGGCGGACGCGACAAGACGGAAATACAGACAGAAAATTGGATCAAGGAAGCCGAAGAACGTGGCGCGGGAGAAATCCTCTTAACTTCGATGGATCACGATGGTACGAAGAACGGCTTTGATAGTGCATTGTTGAAGCGTGTGAACGACCGTATACAAATACCGCTGATAGCGTCGGGCGGGGCTGGAAGCCAGCAACATTTTGTGGATGTCTTTCAACAGGCGAATGTTGACGCGGCGTTGGCGGCTTCTGTTTTTCATTACGGGGAAATTCTTGTACCGGAGCTGAAAGACACCTTGCGTAAAAACGGGATCGTTGTCCGATAATGCCGAAGCCGGTAGGAGCGCCCCATATTTATGATTTTAATTTTGAGTTTTTAACATGCTAGATTTTGCAAAAGGAGATGGGCTGATACCTGTCGTTATACAGGATGACCAGACGCTCGAGGTGCTGATGCTCGGCTACATGAACCAGGAAGCTTGGGAGAAAACCGAGCGCGAAGGGCGTGTTACTTTTTATTCGAGGAGTAAAAACCGCCTTTGGACGAAAGGAGAAGAAAGCGGAAACTTTTTAAAGGTTGTGTCTGCCCATATCGATTGCGATCAGGATACGTTGCTGATAAAGGTGGTCCCCGCTGGGCCAACCTGTCATACAGGAGCAAGAAGCTGTTTCCAGACGGCATACAACCAAAACTTCCTGCTACAGCTGGAGCGCATCATCCAAAACCGTTATGACGAACCTTCGGACGAGTCCTACGTGAATCGTCTGCGCCAACGGGGCTTAAATAAAATTGCGCAGAAAGTAGGCGAGGAGGCGGTCGAGACTGTCATCGCAGCGCTTGCGGAGACGGAGCACGACTTTATCAACGAGTCGTCGGATCTGCTTTTCCACCTGTTGGTGCTGCTTCGTGAAAAAGGCCTCGGTCTACAGACAATTGCCAAAAATCTAGAGAGCAGGCACCAATAGCGGTCGGTTGATACCAACCTACCGGGCGAAAGAAAGTATTTTAAACTGCGCCGGCCGATAGGCCGCCCGCAGGAGCAAAGGACGATAGCACATGTATACGACAGATATTTCATTAGCGAAGACATTGACGGGGCATCAAAATCCGATTTTCGCACTAGCGGGAATGCCCGGCTCGCCTACGCTATTTTCGGCAGGAAACGATAAGGGAATTGTGGAATGGGATATCGCGTCGGGCAAATTCGTCCGTATCTTATGTGCCGTTCCATCCGCGGTGTATACGCTTTGCTGTCTGCCGTCTAAAGATATGCTAATCGCCGGAATGCGCAATGGTGAACTATGGTGTGTGGATATTGGCCGGCAGCAACTAATCCATAAGATGAAGACCGAGACGGGCGCCATTTTTTCTGTTAAGGTACTCCACGGGAAAAACGAGCTCATCGCCATCGGCGAGGAGGGTACGGCCTATGTGTGGTCGTTAGATTCCTTTGAGCTGCTGTACCGCTTCCGCGTATCCTCAACGACCGTGCGTACCATAGAGCCGTATCCGGGGGGCAGGCAGCTCGTGTTCGGCGATAAAGACGGCACGCTGTATCTTTATGACGTTAACGATTTTAAAGAAGTCGAAAAGAAGAAAGTGCATAGCCTTCCCGTGACCGCACTGCACGCTACCGAGACTTACCTTTATTCCGGCGGGCGGGACGCCCAGCTGTTTCAGATGGAGCAGAAGGATCTAGCGATAGTCCGGAATATCACACCACATATGTTTACAATATACGGCATCCTGCCGCATCCCACGGCGCCGGTTCTTGCGACTGTCAGCAGGGATAAATCAATTAAGCTGTGGGATAGCACATCCCTATCTCTCCTGAAAAATGTCAGCGTGGACCGAGGCTATGACGGACACAGGCTATCGATCAACACGGGGCTGTGGATGGAAAACCAGCTTATCACTGCCGGAGACGACAAGCTGATAAAAATTTGGGATGTCGTTGCCCGCGAAGCGTAGCCGCGAACGGCTGGAGCGCTTATTCTGCCGCTACTTTAAAAACTGATCTGCGTCTGCTGAAGTGCCCAACATGACAGCAAAGTGAACGCGTTTCAGACACCGTGTTCTATAATGCTAAAACATCGAGCTTAGGCTATAAGGCTGCAGATTTGCTCAAGATACGTAGCATCTATCTGATCGAAGTGGTTAAGAAATTCACTGTCTACGTCCAGCACGCCAATACATTGATCATTTTGGAATACGGGAACAACTATTTCTGAGCGCGACAGGGAACTGCAGGCAATATGTCCCGGAAAAGCATCTACATCGGGAACAATGACAGTGGAGCCCTTTTGCCATGCGGAACCGCAAACGCCTTTACCATACCCAATACGCGTACACGCGACGGGGCCTTGGAATGGGCCTAACACCAATTGTTCATCTGTAACCAGGTAAAAGCCCACCCACCAAAAGTTGAATTGTTCTTTTAAAGCAGCAGCTATGTTTGCCATGTTGGCGATGCGGTCGGTCTCGCCGCTTACAAGCGCCTCGATCTGCTTAAAAAGCAGTCGATATTGTTCTTCCTTGGAGCCTGTCGCTATTTGTAAATCCTCAGCCATATCTTGTTTATTTCTGCAAAGTTAGTACTTCCGATGGTATTCCTGTCATCCCCCGGTCATGTCAGACGGAGCTTTAGAAGCCCCGGTTGACATGGCCGGGGTGAGTCCGGGAGGCGTCTATCCTTCGATAATGTTCTTAAATGGCTTTGGTTTTCTCCCGCAGCCACGTTGCTTCTTCTTCAGTAAGGTGATCCGCCAGCTTTTCAAAGACCCAGGCATTGTAATTGTTGAGCCAATCGATGTGCTTTTGGTCCAGATGTGTTTTATCTACCAGATCCGTGTCGATATAGCAGATCGTCAACGTTTCGAAATGGAGAAACTCGCCAAATGCATTGTTTTTTAAAGTCTTCGTAAGGACAAGGTTTTCGATACGGATGCCGTATTCACCTTCGCGGTAAAGTCCGGGCTCTATCGAGGTAATCATGCCTTCCTCTACGGCGATATCGATATTCGACGGATTAAAGGTGTGTGGCCCTTCATGTACATTTAAGAAGAAGCCGACGCCGTGTCCGGTACCATGTCCGTAGTTGCGGAAGGTTTCCCAGATCGGCCGGCGTGTAATGGCATCGATCTGATAACCGCGTGTACCTATTGGAAAAACCGCCATTGAACCCTCTATGGTGCCCTTGAGAACAATTGTATAATCTTCCTTTTCAGCAGCCGTAATGTTTCCTAAGGACACGACGCGGGTGATATCGGTTGTACCATCTCTGTACTGTCCTCCAGAGTCGATCAGCAGCAAACCGTGCGGCTGCAATGTGGCGTTGCTCTCTTCTGTGGCCTTATAGTGGGGGAGGGCGCCATGCGCACGATAGCCGGCGATGGTGTCAAACGAGATATCCACAAACCCTTCGCCCTCGGCGCGCAGTTGCTGCAGACGTTCCGCAATCGACATTTCGGTGAGGTTTCCTTGTGAAACATGCTCTTCTATCCACTTGAAGAAGCGCGTCATGGCCACGCCGTCTTTAACCATGGCATTGCGTGTGTGCGCAATTTCCACCTCATTTTTTAATGCCTTAAGGCGCGTTGAAGGGTTAATATCCTCCACAATCCGCGTGCGCTTCGGTACAGCATCGTATAGCGCAAAGCACGTGCGTTTCGGATCCAGCAAAATGCTGTCCGCCTGTATGTTAGCTACCGCGTTAAACGTGTCTTCATACGGCTTTATGGTCACGCCGGCCTCCGCCAGCCGCCCGCGCTCCGCGTCAGATAACTTACGCCCATCCATAAATAGCGTGGCCTGTTCCTCTTCCAATAACAGGAAGCCCAGCACGACAGGGTTACACTTTACGTCACTTCCACGCATGTTCAGCACCCACGCTAAGTCGTCCAGCGAGGATATGAGATGCGCTTGAGCACGCTTTGCTTTAAGCTTTTCGCGTACACGCTCCAATTTGTTTTCCGTCGACATGCCGGTAGTCATTTCGTCCAGGAGGTAGGCTTTCGCTGTCGGAAGCGCAGGACGCTCCTTCCAAATCACGTCCAGCAGATCGAGGTGCCCGTCCACGGCTATGCCTGCCGGTCTCAGTGCTTCTTCTACAGCCTTTGCAACAGCCACCGAAGCTAGGTTGCCATCAAAGGCGACCCTGCTGCCGGGGGCTAGACGTTCCGCCAGCCAAAATGCATACTCAGCAGCTCCCTGTACCTTCAGTTTTACCAGTTCAAACCCTGAGCCAGCAAGCTGTTCGGCAGCTTGGACAAAGTAGCGGGAGTCTGTCCACAGGCCGGCAAAGTCCTGCGTGATGGCCAAGGTGCCTGCAGATCCCGTAAAGCCGGAAACCCAAGCTATACATTTGTACCGCTCCGGCAGATATTCGCTAATGTGGGGGTCAGATGATGGAATTATATACGCGTCGATGCCGCGAACCTTCATCTGTTCACGTAACGCCTGTAACCGTTCTACATGTGCCATTTTTATTCTTTTCTAGTACGGCCGCAATTTAGAAAATATGTTAGGAATAACGGTCTTTTTCGTCTCATTTTAGTTGGGGGTAATAAGGTTTGTAAAAGCCGTAAAGTCGTTGATTTGTGAAGTCGTGAAGTGGGTGGCTAATGGCAGATGGCTGATAGCAGATAGCTAATAGCAGATGGCAAATGGCCAACATATAAAGTCGTAAAGTCGTTGATTTGTGAAGTCGTGAAGTGAGTGGCTAATAGCAGATAGCAGATGCTGATAGCAGATAGCTAATGGCAGATGGCTGATAGCAGATGGCTAGTGGCGGATGGCTATAAATCGTGAAGTGGTTTTTGATAGCAACGAGCGTCATCTAACCATTCTAACCCATCTAACTACTCTAACTCCTAATAATAGCCGTAAAGTCGTTGATTTGTAAAGTCGCGAGGAGGTACGACGAAGCGATCTAATCTGCTAACTATTCTAACTTCTGATTTCTAACTTCTCACTTCTAATAGCTATAAGCCGCCGAGTCGTTGATTTGTAAAGTCGTGAGGAGGTACGACGAAGCGATCTAACCTGCTAACTATTCTAACTTGTCATTTCTAACTACTCACTTCTCCATACTAACTACTCAAATCTCACTTCTAATATCTGACTTCTCACTTCTTCATAGCCCCTCAACCCGGGGCGGGGTTTTACTTGGAGGGACCCAAGTAAACAAGGTCCTCCGGCCGAGGTTCTTGATGCTACCGTGCCTTATCCTAGCCTAAACCGTTCCAAACTCACTACGTTCAGACAAGGAACGGTTCTTCACGGCTAGTATGACGGCCCGCTGACGCAGTCGAACCGATGCCGGTTCTTTCCCTCCGCTCAAGGCAGCCTTTCCATAGAGTTAGCCGTAAAGTTGTGGATTTGTAGGTCGTCGTGTCTAAGCACAACGATTGACCTCGTAGAGGTCATATCCCGATAGAAAACCGGGCATCAATTACACGACCCCATAGGGGTCGAATATCTCTTCGCGATAGGCATAGCGAAACAAAGTTGCTAGTTAATAGCTAGGCAGATGGCTATAAGCCGCAGAGTCGTTGATTTGTAAAGTCGTGAGGAAGTACGACGAAGCGATCTAACCTGCTAACTATTCTAACTTGTCATTTCTAATTTCTCACTTCTAATAGCTAATAGCGGATGGCTGATAGCAGATAGCTAATGGCAGATGGCAAATGGCCAACACATAAAGTTGTAAAGTCGCTGATTCGTAAAGTTGTGGATTTGTGGTCGCGAGGAGGTCCGACGAAGCGACCTAACCTGCTAACTATTCTAACCTGCTAACTATTCTAACTTCTCACTTCTCACTTCTCACTTCTCACTTCTCACTTCTCAAATCTCACTTCTCAAATCTCACTTCTCAAATCTCACTTCTGATTTCTAACTTCTCCAATTACCAATCACCATCTAATCAATTTTTAATTAAGTTTGCTTGAAAGAACCATATAGAATGAAAACGAGTTTATACTGTTTCTCGCTCATTGCTATGCTGTATACCGGCAGCGTACACGGGCAGGGAGTCAAAGAAAAAATCGCGTCGGCCTACCAGACATTTGCGCACGACGGAAGACTGAGAAATGGAATCGCCGCATTCACCGTGCTGGATGGGAAAACCGGCGCCGTTATCTTCTCCGATAACGCATCACTGGGACTGCCGACGGCGTCTACCATGAAGGTGATCACGTCTATCACCGTACTGGACATACTTGGGCCCGAGTATCGGTTTAAGACGCAGCTAGCGTATGCCGGCACCGTTGATAGCCTCGGTGTCCTGCACGGCGACCTTCTTATTTCAGGATCTGGCGACCCGACCCTGGGGAGCGACCGCTATCCCGATGCCACCGAAGCTGCTGTTATGAACAAGTGGATAGCAGCCGTCAGACAGGCGGGAATCTCGCACGTCAATGGACGCATCGTCGGCGACGATCTACATTTCAACGGGAACGATATTCCAGGCGGATGGAGCTGGAACGACATGGGGAATTACTATGGCGCGGGTATATCCGGGCTTAACTGGCGGGAAAACAAAGCCGGTATCACCTTTTCGCCCGGCAATGTGGGCCAACCGGCATCTATCGTAAAAATCAGCAGTCCGCTCGAAGGTATTACTCTTGTCAATGAGGTGACTACAGGTGCCGACGGCACCGGCGACAATGTGTACGCCTATGCCGCTCCCTACTCGCAGGTTATATACGTACGCGGAACCTACGGCAGGGACCTTAAGAAGACCATTGAAATCTCCGTACCTGACCCCGCCATGGATCTGGCGCAGCAGTTTACCGCTGCCCTGTATAACCAAGGAATTGCCGTGGATAGCCTACCGACCACAGGGAGACGCCTTCGGAACCAAGGACAGCGGCTGAGCCCGCCAAACAAGGTGCTGGATACGCACCAATCGCCGCCTCTGCGTGATATTGTGTATTGGTTTAACCAGAAAAGTATCAATCTATACGGAGAGGCCCTGCTTAAAACGTTCGGCCTCGTAAGCGGCAACAAACCGGGAACGGGCGAAGCGGCGCAACTGGTAACAAAATACTGGGAACAGAAGCTAAAAATTCAGGGCAGCGAGCTGAAAATAATAGATGGCTCGGGGTTGTCTCCGCAGAACAGGGTCACGACGGCCGCGATGTCCGGTATCATGCATTACGCGCAAAGCCGCCCGTGGTTCGCCGACTTCGAAAAGAGCTTGCCGACGATCAATGGCATGTCCATGAAGAGCGGAACCATAGGAGGTGTACTCGGATACACGGGATACCATCAGGGAAAGTCGGGACAGGTTACGTTCTCGCTGCTGGTCAATAATTATACAGGGAGCAGTTCGTCTATGCGTCAGGCGATGTTTAAGCTCCTTGACAGCTTAAAATAGGTGCTCTTCAATGAGGATGTGCCCGACCATGGATGACTCGAATGCTGGGCAGTGAGCTGGGGAATTTTCTATTTGCGGTGGTGAGCAGACGCAAAAGAATAAAATGACAGCTTCGGAAAAAAATTAGCGAATCTTCTTTTGAAGTTTTAGCTTTGTAGCGAAATAATAACACAATTTTAGCAGTAAATGACGTTGAAGGTACTGGATACAAAGAGCAGATGCATAGCGCAAAGTTGCGGTTTTGCAGCTCCTGTGGATCGGTACTTCTTCTACTTTACGTAACATTTTTTTACTTAGGATATGAGTAACAACAGAAAAAAAGATGCGTTGGATTACCACGCCATGGGCAGACCTGGAAAGATAGCCGTGGTGCCAACGAAGCCGCACAATTCACAGCGCGACTTATCACTAGCATACTCGCCGGGCGTAGCGGAGCCTTGCCTGGCTATTGCGCAGAATAGTGAAGATGCTTACAAATATACTTCTAAGGGCAATCTTGTCGCCGTTATCAGCAACGGTACCGCCGTATTGGGCCTGGGGGATATCGGCGCTCAGGCCGGTAAACCGGTTATGGAAGGAAAGGGATTGTTGTTCAAAATTTTTGCGGACATTGATGTGTTTGACATTGAACTGGACACAAAAAATGTGGACGAATTTGTCAATATTGTAAAGGCGCTGGAGCCTACTTTCGGTGGGATCAACCTGGAGGACATTAAAGCCCCCGAATGTTTCGAGATAGAGCGCAGGCTGAAGGAAGAGATGAACATTCCGGTGATGCATGACGATCAGCATGGGACCGCGATTATTTCAGGAGCGGCGTTAATTAACGCGTGTGAACTGACGGGGAAGGACATCAGCCAGATTAAGATCGTGGTCAATGGTGCGGGGGCCGCAGCGATCTCGTGTACTGCAATGTACATCGCCGTGGGCGCGAATAAAGAAAATATCGTTATGCTGGACAGCAAGGGAGTGATCCGCAAAGATCGCGAAAACCTGGACGGCACGAAGGCAGTCTATGCTACCGACCGCGATATCCACACCCTGGAGGAAGCGGTGAAAGGGGCAGATGTCTTCATCGGCCTTTCGGCAGCCGACGTACTTACGCCTGATATGCTTCGGTCCATGAACCCCCGTCCGATCGTGCTGGCTATGGCCAATCCGAATCCCGAGATTGCATATGACTTGGCGCTAGAAACGCGCGACGATGTTATTATGGGGACAGGACGTTCAGATTTTCCGAACCAGGTCAATAACGTATTGGGATTCCCATACATCTTCCGTGGTGCCCTGGACGTACGTGCTACGGGGATTAACGAAGAGATGAAGATTGCTGCGGTGCATGCATTGGCGGCCCTGGCGAAGCAGCCGGTGCCGGAAGAGGTAAATCAGGCGTACGATACGAGCAATCTGAAGTTCGGCCCGGATTACATTATTCCGAAACCAACAGACCCACGGTTGATTACGGAAGTGTCGGTAGCGGTGGCGAAAGCGGCGATAGCTTCTGGCGTTGCGCGGAAGGAGATTGCCGATTGGGACAAATACAAGGAAGATCTTCGTAAGCGCCTCGGGAAGGATGATGGCATTATGCGCAATCTAACAACCAAAGCAAAGCAAAATCCTAAGCGGGTGGTATTTGCTGAAGCCGACAACTATAAAACCCTGCGTGCAGCACAAATCGTCAAGGAAGAAAAGATAGCCCATCCGATCTTGCTTGGCAACAGGCAGAAAATAGAAGGACTAATCAAAGAATACGACTTCGAGTTGCAGGGCGTGGATATTATCGATCCGAACGAGGAGAAAAATTCAGAACGCTTTCAACGATTTACGCAGCACTTATATAAGCGTAGGCAACGTCGCGGCATCTCCGAGAACGATGCAAAAAAGCTAATGACCAACCGCAATTATTTCGCTGCCAGCATGGTGCAGTTTGGCGAGGCTGATACGCTGATCTCGGGGCTCACGAGAAATTACGCCTCGACAATTAAGCCTGCACTGCAGGTTATCGGAGCAAAACCGAATAGCCGCGTGGCGGGGATGTATATGATGCTAACCGCGAAAGGACCGATCTTCTTTGGCGACACTACCGTAAATGAGGACCCAACGCCCGAAGAATTGGCCGACATTACGATGTTGCTCGAAAACGCCATTAAACGTTTCAATATAAAGCCACGGATTGCCTTGTTGTCTTATTCGAACTTCGGGTCTAATGACGGTCGCGTAGCAACAAAAATGCGGGAGACGGCAAAGATTTTACGGGAGAAGGCGCCGGACGTCATTGTCGATGGCGATATTCAGGCGAACTTTGCATTGAACAGCGATCTGCTGAAGGCTAATTTTCCGTTTAGCACGTTAAACGGGGAAGCGGCTAATACGTTGGTATTTCCAAACTTAGAATCGGGAAACATCGCGTACAAGCTACTACAGGAAGTTGGCAATGCAGAAGCTGTCGGGCCTATTCTGCTGGGGATGAATAAACCTGTACACGTTTTACAGCTGGACAGCTCAGTCCGCGAGATCGTTAACATGGTGACTATCGCTGTAGTGGACGTGCAGGAGCACGAAAAGGAAAGCAACCGCTAGTCGCGGCGAAGGCGGGTGGTACCGATTGGCGGTGCCACCGTTTTATACTTTTATCTAATTATCATGTACGATTACTTTCAGGGGAGGCTTGTTTTTAAGGCTCCTACGCATGTTATCCTTGATGTGGGAGGTATAGGTTACCATATCCATATATCGCTGACTACATTTTCTCAGATCAAGGATCAGGAAAGCTGCAAGCTTTATGTGTCGTTTCAGGTGCGGGAAGATGCGCATACGCTTTACGGCTTTGCGACCGAAGCAGAGCGACAGCTATTTAACCACCTGATTTCCGTGTCGGGCATCGGGCCTAATACTGGCCGGATGATGCTTTCTTCCATCACTCCCGAAGAGATTCAGTCAGCGATTATCAACGGACAGGTGCAAGTCATTCAGAAAATTAAAGGAATCGGACCGAAATCAGCACAGCGCGTGATTTTGGAGCTGCAGGACAAACTGAAGAAACAAGGGGCAGATGCCCTTATTCCAATGCCTATCACCAAACAATCTGTTCCGGAGGAGGCGCTTACGGCCCTGGTCATGCTTGGATTTGGTAAGCCGCAGGCGGAAAAGGTATTAAATGGTCTGGTGGCAGCAGACCCCAACCAGACGGTCGAAGAGTTGATAAAAGCAGCACTTAAGCGACTTTAAACACGAGGCTAATGGCTGTTGACCCATAGCTTATCGCTGCTATCTGCCATTAGCCGTCGGCTATTAGCCATCTGCCATTAGCTATTAACTAGCAACTTTGTCTCGCTATGCCTATCGCGAAGAGATATTCGACCCCTATGGGGTCGTGTAATTGATGCCCGGTTTTCTATCGGGATATGACCTCTACGAGGTCAATCGTTGTGCTTAGACACGACGACCTACAAATCCACAACTTTACGAATCAGCGACTTTACGACTTTATGTGTTGGCCATTTGCAATTTGCTATTAGCTATCTGCTATCTGCCATTAGCCACCCACTTCACGACTTCACAAATCAACGACTTTACAACTTTATGTGTTGGCCATTTGCTATTATCTATCTGCCATCAGCCATCAGCTATTAGCCACTCACTTCATGACTTCACAAATCAACGACTTTATAGCGATGGCCATTCGCCATTTGCTATTAGCTATCTGCTATCAGCCATTTGCCATCAACTATTAACCACTTTGAAACGGCCATCTTCTTACTGAAAAAAATCCTCGAAATAGTCCGCTATCGCTTCGTCTTTTTCAGTGGAACCCAGCCATTTCAAAGCATTCTGAGGCCAAAAATCGGCGTTGAACGATGGTATTATTCAACCTTCGTAACGGCGGTTATCGAACCTCCTTCAACACGTAACCCTTGCGTTGCGGTGGCCGTAGAAGCATCTACTTTATAAACATAGCTTACGGCGTCTGTCGTAGCGACGCCGATATAGGCCACGCCGTCCTTGGCTGTATAGTTATTGTATGTAACCGCTTTAATTTTGCTGAGCTCAGGCATGCCGGTTACGTCCTTAAACGTTTTATTATATACATCTACAATTCCCATATGTTTACCGTCGGTATATCCCGTTCCTTTTTCCGAAGGAGTAGTCATCTGCACAACAAACTTACCTTGCCCGACATAAATCCAGTTGGTGATATTTTTACCGTTGCTCACCGCTTCGATGTCAAAATAGTAGTCGTCGAATGCGGTTGTGCCCGCGGGAACGCGCACAATGGCCGATGGCTTTGTGGAATTCAGCTTCTTATCGCCTGTCGCTACGGAAGAAGAAAACGCATATACATCGCCTTTTTCGTCTACAGCCAGCCCGTCTCTGAAATAGCGTCCAATGTAGCTGATGCGGTCGTCTTTGATGACCGTCTCCAAGGACATATCGGGGTAGGAGTATACCGCAATCCAGGCATTGTCTGGAAAGGCAGTCTCAAACGCCGCCTCGCAGCACGCCTTGACAGACATAAACGGTGCATACACTTTGTTGCCGACCTGTTTGATCCATGTGAAGAAGGCTGATTCCCCGTTTTTAAGGATATCTTGTACATTCATTGTGCCCTCTTTGGTTATTGTTAAGCTGTTTGTGTTCACCTGATAGTAGTTGGCCAGCGGGTTTGTGATGGCTCTCGGGATCTTCAGCATCAGTATATCATCGTTGACCGGTGCGAATGCCTGTACCGTTTCGCTTTGGAAATTGCTTAACTTATTTAGTTTTCCGCCGACGATGTCGTAGGTGGTCACCGCTCCGGGATTTCCCTGTCCATAGAGCATGCTGAAAAATTTGTTATTATGCGTTACGTAATAGCGGTATGTGCCGTCTTGTTCCACACCATTTCCCAGAATGGATACAGTACCCGATTCAAGGCTTCCGGTTGTAACCAGATAATCGGCAACAGCTTCTGATGCTACTGGCGTAACAGCAAGTACAAAGTTACCTCCGGCTGGTGTCTCGGGGGACGGGCCATCACTTTTGCATGAAAATGCTCCTAAAGATACCATAGCGCCTACGGCCAGGCTTGTCCATTTGTTCGTTCTCATATTGAAATATTTGTGTTTTATAAATTTGTTTAATGTGCTTTCTGAAGGTAGTATCGCAGGTTTACGTTGAAAAACCGGCCAGGTTTCTGCAGGCTGAAATTGTCAAATAGCTGGGCGTCGCCGATGTTGTTGACTTCTATACCGATGTTGTACCGTCCGTCTTTCAAGCTGTAGACGAGCGAGATGTCATGGCTCAGTTGTTTCGGGATCTCCCGTTTTTCGTCAGACACCGAAGTCCCCCCAAGGCTTGGCCAGTAAAGCCAGAACCGATGCACGTAAAGCAGGTTATAGTTGAGGTTTAAGACGTTTCCGCGCCCACCGAGATTGCGGAAAGCGAGCCCCACATTGGTGTTCCCAAAGAGATAGGGGATATTCGGCATCTGATCGTTATAAAGCGGACTGATACTGGTGTATCCCTCTTCATATTTTTGTTTGTTCTGTAAATATTGATAGGTTAAGGATCCGCCGATATTGAAGAGCCTCTTGTACGAGTAACGGAATTCTGCATCGACACCCCGCGTGCTTACACCGTCCCGGTTGTCCGCGATGAGTTTTGTCTGATTATTATTAAAACGATTATAGATAAAATCAAATGCATACCGGTAAATAAGGTTACCCCCTGCAGAAAACCGATGCGCGTCGCCCGATTTCCAGTCGTAAAGTGCCCCCAGATTGATGTTATGGCTATGCTCCGGCTTTAAGTTGAAGTTGCCGTCCTGGTTTTCCACGTCCCCGAATAGCTCATAAGGTGTAGGAAGGCGGTTTGTCAGCTCGTACGACGCTTTCAGTTGTAACGCAGGTTTTGGAAAGTAGGTCGAGGCAAAGCCATAACCAAACTCGTGGGAACTGGTGTTGGTAATATCCTCATTTTTGTTGTGTTGGAACAGGTACTTCCCAAATAGAGTCGAGCTCCACACTCCGTCGAGCGTATAGCTGTAACCTACGCCGAGTACGTTTTTCAAGGTCCTCTTTCCGGTCTCGTAGAGACTCGACTGTTCGTCGAGTGTATTTTCGCCCTTTCTATTGAAGGTAGTCGCAGTGTTGCCCAATGAGATAGACTGTTTTTCGGATATTTGGTAATCAGCTGTTAAAGAGGCTAGTCCTTCATTATTTCGATATTCGTACAACTGCCGGCTTCGCTCACCGTTTACGCCCGTTTCTTTATAGTTTCCATACCAATCGTACCGTCGGTTTAATGTGTCAATGTTTTGCTCGGTGCCTAGGTTGAAGTTAGCGTTCAACGCGATATTCAACCCCTCTATTAGATCATTTTTTTGATATTTGAGCGTGGGCATTATAGTGTTTCCCCGTCGGTGTATACCCCCAAAAACCGTGGTCATCCGGGCGCCGGTCTGGATTTCTTTATAGTTTTTACCCAGTGTTATGCCTACCAGTAAACGATCTGCATAAGGTTTGTTTACTACGCCCAACTGAGCAATCAGCGCCTCATTGTGAAACTTATCGTGAAATCTCTTTACGGATGCATTTCGCGCGTAGGCGCCGGTGTTTATATCGGCGGCATCCACGGTTACACTATAATTGTTATCTGAATAATTCTGATAAGCGTTTAACTGTACCGTGAAGCCTTTTTTTGAAATGTAACCTGTATTGATGACGGTACGGTGGGTGTTAAAAGATCCATAACCGTAGGATACATCAACGTAATTTGTTGGTTTCGTGGAAGTGACAATGTTAACTGCTCCGCCTAGCGCATCGGTGCCGAGCCATATCGGCACGACGCCCTTGTATACTTCGACGCGCTCAGCCATATTGATGGGAATATTATTCATCTGGAACGACGAACCGAAGTTATCCATCGGGATGCCGTCGATAAAATAGCGGACATGGTTGCCAGAGAAGCCGTTCAACGACAGATTCATAGTGGAGCCGAGCCCCCCCGATTGGCGTACGCGTACCCCGGGGACACGGTCCAGTGCGCTGGCGATGTTCATGCTCGAATTGTACAGTTTAGTAGCGTCCAGCGCCGTCACGTTGTAGGCTTGTCTGTTGACTTCTTGTACCTTCGTGAAACCCACAACTTCGATCTCCTCTATGTGCCGGTCTTCCGCCTCCAGATAGAAGGCGAGCAGGTCGTTCGATCTGCCGTCCACCACGGTCATTCTTTGTTTTAACGGTTTAAATCCGAGTGCGGTGATTTCAATAAGCAAAGATGCCCCCGGTGCTGCCCGGAAAGAGAAAAGACCCTCTTCGTCGCTTAGCAATGCTTGCTGGCCTATGCGGATGCTGGCTGCCGGCACCGGGCTTTGTCCGGATGACACCCGTGCGCGGTAAACTTCTGTCTTCTGTTGTGCCGTCGTCGGGGAAATACAAAACAACAGAACGATAATTAGAAAAAAAGTACTATTTTGTTTCATCTTTTAATGGTCATGCGTTAGAAGAAGCTACGTATTGTACGTAGGGTAAGCAGGGCTAATTGCCGTTAGCCCGGTTTTAAGGCGTCATAGTCGAATTGCCGTTCGCTATGGCGCTATTTTATGGATTTCAGCCTGATTTCATTACTATGTTTCCTGTTAAACAGTTATGGTTGTCGCCATGTTCTGTTTATTTAGATTTAGTATAAACAACGCAAATGTAGTTTTCTATTTAATGAAGTGCAAGTGTTTTTTTAATTATTCGCGAAAAAGGGGTGGATATAAGGAATGGACTGCGGTTGTTTCGTCGGCTTCGTAATGTCCGCAGCTAGACAGTTTTGGAAGTGAGAAGTCAGATATTAAAAGTGATATTTGAGTAGTTAGTATGGAGAAGTGAGAAGTGAGAAGTTAGAAATGAGAAGTGAGAATAGTTAGCAGGTTAGATCGCTTCGTCGTGCCTCCTTACGACTTTACAAATCAGCGACTTTGCGGCTTATAGCCATCTGCCATTCGCCATTAGCTATCTGCCATGAGGTCACTTCGTTGTCGTACGAGGGCTTCGACGAGCTCAGCCTGACATTGTCATTCAGAGCCTGTCGAAGAATAGACAATGGAAGGAGTAGTTTATTAGAAGTGAGATTTGAGTAGTTAGTATGGAGAAGTGAGAAATGAGAAGTTAGAATAGTTAGCAGGTTAGATCGCTTCGTCGTGCCTCCTTACGACTTTACAAATCAGCGACTCTGCGGCTTATAGTTATCTGCCTAGCTATTAACTAGCAACTTTGTCTCGCTATGCCTATCGCGAAGAGATATTCGACCCCTATGGGGTCGTGTAATTGATGCCCGGTTTTCTATCGGGATATGACCTCTACGAGGTCAATCGTTGTGCTTAGACACGACGACCTACAAATCCACAACTTTACGAATCAGCGACTTTACAACTTTATGTGTTGGCTATCTGCCATTTGCTATTAGCTATCTGCTATCAGCCATCTGCCATTAGCCACCCACTTCACAACTTTACAAATCAGCGACTTTACATTTTAGAAGTTAGAAATTAGGAGTTAAGGGTTTGGTGTTAGATCTTAACTTTACGAATCAGCAACTCAACGACTTTACAGCTTACAGCCATTTGCCATCAGCTACTAGCTATTAGCTATTAACTTCACGGACTTCACAAATCAGCGATATAGCCTAGTGATTCTTCTCTATTAGGTTGCCATCATTTTGAGGTAAAACTCGTATCTTTATAAGTAGAATCTGTTTAATAAGTTGGAAGTATATCATGCATATCAAGGAAGAGCATAATCCACAACCTTTTAGCGATGCTGAAATCGCTTTATTGAAAGAAGGATTGAATCGTTCTTATAAAGAGCGGTTTGAAATGACTACTCGACTCTATAAAATACAACAAACTCTTAAGAAAGCAAAGATCGTTCATAAACCTTTTGTTCAGAAGTAACATATGGATATTTTTGATGAGGAGATATTGAATTTTTGGCGAAATCTCGAAAATGCTGAAGTATCCTATATTATGATAGGTGGCTACGCTACAAACTTACACGGCTTCCAGCGATTTACTGGTGACTTGGATATATGGATAAAAGATTCTATAGGTAATAGAAGGAATCTGAGAGAAGCATTCCGATTATCAGATCTTGGCGATATTCCACAGTTAGAAACCATTTCTTTTGTAGCCGGGTGGACGGACTTTCATCTTAACAATGGGTTACGTTTGGATATCCTGACCGATATGAAAGGGTTAGAGGGATATTCTTTTGATGAGTGCTAGAAATGGCTTCTATAGCGGATATCGAAGGAGTACGTGTTCCTTTTTTGCATATTAACCAGCTAATAGCTAATAAAAAAGCTGTTAATAGACCTAAAGATCAAATTGATGTCCAGGCGCTGGAAGAGATTATAAAGCTTAGAGAGAGGGGAAGAGTAGGGGATAGCCTTGCAAAGAAACCTGGAAAAGTACTCTTGTACGGCTTACTTCCTTTTATATATTGAGAAGAAGCTTTTAATTAGAATAGTTAGACTGCTTCGTCGTTCCTCCTCGAGATGAGGTAATTTTCGGTTCGTCGTAGGAGTTAGGATCTTCAAATCAACGACTTTACGGCTTATAGCTATCAGCCATTAGCCATCGGCTATTAGCCACTGACTTCACGACTTTACAAATCAACGACTTAACGGCTTATAGCTATCAGCCATGAGCCATCGGCTATTAGCCACTCACTTCGCGCCTTTACAGATCAACGACTTTACAACTTTATGTGTTTGCTATCTGCCATTTGCTATTAGCCATCTGCTATGAGGTCGCTTCGTTGTCGTACGAGGGCTTCGACGAGCTCAGCCTGACATTGTCATTCAGAGCCTGTCGAAGGATAGACAATGGAAGGAGTAGTTAGTATGGAGAAGTGAGGATATATCGCTGCTGGCCTATAGCCATTTGCTATCTGCCATTAGCCACCTGCCATTCGCTATTAACTAGCAACTTTGCCTCCCTATGCTGTCGCGAAAATATTCGACCCCGTTGGGGTCGTGTAAATTCATGCACGATTTCTATAGGGGTATGACCTCTACGAGGTCAATCGTTGTGCTTAGACACCACAACCTACAAATCCATGATTTTACGAATCAACGACTTTAAGGCTTATAGCTATCTGCCATTTGCTATTAGCCATCTGCCATTAGCTATTAACTTCACGACTTTACAAATCAGCGACTTTACAACTTTATGTGTTGGCTATCTGCCCTTTGCTATCAGCCATGAGCCATCGGCTATTAGCCACTCACTTCGCGACTTTACAAATCAACGACTTTACAGCTACTTATCAAGGCCGCCTCGTGCGTCGGAAAGGACCGGCATTGGTTAAAGCTTGTCGTTGATTTTTTCGATGATAAGTGGTTTGTCCGATGCCAAAGTGCCCGTTTGACCACTGTTTTTTTCGACCCTATCGATCCAAATCCTATTTAGCCAGAGATCTCCGTTATCCTGTTTGTGGAGTCTGACTTCGTATTTCCCTGCTTTATCCACGGTAATTTCGCCGATATGTGTCTCCAAAAATTCATCAGTATAGTTGTTTTGATTGGGTTCGACCACGACTTTACCACAGGGCGCAATGATGCCCTGTATAGTCTGATCGCCAACTTGGACGGTGACCGCAGCATCCTGTTCTGTGGGATTGTGGGCGGATAGGTCTAGACGGTAGGTGCCCGGTTGGGGGAGATAGAGCTCCCAAAATATGGTCTGCCCGTTTTTTGTCCGTATGTGGCTCGGCCGTTGCCCGTCGTAGCTGACGTGCTGAAGTTCATCGCTGTTTTTGGCATTGGTTCCGCGGAGCGCAAATCCGCCGAAGGTCGACTCCGCGACGATTTCATCGTCCAGTACGATGTTGTTGTAGGTTACCCGTACCACCGAAACGAAGGGATCACGTTGTGCTTGGGGTAGACGGATATGTAGCAACGGTCCCCGAAGTGTAAAGTCCAGCGTCTTTGTGCCGTGTTCCAAGAGCAATTCCACCTTCTGCGGCCGGCTCCTGATGCCGGAAACCCGCAACACCCCGTCCAGCGGCCAATTGAAAATATGGAAGTAAGCCGTGTTTTTTGAGACGCTGCGCGTGATCTTGCCCCAATCGTGCTGCCCGCTATGGAGCTTTATCCCCGTATTGCCGTAAAGGGCTTCGCCGTACTTCGAGAGCCAGCTCCCGATATCATTTAGTCGGCTAATGCTTTCATAGGGAACAGATCCATCTGCGCGGGGGCCGATATTCAGCGTGAAGTTCCCGTTTAACGCGACGTTGCTGATCAATGACTCAAAGAGTTGTGCGGTGGATTTCCATTCTTTTTCCTGCCCGTTGTATCCCCAGGAATGCGCAATGGTGCCGGGCGTCTCCCAAGGATGTTCCACGTAGCTGCTGCCGAACTGATTATCGCCGAGCGTCTCAAAATCAACATAGCGGGCATCTGTAGGCAGGCCCAGGCGAGAGTTGATCAGGCAATTCGGCTGGAGTTCACGTATTAAAGCCACCGCCTGTTCCAATTGCTGTTTTTTGAAGATGGAATGCTGGTAAGGAATCCACATATCAAACCACATAATGGATATATCTCCGTAGTCTGTCAATAACTCACGTAACTGCGGAATCGCCTTCTCCTGCCAGTATTCATCGAACTGCTCATCGGTGACATGGCCCGTGAGCTCCTGGTTGTGGTCCCATGCATAAGGATGCTCCCAGTCAATCCAATGCGAATAATAGAAGCCAAGTTTCATATTGTGCTTCCGGCAGGCGTCGGCAATTTCGCGGATTACATCGCGGCGGGTTCCCGCCAGCTTAGGCAGGGAATATTCGCCAACCTTGGTGTCCCATAGAGCTACCCCGTCGTGGTGTTTGGAGGTAACAATGATATATTTCATGCCGGCTTTTTTGGCGAGAAGAACCCATTCTTCCGGGTTGATCTTATCCCAGACAAACCGTTTAGCCAACTGGCCGTATTCCTCCTTCGAGATACGGTTACGGTATCGGATCCATTCTGCGTAGTTATTGATGTAGCGGAGCTTTTCGCCCTTCCACATCCCTTCGGCTGCGCTATACAGACCCCAATGGATGAACATCCCGAATCGCGCATCTTCGAACCAGTCGGTGTGCGGAGACTGGGCTGTGGCAAACGATAGGGAAAATAAATACAAGGTTAAGAGGAATAGACCTTTTTTCGTTAAATGACGCAAATTTGTATACATATTTGGCGACTAGGATTATTCTGTAGAAATAGGTAAGTTATCTGGGCAAGATAGGTAATTGCGGTGTAATTTGAAAGATCTGTTTTCAGATTAATGGGCGGTTGCCTGCTTTTCAAGGCTTTTATCACGGGGCCCGCCAGATTTCGGGACAGGCCCGTTGTCGTCGACCTCTTTATCACTTATTTGCAAAAAAGGTAGATTGGTATTTTGTCCGTGTGAAACGCCCTTTTTTGTAAAAAGACAGCTATATTACATTTTTAGTAAAGCTAAAACGTTATTTTTAGCACGTTTAAAAAAACGTATGCCAGACGACGTGAAAACCGATTTGGCTTCAAGCAAGATTAAATATGATGAATTTCAAAAGTATGCTAGCCAGGCTAACGCTGATGGGGAGTGTTTTGGCAGTTTTTGGCGCATGTAGCGTTGGCTCGGGTATTCAAAAGACAGATTCGCTGACCGGCTATGTGGATCCATATATTGGTACAGGAGGGCATGGCCATGTGTTCGTCGGGGCGAACGTTCCATACGGTGCGGTTCAGCTGGGGCCGTCGAATATCTCGACAGGCTGGGATTGGGTTTCTGGTTACCATATCTCAGACTCGACCATTATGGGATTTGCACATCAGCACCTAAGCGGTACAGGAATTGGAGACTTAGGAGACATCATTTTCTTACCGTTTACGGGCGATGTACGTTTTGATCGCGGCGTAGCCGGAGATCCGTCCAGCGGAGCCTATTCGCTGTTCCGCAGAGATACAGAAAGAGTAGAGCCCGGGTATTATGCCGTCCACCTGGACCGTTTTGACGTACATGCAGAACTTACATCGACAGCCAGGGTCGGCCTGCACCACTATTCTTATCCCGAGGGCACGGCGCCCAAGATTTTGATCAACCTGGATGCCGGTATCGGTTGGGAAGGTGAAAAGGAAGGACAGATAACGATTGAAAATGATAGCGTCGTTTCGGGATACCGTTATTCCATGGGTTGGGCTAAAAACCAAAAGATCTATTTCACGGCCAAGTTCTCGCAACCGGTTGCTGAATTTCGTCTGGCAGACAGTACATCGGTAAAAGAAGGACGCTCAATAACCGCGCCCCGCGCTTATGCTGAACTGATTTTCCGCGATAGCAAGCAGCCCCAGGATATTTTCGTGAAGGTGGCTATTTCGCCCGTCAGCGTCGCCAATGCCAAGCTGAACATGGAGAAAGAAGCGTCAGGCTGGGATTTTGAAGCGGCAAGACAGACGGCCGACGCTGCCTGGAATGAACAGTTACAGAAAGTCAAAATAGAAACGAAAGATACGGTCGCGCGCAAAATTTTTTATACGGCGCTTTATCATACGATGATCGCTCCTTCTTTATTTGACGACGTGAACGGAGATTACATGGGCGCGGATTTCGAGCCCCATCGCCTGGAGACAGGAAACAACTATACGACCTTTTCGCTTTGGGATACCTACCGCGCAGCACATCCCCTGATGAGCATCATCCACCGGGAGCGCGTGCCTGACATGGTCAATACGATGCTGCGGATTTATAAAGAGCAGGGAAAACTTCCCGTATGGCATCTGGTAGGCAACGAAACCGATTGTATGGTTGGCAATCCGGGGATTATCGTCGTAGCCGACGCCTATCTCAAAGGGATAGATGGTTTTGATAAGGATCTCGCCTACGAAGCCATGAAGCAGTCGGCGATGAAAGACGATAGAGGTCTCCGGTGGTATAAAGAATACGGATATGTGCCGTTTGACAAAGAAAAAGTGGAGTCCGTGGCTAAAGGATTGGAATTCGCCATTGCCGACTGGAGTCTCGCGCAGGTAGCCAAGCTGCGCGGCGAGGAGGAAGACTACAGGTACTTCCTAAACCGAAGCCAGGCGTTCAGGCACTACTTTGATAAAGATCTGCAGTTCCTCAGGGGGGTCGATTCGGAAGGTAACTTCAGAGCCGGGCCTTTCGATCCTTTCCACTCAGCACATCTGGCGAACGACTACACTGAAGGTAACGCATGGCAGTACACCTGGCTCGTGCCACACAATGTTAACGGTTTTATCGATCTTTTCGGTGGGGATGAGCAATTCCTTACCAAGCTAGATTCCTTGTTCGTGGTAGAAGGAGATCTTGGCGAGGAAGCGTCGCCGGATATCAGCGGTCTGATCGGTCAATATGCCCATGGGAACGAGCCCAGCCACCACGTGATCTATATGTACCCCTATGCAGGACAGCCTTGGAAAGCTGCCGAACGCGTGCGGCAGACGTTGGCCACACTGTATACCGATAAGGCGGATGGACTTTCCGGAAATGAGGACGTTGGGCAGATGTCGGCGTGGTATGTTATGTCCGCAATGGGTTTTTATCAGGTGGCGCCCGCCGGTGGGCCTTTTGTCTTCGGAAGCCCGTTGTTTGATAAGGCCGTGCTGGATCTGGGAGAAGGGAGGAATTTCACCGTAATTGCTCATGACAATAGTGAGACGAACAAGTACATCCAAAAAGTAACACTGGACGGAAAGGCATACGATAAATCTTATATTGCCTATGAAGACATTGTACGGGGAGGGAAGCTGGAGTTTTATATGGGTCCCGTACCGTCGGCGACGTTCGGTGTTGCGAAAGACGTCAGACCGGTTTCGGCACAGTAGCGGTTCCGGCCGTGGTTCGACTACGCTCACCATGACATGTGTTGAGGCTGTCACCCTGAGCTTGTCGAAGCGCTCACCATGACAAAAGTAGTTTATCGAGCTGTGATCGTGCGCGTATTGGAGCTGTCACCCTGAGCGTAGTCGAAGGGTGAGCGTAGTCGAAGGGTGAGCGTATTGGAGTTGTCATCCTGCGCGTAATGGAGTTGTCATCCTGAGCGTAGTCGAAGGATAGACAACTCAAATAAAAGTAAATAATGAAAGAATATTACGTTTATATCCTAAAATGTAAAGACGCTTCGTATTACACAGGTGTTACTAATGATATTGATCGAAGACTGTGGGAACACCAAGAAGGTATAAACAAGGAATGCTACACGTACAGAAGACGACCTGTCGAATTGATGTATGTTGGAATCTTTAACGATGTAAACGAGGCCATTGCATTTGAAAAGCAAATCAAAGGTTGGAGCAGAAAAAAGAAAGAGGCACTGATGCGAGAAAACTGGGATGAGATGAAGAAGTTGTCAACATGTAAAAATGAAAGCCATTATAAAAATTATCTTCGAAATTTGGATGATGGGAAGTAATGTGTTCTTTTGCCGTGGTTCGACTACGCTCACCATGACAAAAGCAGTTTATCGAGCTGTGATCGTGCGCGTATTGGAGCTGTCACCCTGAGCTTGTCGAAGGGTGAGCTTGTCGAAGTGCTCACGATGACAAAAGCAGTTTTATCGAGTTGTCACCCTGAGCGTAGTCGAAGGGTGAGCGTAATGGAGTTGTCATCCTGCGCGTAGTCGAAGGATAGAAGGGTAAGAGCCTGTCGAAGGGTACCAGGTATAGTAAGAAACTAAAGAGTTATAGACAATGAAGTTAAAATATATTGTGTTTGGCGGACTCCTCTGTTTGGGAACGGGGCTTCGTGCACAGACCCTGCCTTATAAAAACAGCCGCCTGCCTATTGAAGACCGGGTCAACGATCTTGTCGGTCGGATGACGGTGGAAGAAAAAGTGGGGCAGCTGTCCAAGATGTTAGGCTGGGAGATGTATGAAAAAGATGGCGAAGCCGTACGGGTCAGTGAAAAATTAAAGAAAGCTGTTAAGAAGGAGCATATAGGTTTGTTGTGGGCGACATTGAGAGCTGACCCATGGACACAGAAAACCCTGGAGACCGGGTTGTCTCCGCGGCAGGCTGCGAAAGCGACAAACGCCATACAGCGTTATATGGTCGACAGTACGCGTCTCGGCATTCCGCTGCTGCTTTCCGAGGAGGCGCCGCATGGACACATGGCTATCGGCGCTACCGTGTTTCCTACAGCGATCGGACAGGCGAGTACCTGGAATCCCGACCTGATCAGGCAGATGGCCGCTGCTATTGCGCGGGAAACGTACGCCGTGGGCGGAAAGAATGGATATGGCCCCGTGTTGGATCTCGCCAGAGATCCGCGCTGGTCGCGCACGGAGGAAACGTATGGAGAAGATCCCTATCTTGTTGGTCAGATGGGCCGGGCGATGGTGTCCGGTTTCCAGGGAGATAAGGTCGGAGGCGAAGATAAGATTATTTCCACGTTGAAGCACTTTGTAGCCTACGCAGTGCCAGAAGGAGGACATAATGGCGGAAGCGTGAGCGTAGGGGAGCGGTCGTTGTTGCAAAATTTTCTACCACCTTTTGAACAGGCGGTAAAGGCAGGTGCTGGTTCGGTCATGACGGCCTACAATTCCATAGATGGGATCCCCTGTTCGTCCAATAGCTGGCTGCTGAACGACGTGCTGCGCAAACAATGGGGGTTTGGCGGCTTTGTGGTGTCAGACCTGCTGAGTATCTCGGGCTTAAATGGTAGCCATAGTACTGCGGCCGACGCCGTGGATGCTGCAACGCAGAGTATAGAAGCAGGACTGGACGTGGACTTAAGCGGATCCGGCTATGGACGGAACCTCCTTCAGGCAGTGAAGGACGGTGCGGTCGATATGCAGACGTTAGACAGAGCTGTTAGCCGCCTACTTTATCAGAAATTTGCTTTGGGACTGTTCGAAAATCCCTACGTCGACGAAAAAGCGGTTTCGGATAAAGTAGGGACGCCGGAACATGCGGCATTGGCAAGACGGGTCGCCCGCGAGTCTATTATTTTATTAAAAAACGATGATAACGTTTTGCCACTGAGCAAGAAGTTAAAGCGGATTGCCGTGATCGGTCCCAATGCTGACAATATGTATAACCAGCTTGGCGACTATACGGCACCTCAGCCGGACGATAAGGTTGTGACGGTATTAGAAGGCGTGCGTGCCACGGTATCGAAGGGAACAAGGGTAGACTATGTCAAGGGCTGTGCCATCCGCGATACGTCGGCTACGGATATAGAGGCGGCTGTACGTGCGGCAGCGGAAGCCGATGTGGCTATCGTTGTTTTAGGTGGATCCAGTGCGCGCGATTTTAAGACCTCCTATCAGGCGACTGGAGCGGCCACGGTTGACAGTGGCGCGAAGGCCGTAAGCGATATGGAAAGTGGCGAAGGGTTCGACCGCGCCACCTTGGACCTATTGGGCGACCAGCCGCAGCTTCTTCATCGGTTGTACGCTACAGGTAAACCAATCGTGCTGGTGACTATTATGGGGCGTCCGTTAAATCTCAACTGGGCCGCTCGGCATATTCCTGCCATTGTCAATGCATGGTACCCCGGACAGCAAGGTGGGCTCGCTATTGCCGACGTTCTTTTCGGAGATTACAACCCGGCAGGACGTCTGCCCGTGTCTGTACCCAAATCGGTGGGGCAACTCCCTGTGCACTATAACCACGACAAGCCTAAACACCACGATTATGTGGAGATGGATGCTAAACCTCTTTATGCATTTGGCTACGGCTTAAGTTACTCGACATTCCGCTACGCTGATTTGCGTGTGGAACTGAGAGAGGAGGTAGACGATTTCCGTGCTACGGTACGGTTTACCGTAACTAATAACGGCGATCGCGATGGCGACGAAGTGGCGCAGCTATATGTCGTTGACGAGGTGAGCAGCGTGGTTACCCCGGTGAAGCAGCTGAAAAGATTTGAACGCCGTACGATCAAAAGTGGACAACGCGAGGAGTTTGTTTTTGAACTGACCAAGGACGACTTGAAACTCTGGGGAGTTGACCGGAAATGGAAGACCGAGAAAGGAACGTTTAAATTGTTGATCGGTCCCGCCTCGGATAATATCGTCCTGGAAGGGCGTTTGGTATTGACAAAGGATTTTGAAGTTTGATCGTCGTCAAACGGATGTATGTTGAGGAGCCCTCGAAGGGCCTAGAACAGCACCGCAGAAAAAATGATAGATATGTCAGTCTACGGCCCGGTATGGCTTCAGTAGGTTTTAAGTACTTCCTAAGTACAGATGAAGTACTTTTTACGCAACGGTTGCGTAAGCTAAAAAGGTACCGCGAGTGTTCCGGGGGTGTTCTAGGAGGGTTCTAAAAAGGTTCTGAAAAGGTTCCGGGAAGGTACTACGGAGGTACAGGAGATCTACGTCAGCGTTACAGTCATTTGTACCTCTGCCGTAGATCAGCAGTAAGGTAATAGCGGGAGCACCTGTAGATGTTTGGGTATCGTTGCCGTAGCCTCCACAGACTTGGGGTTTATAAAGCGCCCACGTGTCATCGGCTGAATCGGTACAATAACGATCCGTTTATACTCTAATGTATATTTTCTGTTTATCAAGCCAATAGCAGATAATCCACATGAGGAGAAGAAAGCATAATGAATAAGCAAACGAACCTACCTCCGGCGGGCCGGGCATCTGAGCGCAGACATTTTTATAAAACCACTGCAAAGCATTGGTATAGCTTGCAGAACCATCGGAGGCCTCGCCGTCGGCTATACGGAAGAGGTTGATAAAACGAGGCAGGAGTCCGCTAAGTACAAAGATGAATAATGGGTTTTTCCCGAACACGTCGAAGAACCGGGTTAGCATATTCTTTACTCCCCGAACTTCAATATACCAGATCATGCTGCCGATAGTCAGTATACCGAGTCCCGTAGTATATAGTACATAAGAACTTGTCCAGATCTTTTTATTGATGGGAAAGCCCAGGGACCAGATCCACCCCAGCAGCAGAAGCACAAACCCGGTAACTAACAAGCCCGCTATGAGCTTAAAATGCGTTTCCCCGCCGTTGGTACCCGACCAGAGCCAGTCGACCTCACCCCGCCTTTTAATGAATTCTCCCGCTAAATAGCCGAAAACGACCTGCACAATTGCCGGCAGTGTACTTGCCAACCCTTCAGGATCGAATGGCACACCTTCTCCTTTATACATGTGAGCGACACCAAGGACCGCCTTATCGATATTCGTGCCGAACCACCCTTCCAGGCTATACGGATCCCCCGTTCCTAAGGTCGCCGTAAGTCCCCAGTAGCAGAGGAGTGTCAGTGTCGATATATAAATAAGGGTGCGGGGTTTACAGTAAAAGGCCAGTATGGACGCAAAGAAATAAGCGACGGCGATCCGCTGAAGTACTCCGAATAGCCTAACCCCTTTTTCCGGGCTTTCCGTGCTCACCCATTCCCGGAATGCAAGACTATCGCCCACCCATTGTACAAACGGCCACCAATTCAGAAATAGGCCTATGGCGAATATGAGGATTGTTCTTTTTATCACCTTTTTAAAGAACGCGCTGCTTCCGCTTTCCTGTAGGCGAGGAATAACAAATGCCATGGCATTTCCAACAGCAAAGAGAAAAAACGGAAACACCAGATCAGTGGGAGTACACCCGTGCCAAGGGGCGTGTTTTAAAGGAGCAAACATGTGGCTCCACGATCCGGGATTATTGACCATGATCATTAAAGCGACAGTAGCTCCACGGAATACGTCGAGCGAATAATAGCGTTGTTTCATTTCTATGGTAGTTGCGGCTTGTTGCTTATTTGTTTATTTTCCGCGAAAAACACGAAGCTAATAAATATATCGTATTTGTGGTGCGGATTTTAAAAAAACAACCTGTTAAATGGCGTAAATTTCAAAAACGTTGTTGGAAGTTAATTTGGTTTCTTTTAAGTTTGTATGACCAACATCACTAACTGATAAATCGTGAACAACCTAAAATCAGCTATATTAAAAAGCCTATATTTTGCTAATGTGCAGTCAATTGCCGAACTAAGCTCTAGTATCGGGAAGAGCATTCCACTAGTCACTCAGAATGTTAATGAACTGTTGGAAGATGGTATGATAAAAGAAAGCGGGCGACGGGCATCGACGGGCGGAAGACGGGCTATGGATTATATGTTGGACACCAGCGCACACGGTTGCGTCATAGCTGTCGCGATAGATCAACACTCAGCAAGAATATGTGCTTACAACATTTTAAACGAGTCTCTCGCTGTCACTGCCAACGTGTCCTGTAACTTGCAGAATGATGACGTTGCATTTATAGCGATTCGGGATGCTATTGGCCGGGTCTACTCGCAGCTAGACGGTAGAGATGTGCTCGCTATAGGTATCACCATCCCTGGCTTTGTTGATCCGTCTACAGGGATCAACAGTTCGTATCCGTCGACTTCGCCTTTACATTCACTTCAAGAGACGATTGAAGCTACTTTCGGGATCCCGGCTTATCTGGAAAATGATTCCTCAGCAATTGCTATTGCCGAGAAACACTTTGGAGCCGCCCGCGATACCGAGGATGCACTCGTCATCAACTTGAATTGGGGCGTAGGGCTGGGTATGATTATTAACAACCGACTGTTCAGTGGTCACAGCGGATTCGCAGGAGAGTTCAGTCATATTCCGCTAGCTAACGAAAACAAACTTTGCTCTTGCGGGAAAAAGGGCTGTCTGGAGGTTGAAGCCTCTCTTTTATGCGTATTCGAAGACATCCGGGAGGCGTTGGCCGCCGGCGAACGGTCATCTTTAGAAGACGCCTTTCAGGACAGCCATGATGTAGCCTTCCCGCTATTACTAGCCGCTTACGAAAAGGGCGATCAGCTCACGATTAGGGCATTAAAAAAGATAGGACATATGTTAGGCAAAGGCATAGCTACTTTGATTCATATCATGAACCCCGAAAAAATTGTAGTGAGTGGGCGAGGAGCGGCCTTTGGGGATGTCCTTTTGCCTCAGATCCAGTCATCTATTCAGGAATACTGTATTCCGCGGCTAGCAAAGCAAACGACAATTGAGATATCCGATATCCCTGATGTTCAGCTTTTGGCTTCCTCTTGTACTGCCGTGCAGCAGATGCCGTGGGTAAAAGCGGGTGAGACGGAATTGACTAAATACAAAGAAAAAGATCAAATCGCTAGCCATCGCGTATCATAAGATTGTCAGCTAGCTTTAACGGAAATCAGGGGACGACGGCCTTCCGTTGATCGCAAGCCGTGTATTGACCTCGGAGCTGGGGAGTAGACCAGCAAGTTTTTCCACAATAGACGGAAGGTTCTTGAGTTTATACAATTAAATATTAGGTGATTTTAGCTAATGCGGATTACAGAGCTATTTAAGATCAGACCTACGAGATTATACTAGCTTGGTCGAAGGCTAGAACTGTACCCCGAAAATCGTAGGCTGCAAGTTGATATCGAGATCGTTCAAGTGGAAAGAGTTATTTTTTCAATAAACCTTTATGATAAACAGTTTGAACCTGGACTCCCCTCGGATTTTACTGACAACTCGTTTTTTTCAATTTATAGCAGGTCCACATAACTCACCATACCTTGTAAATTGCTGTCTCTTTTATCCGACGCCCGTTGTGTGGCAAAAAAGTACTTGGGCTCGACATTCGGGCCCAAGTACTAAGGGCAAAACGCACTCAAGCCGTTATGAGCGGCTTATTCCTGCAAGCCTCTCGTTGACAGGTGGATTTATGTGGCCTTCTACTTCAAATATTTTTCAAGCAAACGATAGATATTTCTTTTTTGTCGTAAGTTCATTTTACTTGTTAAAATTTTTAATAAGTTTCGTGTTTTTATAAACTTTTTTTAATTTCACGGCCGGCTATCTAAATGCACGCCACCTGAAATTGATAAAAAGATGGATCTAGCTGATCAAATTATAAAACAGCTTTACTTTTTCGAATGTTTGTCCGTGTCGGAACTCAGCGCTCTCACGGGGAAAAGCATCCCGAAAGTTACTGAGGAGGTAGGGAAACTTGTTCACGGCGAAACGCTTATGGAAAGTGGTTTTGCGGCGTCTACCGGGGGGCGTAGGGCTATGAAGTACGCCGTGAACACAGGCAGGCTACCTCGTATCGCCACCATTGCCGTGGATCAGCGCTTTACGACCCTTGCCGTGCTGGACTACAAAAACCGATATGTTGTATTTCCGAGGACAATAAGGACAGATATCTACGGTAGTAAAGATACGCTTGATCTTGTGATAGCCGGGGTAAAGAAGATGCTGAACGAATTAAGTGGTGAAGAACCCTTGATCATCGGCTTAACAATGCCCGGATTTGTCGATAAAGAACTAGGAGTTAATCTGTCTTTTCCGGTAAATTCTCCTTGGTACGATGTGCGGAAACGAATTCAGGACGCTCTCGGGCATACGGTTCAGATTGCCAATGATTCCAGTGCGATTGCCATCGCCGAGCATAAATTGGGGGCGGCGAAAGGAAGTGAAGACGTGTTGGTCGTCAATCTAAACTGGGGAGTGGGACTCGGTATAATCATTCACGATAAACTCTATAAAGGGCATGCAGGCTACGCCGGCGAGTTTAGCCATATTCCGTTGGCCGATGCACGCCAGCTATGTTCCTGTGGAAAAAAGGGATGTCTGGAAGTTGAAGCTTCTCTGTCCTCTGCTTTGTCCTACGTGTACGAATACCTGGAGCAGGGTGAACCTTCCAGTTTGGGAGCTGTGTTGGAGAACAAAGGTGCACTGAATCTGGCGGATTTAGTGGATGCTTTTGAGAGTGGAGATCAGGTGGTCATAAAAGCTGTACGGAAAATAAGCCATATGCTCGGAAAGGGCCTTTCCACCCTGATTCATATTATGAATCCCGAGAAAATTATAATCAGCGGTAACGGTGCGGCTTTCGGTTCCGGACTTTTACCTACTATTCATTCTGCTATTCAGGAATATTGTATCCCCCGACTGGGGAAACTAACCGATGTTCAGGTCTCCGACTTCGCAGACGTGCAAACAATTTCAACCGCTTGTATCGCGGTACAACAATCAAATATGTATCAATTTCAACACAAACAAATCAAACTACAACAACTATGAACAAGTTTTACAAACACTGTTGCGGTTTAACGTTGTTGATGCTTTTCAGCATCACGACGCTATTTGCACAGCAAGCAGTTACCGGTAAGGTGACGGACGCCAACGGACCTCTGCCCGGGGTTACTGTCGGTGTGCCGGGGACGTCAAAGGGCACGCAGACAGATGCGGAGGGTAATTATTCCATTCAGGTCGACCAAGGCGAAAAAATCCGATTTTCTATGGTCGGTTACCTCAGTCAAGAGTTAACAGCATCGGGTAGCCGTCTTGATGTTGTATTAAAGGAAGATGCAGGAGCATTAGACGAGGTCGTGGTGACGGCGATGGGTATCAAACGCGAAACGAAGGCATTAGGATACGCAGTGAGCAATATCAAGGCCGAAGAAATCACTAAAGCGGGAAACACCAACTTCGGTTCCGCTTTATATGGTAAGGCCTCTGGGGTGAAAATCACCACAGCACCGGGCGGTGCTTCGAGCGCCGTGAATGTGCAAATTCGGGGGATCAATTCCCTGAACTACCAGCGCCAACCGTTATATGTTGTGGATGGAGTTATCATTCGTAACGACCAGCAATATGGTGCTAGTGGCGCAAATAACAATAACTATTGGGATGACCAACGCATCCGTGGTAACGGTATGCTGGATATTAATCCGGCCGATATTGAAAGTTTATCGATTTTGAAAGGTTCGGCAGCCAGCGCATTATACGGTTCGGATGCAGCGAGCGGGGTTATCGTTATCACCACCAAGAAAGGCTCTAAAAGCCGTGGACTAGGAATAGACTTTAATTATAACGGATCGTTGGAAAGAGCAGCGTTCTTGCCTCGTTTCCAAAATATATACGGCCCGGGATATGATGCTGCGACCAACGTTGCGAATGGTGCGACGGAAGAAGGTTGGATCCTAGATGCGAATTCTCCCTCCGGCAGACGACCTTATTTCCGAGCGTATGGTAACTTCGGTCCAAAGTTTACCGGAGAAGAAGTGCGCTGGTGGGATGGATCTATACGCACTTACGAAGCACGTGAAAATAACTATAGGGACGTGTTCGATTTAGGGTATAATTCGAATATCAACTTCGCAATTTCTAACCAGACGGACCAGGTGAACTATCGTTTAAGTGGCACGCGTATGGACTATAAAAGCACCAGCCCTGGATCGAAGCAAAATAGGAATACGTTTAATCTAAACAGTTCGGTTAAACTCCATGATAAGGTATCTCTGGATGTCGTTGCGAATTATATTAATACGAACACGCATAACCGATCGCAACTGTTAGGACAGGTGTTAGGCTCATTCGATGGCTTCTTTAGCCGTACGGAGGACATGTCGGTTCTCAAAAACAAATACCGGACATCCGATGGATATAAGTTTTCTACCTTCGGAACCGGTCGCGAAGAAGACTTTATTTATACTATCCGTCCGACCAATTTACTGAATTATTTTTGGTCCCAGTATAAGAACAACTACGACGAGACGGAAAATCGGTTATTGACGAGTGCTACCTTAAATTGGGATGTAGTTAAAAATTTGAAATTCAGAGGGCGGATTGGGAATGACTTAACAAGCGCCTCCAGTACCTATGAACGTTTCAACGAATGGGCTACCCGATACAACTCGGTTTCTGAAAGTTCTGGCGGTTTTGAAACGTCGAAAGGCGTTTACTCCATCCTGTACGGTGATTTGTTGCTGACATATGCGAATAAGATCAATACAGATTGGGATTATAGTGTGAGTGCTGGTTTTCAGTCTAGAGAAGAAAACTACAACGATCAATCATCGACAACAGTAGGAGGGTTGGTTAAGGAAAATTGGTTTAGCTTGAATAATACCTATGCGCAAGCTACGACAACGAACGCGCGTAAGAAAATGATGAAGTACGCGTACTTCGGGATGGCAAACATAGGTTATAAAGGATTTGCTTACCTAGACGGTACCTATAGATCGGAGTATTCGTCGACTCTACCTCCATTGAATAATAATTACAAGTACGGTTCGGTGAGTGGAAGTTTTATTTTTAGCGAAGCATTCGGGTTGCAATCTTCGAACTTTAACTTCGGTAAGTTAAGAGCCTCCTACGGCATTGTAGGTAATGATGCACCAATCTTTGCCGGAAATATTGCCAATTCCCAGTCCTCTCTTGCGACGATCAATGGGTCGGTGCCAGCATTGTCTTATTCAACCAACTATGGGAATTTAGGACTTAAGCCGGAAATGAAGTACGAATGGGAGTTCGGTTTAGAGCTTAAATTGCTGCAAAGTCGGCTAGGATTGGATGTAAGTTACTATGACAATTACATCAATAATCAAATTTTGAGCTTAACCATGGCGCCATCTCAGGGAGCTATTACGCAATTATCAAACATCGGACGTATCGCCAATAACGGCCTGGAGGTGTCTCTTTCAGGAACAATGATACAACGTGAGAATTTCAACTGGAATGCAAGACTCAATTATTCCTTCAATAATACCATGGTGGAAAAATTAAACCAGGAAGGGACTGAATTAACGTTCTATAGTGCAGATGAGAATTCGCTTAAGGTAGTCGCTGAAGAAGGAAAACGGCTGGGAAATATATATGTATACGATATCGCTAAAGATGCGGATGGAAATAACCTGATTTCGGATGATGGTTATTATGTCATAGACAAGACGAAGTACAAACATGTTGGAAACATCCTTCCGCGGGCAGTTGGCGGTTTAACCAATACTTTCAACTACAAAAATTGGATGTTGGATTTTACCGTAGATTATCGTTTTGGCGGACAAATGGTTTCCGAAAATTTAAAATATGCGATGAGCGCTGGACAACTGGAAAACACGCTAGAGTATCGGGAAACAGGTGTCACGTTAGATGGTGTTAATGAAAATACTGGGGAGAAAAATGATGTCCATTTAAGTGCGGCGGAATACTATATGAATACATTTGCATGGGGTGCTAATTCCTGGTCAGAAAAAGGTGCCGTATATGATAATTCATATATCAAAATGCGCGAGATGTCTATCTCCTATCGTATCCCATCGTCTGTTACGACAAAACTTCGAATCAATAACTTACGTGTGTCACTTTTGGGAAGAAATCTCTTTTATTTCTACCGGACGCTTAAAAACTTAGATCCAGAGTCTCCTGTGGGAAATCAATGGTGGTCTCAAGGAGTAGACGTCGGGTCGAATGCAGCAACCAGAAGCTACGGTATTTCACTAAATGCTAATTTTTAAAGAATTTTGTAATGAATAAAAAAAGATATTTTCTATTATTTATCATACTTCCGATTCTGGGATTTACAAGTTGTAAGTCAGAGTTAGAAGATGCTTTCAACAACCCGGATCAAACGACCGAGGCTAGTATTCCCGGTTTCTTTGCCAGCTTGTTGAACAACGACCGAGTACGTCCCTCGTATTATCACTATCGTACTTTTATTTTATCTAATCATGCTATTTATACACAAACAGCCTCATTTATCCCGTCAAATACGATGTACCAGCCTAACGATGGCTATTCTTCCTCATACTGGACTGGATACTATACGCCGGGTGTATTGGGTCTCTATCGCAAAATGGAAGCTGCATATGCGGAATTGGGAGAGGAAGAAAAGAGTAAAGAGCGGATTTTTCTTGAAGCTGCCAAAGTAGTACTGTACGATGAAGGGTCGAAGCTTATCGATAATTACGGCGATATTCCTTTTTCGGAAGCGGGGAGCCTACCGGCTACGAACGAGGCTGTTAAAGCCAAATTCGATGATCAGAAAGAATTATATTATTCCTTTATTGAAGGTCTGAGAGAAATTAATTCGTTTTTTGCCGCAGCATCAACAACGGGCGACTTCGCAAAATTCGATATTCTTAACAGCGGTAACGTGGATAAGTGGAGAAGATATGCGAATTCTCTACGTTTACGTTTGCTAATGCGTATTTCCAACGTAGATGAGGGTAAAGCAAGGGCAGAAGTTATGGAGATGTTAAGCAATCCTGCTGAATACCCGTTAGTAGACGGTGGAAATAATGGAAATTATTCGCCCGGAACTGCGGATATTTTATTGCAGCCCTTGAATACAAATACTGCGTCTCTAAGACAGGCACTAATTGAAGGTCCTAACTTTTATGCGACAGATTATATGTTGAATAAAACGATGAAGCCGGCAAACGATCCACGTATCCCTGTGTTCTATGATAAGTTCGGAGTTACACAGGGAGACGTCTTTACGCCGAACAAGGAGTACAATGCTATGCCAATTACATTCACGGAAGCCGAAATTGCGACCAATTATCAGAAGTATGCGATTCTTGATTCAGCTACGTTTTTTGATAATGCGAAGCTTCCCGGTATTGTTGCCACAGCATCGGAGACAAACTTTGCTAAGGCCGAAGCGTACCTGCGTTGGGGCAGCAATGTAGATGCAAAGGCAGCTTATGATGCAGCGTTGAAACAGTCTGTGACATTTTATTACTATTTGAACAATCTGAACAATTCTGGTCTTCCGTTGGAAACAAAACCTGACGATGCAATAATTAATGACTTTGTAAATAACTCCACCGCTAGTTTCGCCGGTAACACTTCTGAAAAATTAGAACTGATCCTAACGCAGAAATGGCTCCATTATGGCTTTCTGCAAGCGCAGCATGCATGGTCGGAATATAGGAGAACCGGCTATCCGAAAATTACTGTATTAAGAGCCGGACTAGCTAACTATGCAACGCCACCTATGCGCTTTTTGTACCCGACTAGTGAGGTCTCCAATAATCTGCAAAACTATGAAGCGGTGCGTGCAAAAGATACCCGAAATACAAGGATATTTTGGGACGTTGATTAAAATTTGAATCCGTCGATATGAAAAGCCACCTAGTGTGGCTTTTCTTTTATAAATGTGTAAATTCAAACGAGAACAATCCAATCATGAAAACAACAATATTAACTGCATTGCTCATTGTCTATTCTTATTTTTCCTTCGCCCAAGCCCACAACGTCTCGGCCGGCTATCAGCCACCTAACGATCCGCTGGTTGTTGAGAATCTGGAGGCCTGGCAGGATTTGAAGTTCGGCCTTTTTATGCACTGGGGGACTTATAGCCAGTGGGGAATTGTAGAAAGCTGGAGTCTTTGTCCCGAGGATGAGGGCTGGACACAGCGCCGGGCAGAGCATGGCAAGACTTACTACGAGTACGTAAAAAACTATGAAAATCTGCAAAAGACCTTTAACCCGACCGATTTTAACCCGCAAAAGTGGGCTGATGCTGCAAAAGCAGCGGGAATGAAATACGTGGTCTTTACGACGAAGCACCACGATGGCTTTGCTATGTTTGATACAAAGGAATCGGATTACAAAATAACCTCTCCCAATACGCCCTTCTCCGAACATCCGAAGGCTGATGTGACGAAAGAGATATTCCGGACCTTCCGCAATGAAGGATTTAAAATAGGGGCTTATTTTTCAAAGCCGGATTGGCACACGGAGTATTATTGGTGGCCTTATTTTCCGCCGAAAGATCGAAACGTGAATTACGATCCGGTCAAGTACCCCGAGCGATGGGAAAAATACAAGCAGTTTACGTATAATCAGATTAATGAGCTGACGTCTAACTATGGCAGGGTTGATATTCTTTGGTTGGACGGGGGATGGGTCAGACCGTTCCATACGATCGATCAAAGCGTGGAATGGCAGCGTACCATTAAGGTGGAACAGGATATCGACATGGATCGGATAGGGGCCATGGCCCGGCGCAACCAGCCGGGAATCATTGTTGTCGATCGAACCGTTCCCGGTAACTGGGAGAACTATGTCACGCCGGAGCAGGCCGTTCCGGAACATCCGCTGGACATTCCTTGGGAAAGTTGCATCACCATGGGCAATTCGTTTTCGTATGTCCCCGGCGACGACTATAAACCGGCGAAGAAGATCGTGGAAACTTTGGTTAAGATCATCTCGCGAGGTGGAAACTACCTCTTAAACATCGCTCCGGGGTCGAATGGCGATTTTGATCAGGCGGCTTACGATCGCCTGCGCGACCTATCTGCATGGATAGACGTCAATGGTTCTGCCGTATTTGCGACGAGAGCGGTGGCTCCATACCATGAAGGGGACTACTATTACACAAGAAGCAAGGACGGTAAGGTGTTAAATGTCTTCCATCTGGCCGAAGGGAATGCGTATACTGCTCCGGCTACCTTTGCCTTCACGGTGCCGGCTGATTTTCAGGTTAAGGAGGTGAAAGTATTGGGGCATAAGGGAAAGATAAGGTGGTCGAAAAACGGCGACAAGCTGTCTGTGCAGAACCCGAACGCGGTGCTGAACTACGCTGCCGTTATTCAGCTGGAACGGAGGTAAGGTCATGGGGTACTTAAGTAAATTCGCAATTACTGGTCTGGCGGTCTGCGGCGCGCTGTTTGTACGTGCTCAGCACCTATCGGTCCGGGTACAAAAGACGGAGTTCATTTTTGAGGAAGGAAAGTTTTTTGATCAGTGTCATGCTTCAACGCTGGAAGAGACGGCAGAAGGTGTGCTATTAAGCGCGTGGTTCGGGGGGAAACACGAGGGTAGCAACGACGTGGTTGTCTGGGGTGCGCGGCAGGTAGATGGAAGATGGACGGCTCCCGAAGTATGGGCCGACGGGAAAGTAACTCCAGAGACTCAGTTTCCATGCTGGAATCCCGTTTTGTTTAGGCCGCGGGGTAGCGATAAAATTTACCTATACTATAAAGTGGGGCCGAATCCGAGAGAATGGTGGGGAATGGTTAAAACGTCCGACGACGGCGGGTTGACATGGTCGGTTGCAAAAAGGTTGCCGGACGGGATACTAGGTCCGATTAAAAACCGCCCGATACAACTGGCGGATGGAACTGTGCTTTCCCCGTCCAGCGTGGAGCTGAGCGAGGATCGATGGATAGCACACGTGGAGCGTAGCGACGATGGACAGAACACGTGGCAGGCTTATCCCGTCGATCACGCAAGCCTATTTAACGTGATACAGCCAAGTATCGTCCAGCATGCTGACGGACGTCTGCAGGTCTTATGCCGGAGTAAGGAGGGCGTAGTCGCCACCGCATGGTCCACCGACGGTGGAAGAACATGGTCGTCTCTCGAAAAAACAGACCTTGTGAACCCAAATTCGGGAACAGACGCTATACGCGTCGGCGGACGCCTTTTCATTGTATATAATCCGGATCTGCCAGGAAAGGAGTGGTGGGAAGGGAGGGCCAAGCTTCGGCTGGCCTCCTCAACGGATGGGATAAGCTGGACGGATGTGCTGAACCTCGAGGATGAAGAAAAGGGCGAGTTCAGCTATCCGACAGTTATCCAGGATGCTAAAGGGCGCCTGCATATCAGCTATACCTATAATCGGAAATCTATAAAGCATATCGTTGTGCTGTTATAACGATCCAAGGCCGTGTCTAACGCATCGGAGGCCTAACGACTCACTACTAATCCCCTGTCCGCAATGAAGACGACGGGCCATGCGCGGAAATCTCCCGTACACGCATGCACGTATTTAATTTTATTTTTCCGGTTTTAATTTCTATCTTTGCACGCAATTAATAAATTTTTTAACGCTTTAATATTATTCAAGAGATGTATTTAAGTAAAGAGTACAAAGCTGATATCTTCACAGAATTTGCAGGTTCAGCAACAAACACAGGTTCTGCAGAAGGACAAGTAGCTTTATTTACTAAAAGAATTGCTCACTTAACAGAGCATTTGAAAAAGAACAGAAAAGATTTTAACACACAACGTTCACTACAGATGTTAGTTGGTAAACGTCGTTCATTATTAGCGTATCTGTACAAAAAAGATATCAACCGTTACCGTGCGATCATCAAAGCATTAGGTTTACGTGATATCATCAAATAAGCTTTTAGAAGAATAAATAAAAAGCCGTTTGCGAAAGTAAGCGGCTTTTTTTATGTCGCGTGTTGACCTGGCGAAGGAAGGGATAAGAAGTGTGGGTCCTGTGTCGGTCACGCTTTCATGGCGCAGCTCAAGAACATAGCACTACAGGCGATCTCTTGCCACGTTCGGTATGGATGCGGAGCGGTTATATACAGCTATAAAAAGCTCCTCCTCCGGAAAACCCGAGTGATCTTATCTTCGTAGTTTTTTTATAACCTGCAGCAGAAAGTATAAATTTTATTTACCTTTGTGTGAATTTTAAAGGTCTATAAAAAAGTGGTATACAACAATGAAAGATGAAATGTATGCCGAAATGTATTAACAAATGAGTTACAACGAAAAGAAAGTGTCGATCGATTTGGGCAACGGATTAGCTCCGATCGAATTATCAACAGGAAAACTAGCCAAGCAGGCTGATGGCTCCGTCGTATTAAAGCAAGGCAGTACCATGTTGCTGGCTACTGTAGTGTCGTCTAAAGAGGCCAAAGCTGGTGTAGATTTTCTTCCTTTATCCGTAGATTATCAAGAAAAATATGCTGCTACAGGACGGATCCCCGGCGGGTTTCTTCGTCGTGAAGCCAAATTGTCGGACTATGAAGTTCTGATTTCACGTCTGGTAGACAGAGCGCTTCGTCCGTTATTCCCTGAAACATATCATGCAGATACCCAAGTGATGATTTCCTTGATTTCTGCCGATAAAGATATTATGCCTGATGCATTGGCCGGTCTGGCAGCTTCTGCTGCTTTGGCGGTATCCGATATTCCTTTTAACGGTCCGATATCGGAAGTGCGTGTAGCGAAGATCGACGGGCAGCTTGTTATCAACCCTCGCCTGTCGGAGCTTGAAAGAGCTACACTGGAATATATTGTTGCAGGATCAGCCCAGGACATCGTTATGGTTGAAGGGGAGTCCAAAGAGATCTCTGAAGCCGAGATGGTAGAAGCGATCGCTTTTGCCCATGAAGCTATTAAAAAGCAAGTAGCGGCGCAGGTAGAGCTCGCCAATTTAGTTGGTTCGCTTGTGAAGCGCGAGTTCAACCACGAGCCCTCAAACCCGGCGTTACGCGAAGCGATATTTGCAGCGACCTACGAAAAGGTTTATGCAGTGGCTAAATCGGGCTCGACTAAACATGAGCGTTCCGACAAATTTGCGGCTATCGGCGAGGAGTTTTTTGCTACATTGGGAGAGGAGATCGATGAAGAGACTGCGTTCCTGGCAAAAAAATATTACCACGATGTGCAGTACGAAGCCGTACGTAATCTCATTTTAAATGAGGGCATCCGCCTTGACGGACGTGACGTACGTACCGTACGCCCTATCTGGTCTGAAGTAGACTACCTGCCGGCAGCACATGGATCGGCGGTCTTTACGCGTGGAGAGACTCAATCCCTGACATCGGTAACATTAGGGGCAAAAGATGATGAACAGATGATCGATGGCGCCTTTATCCATGGATATAACAAGTTCATCCTTCATTATAACTTCCCTGGATTTTCAACAGGGGAGGTAAGACCAAACCGTGGTCCGGGCCGGCGTGAAGTTGGTCATGGTAACCTGGCTATGCGCTCGTTGAAACAGGTGCTTCCTGCGGATACCGAGAACCCTTACACTATACGCGTGGTGTCCGACATCCTGGAATCTAACGGTTCTTCGTCGATGGCAACCGTATGTGCAGGTACACTGGCGCTATTAGATGCCGGGGTTAAGCTTAAAGCACCTGTATCGGGTATCGCGATGGGATTGATTACTGATGAGAAAACAGGCAAATACGCGATCCTCTCGGATATTCTGGGCGACGAAGATCACCTGGGCGATATGGACTTCAAAGTGACAGGAACCGAGAATGGTATTGTCGCGTGTCAGATGGACTTAAAAATCAATGGTCTGAAATGGGAAGTGTTGACACAGGCATTGGATCAGGCGAAAGAAGCACGTTTACATATCTTGAATGAGATGAAGAAAACGATAGCTGCACCTCGCGAAGATTACAAGCCACATGCTCCACGCATTATCTCCATGACGATCGACAAAGAGTTTATCGGTGCTATCATCGGACCTGGTGGAAAAATCATACAGGAAATGCAGCGTGAAACCGGATCAACGATTTCTATCGAGGAAGTAGATGGAAAGGGTATTGTTCAGGTGTTTGCCGACAATAAGGCTTCTATCGATGCGGCTGTTGCCCGTATCCGTGCTATCGTAGCTAAACCGGAGGTTGGAGAAGTTTACGAAGGTAAGGTGAAATCGATTATGCCATTTGGTGCGTTTGTCGAGATCCTTCCGGGTAAAGACGGGTTGCTCCACATTTCCGAGATCGATTGGAAACGTCTAGAGAGCATGGACGGTGTGTTCAACGAAGGAGACCTTGTAACAGTAAAATTGCTGGATATAGATAAGCAAGGTAAGATGAAGCTTTCGCGTAAGGCTTTGTTGCCGCGCCCTCCGAAGGAAGAAAAAACAAAGCAGGACGCACCGCAGGCGTAGCTGAATAGAGGCAAAAGATAGCCGTAAGTAATGTCAAAATAGATTATATAGAAAGCCTGTTGAAAAGCAGGCTTTTTTTTATGAAATATATTTCTTCATCGAACCATAGAGATATGAAAAGATTTTTGTTACCAGCGTTCTTTTTATTGTTGCTCATGCGTACGTCGTGTTTGGTTAGGGGGCAGGACTTTGAATCCGCTTATATCGATTTGTTGAAAAACGAACTGCGGGCACTGCCCTACAGAGACCTGGATGTGTCCTACTCACTATCGTACGATTCCTTACAAATGGGATATGTCTTCCACGCCCCGCAACTCTTTCTCGATTCTGTATTGCGCGCTAGCATCGACAGTAAGGTAAATGTATTGCCTAGAACAACAGCGGCTTCATACAAAGGAACGATCCGTTTTGACAACTATACCAACGCCATCTTTATCCGCTCGGCGCTCGTTGGTGCTGCTTTGGTTTTTAATACCATGCATGTGATGACAGAACCGCGAGGTGGAATGGCCCGTTTCATGAAACGGTGGGCGGTTTTTTTAGACTCTTTGAAAAGGATCGATAAGTTTGAGGATAAAAATGTAGGTCTTGATAGCTACGTGTATATGGTTGTCGAAGTAGACGGCTCTCTAGTTTGCGGAGATACTTCGGAGGCCGGGCAGTTGCTCCAACAATTTATCCGGAGTGAAAAGCCTTGGACGCCGGGTATCATGAGTGGACGACCTTTGGTACAGTCTGTTGCGTTGCAGATACCGTATCACGGAATGGACTATGATAAATTAAGGTATAAGCGACATGGAGGAGTCCGTCCACGTGTACGTATAAATAACGAAGAGAGAATAGTATGTTTTAGTTATGCGTTGCCTAGAGAGAAGGATGTCCGTGCAATATTGTCTATGGCGTGTGAAAACGATGGATATGTCGCGCCTGTTTTTCATAAAGGTCCTGTAAATGAATTGCAGCAACTCGCCACCTTTTTAAGAGGGGAGCAGATCAATATTTCTTACTATAACCCGCATATGGCCAATCGTGTGTATTTTTATATCATCGATAATTAAAATCACCAAAAGAAGCGGCGGGCTGTCAATTTGACAGCCCGCCGCTTCTTATACATTTTTAGAGCATAATGACCGATTCTATTTTTGAAACTTTCTTATAGTAATCAATTACCTCTTCAGCATTGTTTACAAAAGTTTCAACGGTAATAGACCGGTACTTACCTCCGGAAGATTCCTTTTCCGAAAATTTGCTGCTGGGATGCTGAAACACCCCTTTTACCGATGCTAGCTTCTCATCGGCTGCTTTGACAATGAATTTAAAAGTGTACATCGCGGGAAACTGCTCGACCGAATTTAACTTAACGCGGAAATTATCGTAGAAGTCCGCTTGGCTGTTACCCTCGTTGTCGGGCAGATCCTGGATGTTGATGTTGCTGAAGTCCGTCATTTAAATTATCTCCTGGCTTATTATCCGGCAATAACTATACCTAAAAAGATCGCTGTCGTTTTGTCTACACGACTTAATTGTCCATTGATGTCGGCCAGCTTGCGGACGACTTTCCGTATCGCCTATTCGGTTTGTCGGACATCTCGAAAATCAGTTCTCCTCCTTCAAGCATATCCTGGTGGGTAATGAAGCTTTTGTGGTATGGCTGGCCGTTTAACGTAGCCGACTTAATATAGATATTTGTTTTCGAGTTGTTTTTTGCCGTGATAACAAATGTTTTTCCATTTGGCATTGTGATCGTCGATCGGTCCAGTGCCGGGCTTCCGAACACGTATTCACCGCCGACGGGCGAGGCGGGATAGAGGCCCATCATGGACCACACTGCCCAGGCGCTCATCTGCCCTGCGTCTTCGTTGCCGGCGTAGCCGTCGGGCCGGTCATGGTACATGGAATCGATTATCTGGCGGACTTTCTCCTGCGTTTTCCACGGCTTTCCGATATAGTTATACATATAGGCTATATGGTGGCTGGGCTCGTTGCCATGTGCATACTGGCCGATGAAGCCGCTGGCGTCGGGCGATTGGTTTTCGCCGGTCATGTACGATGGAGCGGTAAAGAGTTTGTCGAGCATCTTATCAAGGCCGTTCTTCTTTGGGAAAAGTTTTGCTAAGCCCCGCACATCGTGTGGGACAAAGAACGAATGTTGCCAGGCATTGCCTTCAATATACTGGCTTTTGTCGAAATCGTGTTCCGAGTAGAAAGGGTCAAAAGGCTCTACAAATTTCCCGTTCTTGTATTTGGCACGCATGAAGCCCGTTTTCGGATCAAAGTGGTTAACATAGTTTTTAGCGCGCTTTGAGAAGAGCTCGTAATCGTCCATTTTTCCCAGTTTTTTCGCTACCAGTGATATACAATAGTCGTCGAACGCATATTCAAGCGTTTTGGTTACGCTTCCTCCGTTTACATCCTGAGGTACATAACCATATTCTATGTAGGCCGGTACTTCGCGGATTTCCTGAAAGGCGCTTTTGCGCATGGCCTGATAAGCTCTCTCGGGATCTACTCCCGGCCAGTCTTTCAATATGGCGTCGGCCAATACGGGAATGGCGTGGTATCCGGTCATGGTGTTGGTCTCGAACGTGCTCAGGTCCCATACGGGCAGAAGTCCGTTCTCGTCGTGAAAAGCAAGTAAGCTGTTAAGCATGTCGGTATAACGGTCGGGCTGCGTTATTGTAAATAGAGGTTTTAACGCACGAAATGTATCCCATAGCGAAAAGAACGTATACCGCTGGCCTCCGTTTGCCATCTGATGCTGTTCGCCCTTGTAATTTTTGTAGACACCGTCGGCATCGGAATATAGGGTAGGCGCAACCGCTGTATGGTAAAGTGCCGAGTAAAAAATCCTCTTTACGGTCTCGTCTTTTGTCTCAACCCGGATTTTGCCGAGCTCTTTTTCCCACTTCTGTGTAGCCTGAGCCTGCACGCGTTGGAAGTTCCAGTCGGGAATCTCGTTGAGAGCGGCCAATGCTTTTTGTTGATCCGTTGTAGACAGCGCAACCTTGACCAGAACCGTGCCGGAGTTCTCAAAAATAAGCTGTGCATTTACCCCCTGCCGGCCGCGCTCTTGCGTATTGTCGATGCGGATGGATGGCTGGTTGTTCCCTGTGTGCACCGTAGGATCAGATCCGTTGAATAAGTAGCTTGCAAACGGGCGGGAAGTGCGTAGGGCGAAGTAGATATGCTGCTTGTTTGCCCATCCCTGCGAATACCGTTTGCCCACGACGGTACTATCGTTGATGATGGTAATCTCGGTGTCTACGGCCCGGTCCCAGTTGTACGTATGATCAAGATCCAATCGTACGGTAGGGCGCGTCGTGCCGGCTGGGAAAGTGTATTGATGAAATCCAACGCGTTCGGTCGCTGTCAGTGCCGCTTCAATACCATTGTTTAGTTTTACCTGATAAAAGCCGGGGCTGGCTACTTCGTTCTTCCGGTCAAATTGTACGCGTGTATCGATTTTATTGGTGTTTACGGGCTGCAGCAAAGGCATTACCGCGATGTCGAGCCAGTCGCCGATGCCTGTTCCGCTCAGGTGCATATGGCTGAATCCAGCGATGGAATCTGATGAAATATGGTAGCCGCTGACCCAGTCCCATCCACCTTTTCCGTTGTCGGGGCTTAGCTGTACAAGAGAGAAAGGTACGGTAGCTCCCGGGTAGGTGTGACCGTGTCCGCCTGTACCAATGAGCAGGTTGACATGTTTGGTCAATTCTTGCGCCTGTGCGTGTACGCCCGTTGCTATTGTAGAAACGAGAAGTCCGATGTTAATAAAATGTTTTCTAATCATGTTTGTGTTTTGACGATAAAAAATTACGTATGGAAAGCATTTTTTTATTCAGCCTGTCCATCCGATAAAGCGTTTTCTACTCGCTATTTTGAGGCAATAATATTACAAAAAAAAAGATATTCCAACTAATAAATCCTTTTAGCTAACCGGTTTTTTAGCGGGATTGTGGTTTTTGCTAAAAAAATTTAGTAGATTGTCTCCTTAATTCTATAAACCGTATATGAAAAAAAGAGTTCTGATCAGCGACATTGCGAAAGCGCTGGGCGTGTCCGTGACCACGGTATCCTTTATTTTGAATGATAAGGCGAAGGAGAAGCGGATTAGCGACGCATTAACAAAACGTGTGCTGGATTACGTTAAAAAAGTTGGATATAAACCGAACCAACTTGCTAAAAGCCTGCGTACAGGGCAGACAAAGATTTTAGGACTGCTGGTAGAAGATATCGCCAATCCGTTTTTTTCGAATGTAGCCAAGCATATTGAGCGCCGGGCGTACGAAGCCGGGTACCACATCATATATTGCAGTATGGACAACGATGAACACAAGGCAAAAGAGCTTATCCAGCTGTTTATGGATAGACAGGTCGACGGTTTTATCATTACGCCATCGGAGGGGTTGGAAGACACCATATCCAACATCAAACAAAATAATATCCCGCTTGTTCTGTTCGATCGTTTTATTCCTGCGGTGCAGACGAATTATGTAGTGTCGGATAACCGGCGTGGAGCTTATGAAGCAACGAAGCACCTTCTGGAGGGGAATAATAAGCGGGTAGGACTCATCTCTTTATACTCCAATCAGACACAGATGCGCGACCGGTTAGACGGGTATATGGAAGCTATGGACGAGTTTCGCATGCAGTCTTTTATTAAGAAGCTGCACCTCGATAATCCCGAGGACGAGGCGAAGGAACAAATTTTTGAGTTTGTTGTTGATAACAAACTCGATGCGGTGCTGTTTGCAACAAACTATCTCGCCGTAAGTGGGCTCAAAGCCCTTAAGGAAAGAAAAGAGAAGCTGCCCAGAATGGTCGCGTTTGACGAACATACGCTGTTTAAGCTGCATGACCCTTCCATTTCGGTGGTGTCCCAGGACATCGAGCGGCTCACAGGAGAGCTGATACAGACGCTGATCGCCGATATCGACGGGAAGCTGAAGGAAAGCCGTCAGCTGAGCATTCCCTGCCATCTCATTGTCCGCGAATCATCTACTTCTCTGCAGGAACAAATTTCATTGAAATAGAGTTGACACAATGGCGTATGTTTTTGGGGGTGAATCCTTCGCCTTCAAAAACATGGCCCAGATGCCCACCACAGTTGGCACATAGAATTTCCACACGTCGCCCGTCCGCATCCCGTTCCCGCTTCACGGCTCCGGGAATTTCATCGTCGAAGCTGGGCCATCCACAATGCGATTCAAATTTATCTTTGGATAAATACAGCGGAGCGTCGCACTGCTTGCAGACATAGACGCCTTCCGCCTTGTTGTTCAGCAATTCGCCCGTAAAGGGACGTTCTGTTCCCTTGTGAAGAATTACATACTCTTCCTGCGGTGTCAGGTTATTGTATTTAGTCGTGTCGCTCATAGATAATATCTCCTCTTTATTTGACGAAAAATGGGTTGTCCGCATGCCATCGCACGATATCCAGGCTGTGACGACCAACATGGTGTTGAAAATTCCCCATTGCATGATGCTAAGTTCGGAAAAATCGCCTATATGTTTGTTGGATAGGTGTCAATAATTTATGCGCTCCAGCCGCCCGTTTTTTCTGTCATGTGTTTGTCATCCGATGTCCAAAAACGCCCTTTACGGGGCGTTTTATAGGGTTATTTAGAATGGTTTTAAATTGACAATTTGAGTCATTAAATTGTCAGTGATTGCTTAAATAGTTATACTTTTGTGCATTGTTTGGAGGGTTTAAACCATTTAGACGACGTATTTTAAAAGTTTTATATCATAAATAAATAGTATAAAGTGCTAAATATGAGAAATATCTCATCCGTTTTGGGAAGACTTGCAAAGACGATGTCCGTTGGCTTGATGTTGTTATTTGCCGTTACAATGGCGCATGCGCAAGATGTTAAAGAAGGCGAAACCCTTTTTAAGTCAAAATGTACAACTTGTCACGGCGTGACGAAAAAAGTTGTCGGTCCGGCTTTGGCGGGCATGTCGGAAAGACATTCGGAAGAGTGGTTGGTGAAATGGATTCACAATTCGCAGGCGATGGTGGCTGCAGGAGATCCAGCTGCTGTTCAGATTTTTGAAGAGTATAACAAGATGGTGATGACTTCATTCACCGACTTGTCCGAAGATCAGATCAAAAGCATTATTGCTTATGTAAAAGCAGAGGAGACGAAGGCGGCGGAAGCTCCTGCTGGCGGAGGCGCTGAAGGCGGTGCGGGAGCTAAATCTGGCGATGCAAGCACCATGATGATTGTTGGTTTGATCGCAATTGTTGTGCTGGCGGTTGTGGTTATTGTGGTGTTGAACCGTGTAATCCGCACGCTGGAGAAAGTGATTGCTAACAATCAGGCAGCTATCGCTGAGGCACAGGCTAGAAACGAGCAGTTTGAAGAGAGCAAGTTTGCGAAATTTGCAAAGGCGTTCGTCAAAAACAAGAAACTGGTTGGTTTTGCTGTGCTCATGTTGGTGGCATTTCTGGCGGTGCTGGGGTGGAATACCATGTGGAATGTGGGAGTTCACCAAGGTTATCAACCGGTTCAGCCAATCAAATTCTCCCATCAGATTCACGCCGGTGTCAATCAGATCGAGTGTCAATATTGTCACGGTGGAGCATTTAAGTCGAAAAATGCGTCCATCCCGTCTGCAAATGTGTGTATGAACTGTCACAACACCGTGACGGCGTCGGATCACTATGACGGAGAGATCTCCCCTGAAATTGCGAAGATTTACAGAGCGGTGGATTACAATCCGGAAACCCGGGAGTATGGGGATAATCCAAAACCTATTGAATGGGTAAGGATTCACAACCTTCCTGACTTCGCTTACTTTAACCACTCACAGCACGTGGTGGTTGCCGGAGTGGAATGTCAGACTTGTCACGGTCCGGTAGAAACAATGGAAGAAGTTTACCAATACTCTCCTTTAACAATGAAGTGGTGTGTAGATTGTCACAGAACAACGGCTGTAAATGCAGATAATGCATATTACGATCAGTTGATCGAAGCACACGAGAAATTGAAGAAGGGTGAGAAGATGACAGCTGCCATGATCGGCGGTCTGGAGTGTGGTAAATGTCACTATTAATAATTAATTTAGGAATACGCAATCTTATATACAGCTTAAATGGATAGCAACAAAAAATATTGGAAAGGTTTGGAAGAATTGCAACAAACACCTGCTTTCGTAGAGAGTAGTAAAGGTGAGTTTGCCGAGCCTATTCCTGTAGAAGATGTATTAAACGAAGCAGGTTTGAGCACGAAGACTCCTCGTCGTGATTTCTTGAAAGCTTTAGGATTCGGTTTAGGAGCTGTGACGTTGGCAGCGTGTAATCGGACACCTGTTCATAAAGCAGTCCCTTATGTTATCAAACCAGAAGAAGTAACTCCGGGTATCCCGAACTTTTACGCTTCTTCATTCAACGGGCAGAGTGTTTTGGTTAGGACACGCGAAGGCCGTCCTATTTCCATCTCTCCAAACCCGAACGCTGTGGGCGTTACGCAAGGTACGGATGCAACTACTGTTGCGTCGGTGCTTGACCTTTATGATATGTCTAAACTGCAAAACCCGCAGTTGGGGGGCAAAGATGTAGAATGGTCTAAGTTGGATGCAACCGTTATAGACGCCTTGACCAAAGCGGCATCGGCAGGCAAGCAGATTGCTATAGTTTCAAGCACGGTGAATAGCCCTTCTACATTGGCTGCCATTGCTAAACTTACGGCGAAATACCCTACAACAACGCATGTACAGGTAGATGCTGTTTCTTACAGCGGTATTATAGAAGCAAATAGAGCTAGCTTTGGAAAAGCTGTTGTTCCTTCCTATCATTTCAACAATGCGAACGTTGTGGTGTCTGTAGCAGCAGATTTTCTAGGTACCTGGTTAGCAGGCGAAGAACATACACAGGATTATATTAAAAACCGCGATTACAAATCGTTGAAAAACGGTAAGATGTCGCGCCACATCCAATTCGAGTCGGGATTGAGTATGACCGGTTCAAACGCGGACGTGCGTATAGCCATCAAGCCTTCAGAAGAAGGAGCGGTGTTAATTTCGTTATATAACGCGATCACCGGTCAATCGTTGCCTGGTGGTGTTTCCAACAAAAAGGCGCAGACAGCTATCACCCTGGCGGCGAAGGAATTGACCAACAACCGTGGAGGAGCTGTAGTTGTTGCCGGATCGAACGACGTCAATGTGCAGTTATTGGTGAATGCCATCAACAGCGCGTTGGGGGCTTATGGGGCCATCATCGATCTGGATAATTTCTCAAAACAATACCAAGGTTCGGATGCTGCGTTTCAGCAATTTTTGGCTGACGCCGCCGCAGGGCAGGTAGGTGTGGCATTTTTCCTAAACAGCAATCCTGTTTATGACTATTTCAAACCTGCAGATGTTACGAATGCCCTTTCGAAGGTAGCCTTTACATTGTCTTTTGCAGATCGTCCTGACGAGACGGCATCGACATTAAAAGCCATCGCTCCAGCGTCCACATTCCTGGAGTCGTGGGGAGACGCCTCATCGAAAGAAGGTTACTTTACTATTGTTCAACCAACGATCAATCCGGTCTTCAATACCCGTCAAGCCGAGCAGAGCTTGTTGATTTGGTCGGGAGACAATACAAATATTTACGAGTTTGTCAAACAGAACTGGGAGACAAATATCCTGGCCGGTACAGGTAAAACCTGGAAAGATGTTCTTCAAACCGGTTTCGTCTATAAAGGATCGGCTACAGGATCTTCTTATTCGGCAAATGTTGATGTCAACGCGGTAGCGTCGGCTATCGCCACAGCAGCTAGAGCCATCGCAGGAGAAGTAGAGTTAAAGCTCTACGAATCGACCGTGATGCGCGACGGGCGTTATGCCAATAACGCGTACTTACAGGAGCTGCCTGACCCGATAACAAAAGTAACCTGGGATAACTATGCTGCTATAAACCCGAAATTTGCAGAGGAACTGGGGATAGGTGAAAAAGGAAGAATTAAGGTAGAGGCGAACGGTTACGCGGTGGAACTGCCGGTGGTATTACAGCCCGGACAAGCATTGGGAACCGTGTCTATAGCTGTCGGTTACGGTCGTACAAAGGTTGGTAAAGCTGGAAATAATGTAGGACAGAATGCTTATCCTTTTGCCCGACTGGTTAACGGTACGATCCAGTTCGCTTCGAAAGCGTCGGTGTCTAAGGCCGGAGGTAGCTATGAGCTTGCACAAACGCAGACCCATCACACCATAGAGGGACGTAATATTATTCGGGAGACAACTTTTGCGAAATACCTGAAAGATCCGAATTCAGAATCTGGCCGTTTCTCTGACTCGCATAAAACATACGATCTGTGGAATAAATTCGAGTCGCCAGGCCATAAATGGGTGATGGCAATCGATTTGAACGCTTGTACCGGCTGTGGTTCATGTATTGTTGCTTGTAACGTAGAGAACAATATACCGGTGGTGGGACGCGATGAAGTACGCCGTCGCCGTGAAATGCATTGGTTGCGTATTGACCGCTACTACACGTTGGATGCCGGCGATACGAAACTCACGAAAGAGAAAGAGATCGCGAAGGCGACAGATCTTGATTACGAGGATGTAACGGTTGTTCACCAGCCAATGTTGTGTCAGCACTGTGACCACGCTCCTTGTGAAACTGTATGTCCGGTATTGGCAACGGTGCATTCGTCGGAAGGATTAAACCACATGGCTTATAACCGTTGTTTCGGTACACGTTACTGTGCAAACAACTGTCCATATAAAGTGCGTCGTTTCAACTGGTTTAACTACTGGAATGACTCACGTTTCGATAACTATCTGAATAACGAGTTTACGCAGCTTGTATTAAATCCGGATGTTACTACACGTTCACGTGGAGTTATGGAGAAATGTTCTATGTGTATCCAGCGTATTCAAGGCGGCAAATTGAAAGCGAAAATGGAAAACCGTAAGCTAAGAGACGGCGATGTGAAGGTTGCTTGTCAGGAGGCTTGTTCTGCGAATGCGATTATCTTCGGTGATATCAACGATCCAGAATCAGAGGTTTCAAAAGCGCTACGTAACGAACGTGTTTACTATGTGTTGGAGGAGATCAACGTTCAGCCAAACATCGGCTATATGACGAAAGTTAGAAACACATTTGAAGCGTAATTTTATTCTAATCTGAAATAAAACAACTATGTCATCGCATAACGAATCAATATTAAGAGAACCATTAGTAACCGGCAAGAACATCACTTATGCAAAAGTGACGGATGACATCTTGTTACCGGTTGAAAATAAACCTAATAAAGCTTGGTGGATCGGCTTCACTGTCGCTGTGCTCGGTGCTTTGTTATGGGTTGTGAGTGTTGGATACACGTTTTGGACGGGTATTGGCGCTTGGGGTCTGAATAAAACGGTAGGTTGGGCTTGGGATATCACCGACTTCGTATGGTGGGTGGGTATCGGTCACGCCGGAACGTTGATTTCAGCCGTATTGTTACTTTTCCGTCAGAACTGGCGTAACTCGATCAACCGCTCAGCAGAGGCGATGACTATTTTCGCCGTTATCTGTGCGGCAACCTATGTCGTAGCGCACATGGGACGCCCTTGGTTGGCCTATTGGATTTTCCCGTTGCCAAACCAGTTCGGCTCGCTGTGGGTTAACTTCAACTCACCTCTTGTATGGGACGCATTTGCCATCTCCACTTATTTTACGGTTTCGCTGGTGTTCTGGTATTGTGGTCTGTTGCCCGATATCGCGTCAGTCCGCGACCGTGCTACAGGGCTTAAACAAAAGGTTTACAGCATCCTGTCTTTCGGCTGGAACGGTTCTGTAAAGACGTGGCAGCGTTTTGAGATCGTGTCGTTAATTCTGGCCGGTATATCTACGCCGCTTGTACTTTCGGTACACACAATCGTATCCTTTGACTTTGCAACGTCGGTAATACCGGGATGGCATACAACGATTTTCCCTCCTTATTTCGTAGCGGGTGCGATTTTCTCTGGATTTGCGATGGTGCAGACATTGTTGTTGATCTTGCGGAAAGTGATGAACTTCGAGGATTATATTACGATGTTCCACATCGAATCGATGAACAAGATCATCATGACAACAGGATCTATCGTGGGTATTGCATACCTAACGGAGCTGTTCATCGCATGGTATTCCGGTTCAGAGTATGAGATGTATGCTTTCGAAAACCGTATAGCCGGTCCGTACGCATGGGCTTATTGGGCGATGATGACATGTAACGTTATTTCTCCTCAGCTGTTCTGGTTCAAGAAAATCCGTACAAGTATTCCTATTTCATGGGTGTTATCTATTGTCGTAAATATCGGAATGTGGTTTGAGCGTTTCGTGATTATCGTGACTTCATTGCACCGCGATTATTTACCTTCTTCGTGGGCTATGTTCTATCCAACGTGGACGGATGTCGGCATCTTTGTTGGATCAATAGGTTTATTCTTTACTTTGTTCTTGTTGTTCCTACGTTTCTTACCGGGTATTGCCATTGCTGAGGTTAAGTTGTTGTTGAAATCAGCCTCTTTACAGCAGAAAACCAAATTGGCACAAGAAGGAGCCTTCCCGGCAGAGCAAGTTGAATTCTTCGCAAATTCATTGGATAAGTACGATTCGGTTACACAAGAGGATATTAACGCATTAAAACAAAAATAATAGCAATGAGCAATACAAAATATATATTAGGTAGTTTTGCTGATCCTGATGAAATGATGCACGGGATTGATAAATTGCAAGCAAACAATATCAGCATATATGATTGTTTCACACCAATGCCGATTCACGGAATCGAGGCGAAATTGGGTGTAAAACCATCACGTTTACCCATTGCAGCGTTTTGTTTCGGTGCTTTGGGAACTTGTCTAGGTTTTAGCTTGTTGTATTATACCATGTCGTACGACTGGCCAATGAATATCGGAGGTAAGCCTTCCATGCCATTGCCAAACTTTGTTCCCGTAACGTTTGAGGTTACGATCTTATTATGTGCTTTGGGTATGGTTGCTACATTCTTCTTCCGCAATCACCTGTTTCCGGGACGTACACCACGTGTGATGGATCTGCGGGCTACAGACGATCGGTTTATTATTGCGATCGATGCCCATGAGAATGCGGATCATGCCTTGATTGAGTCTTTATTAAAGGATGCTGGTGCGGTTGAAGTTAAATACAATGAAAGAAAATATGTTAGCTATGAATAAGAAGAGTTTTCTTGGATCTGTATGTGCTGCATTTGCGTTGGCGGCAGTAGTTTCCAGCTGTAGCGATGGAAAAACGCGTAGTACAGGGTGGGAATTCTCCAGAAATATGTATGATCCGATTGCATACAACCCGGATCAACCAAATAATAATTTTAAGAATAAAATAACGGCACAGCTTCCGCCCGTGGGCACTACGCCTATTGGCTTTGAGCGCTTTGAGTTTGCAAACTCATTGGAAGAGTACGAACGTGCCGGTCGTGAACTGAAAAATCCGTTGGCGGTTACGCAGGCAAACCTGGCGCAGGGCGAGGCATTGTTCCAGACGTATTGTGCAGTTTGTCATGGTAAAGAAGGAAAGGGCGACGGGCCTATCACGAAGGATAGATCTGTGGAAGATTCACGGGGTAGCCGCCAGCTGGAGAACTTCCCGCCACCACCATCGTATCAGAAATCGGATGGGGCTTCATCATCCAGAGGTGGGGCAATGAGTGAACTGACCGACGGTAAGATTTACCACACGATATACTATGGTCATAACTCTATGGGATCGCATGCATCGCAATTGTCTCCGGAAGAACGCTGGCAGGTGGTCATGTATGTACACGAATTACAAAAAAAATAATCTAACATCAATATAGTAAATGGGAACTCACAATCATCATCACGATTATAATTTCAGCGAAAGATTTCAATTTGCTGGTATCGCCAAGATACTCAGTCTGGTTGGGATTGCTGTAGGTGTTATAGCTATCGTTATAGGCCTAATGTCAAGTGACCATATTATGGTTGAACGTACATACGCTAACCTGTTATTGATGGGTTATTATTTCACCTGTGTATGTGCTGCCGGAGCCTTCTTCGTTGCGCTTCAGATGGTAACACAGTCGGGTTGGTCCGCTGGTTTATTGCGTATTCCACAGGCGATGGCCAGTGTATTGCCGATCGCAGCTATCGTACTGCTCGTTATCGTCGGCCTAGGTTTATATAGCCATAACTTGTACCACCATTGGCATGCGGAGGGGTTAACAGATCCGAACAGCCCTAATTATGACAAACTCGTAGCGGGCAAGTCGGCCTTTTTGAATGTGCCGGGCTTTTTGATCCGTCAGATATTGTTCATGGGAACATATAGTATTTTTGCTTTCATCATTGCTAACCTGTCTTACAAAGAAGATTTAGAGGGCGGTTTGAACTCTTATAAAAAGAGCTTTAAGTTGTCGGCGATTTTCTTGGTAATCTTTGGATTTACTACGCCTATCTGGTCGTTTGATACAGTGATGTCTCTTGAGGCTCACTGGTTTTCAACCATGTTCGGCTGGTATAACTTCGCAGCGATGTGGGTAAGTGGAATTGCCGCTATTGTTGTTATCTTGGTATTGGTCAAGAAAGCCGGCTACCTGGCTTGGGTGAACGAGAACCACCTGCACGATTTAGGCAAGCTTATGTTCGGTTTCTCTATATTCTGGACGTATGTTTGGTTCGCGCAGTTTATGTTGATTTGGTATTCGAATATTCCTGAGGAAACGGTTTACTTTTATAAAAGATGGGAGCCTGAATACAAACCTTGGTTTTGGTTGAATATTGTCATTAATTTCCTTGCGCCGTTGTTGCTGTTGGTAGACCGCGACGCCAAGCGTAAGCAGAACGTGATGTTGTTCGTAGCGATCCTTTTATTGTGTGGTCACTGGTTGGATTATTACATCATGATCATGCCGGGTACGGTCGAAACACACCGTGGATTCGGATACATCGAGGTGGGAACTGCGATCGGTTTCGTTGGCTTGTTTACTTTCCTCGTGCTGAACAAACTAAGTAAGCACGCTATAGCGCCAAAGAACCATCCGTTCTTAGACGAAAGCTTACATCATCAGATATAATTTCTAATCATTGCATAATACGTTTAAACGTCTTAATAAGAAATGAAATTCAACATTAATAACAGATTCAAAGCCGTGTTGGGATGCTTACTAGCCGTAGGATTGCTTTTCTCTACACCTAGTTTTGCTGATCAGCAAGATTCGTTAGCTCAAGATTCTACGGTCTCTGCCGTTGCTGCCGATGAAGGTGCAGCGGGCGAAGCGGATTCTGCTGCGACGGCTCCAGTGGTAGATTCGGCTGCCGCTTCTTCTCCGGCTTCAAGTACTACTGCTGCTACTAATCCTGCTCAGGAGCAAGTACAGCAGATAGATCCACAGGTTTATAAGAACCTGACGTACTACATTCTATTGTTTTTAATAGTTTGTACTATTGTCGCGGTTGTCGGTAAGGTATTGTCCATTTACGAGCTAACCAGAAAAATGAACGGTAAGTATAATCCGTTTGCAAATAACACTCTTCAGTCGGTGCTATTTGTTGTTTTCCTGGTGGCCTTCTTTGGATTCGTGTATTACGGCTATGCCGTATGGGGCGACTGGGCATGGCGTGCGGCGGTGACGGAGCATGGTAAGCGTATTGATAGTATGTTTATCATCACCACGGTGGTCATCACGGTAGTGCTTATCCTTGTTCACCTTCTGCTGTTAACGTTTCCTTACATCTACAGGATGCGCGCTAATACCAAAGCGTACTACTACCCGCATAACGATACGATAGAGAAGATCTGGACCATTGTACCGGCGATTGTATTGACAGTGTTGGTGTTGTTCGGCTTCTTCACATGGAGATCTATCACCAACGTTCCTGAAGATTTGCAAAAGTCAGCTCTACAGGTAGAAGTATTGGGAGAGCAGTTCCAGTGGCAGGTTCGTTATCCGGGAGCCGACGGTGTGATCGGTAAGCGCGATTATAGATTGACGACGCCAACGAATTCATATGGTATTGACTTCAACGACAAGAATGCGTGGGACGATATCCAGGCATCGGATATTGTGTTACCAGTAAATAAGTCGGTTCGTTTTCACATCATTTCGAAAGACATCATTCACTCTTTCTATATTCCCGACTTCCGCGTACAGATCAACGCCGTACCGGGCATGACGAACTACTTCCAGTTTACGCCGACGGTGACAACGGAGGAGATGCGTGAACGTATGAACGATCCAAAATACGACTACGTGATGCTTTGTAACAAGATCTGTGGATCCGGTCACTACAATATGCAGAAGAAAGTCGTGGTGGTTACCGAAGCGGAGTATAAAGAGTGGTTAAGCACGCAAAACAAATATTTTACTGAAGATTTGCAGAAAGAGTTTACAGCATTAGATTCCAAGGAATCTGATGAACTCACTACGGCTTCACTAAATTAATTGAAATAAGAAATTATTAAACGAATATGTCAAGTACAGTTATATCGCACGGCGCAGCGCATCATGATGCACACGATCATCATCACGAAACGTTCTTAACTAAATATATTTTTAGTCAGGATCATAAGATGATTGCAAAGCAATTTTTGATCACAGGTATTGTGATGGCGGTCTTCGCTATGTTGCTTTCTATCTTATTCCGTATCCAATTGGCTTGGCCGGAAGAGGATTTTCCGATCTTGGAAGTTTTTTTAGGTAAATGGGCTGAGGGTGGACGAATCAAGCCAGATTTCTTCTTGTCGCTGGTCACTATCCATGGTACCATGATGGTATTCTTCGTCTTAACGGCGGGCTTGTCCGGTACTTTTAGTAACCTATTGATCCCTTATCAGTTAGGCGCCCGTGATATGGCGTCGCCATTGATGAACATGTTATCGTACTGGTTCTTCTTTGCGGCCTGTGTGATCATGGTGGCATCGTTCTTTGTGGAAAGTGGCCCCGCTGCTGCCGGATGGACGATCTATCCGCCATTATCGGCGGTGCCGACAGCCATTGCAGGCTCCGGCTTGGGGATGACCCTTTGGCTAGTCAGTATGACGTTGTTTATCGCCTCTCAGGTATTGGGTGGTGTGAACTACATCAGTACTGTATTAAATATGCGTACAAAAGGGATGGATCTTTGGAAAATGCCGTTAACCATCTGGGCGTTTTTCCTGACGGCTATCGTAGGCTTGTTGTCTTTCCCGGTTTTGGTATCTGCCGTAGTTCTTCTGTTTTTCGATCGTACCGTGGGTACCTCGTTTTATCTGTCGGACTTGGTCGTTCAAGGTCAGATTTTACCGAATGAAGGTGGATCGCCTATCTTATTCCAACACTTATTCTGGTTCTTGGGACACCCTGAGGTATATATCGTGGTGATGCCTGCATTGGGTCTTACTTCTGAAGTTATTTCTACAAACTCCCGCAAACCGATTTTCGGTTACCATGCGATGGTTTATTCGTTGGTAGGTATTACCGTATTGTCGTTCATCGTTTGGGGACACCACATGTTCGTTACGGGTATGAACCCGTTCCTAGGGGGGGTGTTTATGATCACGACTTTGATTATCGCCGTACCATCTGCGGTGAAAGCGTTTAACTATATTGCTACCCTGTGGCGCGGTAATATCCGTTTCACGCCTGCGATGATGTTCGCAATCGGTATGGTGTCGTTCTTCGTTTCCGGCGGTTTGACAGGTTTATACTTAGGTAATGCGGCCTTGGACATCAACTTGCATGATACATACTTTGTAGTAGCCCACTTCCACCTTGTGATGGGATCCGCCTCTATTTTTGGAATGTTGTGCGGTGTTTATCACTGGTACCCAAAAATGTTCGGACGGATGATGGACACTAAACTGGGATATCTACACTTCTGGCTTACATTTGTTGGTGCCTATTTGGTGTTCTTCCCAATGCACTTCATGGGTATAGACGGCGTTCCCCGTCGTTACTATACGTTCACTGCATTCCCATTTATGGATAAATGGATCTCCGTGAACATGTTGATCACTTGGGCTGCTATTATCGCGGGCTTGGCGCAGGTAGCGTTTTTGTGGAACTTCTTTAGCTCTATCTGGAGAGGGAAGAGAGCTCCTCAAAACCCTTGGAACGCAAATACGCTGGAGTGGACAACGCCGGTAGAGCACATCCATGGCAACTGGCCTGGTGAAATTCCTACAGTGTACCGTTGGCCTTATGATTACAGTAAGCCTGGTCACGATACGGATTTCATTCCGCAGCACATACCGTTCTCTGAAACAATGAGTTCGAACCTGCCTCACGACTTTGAAGGTAATGAAGAAGCTATTCGCATTCAAAATGAATGGAATAAGCAAAACAATAGAGAAGTAATAGAAGGGTAGGTGTATACCTACCTCTCTTTTATAAGAGGTTTTAAGTAGAAGGAGAGGGCATGTATCCACGTGCGGAAAAACGATTCATAAAAGCAAATAGGCTGACTATTATTGTTTTGTTTCTAGTGATAGCCGCTGGAGGGATCGTTCGGAGCACAGGGTCTGGAATGGGATGTCCGGATTGGCCGAAGTGCTTCAATCGGATTGTGCCTCCGACAGATGTGTCTCAGTTGCCCGCCGGATACGAAGAGCACTATGTAGAGGGACGCGCAAAGAAAAATATGCGCTTTGCGAAAATCGTGGAATTTTTCGGTTATCGCGATATCGCAGACAAGATACGGCATGACGAGTCTATACTGGAGCATGAAGAGTTTAATGCCGCAAAGACATGGACGGAATACATTAACCGATTGGTCGGCGTGGCAGCAGGTTTCTGCCTATTGGCATCAGCGATTTTCTCGTTGACCTATTTAAAGACCAAGCCAGCCATTCTGGGATGGAGTGTGCTTAACGTCTTTGTTGTGGTAGTTCAGGCGTGGTTGGGTTCTATCGTGGTTTCCACTAATCTCATGCCCTGGATCATCACGGTACATATGTTGCTCGCACTGATTATAGTTGGCATTAGCATTTATACGTTCTACCTGGCGACGACCTTGCGGAACAAGAGCATTCTTATTAACCAGCGCTTTTTAGCGTTGAAAGCATTGGCGCTGTTTTCGTTGCTGATAACCGTTGTGCAGGTGGTATTTGGTACGGAAGTCCGGGAAGCTGTGGATCTCCTGAACGACAAGGAAATTGCACGTTCGGAATGGATATCACAAATAGGTATACCCTACGAGGTGCACCGCTCATTAGCTTATGTATCACTGGGATTGACGATTTTGCTGTTTTTCCTGGTAAAGAATAAATTTAGTTCATTGACATTACAAAGTAAATACGCTTGGTTTGTACTAGGCTTGGTCGGAGTCCAGATGATGACGGGGATTATTTTAGCTCGGTATGATGTACCTCCCGTTGCGCAGACGATGCATCTGGTGGTTGCAAGCTTATTTTTTGGTGCACAGTATTACCTGATGTTATTAATGACAAAATTGAAACGATAGTTTGGACAAAGTTGTGGAAATTTGTCGATCGGGTTCCACGTGTTCACCAAAAGAAGGGAATATATTATTCATGAAGCAGTTCATCTCGGATTTCAATAAACTAGTAAAGCTCAGGCTCACGCTGACTGTCGTCTTTTCGGCTTCCATATCCTTTTTGATCGGGGCCAAACAGCAGGGCGATATCATCTGGCTGAATTGGCTTATCCTGACGGTAGGCGGATTTTTCGTCACCGGTGCGGCCAACGGCTTCAATGAGATTATCGAACGGGACCTCGACAGGTTAATGAAGCGTACCGCAGACAGACCGTTGCCGGCCGGTCGGATGACTACAGGACAGGCATTGGTAATGAGCTTGTTTATGGGCATATTCGGAACGTTGTTTTTAGTGCAGCTTAACTTTTTGGCGGGCTTGCTATCGGTGTTTTCGATTATTTTGTATGCTTTCGTGTACACGCCACTGAAACAGAAGTCGCCTATCGCGGTGTTTGTCGGTGCGTTTCCCGGTGCATTACCGCCGCTCATCGGATATTATGCAGCGTTTAAATCTGCAGGATTTGGGTTCGAGTATGCAGCCGTTAGCGAAGCGGCCATTGTCATTACACCATGGGTACTGTTTTTAATCCAGTTCTTCTGGCAGTTTCCCCACTTCTGGGCGATAGCTTGGGTTGCTGACGAAGATTATAAAAACGCCGGTTTCAGGCTTCTTCCGACAACGAAGAAAGACCGCCTGTCAGCCTGGTTGATTTTTGTGTCAGGCGTGTTGATGATACCAGTTGGCTTTCTGCCTATGTATTATGGGTTTGGCGGCTGGGTGTTTACCGTCGCCTCGGTACTTGGTGGCTTATTATTTGCTGTTTACGGGTATCAACATGCGCGGCAGATGACAGACGCTACGGCAAAGAAAGTGATGTTTACATCCTTTATTTATTTGCCTTTAACGCAGTTAATATTGTTATTTGATTTTATTCCTTTGAAATAGATGGAGCATACGGATTTTAAAACGGAAGAGTTGATCCAATCAAGGAAGGCCAGGAAGTTTAATCTTTGGCTTGGTATGATTGGCATGTTTATGATGTTCGCCGCGTTGTCGAGCGGTTTCATCGTATACACCGCAAGCGGGGTGGACAAAGGAATTAAAACGTTGCTTCCGGACACGTTTGTTTATAGCACCGCTGTTATCGTGCTGAGCAGTCTTACATTGCATCTGGCGTATCGGGCTGTGAAACACGAGAGTTTGGATCGTCAAAAGCTGTTTCTGCTGCTGACATTAGCGTTGGGGATTGTATTTTTCTTTCTTCAGGTACAAGCTTGGTCGGTGCTGACCGGCAGAGGTATTTATTTTATTAACAATAACGCATCGCAGTCGTTCATTTATATTTTTACGGGACTGCATTTAGCACATATTTTAGCGGGACTGATCGTATTGGTTCGATGTCTGCTGGGGGCGCTGAAGCCTATTCCATATGTAGACAACCAATTCCGCATGAATCTAGCCACTATTTTTTGGCATTTTCTCGATCTTCTATGGATTTATATTTATGTTTTCTTACTTTTGAATCAATAATAGTAAAAAATGAGTACAACAACTGTATCGCAATTGGATAAGGTAAAAGACGGCCCTTGGAGTGGTGGTAAGTCGCCTTGGAATTTGGAGTATGGAAAAATCATGATGTGGTTTTTCCTGGTATCGGATGCATTTACATTCTCTGCGTTTTTAATATACTATGGCGCACAGAAGTTTGCACAACCGACCTGGATTGATGCGGATAAGATTTTCCAGTCTATTCCCGGGATCGCTGAGCACGGACAGCCGTTGGTGTTTGTAGGGATCATGACTTTTATTTTGATTATGTCGTCTGTAACGATGGTGTTGGCTGTAGACGCAGGACATAGGAACCAGAAACAGGAAGTTGTAAAATGGATGCTTTGGACGATTCTAGGAGGTCTTTGCTTCTTGGGCTGTCAGGCCATTGAGTGGACGCACTTGCATCACCAGGGCTTTTGGTTTGGAAGAAATCCGGCAACCGGTTTGGAAGGCGACGCTGTTGCCGAAGCGCTGGCGCCGTATTTTACAAAAGACATATCTTATACAGCGGCATTACAGTTCTCCAATCTTTTCTTTACCATTACAGGATTCCACGGATTCCACGTATCTGTCGGGGTGTTATTGAACATTATTATTTTGTGGATGACCATGAACAATACATTCGAAAGAAGGGGCACTTACCTAATGGTAGAAAAAGTTGGTCTATACTGGCACTTTGTCGACTTGGTTTGGGTATTTGTCTTCACGTTCTTCTATCTAATCTAATTCGTTCCGGAAATTTAATTTATACTAAGAAACATGTCACATCATAACGAAAATATAGCTGCAGCACATGATCACCACGATCATGGGGGGATGGATAAAAAGGGTATCTGGAAGGTGTTTTTCATCCTTCTGGCGCTTACAGCGCTGGAATTCTTGATAGCCTTAGGTTTTGTACACCACTGGGGAGTGATCGAGAAAGGGATGGTGTTAAACACGATTTATATTGTGTTGACGCTTGTTAAGGCATACTATATCGTAGCCTATTTTATGCACCTGAAGTTTGAAAAATCAGGATTCATTCTTTGCTGCGCAATCGGATTTATTTTTATTGTTTACTTTATTATACTGTTACTGATCGAGGGAGATTTCCTGTTATATCATTTGCATTCGCATCCGTTGTTTCCAAGTAAATAACCAATAGGAGGATGTTCATGAGTAACCGTACTCAACGCAGTAAATCAAAAATTATAATCCTGGCATTAATTTTATTACTGCCAGGATTTTTATATATAGCTGTTAACCGGTTCGGATCAAACGAATACGTTTCTTTGCCTGTATTCGGCGAAAAGAAGCTCAGCGGAGAGCTGAAACGCAACTGGGGCAGGGAATATCCAGATACTATTTTTCACACGCTGACGCCGATCGCTTTTAAGGATATAGACGGAAAAGGCCTCACGTTTCCTGTATCTGATACCTCTATTACCGTTACCCATCTGTTTTATACAAAGGATGAATCGTTCTCCAGACTGATGCTGGACAATGTCAACGCCTTATCGTCCCGTTTTGCCGCCAACCCACAGATCCGTTTTTTTTCAATCTCGGTCGATCCCACGGAAGACGTCGGAAGGCTACGGCAAATGTTGAAGCCCTACAGCCAGTGGGAGCAGCGACATTGGGAAATAGGAATGCATCCGTCGGTGGATATTTTCAGCTATGCCAAAGATGAGCTATTGGTTGATGCTATGATCGATCCGGCAGATTCTTCCCGCTTTCTGATAAGCAATCAGATGATACTTGTCGATTCCAAAAGACGTATCCGCGGTTTCTATGATATCAGTCAGAAGGGAGAGGTTGATCGTCTGGAAGATGAGATCAAGCTGTTGATGGTCGAAGAGATCCGAAATAGACCGCTAAAACTAGAAAAAAGATAAATATGGTGATGACTGAAGAAGAAAAGAAATATAAGAAGTGGATTGTGACGCTGTCCATCGTTATACCGGTAGCAGTGGCCATACTTTTCGGCGTAAACTTAAGGAAGTTGGGCTTCGATGTGCAGCCGCTTTCATTTCTGCCTCCTATTTACGCCTCTATCAATGGGCTAACGGCTATTCTATTGGTTGTGGCTGTTTCAGCAATAAAGCGGGGCAAGATAAAGTTGCATGAACAGTTGATAAAGCTTTGTATGTTGTGTTCGGTGAGTTTTCTCGTCATGTACGTCGCTTACCACATGACGTCGGATTCCACCCCATATGGGGGAGAAGGAGTGATCCGCTATGTGTACTTCTTCATACTGATTAGTCATATCCTGTTATCGATTATCATTATTCCTTTTGTGCTATTTACGTTTGTCCGCGGGATCGCCGGCGCTTATGAGCGGCACAAGAAGCTCGCACGGATAACGTATCCAATGTGGCTGTATGTGGCCGTAACCGGCGTCATCGTTTATCTGATGATTTCGCCGTATTATAGTTGAAATATATAAAGTACTGAAGTCGTAAGGGAAAAGTGTATAGTCGGGGCTACAAATCGACAACTTTAAAACTTCACAAATAAACAACTTCACAAAAATCGAACATGAAGAGAGTCTGGATCTACCAAAGTAGCCGTTTTTTAACGGATGAAGAAGTGGCTGTCGTGACGGATATTTTACAGGAGTTTGTTTCCCAGTGGACGGCCCACGGCAACCAACTCGCCGGATCGTTTGAGGTGAGATATCATCTTTTTATTATCCTTCAGGTGGACGAGGAGAAGGCTATGGTGACGGGCTGTTCTATCGATAAATCGGTTCATTTGTTAAAAAAGATAGAAGCGACGTTAGGCGTATCGCTGTTCGACCGGCTGAACATTGCGTACCGCGATCAGAACATGAATATTCAAATTGCCTCGCGGGACGAGTTCGAGCGACTGGTCACGGCGGGCATTGTCGATCAACGTACGGTTGTTTTTAACAATATGGTGACATCCGCTGAGGATCTGACGGACAAATGGGAGATTCCGATAAGCGAAAGCTGGCACGCTAAGGTCTTTTTTTAAACGCATGGATCCTTCCAAATAAAACCTCGCCCAAGTTAGAAGTCAGAAATTAGAATAGTAAGATGAAGTTAAAGGGGGTTAGAAGAGTTACCCTGTCCCACTTCGTTTAACTTCACCTAGCCAGCCGAAGTGCTCGGCTGCACATGTTCCGTTCCTTAAATCTCAAGCTTCGCGACGACGCATTTCGTAATTTTAATAGACCGCCATCGAGCACCGATTTGGAACCACGTTAACAGGGTGTTATCGCAAACTGGGCCGGAGGAGGAACCTGGCGCTGAAGATAGGTATGTACCACAGTAAACCGATCCGTAAGATCTATGGATATTACGGATCGGTTGTAGGCGAGTTCCCGTCGATGTATGCATCCTGTGCAGGGCTAGCACCCGGTCGCAGCGCTGCCTCGCCACCGGGTCTGTAATCTTTAAATTATCCTCTTTTCTTACAGCACGGTGTTCAGTGCCTGCGGAGATGCGCTCTTTATGGCGTCGTTGGCCTGCGCTTCGTACTGTTCGAAGTTTTTCATAAATAACTTTGCCAGCATCTCCGCCTGGCGGTCGTAATCCGTTTTGTCGCCCCATGTATCTTTCGGGTTGAGAACTTCGGCTGGTACATCGGGGCAAGATTGTGGTACGAGTACACCGAAGTTAGGATGGGGGACGAAATCTTGCTGCGCCAGCTCCCCGCGTACCACCGCCTGCACCATAGCCCGTGTATACCGCAAGCTAATCCGTCTTCCTGTACCATAGGCCCCGCCTGTCCAGCCGGTGTTTACCAGCCATACATTGACATCCGGACATTCCTCCAGTTTTTGTCCGAGGAGCTCTGCATACCGGGTAGGATGCAGCGGCAGGAATACCTTTCCGAAGCAGGCCGAGAATGTTGTCTGCGGTTCGCTGATTCCGACCTCTGTCCCCGCTACCTTCGCGGTGTATCCCGACAAAAAATGGTACATGGCCTGCGCCGTCGTAAGCTTAGCAATAGGAGGCAGCACGCCGAATGCGTCGCAGGTCAGGAAGAAGATGTTTTTGGGAGTATCTCCTACGGATATCTTTTTGGCGTTTTTGATGTGCGATATAGGATAGGCCGCCCGCGTATTCTCGGTGAGGCTTGCGTCTGCGTAGTTTACCGTGTTTGTTCCTTCGAAGAAGCGGGTATTTTCAAGCAACGTGGGATGCTTGATCGCGGCAAAAATTTCCGGTTCTTTCTCTGCGCTGAGGTCTATACATTTCGCGTAGCAGCCGCCCTCGAAGTTGAACACGGTATTATCTGACCATCCATGTTCGTCGTCGCCGATCAGCTGACGTTGTGCATCTGCCGAGAGCGTCGTTTTACCGGTTCCGCTGAGACCGAAAAAGAGGGCCACGTCGCCCGCCTTTCCCTCGTTTGCCGAACAATGCATTGGCAGCACGCCATGCTCATGGGGCAGCAGGAAGTTTAAAACCGAAAAGATTCCTTTCTTCATTTCGCCGGTGTAAGCCGTTCCTCCGATAAGAATCATCTTCCTGCTGAAGTTGATGATAGAGAAGTTCTGCTGCCTCGTACCGTCGACAGAAGGATCCGCCAAAAACTCGGGCACCTGCAGAATAACCCATTCCTGTTGATAGCCGGCCAGTTCTTCCGGCGTCGGCCTTAGAAAGAGATGATGACAGAATAAGTTGGCCCAAGGTGTTGTGTTGATAACAGTAACGTTTATCCTCAGCTTAGGATCCGCTCCTGCATAGCAGGATCGTACCCAGAGCTCCCTGTCCCGGATAAAGACGCGCATTTTTTCCAGTAGGCGATCGAAGATCTCGGTGGCGATGGGGATATTGATTTCTCCCCAGTCTACCGTGTTCTCGGTGATTCCGTCCTTTACAATAAAGCGGTCCTTTGGGGAGCGGCCGGTGAATTTCCCCGTTTCAATGCAAAGTGCGCCGGTGTCACTTCGCGAACCTTGTCCGCGTGCTATCGTCTGCTGAACCAAGGTGTCGGCATCAAGGTTTAGATGAACTTTTGTGGCTAAAGTGTCTAAACCGTCCGTGATGCATAGTGGATTTGGATGTTCCATTTCCATAACCATATCATAATTTATTTTTACGCCACTAAGTTAGGCAGAATATGCACACGAATGCTGACGAGAATACTTTTCGTTAAGAATTGAACAAAATTGATTAATTATTAAAAAAAGTATAGCGAACGTACCGTTCAAAACGTTTGTTTATATTTTGGTCTTGAAATTATTGAAAATAGTTAAATGTCTTTTTCGAATAAACGAAGCTAAATAAGGTATTTTAACGACGTTTGTTCGTTTTTAACCGTCAGTTCAACCCGTTTTCCCAGAATTAAACTATGGTTATCTTCGATATGACCTGCCGGAAAGCCGAAGCACACAGGGAAGTTGTATTCCTGAACTTTATCCATGATGATCTCTTCGAACCGTTGGCCGAAGGGGGGATCGCTGTCTTTAAGAGACGTGAAGCCTCCTACAATGAGACCTTGAAGTCTGTCGAACTTTTTAGCTCTTTTCAGGGTCCACAGCATGCGGTCAATATTGTAATGGGGTTCTCCTACGTCCTCAATAAAAAGAATCTTTCCGTCGTAATTCCCGTCGGAGGGTGAGGATAGCATACTGTGGAGGATGGCCAGATTTCCACCGATAAGTTCGCCCTGGCCTTTTCCGGGGCGGTTGGGAAAGCCGGTTTGCGCGTATCTGTAATCCATGTTCTGCCCAAAAAGAGCGCGCTTGAGCGAATCGAGGGCGCCGGCTGTACTGTCGTCAAACGATTTAGGCATTTGCCCGTGGATGCTACATATTTTAACGCGATTGTGCAGATGGCTGTGAAGCACGGTAATGTCGCTGAAGCCGACGAGCCACTTCGGCCGCTTTTTAAAGTTGGTAAAGTTCAGCCTGTCAATAATCCGCACGGTACCGTATCCGCCCCGTGCCGCAAAAATAGCTTTGATATCGGGTGCATCGAGTGCCCGCTGCAGATCGCCTGCGCGTTGTTCATCCGTACCCGCGAACTGATGAAATTGTGAACTCACCGTTTCGCCGACATCTACCATCAATCCCCAGCTATTTAAGATATCAATAGCTGTGTCGACATTACCTTTAATGTAGCTTGCAGGGCATACAATGGCCACTTTGTCGCCCTTTTTAAGAAATTGAGGTATTTTCATGTGCTGCGCTTATTTTACGCGCAAATTGAGTTATCTTTGCCAAAGTAACAAATCTTTGTTCACTTTTTTAGTCGTAGTTTTCATTTTAAAATCGTTACACGTTGAGTATTTTAACTAAAAACAGATTTACTATTACGTCCGCCTTACCATATGCTAATGGGCCTTTGCACATCGGGCATCTTGCGGGTGCCTATATACCCGGCGATATTTTTACACGCTTTCTTCGTCTAAACAACAAGGACGTCGTGTATGTCTGCGGATCGGATGAGCACGGAGCGGCCATAACAATCAAAGCCAAAAAGGAGGGCGTTACGCCCAAGGAGATCATTGATAAATACAATACGCAAATTAAAGAGAGCTTTGAAAAGTTCGGAATAGATTTCGATATTTATCACCGCACTTCAGAAAAAATACATCACGAGTTATCTCAGGAATTTTTCTTGAACCTTTACGAAAAAGGGGAGTTCATCGAAAAATTTTCTGAACAGTATTACGACGAAGAATTTCATCAATTTTTAGCCGACAGATACATCGTTGGTACCTGTCCGCATTGTCATAGTGAGGGAGCATACGGCGATCAGTGTGAAAAATGCGGAACCTCGCTGAACCCCACTGACCTTATCAATCCAAAGTCTACGCTAAGCGGAAAAACACCTGTTTTGAAAGAAACCAAGCACTGGTACCTTCCGTTAGACAAATATCAGCCTTGGCTGGAAGAGTGGTTGATAGAAGGGAAAAAAGGTGTATTGAAGTCCAACGTTTTTGGACAGTGTCAATCCTGGTTAAAATCCGGACTCCAGCCGCGCTCAATGACAAGGGACCTCGATTGGGGCGTAGATGTCCCGCTGGATGAAGCTAAAGGCAAGAAACTATACGTATGGTTGGATGCTCCAATTGGCTATATTTCGGCAACAAAGCAGTGGGCGATTGATCACGGTAGGAATTGGGAAACTTATTGGAAAAAACAGGAGAATGAGGCCGAAAACTCAACACTGATTCATTTTATAGGAAAAGATAATATTGTTTTTCACTGTATTATTTTCCCCGCTATCCTGCACGCGCACGGAGCATACATTCTTCCGGAGAACGTGCCGGCGAACGAGTTTTTAAATCTGGAAGGGGATAAGCTCTCAACGTCGAGAAACCATGCTGTGTGGCTACACGAATATCTGGAAGAATTTCCGGGAAAGCAGGATGAACTACGTTATGTGCTCACCTCTATCCTGCCAGAGACGTCGGATAGTGAATTTACGTGGAAGGACTTCCAATCGCGTGTCAATAATGAATTGGTGGCCATCCTCGGCAACTTCGTGAACCGCGTGATGGTCTTATCTCACAAGTACTTTGATGGCAATCTGGCCTTAGGAAGCACGATGACAACACGCGACGAAGACACGCTGAAAGATCTGGCCGGCTATCCGCAGGACATTACAGACTCCATCTCGCAATATCGATTCCGCGAGGCATTGGCCCACTTTATGAACGCCGCTCGTCTGGGAAATAAATATTTGGCCGACGAAGAACCGTGGAAAATTTATAAGGAGGATCCGGAACGAGTTAAGACAATACTATATGTCGCGTCGCAGATCGTTGCCAATCTGGCTGTACTGGCGCAGCCTTTTTTACCTAAAACCGCCGCCAGACTCTTTTCGATGCTGAACATCGAACGTGTAGGCTGGGACAAGGCAGGAGAAGCAAATATCCTTCCTGAGGGACATGTGCTGGGAGAGACCCAGCTGTTGTTCGAAAAGATTACAGATGAGCAGGTTGACTTCCAGTTACAAAAATTGGCGACAGCTAAAGCAAAAAACGCACAGGATGCCGCAAAAGCAGAGCCCGCCAAGCCGAACATAAGCTATGACGATTTTCTGAAGATGGATATCCGTGTCGGTACCATCCTCGAAGCAGAGAAAGTAGCTAAGACGAAGAAGTTACTAAAGCTTAAGATCGATACAGGCATTGATCAGCGGACGGTAGTGTCGGGGATAGCCGAGTTTTTTGCGCCGGAGGAGATCGTCGGTAAACAGGTATCCATCCTTGTTAATCTCGAGCCGCGGGAGATTAAAGGTATTACATCCCAAGGTATGATTTTGATGGCCGAAGATGCTGACGGACGCCTGGACTTTGTTAACCCAACCACGGCAATCAAGCCGGGCAGTACGGTGAGGTAGCCAATACAATGGATATAGAAACGGCTGTTATCTAGCAGCCGTTTTTGTTTGTTAAAAGCAATCGCAATTGTCCGTCCGTAGAGTTCCATAGGGAGATTCGACTCTGCAGGAGTCGCCCTAATGGATTTGATTTAGATGACCCCGCGGGGTCATCTAAATCGTCGCTGCATTCAAATCCGGCAGCCTTCGCGGTTCATAAGCCGCTCTGCCAATCATTATCTTATTATCGTCTAAAAATTCGTTTCATATATAGCGGTCGACAGCTCTTGGTCGATAAAGTCTGCTACTATGATTCCGAACTTGGCTGTAGCCTGCCCAGCGAAGTAGTTCTTTAATCGAGGGTTAACATAGTTGGATACCGACGTGATATTAGGAATTCCCAGAATGCTTCGGTAGCCGCTGCTAAAATTTACCCAAAGCACTTTTTCTGCTGGATAACCCGCCGATTTTGTTGCCTCAAGAAACTGGGAGACCCGAGACCATTTGTTTTCAGGGGTGTTTTGATACTCATCTTGTATTTCCAGTCGATAACCCGGCCGGTTGATGGTGAACGTCGCTTTATCGGCCCAGTCCGGTGTGGCAGCTATTCCCAATGCACCGTTGTAGCCGAAGCGTCGCAACAGTACGATCTTTCCGCGGCAGCTGCCGAGTGAAGGGATGTCATCTTCCAGATACCACAAGCTGCGATCTTGCTCCGCATAGGCCAGAAAACGTTCTTCGAAAGTGGTTGTGTTATTTTCGGCGGTATGCTCGGGTTTGACGCTCATGATAATCGTCTCGGATGGATTGGCCGTCAGAAAGGCTTTACAGGCATTGATCACGTCGTCAAAATTCAGATGTTGATAAATAGCTCCATGATGGATCGCGAAGGCGTCATTGAAGTGACGGCACCGTATATCGAGGAAGCGTACACCGGCATTAAGCTGATCGCCGATACTTAATTCCTGTGTTTTAGCCGTTCCGGGAAACGGCTCATGCCGCGCTCCGCTATCATGCGTTCCGGGGATACTGATGTGGTGGATGGGCAACTGATTCGGTAATGCGCTCATCCAGTTCGAAGAGTTGTAAGCTGACAAGGCTGCTTGATGCGTGTTGCTCGTCAGCTTTTCGGTTACAGCCTGTTCGACCGGACTCTCCATCTTCTGGCAAGACCAAGTTCCCAAAAGGAAGAGTAAACAAATAAATAGGTACGGGTGGTGTTTCATTGTATTGTGATTTAATGAATAGGTAGCGTTCCATAGACACCACCGAAATTATCTAAAAAATATGATCAGACTCCCCGCTTCGTATTACTAAATTGTTATATCTTCGATTTCTATATGAGGCGCGACCGTGGCGCTGCTTGTCCCCAATATCGAGGCGACAGCACGGAAGAGGTACACGGCGTCACATATCGGGGCGTTCGCGACACCGATGTAATAATCCTGTATCAGGCGGTAAAACGGTAACGCAAGCGGCTTCTGCGGTTTAAAATAGGGCAGGCCGACGTGTGATCAGCTTATTTGGCTGTCCGCAACCGTTCCAGACACGCAAAAAGCATAAAGGCGAAAAACGACGGGGCCACCCACCCGAGGTCGTATTGAAAGAATGGAATATTATTGAGGGTGTCGAGCTGCGGCAATGTCAGCAAGCCGAGTATTTTCAGGACATTGAAAAAAGCGACGGCCGTCGACGCAACCAGAGCAGCAATATAGGGGCGTTTCGATTTCACCCAGCGCCCAAAAAACACGACGTATAATACCAGTGTAATGACAATGGGATAGACAAATGCTAAAGGTGGATAGGCGAACTGGATGATATTGTCCACACCGGTAATTGAAAGGACTCCCGATACCAAACAAGAAAGCGTTACCAGCAGTTTATAGCTTATTTTCCCGTTGGAAAGGTTATTGAAGAATGTCCCTACGGCACAGGTCAACGCTATTGCCGTGGTGAGGCAGGCAAGCGCGATGCCGATCGCTATTGCGAAAGTGCCGTACCGTCCTAACGTCGTGTGAGAAATATAGATAAGAAGTTCGGAGCGTTTTATAGTGGTTTCCTCGATGCCCGAGGTTGCCCCAAGGTAAATAAGACCGCCGTAGATAAGCAACAGGCATATTGCCGCCAGGGCACCGGCGGCGATGACAATTTTGTTTTTTTCTATTGTGCTACCGTAACCTTTTGCCTTAATCGCGGTGATGATAATGCCTGCAAATATAACCGACGCCAGCACGTCTAAGGTCTGATAGCCTTCCGTAAGGCCGACGGTGAAGGCATCCATTGCCGATAGACTGTTTGTCGCTGGCGCTGCGACGGGGTTTATTATCCCGATGGCGATCAATAATATGAGGACGACCAGCAGTAAGGGCGTGAGCACGCGCCCGACGAGGTCTACTACTTTGGAAGGTACAATGGAAAACAGCCAGGTAATAACGAAAAAAGCGATTGAGGTCCACACCGGACTGCTATTGGGAAAAGAAGGCAGAATTCCCACTTCATAGGTTGTCGCAGCCGTCCTCGGCAGGGCGATAAGGGGCCCAATGCAGATCATGATAACTGTCCCGAGAATAGTAGCAAGGCGTTTATTAACGCGGTGTCCAAGGTCGTCGAAGGTATCTCCAGACTGGGCAACGGAGAGAATCCCGAAAAATGGAAGCAAAATGCCTGTTAGCCCAAAGGCCAATATCGTTATCCAGATATGGCCGCCGATCTGCAGACCGATAAATGGGGGCAAGAGTAGATTCCCTGCTCCAAAAAACATCGCAAATAGCGCGAAGCCAACTGTTCCAATATCTATCGCTTTTTTCATGTTCTGGGTTTAGAATAATAAATCTACCACTTGCCGGGCCTCTTTGACGTCGTGCACGCGCAACAGCTGTACGCCTTTAGACAACAGGAGCGTATTGAGTGCAATTGTTCCCGTCAGCGCTTCCTGCGCCGTGATATTTAACTTTTTATATATCATCGATTTTCGGGAGACGCCCCCTAGAATGGGTAGACCAAAATAGTGTAGCTCGTCTATGCGGTGGAGCAGTTCATAGTTCTGTTCCAGCGTTTTCGCAAATCCGAAACCCGGATCCAGAATGATATCCTTGACACCGAGTTCCCGTAACGATGCTACTTTGTCTCCCAGGGAAGTGGCGATATCCACCACGACGTCGTCGTAAGAGGTAAGCGTCTGCATACTTTCGGGGGTGCCCCGCATGTGCATCAAAATGTAGGGCACTTGCAGGCGTGCGACGGTTGGGAAGATTTCCTCATCCAGGGCGCCGCCGGATATGTCATTGATAATATGGACGCCTGCCTTTACAGCTTCTTCGGCGACTTGGGCACGGAACGTATCTATAGATAACAGTACGTCCGGGAATTGCCGGACGAGCGCCTCTATCAGAGGCAGTGCGCGATCTATTTCTTCTTGGACGGAAATCGGTGAAGCACCAGGGCGGGAAGAATATGCCCCTATGTCGATGATGTCGGCACCATCTGCAACAAGTTGTTCCGCCTTGGTCAGCGCTGTATCTGACGTGTTATGTTGGCCTCCATCATAAAAGGAGTCCGGCGTAAGATTTAGAATCCCCATGACGAGGGGACGTTCAAAAGTCACCAGCCGGCCCCGCGCGTTAATGGACTGGGCCGGTGCGGTACGTAAAAGATGTCTCATCTGAAGCTAACATACACCAGGAGGGTGTCTAAAAAGGCAAATATCACGGCATCGGGATAATAATGTAATCTGGCGGTGCGACAAACGCAGGATGGCTGGCTTCGCCTTAGGTGCCGGCCGGCTCCTCTCAACGACGTGTTTTTCAGGTATTTGATGACCTTTTAGACACCTTTTTTCTGTACTCCGGTTTGTTTAATTAATTTATGACAAGAACGCCATCGGCGACGATGCTGATATCGGTCCTCGGCTTTGTAATTCTAGCTATTTCTTCTTTGGAAGCTCCTTTGTCCTCTGCATAGTGCTTTAACCAGTCGACCGACGTTTCTTTAATTTTGGCACGTCCCTCTACAACGACCTGCTTACCGACGAGGTCCTGCGGCACGAAATAAGCATAGTCCGTAAAACGGACCATCACGGATTCCCCGTTGGCGCGTTTGAGCGTGAGAAAGCAGCCTTTTTTCTTGCATACTTCGACAACTTCTCCTTCTACCTTTCCGGAGTAACCGGCTTCAGATTTTAGCTTTGCTTCCAGCTGGGCGACGGACAGCGCGCTGTTGCCGTCGATCTTTTTACCGTAATATACGCCTTTCTTTGCGGGTTCAATTTTCTGCTGCGCAAAACCGAAATGTAGAGCGGATAGTGCGACAGCCAGTAGGCAAAATAGATGTTTCATATGTGAATAGTTATTTTTGTTTAATCATTTTCTGCGTAATTCCAAGTTTTACCCATTCGTACCTATCTTCAATGGTATTCCTGAACCCGTTACGCCCATTTCCTGTGCCTCCGGCAGTTAATGGCATCCATGAGCTTACTACGTTGGGATATTCATCTGTGTTTACATCTTACTGTATGCATGAATCCCCGTATTTGTTTTTATGGCACTCACGCTACTTCGCGGTCATTCCTAACGGATCCCACTTCGCGTCTTTTACGGCTTGGTTACTTACGCAAAAACGCAAACTTGCCGCTCGGGTCGATTTTCATAACAGTGGACGACTTTCCGTCCCCTTTTTCGTGCTGCCCGTACCCGACAATGTAGTCTACCCCCCCTTTTACCACGGGCGAGATGTCGTCGAAACAGGTGGGCGATGGTTCACCGCTTATATTTGCTGAAGTCGATATAAGCGGCTTTCTGAAACGCTGGAGCAACTGCTCACAAAACGGGTGCCGCACGATACGTATACCTATACTGCCGTCTACTGCAACGGCATTCTTAGCAAGGTTTTTTGCATTCGAATAGACGATAGTGAGCGGTTTGTCGGCATATTCAATGAGCTCGTATGCTACTTCTGGAACATCATTTACGTAGCTGGCTAACTGATTGTCGTTGTGCAACAGTACAATCAGGCTTTTGGTCTTCTCGCGTCCTTTTAAGGCGAACACTTTTTCCACGGCCGCTTCGTTGGTGGCATCACATCCAATCCCCCATATGGTATCTGTCGGGTAAAGAATAAGCCCTCCGTTTTTCAACGTTTCAAGGGCTTTATTCAGATCGTCTTTATTTACTAGATGAGGGCTCATGGTTACACAGCAACGTTATGGTCGCGCAGCGCATCGTTCAGCGACGTTTTTTTATCCGTCGATTCCTTGCGCTTTCCAATAATTAGTGCACAAGGCACCTGATATTCTCCTGCGGGGAATTTTTTGGTATATGATCCCGGGATGACAACAGAACGGGCGGGAACATATCCTTTATACTCGATCGGCTCAGAACCCGACACGTCGATGATCTTTGTCGATGCCGTAAGCACCACGTTGGCGCCTAAGACAGCTTCCGTTTCGACGCGTACACCTTCTACGACAATGGCACGTGAGCCGACGAAGACGTTGTCTTCAATGATAACGGGAGCCGCTTGTACAGGCTCCAACACACCGCCAATTCCGACACCCCCACTTAGGTGGACATGTTTACCTATTTGTGCGCAGGAACCGACAGTGGCCCACGTGTCGACCATAGTGCCCTCGTCCACGTAGGCGCCGATGTTAACATAGGACGGCATCATAATGACGCCTTTGGACAGGTAAGCACCATAACGGGCGCTTGCTCCGGGCACGACGCGTACACCTAGCTCCTTGTAGTTTGTCTTTAATTTCATCTTATCGTGGTATACGAAAGGACCGTTGTCGATCTCTTTCATCTCACGGATTGGGAAATAGAGGATTACTGCTTTCTTTATCCAGTCGTTAACGTGCCAGCGGCTACCGATGCGTTCTGCAACCCTGATCTCTCCATCATCCAATTTTTGGATGACAACAGTTATGGCTTCAAAATATTCTTTATATTCCAACAATTTCCTGTCTTCCCAAGCGTCTTCAACTAATTTTTGCAGTTTTTGTAATTCTAATTCCATGTGATAAAAATAAAATTTAAAAAGTTAAAAAAGAGTTTCAACAGGATATACGCGTGCTACTCTTTTGTTGCAAACTTACATAAATTCATTTTAATTGTTGGATATATAAAGGAATTTGTATAGCACTCCCTTGCCTCTGTCGGCCGACCTTTATAGCCGGAATGGCGTAATTTTTTTAAGGGAAGACCCAGTATGCCCAGCTAAATTTAGTTTAATTTCAAGTATTTTTGTGTTTATGGAATCAGGAACAGAAAAGCTGAGAATAGATAAATACCTTTGGGCCATCCGGATCTTCAAGACGCGGAGCTTGGCTACGGAGGCTTGTAAAGCGGGACGCGTCAAGCTTAACGGACAGAACGTGAAGCCTTCGTATGTTGTGAAGGTAGGCGAGGTATACGCCATACAAAAAGGAGTAGAGCGAAAGGTGATTAAGGTGACTGGCCTGCTGGAACGCCGTGTGGATGCTAAAACAGCTGTGCAGTTTTACGAAGACCAGACGCCTGTCGAAGATACATATGCTTTTAAGTCGGTGTTCCAGGCTCCTGTGCTAAAACGGGATCGCGGAACCGGCCGTCCGACAAAAAAGGACCGGCGGGAAATCGACGAACTCAAAACGGACTGGTGGGAAGAAGAGGAAGGTTAAAAGCATAGATGAAGCTGTTCTTTCTATATGTCCTGACCATTAGTATATCGGTTGTGGTGAGTTGCTGTGATGCGTATGCGCAGGCAGACTCCGCTTTGTGGGAACTGTCGAATGTTCTGTCGGCGAAAGCGAGCTTCGAACAGGATAAGAACGCCCGGATCGAACAATTAAAGAGAGCGTTCCGTCAAGAGCCGACAGCGCTGCGAAAGCGGCAAACTGCGTTGCGGTTAGCTGATGAATATAAGAAATATCAAATTGACTCGGCGATTAAGTATATCTCGGTAGTGAAGAGTCTCGGCGAACAGGAAAAAAATGCCTTCGCGACAAACCAAGCGTCTATTTACCTAGCTGGTTTATACTCATCTGCCGGTAAGTTTATCGAATGTGAGCAATTGTTGAGGAGCGTCAGGAGAAACGAACTCGCAGAAGAGCTCTTGCCCGCGTATTTTGAATCGTATACAGCGTTTAACAGTCACTATGGACAAAGTAGCGATAACGAGTTGTATTTCCGTAGGAGCGAAGTGTACAGAGACTCGCTTCTATCCGTTCTTGATACAGGCTCTTTGGATTTTCAGGTGGCTATCGCAACCCGGTACCTGTTTAGGAACGACGCCGAGCAAGCTGAACATATTCTACAGACACTTTTGAAGTCGACAACTGACGAGCAGCCCGAACGGGGACTTATTGCTTACCTAATTGGCGTTATCTATAAAAACAGAGGAGACGTTGATAGACAATTGTACTATTTCGCTCTGTCTGCCATTTCAGATACGAAGAATGTTGTAAAGGACAATGCTTCCCTGCAAAGCTTAGCCCAATGTTTCTATAAAATGGGGGATATCGACCGAGCATTCTTGTTTATCCAAGAGGCGATCAACGACTCAGAGTTTTGTAATGTCCGCTACCGTTCGTTGGAAAATTCTTCATTTTATTCGATCATCAATGCGGCCTTTCAAGACAAAGAGCAGGCAAAAAAACGTATGTTATGGCACAACCTCGCTGTCATTAGCTTTTTGACCTTCTTATTGATTGTCGCGCTCTTCATATTGTATATTCAATTGAAAAAGCTTCGAGCAGCCCGGGCTAGTCTCCACGATGCGAATCAGGAACTAAAAGAACTAAACGCCCAGCTTCTCGACGTAAATAGGGACCTCTCGGAATCCAATCATATTAAGGAAGCGTACATCGCTCAGTTTTTCGACCTCTGCTCAAACTATATTGATAAAATCGACGAGCAACGAAAAGTGCTACTCAAAAAGTTTACTGCCAAACAATATGATGAGATAAGCAGGCTTTTGAAATCGCAAGACTTGCTGAAAAACGAGCTGGAAGAGCTATACCATAATTTTGATATTATTTTTCTGAATCTGTACCCCTCCTTTATTGACGACTTCAACAATCTATTGCGGCCCGACGAACGAATCATACTAAAAACGGGCGAACTGCTAAATACGGAACTCCGCATATTTGCGTTGATCCGGCTCGGAATTACAGACTCCGCTAAGATCGCATCTTTCCTTCGCTACTCCTTACGTACCGTGTATAACTATCGGGTAAAGGTGCGGGCAAAGGTCGCCGGCTCGAAGGATGAGTTCGAAGAGAGAATCCGAAATATAGGTGATTTTCGTTCCATGTAGACGTGTCGTTGGTTTACTTTTTGGATTGTCTGTTTTTCTCTAACTTACTGTGTGATAGGTTTTTGTTTGTTTTTCTTGGTTACTTTTCATTCGCGGTGCCCGTCCGGTAGGCTTATTCCGTTAGAGGAGTTATATACCTTTGCTACGTTCTTCGGAACCACAATTATATTCCAAACAACACATAAAATTATAAGACCTATGGCATTTCTTATCAGAATGACGCGTCCTATTTTCTTCTTTGTTTTGTTATGCACCCAGGTCACGCTTTTCGGGCAGACGGGTATAACAATACGGGGAAGAGTGCAGGACGGACAGACGGACGCGCCGATCTCCGGTGCAACTCTTACCGTTACGGGTACGTCCTTGGCGACTTCCACCAACGAGTCCGGAAGTTTCAGTCTTCAGAACGTCCCTCGCGGCGCCACCTTAACGATCTCGTATATCGGTTACGAGACGAGTACGCTTGTGATTCAAGATGACTACATCGAGGTTCTTCTACAACCGAACACATCGTCGCTGGAAGATGTTGTGGTTATCGGTTACGGGTCGGTGAAACGCAGAGATGTTACCACGGCGATATCAAGCGTGTCATTAGACGACCTGAACGAACGTCCCATCGTCTCTGCGGGACAAGCTATTCAGGGACGGGCAGCGGGCGTATCCGTTATCCAGCCTAATGGGGCTCCGGGAGGAGAAACCTCTATACGTATTCGTGGTACGACCTCCTTTAACGCCAACAACGATCCGTTGTATGTTGTTGATGGTGTGCCGGTAGATAACCTCAACTTCCTTTCTCCAAACGACATCGCGGATATGCAGATCCTTAAAGACGCGTCCTCTGCGGCAATCTATGGATCACGGGCAGCAAACGGGGTGGTGTTGATCACCACGAAGCAGGGAAAAGCGGGCGACGCGAAAATAGCGTTTAATATGCAGGCCACCCAGAATAAGGTAATCAGTAAGTTAGAATCGCTTAATGCAGCTCAGTATAAAGAACTTCAGGACGAAATCGGTGTTGTTCATCTGCCGGAAGGGCTACCCGATCGCACGAACTGGTTTGATGAAACATTCACGGACGGACTCATGCAAAATTATCAGTTGTCTATTGCCGATGGAACGGATAGACTGCGTTACTTCCTTTCTGGCGGTTACCTGAATGAGTCGGGTATCATTGAATCTTCTTTTTATCGGCGCTACAACTTCAGGGGAAATATTGAGAACAACGTTCGGGATTGGTTGAAGATTAATGCGAATATTGCATACTCCGACGACAACCGCAACGGCATCAATACCGGAAACGGAGCCAACCGCGGAGGCGTCGTTCTTGCGGTCATCAATACACCTACTTATGCCGAAGTGTGGGACCCGTATAATCCGTCGCATTACAACACGAATTTTTATGGTGTGAATATCACCAGCCCGTTGGAGAATATCGCCCGGACGAAGAATAATAAGGGGCGTGAGAATCGTATTATTGCTTCCGGAAGCGCTACCGTGACATTTAGCCCGGCGTTAAACTTTAGAACTATGCTATCTTTAGACCGCCGGAATGGACTCACGACTACGTTTTTAGATCCTATCTCCACGAGCTGGGGAAGAACACAATACGGACAGGCGTCCGACAGTCGGAATATGAACACTGTACTTACGTTCGACAATGTACTTAACTACAACAAGCAGTACGGGAAACACGGAGTCGACGTAATGGCCGGAACATCCTGGACGGCTTCTGACTACCGAAACAGTTGGATTAATGGTTCGCACTTCAGAAATGATCTGATCGAGACGCTAAATGTTGCGAACAGGATTTCCTGGACTGAGACAGGATCGGGGGCCTCGCAGTGGGCCATCATGTCGCTTTTCGGCCGTATATCCTACAACTTCGACGGAAAATATTTATTAACAGCTAACTTAAGGGGCGACGGGTCGTCAAAGTTGCATCCCGACTATAGGTGGGGAACCTTCCCATCAGTTTCTGCCGGCTGGCGTTTATCTGCGGAGAACTTCTTGGCTGACGTCGCGTGGCTGAACGATCTGAAAATCCGAGGCGGCTGGGGACAGACCGGTAATCAATCAGGACTGAATGATTATGCCTATCTCCAGATGTACCGGATAAACCGCGTGGCGTGGTTTGTCACGGGTCAGGAAAACGCCTTGCCGACAATTAATCAGGCGAATCTACGCACGCGTGACCTGCGGTGGGAAACAACGACACAGGCAAATGTGGGGGTAGACTTTACGGGCTTCTCGAATAGGCTAACCATAAATCTGGACTACTACCATAAACGAACAAAAGACATGTTGATGTTTGCGCAGGTACCAACCGGTGCCGCTGAGGTAGGTTCAATTATGCGTAACGAGGGGATAATGACCAATCGTGGATTGGAGCTGAATGTAAGCAGTAAAAACCTGGTTAACGATGTCCGTTGGTCTACAGATTTTAATATTTCGTTCAATCGAAACAAGCTGGTAGATCTGGAACTGCAGAAAATCTACAGTGCCGCCCGTACATCCGATTTCATTAGTGAGGATGTGGTGAGAAATGAACCCGGACGGCCCCTAGGAGGCTTTTTCGGGTATATAAGCGATGGTGTCGATCCGGAAACAGGTGAGCTGATGTACAGAGACATAAACGGAGACGGACGTATATCATCTTCGGACCGCACGTATATTGGTGACCCGAACCCAGACTTCATCTTTGGTTTAACCAATAATATTAGCTACAAGGGGTTTCACCTGAGCGTATTCCTTCAAGGCTCGTATGGGAACGACGTCTTTAATGCGTCACGTATAGAAACAGAAGGAATGTATGATGGAAAGAATCAGTCGGTGCGCGTATTGGAGAGGTGGCGAGTACCAGGACAACAGACGGTGGTACCGAAAGCTGGCTTTGACCTGAAAAATTCCAGTTATTTCGTGGAAGACGGAAGTTATTTACGAGTAAAAAATATCTCGTTGTCATACGATGTTAATAGTGCACGTTTAGGAAACCTTGGCATACGGAAGCTACAGCCGTTTATTTCTGTGAGTAATGTGCTGACTGTGACAAAATACACGGGATTTGATCCCGAAGTGAATCAATGGGGCAACAACGGAGCTGTGCAAGGCATTGACTGGGGTACGTATCCGCAAAACAGAGCGTTTGTTGCAGGATTGAACCTAGAGTTTTAAAAACTAATATCGAAGATCATGAAACGATTCTTTTTTCATATACTTATTTGTGTAAGTACGTTGACGGCACTGTGTGGGTGTTCCTTGATAAAGGATCCGTTAGACTCCTATTCGGATGTCACCGAAGGGATAAACGAGGTGGGTGAATTTGTGGCATTTAAAGATAAGGCTGCAGTTCTGAGCCATCGACAGTCGTTGTACGATCAGATTCGGGACCGCCAGGAACATTGGTACCTCGACCTGCTGCTGGTAGGCGACGCGCACGCCGACAACGCCTATGCCGGCACCACGGGGGCAGAAGTGCTTCCTTTTGAAAACAATTCCATTGAAGGTTCGAACTCTGTTTTAGCCCGCGACTGGGAGCGCTATATGGAGGATGTTGCCCGCGCCAACAAGCTTATAGTTTACATAGATTCCGTAGCCGATAATACGTTAACGACATCGGAGCGTAGGCAGTTCAAAGCTGAAGCGAAGATTTTTAGAGCGATGGTATACTTCGATATGGTAAGGCTTTGGGGCGATGTGCCTATTATCACGACCGTGGCGCGTGATATTACTTCGGAGAATATAGAGGAAGTGTATGATTCATACTTTCCCGAGCAGCGATCAGAAAAGGAAGTCTACGAGCAGATCAAAAAAGATCTGTTGGAAGCTATTCCTGACGCGCCCGCCAACAACCCAACAGACAAAACCAGATTTAGTAAATCCGTTGCTAGGGCCTTATTAGCTAAAGTGTATGCAGAAAAGCCGCTACGCGACTATAACAAAGTGATTCAGTATGCAGATGAGCTTTCTTCCGACGGATTTGCTTTGGAGGAAGATTTTGCTAACCTTTTCGGCATGACCGACGATAAGACGGACGCAAGAAAAAGAAATACGAGCGAGTCTATTCTCGAAGGGCAGTTCTTCGCTGGAAACGGAAATTGGGTAACTTGGATGTTCGGCCGCGATTTGACCAACTACGACGCCAATTTTACCTGGGCGAAATGGGTCACCCCGTCAAGAGATTTAATCAACGCTTTCCAATCGGAAGGAGACCAGATCCGTTTCAGCGAGTCCATGGTCTTTTATCAAACTACGTGGAGCAACTATTATCCGGCCAACAACTATCCTTTTATGTACAAGATCCGCTCGGCGGTCAACAGCATCATTAAATATCGGTATGCGGACATCCTCCTTTTAAAAGCCGAAGCCCTGATCCATCGGGACAATCCTGATCTAAATGCGGCGGCAGCAATTATTGATCAAATACGCACGCGTGCGAAGTTACCTCGACTAAGTGCTTCGGTGCGGAGTAGCAGAGACGCGTTGTCCGAGGCATTGCTCAAGGAAAGGCGTCTCGAACTGGCATTCGAAGGACAGCGCTGGTTCGATTTAGTACGGCTGAATAAGGTCGAGCCGGTTATGAATACCGTATACGACAGGGATTCAGGACGTAGAAGCCGCGTGTATCCGTTTAACAGCTACTCGTATAGACTACCGATACCGCAACGTATTCTCGATCAAAATCCGAACCTTAAACAGAATTTAGGCTATTAACATGTACAAGAGAATTCAGCAATAGGCTGTGGCAAGGCTTATGTTCAATTCCTAAAATATAATTACAATGAAACGTATAAAGAAAACAATACTTTTTGGAAGTTTATTCAGTCTGATGATCATGGCTTGCGGATCGAGCGGGCCTTCCGACATCGTGCCGGAGGTACCGCCGGCGACAACGGGAGATGTGCTGGTATACACGACGACAGCGGCCCGTACCCAGGAATTTCGAAAGTCGTATACCGAGTTTGGTAAAGGTACAAATATGTCGCCAAGAACGGTGCGACTGAACGAACAGATACGCTACCAAACCATGGATGGCTTCGGCTCTGCCATAACGGGTTCTACAGCTTACAACTTACTCAAAATGAGTGCGTCGGATAGGAGCAGATTTCTTAAGGAAACCTTCTCTGTACAGGACGGAATGGGGCAAAGCTATATCCGTGTCGCCATCGGATGTTCCGACTTCTCCTTGAGTGAATATACGCTTAATGATATTCCGGGCATCGAACATTTTGCCTTACAGGACGAGGAGAAGAATTATGTAATACCAGTACTGAAGGAAATTTTGACCATTAATCCCTCTATTAAGATCCTTGGTTCGCCATGGACAGCACCGAGATGGATGAAGGTGAACGACCTGGACCGTCTGCAGGCACACGATTCGTGGACCGGCGGACATTTAAATCCAGCGTATTACCAGGACTACGCAACATACTTTGTGAAGTGGATTGAGGCCATGCAAGCGGAGGGCATTGCAATACATGCTATCACACCGCAGAATGAACCATTAAACCCCGGCAACTCGGCTTCTATGTTAATGTACTGGAATGAGCAACGTGACTTTGTGCGAGATGCATTAGGACCCAAGTTAAGGCAGGCCGGATTGCAGACTAAAATCTACGCCTTCGATCATAATTATAACTACGACAATATTGCCAGCCAAGAGGACTATCCGCTTAAAATCTATGCCGATCCAGAAGCTGCGCACTTCTTTGCTGGGGCTGCCTATCACAACTACGGAGGGGATAAGAAAGAACTCCTCGATATACACGGACGAGCCCCCGAAAAAGAATTAATATTCACGGAAACTTCTATCGGAACGTGGAATAATGGGCAAAATTTGGGAGTCAGGCTTTTGGACGACATGAAGGAGGTGGGCCTGGGAACGATTAACAATTGGAGCAGAGCCGTCATCGTGTGGAATCTTATGTTGGATTCTGAACGCGGACCTAACCGCGAGGGCGGCTGTCAGACCTGCTATGGCGCTGTCGATATCAATGCTGATGATTACAAGACGATCCGGAAAAATTCGCACTATTTCATTATAGGACATTTATCTGCCGTCATTCAGCCGGGAGCCGTCCGGATCGGAACGGAAGGTTTCCAGGAAGAAGGGATTGTGCTTTCCGCTTTTAAAAATCCGGACAATAGCTATGCGGTCGTAATGGTCAATGACAATCAGACCAACAAACGGATTACCTTTAGTGACGGGAAGCGTTTCTTCGGTTATGAAGTCCCGGCGCAGTCTGTGGTGTCCTTCAAATGGAAACAATGACCTGAACGGCAAGGAAAAATTAGTAACTGACGAATGACCAGTACAGATGAACAAGATAATAATATTTTTAATAGCTATTCTCACGGCGGCGGTAGCCGTCGCCTGTAAAGAGGATTTTAAATACCCGCTCGGCGGCGGTGCCCCAAAGCTGTCCATCAGGGAAGTGACGACAGAAGCTCATTTTGGAGATAGCCTGTCTTTTTATGTGTCCGTCGCTGACGATGGGACGGCGTTATCCACTTTGAAAGTCGAGCTCTATTTTAGCGGAGATAAAGTGAGCGAGACGGTCATAAGGACCAAAAATTATGGAGATTACCGTGGTAAATTGTTCGTTCCGTTTTTCAAAGATATTCCAGATGGCACTGCGCAACTGAGATTTGTATTGCAAAATGTGGGTATGGTCGAGGCCATCGAAACGAAGGACCTGGAACTGACACGGCCCGACTTTCCTTACATCGATTTAGTTACCGAAAATACAACGATACGCATGGAAAGGACGGGAATTAACCAATATGCCGTGACCGGCGAGCTGCCCCAAAAGGTTAGGGCGTTTATTCAAGCACCGGCGGTGGGTGCGAACGGTAATAACATAACCTTCGGATGGGATAACGGGAAGATTGTGGAAGGAAGCACACAGCAAATCCCGTTTTCCTACCTAACGCCTGGCGTATATACCATTTCCTTCAACACGTTTACCTACGAAGCTGCACCGTTCCAAAGTTATGAGGTAAACGGTGTTGAAATGCGTATGCTGGATGATACCCATTACGCTGCAGACCTGACTCTGACGGCCGATCAGGAGATCGCATTTACAAACATTCCTACGTTAGACGAATGGTGGATAGATCCTGACTTCATAAGAGAGGATAGCGGTAGGTTACTCTTTAATGCGCTGTCGGGAAAGTATCGGATCACGGCGGACTTTGACAAGAAGTATTTTATTGTGGAAGCCATGGATGGCGACGAAACCGCGAAACTGGGGCAGGATGGCAGCGGTGCGATCTGGATCATTGGAGAGGGAATCGGAAAGCCTAGTCTGGGTAATGAAGTCGGCTGGGTCACCGAAAAGGCGCTATGTTTAGCTCCTATTGGCGGAAAGAAGTATAGAGTGACCGTAGTCGCTGGACAAACGATCCGTGCGGACGCTATTAATTTCAAGTTCTTCCATCAAAAAGGATGGGGAGGAGAGTTTACAAATGAACGCCTCTCCACAAGCAGTGACCTCATTTTTATAGGAGATGGTAAAAACGGCCGTGACCCCGGCAATCTAGGTGTGATGCCGGACAAGCGGCTGACGGCGGGTGCCACGTATATGCTGACGCTAGACGTTTCTGCCGGCATCGACAAAGCTGTATTGTCTATCGAGCTGAAATAAAAATGCGTCGGATAAGCAATTGTAAGATCGGGGACGGAAAAGTTCCCGATCTTTTTTATGGATATACCTTTGGGATTTAGTACATTCACTTAAAAAACATAAAGATCAGATAGTATGATGAAAAATATCCTCGTTTTATGGTTGTTGCTCAATATTGGCTTTCCTGCTGCCCGGGGGCAGGAAAACGATAATCCGAAATATGTCCTGGCGATACATGGCGGTGCGGGAACTATCCTTAAGAAGAACATGAGCGACTCTTTGGAGAAAGCTTATCAGGCAGTGCTTTCGGAGTCTCTGAGGGTTGGCTACAGGATATTGAAAGGGGGCGGGTCAAGTATAGACGCGGTATCTGCTGCGATACAGGTGATGGAAGACTCACCGCTTTTTAATGCGGGAAAGGGCGCGGTATTTAATCATCAAGGCCAGAACGAACTAGACGCTTCTATCATGGATGGGAGCACCTTACGGGCGGGGGCTGTGGCGGGTGTGCATACTGTGAAAAATCCCATAACCGCGGCACGGGCCGTAATGGAAAGGTCAGAGCATGTACTCATGATAGGAGCGGGGGCAGAAGAATTTTCGGCTGCCCATGGTGTGACGATCGTCGACCCGTCCTATTTCTGGACGCAGCCGCGGTGGGATGCTTTGCAGCGGATACGCCAACGGGATGCGGAGAAGACGGAGCTAGACCATCAGGCGCTTCAAATCCGGGAAAAAAAATATGTGGACGAAAAGTTTGGCACTGTCGGATGCGTGGCTTTGGATCAGAACGGAAATTTAGCTGCCGGCACGTCTACCGGAGGAATGACCAATAAAAAATATGGGCGGGTCGGAGATGCTCCCATCATCGGAGCGGGAACATACGCCAATGACCAGGTCGCCGTTTCATGTACCGGCTGGGGCGAGTATTATATACGGACGGTAGCAGCATACGATGTTGCGGCGCAGCTAAAGTATGGAGCGTCAACGGCGGCGGAAGCTGCTGCACAGGTGATAAAAAAAATTGGAGATTTAGGAGGCAACGGCGGTATGATTGTTCTCGACCGACATGGCGGAGTAACCATGCCTTTCAATACGGAAGGAATGTACAGGGGAGCCATTACCGAGGATGGACATATTGATATCCGTATCTATAAAGACTAATCCCCCCCGTGCTGGGGTATTGAGAGCCAGCGTGCCTGTCGCTATTTGGGGATGGTATAGTAATTCATATATCGGACGATGCTGTTGGCCCGCCTGTTGATATATGCGGACGGACGCCGTGCATCCCATTTTTGCGGACTTGGAAGAATCGCTATAATTAGGGCGGCCTCTTTTCTGGTCAGGCTTTTTGCCGACTTTTGAAAGTAGTAACGGGCCGCCGCCTCGGCTCCATATACGCCTTGGCCCATCTCGATAACATTTAAATAGACTTCAAGGATACGCTTCTTGCTCCAAAAGGTTTCGATCAGTACCGTAAAGTATGTTTCCAGCCCCTTCCGTAGCCATGAGCGTTCGGGCCAAAGAAATACGTTCTTGGCAACCTGTTGGCTGATTGTGCTGCCACCCCGCAGCTTCTTGCCGGCAAGATTTTTTTCGAAAGCTTGCTTGATGGCGTCGGTATCAAAGCCGTTGTGTGTCAAAAAATGAGCGTCTTCCCCCGCGATGGCAGCACGCTTCAGGTTGTCTGATAGCTCATCATAGTCCAGCCACTTTTTTTCTATCTTCCATGTTTTGCCGGCGGCTTTTCGTTCGAAGCCTCTTTTCAGCTGAAGGTAGGTAACAGGCGGGTTCATGACAGTCAACAGCAACACCCAGAACAAAGAAAATCCAATAAACAAAATCACGATGCGGGCAATCCAAATGCCGACTTTGTGTTTCCAATGCCGTTTAGGCTTTTTCTTCGGTGTATTTTTCTTCGTTGTCTTGAGCCTGGACCTTTTGATTGCCATCACATTTGCTTTTATCCTGCAAAGCTAGTCCAATTTCTGCAAAAAAATAAGAGACATTCTATTTTCCGCGAAGTTCGTGGGCCTTATGTTCCAAATAGAAAAGGATGCTCACCAACTTGCCAAATCGCACCATTTACCTTATTTTTACGGCACACTAAAATCAGAAAACCGTTGGCAAAAGAGAAGAAACAAACTCCTTTAATGCAGCAATACAATACAATTAAGGCCAAATATCCCGGCGCGCTATTGCTGTTTAGAGTGGGTGATTTTTACGAGACATTTGGGGAAGATGCCATTAAGGCAGCAGGTATTTTAGGTATTGTATTGACAAAAAGAGGGAACGGGTCGGAGTCCGAGACCGCTCTGGCAGGGTTTCCTCACCATTCGTTGGAAACGTACCTCCCAAAGTTGGTGCGCGCGGGGCAAAGGGTTGCTATATGCGATCAGCTGGAAGACCCGAAACAGACTAAGACGATCGTGAAGCGCGGTGTTACCGAGTTGGTCACGCCCGGCGTATCGTACAACGATAATATCGTACAACAGAAATCCAACAACTACCTCGCCTCGATTTTTAGTGAAAAGAATCAGTATGGAATATCGTTTTTGGATATATCAACCGGAGAATTCTTGGTTGCACAAGGCAATGCGAGCTATCTGGATAAGCTGTTACAGGGCTTTAAACCTACGGAAATCATTCTTCCCAAAAAACAATACAAGGACTTTCTGGAGCAATTCGGCAGCTCCTATTACACATACACGTTAGACGAATGGCCCTATACGGGGGATTATGCGACAGAGACTCTACTCAAGCACTTCGAGGTAAAGTCGATGAAAGGGTTTGGGGTCGAGCGCATGCCGCTTGGCATCGTGTCGGCCGGCGTTGCTCTTCATTACCTGAATGAAACAGAACACCGCAACCTACAGCATATCTCCCAGATCTCCCGCATTGAAGAAGATCGCTTTATGTGGCTGGACCGCTTTACGATCCGCAACCTGGAGCTTATTGGCTCGGCTAACGAAAATGCAACAACACTATCCGACGTTCTGGATCAAACGGCCTCCCCTATGGGAGCGCGTCTTCTGAAACGATGGATGGTGATGCCGCTAAAAGATCTGAAATCTATCGAAGAGCGGTTGAACGTCGTCGATTATTTTTTTAATAACCGCGACCTTCGGGATGAGTTGATCAAGGAGATCAAACAGGTCGGCGATGTTGAGAGGTTGATTTCAAAAATCGGTCTGCAGAAGGCCAATCCGCGGGAAGTCATTCAGCTAAAGCGTGCACTGCATGCTATAGAAAGGGTGAAGGAACTGATCAACATAGAGGTATCGGAACCGCTGCGGATAATCTCCGAACAGCTGAACGCCTGCCATATCATTCGCGATAAGATGGAAAAAACCCTGCAGGCGGAGCCTCCGGTCGCGCTGAACAAGGGGAATGTGATCGCCGACGGTGTGGATGTCGAACTGGACAAGTTGCGTAAGGTGGCCTTTGGTGGAAAGGACTACTTATTGGAAATCCAGCGTCGGGAGGCCGAAGCAACCGGGATTCCTTCGTTGAAGATTGCTTTCAATAATGTTTTTGGCTATTATCTTGAAGTAACCAACACGCATAAGGACAAGGTGCCTGCTTCCTGGATACGGAAACAGACGCTGGTCAACGCGGAGCGTTATATCACTGAAGAACTGAAGGAATATGAGGAGCAGATATTAGGTGCGGAGGAAAAAATACAGGTTATTGAAAGCCGGATTTACGCGGAACTTCTGATGGATATTGCCAACTATATCAAGCCTATACAGCTAAATGCCCAGCTCATAGCCAAGCTTGATGTGCTGCTGAATTTCGCATTTATCGCCGAGAAAAACTACTATGTGAAGCCGGCCGTTTCAGATAGCAAAATTATAGATATCAAAGGAGGTCGCCATCCCGTTATCGAAAAGAACCTTCCTTTGGGCGAAGACTACATTACGAATGATACCTTTCTTGATCCGGTATCGCAGCAGATTATCATTATCACAGGACCGAACATGGCGGGTAAGTCGGCCTTGCTGCGGCAAACCGGACTTATTGTACTGATGGCTCAAATCGGGTGCTTCGTGCCTGCTAAAGAGGCTTCTATAGGTGTGGTAGATAAGATTTTTACCCGCGTGGGCGCGTCAGATAATCTTTCCTCCGGCGAATCTACCTTCATGGTGGAGATGAACGAGACGGCAAGTATCATGAATAACCTCTCAGACCGTTCGCTGATTTTGCTGGACGAGATCGGACGGGGTACGAGCACCTATGATGGTATCTCTATTGCTTGGGCTATCGCCGAGTTCTTGCATAACCACCCTACAGCGCGGGCGAAGACATTGTTTGCCACACACTACCACGAACTGAATGAACTGACGACTTCGATGCCGCGGATCAAGAATTTTAACGTTACTGTAAAAGAGGTAAATAATAAGGTGATCTTTCTGCGAAAGCTCGTTCCGGGAGGGTCCGAGCATAGCTTTGGTATACATGTGGCCAAGCTGGCCGGTATGCCGCCAAAGCTCATAGGTCGCGCCAGCGAAATACTTAAGCGCCTGGAACAGGAACGCACAGGAGGAGAACAGATCAAAGATAGCATGCGTAAAATACAGAAGCAGGCCTATCAGCTTCAGATGTTCGCCATCGATGATCCTATTCTTGAGAAAATCCGTGATATGTTAAACAACTTGGATGTCAACACGCTTACGCCTGTTGAGGCATTGATGAAACTGGATGAAATACAGCGGCTGCTGAAGCATTAGCAGCTGTCAGAAGGATCCGGAACATGGAACATAGGGCATGTGCTGTGAGGTGGTTTGTCCTAGAAGCGAAAGAATAGCTGCGCGCTGGCGTAGTTAGGCTGAATCGATGTCAACAAATTGTTGTCCCAGTTGTACGGAATATAGTGGTACGCCAGTTCCAGCCCGATATATTTCTTCATTGACAGGTGCCGCATAATGGAAAGAGCGAGGGATGTCCGCATCGTGTTGACGTTGTGAAAGCGTACGTTGCCTCCTCCGTCATAGTAATATGGGTCTTCGTAATATCCGGTGGTTTCTGTCAAACCCGTGCCGGTGGTTTCCCAAAATAGCCCCACTTTAGGGTACAGAATAAAACTCCCGGCGTCCAATAATTTATAGCCGACGCTTCCGCCAAGCGCCAGGGAAGCCGACGAGTTCACGACTTCTACGGCGTCGTATAATAGGTACTCGAAATCGCGGTCGTTGCTGTTTACTCGTATTTTTGCGCCTAGTTCATAAAGAAACGGGGAGGATAGTTTGGATGAATACATAACGCCGAAAACAGGGCTAGCTTTGAATACCGGGCTGGATCCCGTGATTGGGAATTCCACCCCCGCATAGAGCGTTATACCGGAGCGGTCCTCGTAGTATACGGGGGCAGCCGACGCTCGGGGGGTCTGTTTCGGTGCAGGCTCCTCATAGGCCTGATAAAACTCGTCTATATGATCTGCGAATAGAAACGCAATGTCCTCCTCCTGTTCCGTCAGATTGTACGAGGTAGAGTTGAGCAAAGCCGTCGCCTTTAGTTTGACCAGGGAATCGATAGGGTGGCGCAACGGTATATAGTTGAAGTCCGCCTTATTGTTTTGGTAGATGCTGCGATACTCTTGCTCGAGCGCATAATCCCAACGCATCACCAACACTTCGTGATAGTTTTTAGCAAGGTAATCGGCAATAAGTGCTCCCGTAGATTTCTTCTCAATCAGGGCACGGAGAATCCGCATCCGTTGTGTGAACTCGTTTTCGCCGCAGGTACCCTGTATGGTGGCCAACGTGCTTTCGAGGTTGGTGAAATCGTTTTTCTGAAGGATGGGAATCAGCTTTTCCAGTGCTATTTTCGTGATTTGCTCGCAGTCCTGCCAGTCTTCTGTCGCCTTAGCCTCCGAATATAATGGGAGGGTAAATGCTTGCAGCACAAGGAGAAAAGTTAGAAATCTAGCCATGGTCAAATAATGTACGCCAAAATATGAAAATAAATCCGCTTCTGAAAGAAGAGCATTCAGAAGGCAGGAAATTTAACGTAACTTTACGTTTTATAGTATGGGATCCGTTTTTCGTTTTAAACAGTTTGAAATAGACCAAGGCGACTGCGCCATGAAAATCAATACCGACGGGGTACTACTGGGGGCGTTGGCAGAGGGGCCAGACGCCCGGCGGGTGCTGGACATCGGAACGGGCACGGGGGTGATAGCGATGATGATCGCGCAACGATATCCTGAGGCTAGCATCGATGCGGTAGAGATAGACGAGCATGCCAGCATGCAGGCGTATAAAAACTTCAGACGGTCGGTCTTTTCGGAGCGGCTTCATGTCATTGGTGGCGCGTTTGAAGACACGGTGCCTACCGAACCTTACGATCTTATCGTTTCGAATCCACCGTTTTATACAAACTCGCTGCATAATCCCGATCCGAGAAGGAAGATGGCGAAGCACGCAGACAACGGTTTTTTCGAGCGCTTGCTGTCTTTTGTGGAAAGAAATCTCAGTGGGAATGGCAAGTTTCAATGTATAGTGCCGGTAACGGTGGCCGATATGCTGGCCGACATCCTGCCTGAAGGACTTTTCCTGCAGGAGGAACTGTCTATCTGCTCCTTCCCGGGGGAGGAACCCATAAGGAGACTGCTCAGCTTTGGCAGGGCAGCGAACGTGCTACGGAGCGATTTGTTTGTTATCTATGCCGGAAAGGGCGTATATACGCAGCGGTATAAAGACATCTTGCAACCTTATTTTTTAGCTTTTTAACTTTGGTACATGACAAAAACCGGAGACAAAAAATGGCATGGCGGGGAACCGCGTTCATCAGGGCGGTTGCATCAGCCTACGGGGGCTCGCATATATTCCTGGGGGCTGCTTCGCGGCAGTACCTCGCAGGATCCGGCAGATTTTTTGTCATGTACTGTACTTTACTAATAAATGATGAAAGTAGGACTCCTTTCGGATACGCATGGGTATCTGGACGATGCGGTTTTTCGGTATTTTGATCAGTGCGATGAAATTTGGCATGCGGGCGACTTCGGTTCCATTGCGGTTGTCGATACATTGACAGCTTTTAAGCCTTTTCGGGGTGTGTGGGGGAATATCGATGGTCGGGATGTCCGCATGGCTTGTCCGGAACATAACCGGTTTGTCTGTGAAGGTGTTGATGTGTGGATGACCCATATCGGAGGCTATCCGGGACGCTACGCTCCACAGGTAAAGCCGGAGATTGTCTCGCGTCCACCGAAGCTTTTTATCTGTGGACATTCCCATATCCTAAAGGTGCAGTATGATCCCAAATTGGGGTTGTTGCATCTGAATCCCGGAGCAGCGGGAAAACAGGGCTGGCATAAAGTCCGTACCTTGATGCGCTTTGATATCCGCGATGAGCGGATAGAAAATCTGGAGGTCATCGAGTTAGGCGCGCGTTAGCTTAAAGGCTGTCGCGAACCTCCAGCAGGAATTTCTTCAAACGTTCTAGCGAGTCGATGACCCGCTGGTTTTCTTTAACTTCGTTCTTATTCGAACGTAAATAGTCCCGAGCCCCCTGTAACGTATACCCCTTGTCTTTTACCAGGTTAAAGATAATCTTCAGGTTAGATATATCTTCCGGTGTAAAAAGACGGTTTCCTTTTTTGTTTTTTTTCGGTTGCAGAATATCAAACTCGCGCTCGTAAAATCTTATCTGTGAAGCGTTTACGCCGAACATGGCCGTAACTTCACCCATAGTATAATATAACTTGTTTATCTCGCGTTCTTTGTACGGCATAGTTTACTTTGTGCTTTAACAAACTTAGATAAATTTCCTTTTATATGCAATATATGGTAGCTGTATAAAAAATGCGTTTTCGAAAGATCGCGCGACGGAAGTGCTGTACCTGCATAACAACACTTGAGAGGCGGGGCACATACCTGACGGGATTAGCGAGCAATATGTACAAAATTTTTTCTTTATGTGGATATTTTTATAAACTTGAATGTGTATCGACAAATGGGGCGTACGTAATTCTGAGGGAGTATGAGAGGCATTCTTATTGTTAATAAATTCTGGACGAACCTCTTTTCGGCGCGGAAAGCTGCAGCGGTAACTGTCTTTCCATTTATTTTCGTGTTAAATCGCTCGTTCTCTCAGGATCGCGTGTTAGTGAACCACGAACGCATTCATATCCGCCAGGCGCTGGAGATGTTGGTAATTCCATTTTATCTGTGGTACCTGCTGGAATTTCTTATACGCTACGTAAGATACGGCCGCTTCCGGAAGGCTTACCTTAACATCTGTTTCGAGCGGGAAGCATATGCCGGAGAGAAGGACCAGCACTATTTGAAAAAACGAAAACCGTGGGCCTTCCTCCTCTATCTATAGCGATCTAATGGTTGCGGCCTGATGTGGTGAAGCGGGTGGTTTCTGCGGGAATAGACGATATCCTATATACGACCAAGGCCCCTCGTTTGAAGCGGCCTTGGTCGTATATGTGTATGTTGTTTATCGCTAATTGACTAGCCGCAGGTAGGCCGCAACTTTTGATTTTAGGTGACGTCTGTCGACAATAAAATCTAAAAATCCGTGTTCCAAAACAAATTCTGAGGTCTGGAATCCTTTCGGCAGATCTTTTTTGATTGTTTCTTTGATGACACGGGGACCTGCGAAGCCTATTAACGCTCCGGGCTCAGCGATATTGATATCTCCAAGCATAGCATAAGACGCCGTGACGCCTCCCGTTGTAGGATCTGTTAACAGGCAAACGTAAGGAATCTTTGCTTTAGCAAGTAAAGCTAGTTTGGCTGAGGTCTTTGCCATCTGCATTAATGAAAACGCGGCCTCCATCATACGGGCTCCTCCTGATTTTGAGATGAGCATGAAAGGGATTTTATGCGCTATGCAATAATCGATGGAACGGGCTATTTTTTCGCCGACAACGGAACCCATGGATCCTCCGATGAAGTTGAAATCCATACAGGCAATAACGATATCTTTTCCTTCCATCTTCCCGTGTCCGCAGCGAATGGCATCTTTGAGGCCTGTTTTCGCCTGGCTGTCTGCGAGCCTGACCGGATAGGGCTTCGTGTCGGAGAATTGCAACGGGTCTCCGGATGTCAGATTTCCAAACAGTTCTGTGAAGTTGTTGTCGTCAAAAAGGATGGAAAAGTAAGCGGCGGAGCCTATACGGATGTGGTAGTCACAGTACTGACAAACATACTTATTCTCGACTTGCTCGCTGTTTAATAATGGCTTTTTACAGTTTGGACATTTGTTCCACATGCCATCAGGAGCTTCCTTCTTATTTTCAGTAGCAGTGCTGATACCTGCTTTGCTTCTTTTAAACCAACTCATAAGTTTTCGATAATTCGGACTACAAATAAACGAAAAATATCGTAAAAAATCATAGCGGATCGCTCGTCTGGGGATTTCGCTTTAACCCTTTAGGTGCAAATCAGCCTGGTGTGGCTTCACCACGGTCAACGACCGCAGCGCTATCCACCTCCTGGAACATGCGGCAAATGTACCTTATTTGGCTGCATTGTCACGTTGCATGGCGGCTATGGCACGTGAGATGAAGGATGCGGATGACAGGAAGAAGTATGTTGCACGGTTATTTACGACGAAGTAAAGTTACATCGGTTCAATGTACCGTGCTCGGTGTAAATGTATAAGATGACATGGATCTGTTTGGCCCAAAAAAAGCGCTTAATAGCGCCTCTCATGATCTCAACAAATAAAAAAGGGCAAGCTACTCCTATCGCGCCGCTCAACCAAATACCCTTGCTTTGTTCCCAACCTGGGGGAGTCAATGGGAGCTGGCCGTAGGAGACTTGCCCGCGACAAAAGTAGGAAAAAAATAGTGTTTGGCGAAATTTTTTCGGGGCCTGCCTGTAGTCGCTTGATAGTCAATGAACAAAATTATTTTTTTTCTTCTTTGTACTCGCCGGTGAGGGCGAAGTACCCGAAGACGGCTAGCCCGATGCTAATAATAGGGGTTAAGATGAATAGGATGATAATGCCGAATACGAGGTCTTCCTGATGCCCCGTGTTCAACTTGGGGAGGCCAAACTGGAAGATACAGAAATAGGCAGTCAAAACGGCCGCAGCGATCCAAACAATACCTAATATTTTTTTTAGTGTTTCCATGATCAATTTTGAGATTTTGAGGATGTAATATATACGGCGCCGATAATAAAGCAAACGGCTGATATGATAATGGGATACCATAAGCCGGCCAGATAGAAATCGCTGGCTCCATTGATCTTCGCGTTCGTAGCCAGATAGGTTGATACAGCCGGTAGGAGACCTCCAAAAATGCCGTTGCCGACATGGTAGGGTAGCGACATCGACGTGTAGCGTATTTTTACCGGAAACATTTCGACGAGGAAGGCGGCTATCGGCCCGTATACCAGTGTTATGTATAGAATCTGTATAAAGATAAGCGCGACGAGTGCCACGTAATTTTTCCCGCTGATGTGGACGGTCGTTTTGGCGGTTGTCTGCAGCTGATCATCCTTCAGCGGATCTCCCGTATCTTGGCTTACGGGTGTAAACGTCGTATGTACTACCCGTGTGCCGTCGGTATATAGTCTGGTCATTTCGGCAATCTCCACCTTTCCGCTTTCCCGATCGACAACTGAGACGCTGGACGTGCCTTTGCCGGCAACCTCCGTTTTGGCGGGGATGTTAGTAAGCTGGTACATGGCTTCATAGATGGGCCTATAGGTGAGGATGGCTAAAAGCATGCCGGCCAGCATGACCCATTTGCGCCCGAGTTTATCGCTAAGTCTGCCGCAGACAACGAAGAAAGGTGTGCCCAGTAGTAGCGCGATGCCGAGTATCAGATCTGCCTGATCCGTATCCAGCAGCATAACCGTCTTCATAAAACTCATGGCATAAAACTGCCCGGTATACCAGATGACGCCCTGTCCCATTGCCGCACCGAAGAGTGCCAACAGTACAAACTTAAGATTGTATCTATTGCCGAAACTCTCCTTGAGCGGGTTGGTTGCCGTTTTTCCTTCTGATTTCGCCTTCTTGAATTCCGGCGATTCATCCATATTTTTTCGGATGAGATAAGAAACATATACCATCAGTATCGACAGAATAAAAGGTACCCGCCATCCCCAGCTGTCAAACTGTTGCTCCGAAAGGATAAGACGCGTTAGAAGAATGACTACCAGCGAGATGAAGAGACCGAATGTCGCTGTGGTTTGGATCCAGGACGTCCAGTATCCACGCTGTCCGACAGGACTGTGCTCTGCGACATAGGTGGCCGCGCCACCGTACTCACCGCCAAGGGCCAGTCCCTGCAGCAGCCGGAGAATCAAGACGATGAGTGGAGCAAAAAAGCCTATTGTCTCGTATCCGGGGGTGCACCCAATCAGGAACGTTGCGCCGCCCATCAACATCAGGGTAACCATAAAGGTGTACTTTCGCCCGATGAGGTCGCCCAACCGGCCAAAGAACAGGGCACCAAACGGCCGTACCACAAATCCGGCCGCGAATGTAGCCAATGTGGAGAGAAAGGACGCTGTCGGATTGTCTGCCGGAAAGAATTTAGTCGAGAGAACAATGGAGAGGCTGCCGAAAATAAAAAAGTCGTACCACTCGATGAGCGTGCCAAGAGAGGAGGCTCCGATGACTTTCCATAGTGTTTTTTTGTCGTCTTGCATAGTTGGTTTAGGTTTATTGTATCTTATATAGTTTTCCGGGAAGCGAAAATAAGGTGCCGTTCATTTCCATTTCCAATAGGGTCATCGCGAGCTTGCTTGCCTGCCAGCTAACATGCGCCGCGATCTCGTCGACGTGTGCCTGTTCCCTTCGTTGAAGAAAGTCGTAAATGCGTTGATGATCCTTGCTGAGGGGCAGCGACAGCTGCACAGGGCCGGCGGGCTGCGGACGCTCCCAACCCATTAAGTAGAGAAGATCTTCTGCATGACGGATCAGGTGGGCACGATGGGTTTTTATCAGGTAATTGCAGCCGGCGGAGTAGGGCTGGTTGATGCCGCCGGGAAATGCACATACTTCCCGATTATAGCTATTCGCTATTTCTGCCGTGATCAGCGCTCCACCCTTATGGGCCGCTTCCACGACGATAGTAACATCGGATAAGCCGGCGATGATGCGGTTCCTAGCGGGGAAGTTGATTCTGTCGGGACGTGTTCCGGATGGATATTCTGTTAGCAGTCCGCCATGCTCGAGCATGCGGGCGGCGACATCCCGGTGCGCTGCGGGATACAGCATGTCGAGGCCATGGCCCAGAACGCCGATCGTTGGAATGGCGTGTCGTATGGACAAACGGTGTGCATGCACGTCAATGCCGTGCGCAAGCCCGCTGATGACCTGTATATCCATATCCCTGAGGTCTTCGACAAGCTCCTCGCATATGCGCTTACCATAAGGCGTAGCATTTCTGGTTCCGACTATGCTGACAGCTCGCTGCGGTTGAAGATCTGCTGTTCCTTTGAAGTAGAGCATGAGCGGAGCGTCCTCGCATTGCTTTAGCCGATGAGGATAGTTGTCGTCCGTTATCCACAAGGCCGTGATTTTGTGTTTCTCAATAAAGGCCAGTTCCTCTTCCGCCTCGCTAAGGCATTCTTTGGAAAGCAAGGAGTCTACCGATTTTTTCTGTAGAAACGGGAGATGATGTAGTGTTACTTCATCTATATTGAAAATCTGCTCCAAAGATCCGCAGTACTCTAATAGGCTGCGTGCTGTCTTCGGACCCACACCTTTTATTTTGGTGAGCGCTATTTGCTGAAGTTTGTTCATAATTGGACTCCTAAAAATAACAATTTTGTTTAAAAATCCTACCTTTGGATGAAATAATCCTGCATATAAGGCTTCGACGGGCTCAGCCTGACATGGAGGTGGCATCCGGCTATGGAGGTATCGGTGTCGTCCAGAGCCTGTCGACGGATAGACGCGGGAACGGGCTTCGACGGCTTAGCCTGACATGGAGGTGGCATCCGGCTATGGAGGTATCCGTGTCGTCCAGAGCCTGTCGACGGATAGACGCGGGAACGGGCTTCGACGGGCTCAGCCTGACATGGAGGTGTCATCCGGCGATGGAGGTGGCTTCCTGCTATGGAGGTATCGGTGTCATCCAGAGCTTGTCGAAGGATAGACACCGAACGGGCTTCGACGGGTTCAGCCTGACATGGAGGTGTCATCCGGCTATGGAGCTGTCGGTGTCATCCAGAGCCTGTCGAAGGATGGACGCGGGAACGGGCTTCGACGGGCTCAGCCTGACATGGAGGTGGCATCCGGCTATGGAGGCATCGGTGTCGTCCAGAGCCTGTCGACGGATAGACGCGGGAACGGGCTTCGACAGGCTCCGCCTGACATAGAGGTGTCATCCGGCTATGGAGCTGTCGGTGTCATCCAGAGCCTGTCGAAGGATGGACACTGACGAACTCTGAAACAAAAATGAAAGAATATTATGTCTATATCCTAAAATGTAAAGATGGGTCGTATTATACGGGTATTACAAATGATATGGATCGGCGTTTATGGGAACACCGGGAAGGTATCAACGTTAAATGTTATACATACCGGCGTAGACCTGTAGAACTGGTATATTTTGAAACGTTCATTGATGTTAATCAGGCGATTGCTTTTGAAAAGCAGGTTAAGGGGGGGCAGGAGAAAGAAAGCAGCTATTATTAACAATGAATGGGAAAAGTTGCCGGAATTGTCAAAGAACCGACAGACCCTTCGACAGGCTCAGGGTGACATTGTTGAAGAGCCCCAGGTGACAAGGCCGACTCACAGGGACAAGGACTCTGACGGGATTTATACAGACCCTTCGACGGGCTCAGCCTGACATGGAGGTGGCCATCCGGCTATGGAGCTGTCAGTGTCATCCCTCGGAAGCGGCGATAAAAAGAAAACAAACGTTCTGCTAAAACAGTTTAAGGACGACAGCGGGCGGATTAGGACAACATATTTAAAAAAATGGAATTACAAGGAGCACAGGAACCATTTGATGTGGAAATAGACGATATCGTTTATTCGATATTTCCGGAAGAGAAGGATGTTTTCATGGTTTTTAAGGAAGGAGAGGAGTATGTCAAAATTATTAAGGACGAGAACTCCTGGCTTAAGCTTAACCCTGAAACGGAACTTCCGATGTTCGGTATGGACGAGGAAATACAGGCTATCGGTCAAAAGATAAACGAGGCATTGGGCGGAGCCTGATAGCGGATGCCAGTTGATGAAAAGTGTATGTACCGGCTACATCGGTACATACACTACATATTTTGTTTCGAAGAAATCCTCGGCGAAGAAGCTGGACAAGGGGTGTAGTTCAGCTTTTAATCTGGCCTCCCTGACTTCATCTTTTAAATCGCCCCCTTTGAGGTAGAGGATACCATTGGGGATCCCGTTTTTATCTTTTTTGTCGAATTTATTCCTAATCCATGGGACAAACTCGGCTAAACGCGTAACAGCTCTTGAAACGACAAAATCATACTTTCCGTCGAGCTGTTCAGCCCGGATATGGTCTGCTTCTACGTTTGTAAGTCCTATTGCTTCGGCTACCTCACGGACTACTTTGATTTTCTTCCCTATGGAATCAACCAGATGAAACTTTACATCGGGAAAAACAATAGCTAAAGGAATTCCAGGGAAGCCGCCGCCTGTGCCAACATCCAGAACATGTGTCCCGGGGGTGAACTCCTTCACAAACCTGGCAATTCCTAAGGAATGCAGCACGTGGTGCAGGTACAGTTTATCCATATCTTTTCTCGAGATGACATTGATCTGGTTGTTCCAGAACGGATAGACGTCTGCCAATTTGGCGAATTGCTCTTTTTGCCTGTCGGACAGATTTGGAAAGTAGCGGTAGATAATGTCAACTGTTGGATTCATGCGTGTAATATGTATGCTGTTAAAGTAGGTCTCCTATTTCCAGGATTGCTGTTTTTTACTCCGGTTAAATAAACCGTTGATGCAAATATAGAAATAGTAGAGGATGTCTAGAAGAGGAAGCCAGACGAGAAGATCCCGTACCTGGAGCTTTTGATAGATATGGCTGAAAACGATGAACTGGCTGATAAGCCGCACCAGATAAATGGTTGTGGGCACAAACCAGAACTGGGGGTACACGCAAAGGCAGCCAACCAGCATCGTGTAAAACAGTAGGGATGATAGAAGCTGCACCGCCAGCATACGTTTATGTCTTCCCTTGTAGAGGACGGAAGCGCCGGCATGCCGGGCCTTTTGCTTATAATAACTTTTCCACGTTCTCTTGGGTACGGAATATACGTGCGCATCAGGGTGGATCGCTATCTGCACATTGTCCGGGGTTGCATTGTGGTTGACGAATAGATCGTCGTCGCCCGACTTAATGTGCATATGCTTGTTAAACCCTTTGCCTTTAAAAAATATGGATCTTGTGTAGGCAAGGTTTCTGCCCACACCCATGTAGGCGTCGCCCTTTAATGCGTAAGCTAAATAGCTCATGGCCGTGTGCGACGTTTCAAAGCGTATGAGCTTATTGAGGAAGCCTTTTTCTTTAAAGTAGGGTGAATAACCCAGGACGATTTCCGTGCCTGGTCCGAAGGCCCCTGCGATCTCGGCGAGCCAGGCATTGCTTTGGGGCAGACAATCTGCATCGGTAAACACGAGATGTTCGTACTTTGCAGCTTTAATTCCCATGGTCACCGCATATTTTTTCGTGTTTTTCAGGCGGATATACTCCTTGATCTCTACGATTTTCAGCTTATCGGGATATGTTGTCAACAGCTCTTTCAATAGCCAATGCGTGTCATCCTCGGAACAGTCGTCGACAAGTACGACTTCGAACTCGGTATAGTCCTGATCTAATACGGCTGGAAGGAACGTCTTGAGATTTTCCAATTCGTTGTGCGCACAGATGATTACGCTGACAGGCGGTTTAGCTTCGACGTCTTTATAGGATACAATCTTGTAGGATGCCAACCTTCCGTATACCGAAAAGAAGTAATACAGTTGTATGAGAAGCAACAGGAAGAGAACGCCCAGAGGCAGGTAGCCCAGATAAGGAAAAAAGTATTCAAATTGTTCCATACGGGGTCAAAGATACGGTGTTCTACGAAGATAAGCGGATCAATCGTTAAGTTTTATTAAGATTTCGGCAGGCGCTCGTTTCCTGACATTTTTTATCCTATTTTTGCAGTGATTTTATCAAAGAGGATAGAGGGATAAACACACATATGAAATTTACGCTTCAAGCACAAGATAAAGGGTCTAAGGCTAGAGCTGGGATGCTGGAGACGGCGCACGGCCCTATTCAGACGCCGATTTTTATGCCGGTCGGTACTGCCGGAACGGTGAAGGCTGTCCATCAGCACGAGCTGGTTCAGGATATACAGGCACAGATCATATTAGGCAACACGTATCACCTTTATCTCCGTCCGGGACTTGACGTTTTGCATAAAGCCGGCGGCCTGCACAAGTTCAATCAATGGAGCGGTCCGATTTTGACAGACTCCGGAGGATACCAGGTGTATTCGCTGACGGAAGTCCGTAAGATCAGGGAGGAGGGTGTAACGTTCCGATCCCATATTGACGGTTCGAAACATCTGTTTACGCCTGAAAACGTCATGGATACGCAGCGTGTAATAGGCGCGGATATCATCATGGCTTTCGACGAATGTACGCCTTATCCATGCGAATACAGTTATGCAAGAAAGTCATTGGACATGACTCACCGCTGGCTGAAGCGATGTGTGGATCGTTTTGATAGCACAGAGCCCTTATACGGCTATGAACAGACATTATTCCCCATCGTTCAAGGATCGGTTTACAAAGATCTTCGGGAAAAATCGGCGGAAGTAATTGCGTCGTTTAACAGGGATGGCAATGCCATCGGAGGTCTGTCTGTGGGCGAACCGGCAGAAGAGATGTATGCGATGACCGAGGTCGTGACGAACATATTGCCAGCAGATAAGCCGCGGTACCTGATGGGTGTGGGAACCCCGGTAAATATTTTAGAAAATATAGCGCTGGGTATCGACATGTTCGACTGTGTGATGCCCACGCGTAACGCCCGCAATGGGATGCTGTTCACAAAGAACGGCATTATCAACATCAAGAACGAAAAATGGAAAGACGACTTCTCGCCGATTGAGGCGGAAAGCGATCTGTTGGTAGACCAGATACATACAAAAGCGTATCTTCGCCACCTGATCAAATCGCAGGAAATCCTCGGCGCACAGATCGCTTCATTGCACAACCTCCATTTTTATTTGTGGCTCGTGAAGGAAGCAAGAGAGAAAATTCTGGAAGGCACCTTCTATGACTGGAAGGAGAAAATGGTAAAAGTTTTGGGGCAAAGGCTGTAACCGCGACCATAATCCGTTACTGACGACTGGCAAGCGGATCACGAATAAACAATACACGAGTAATGAACATTATTGACCGTTATATCATTAAAAAATACCTGAGCACCTTCGTGTTCACGGTGGGTATTTTTATTATCGTGATCGTTGTATTTGATGTTTCGGAAAAGTTGGACGACTTTCTGAAGAACAAAGCCCCTATGTCGAAGGTCTTTCTGGAATACTATGCGTTGGGTAGCATCCCGTTTTTCCTGAACATGTTAACTCCGCTGATTAATTTCATTGCCGTGATCTTCTTTACATCGAAGATGGCTGATCAGACGGAGGTAGTGCCTATTCTTAGCGGAGGGATGAGCTTTAACCGCTTTCTGCGTCCTTATATGATTGCCGCAGGCGTCATCTTCTCTTTCACCATGGTCTCCAACCTCTACATTATTCCTTACACCAATAAGATCAAAGTTAATTTTGAGAATGTGTATGTGAAACCGCAGAAGGTCAGCTCGTCTACGTTGTCCACACATATGCAGATCGACTCGAATACCTATGTGTATATCGATAACTTTGATACGAAGCGTAACATAGGTTATAATTTTTCGTTGGAAAAATTTTCGGGCGATCAGATGATTGAGAAGCTGATGGCGCAACGGATTACGTGGGACTCGGTTGCTACAAAATGGAAAATTGAAGATTATACTGTCCGGAAAATCGATGGATTGAAGGAAAGTATGGAAAAGGGAACGGCACGTGATACGACGTTGGACATGTTGCCGAGAGATTTCGAAGTATACGACAATGTCTTTACGGCGATGGACACAAAGGAGCTCAACGACCGTATCCGCAAGGAAGAAACGAGAGGGACGGGCATGATGACGGATCTGCTTCTGGAGAAGTATAAACGTTACATAGGTCCTTTTTCCGCTTTCATCCTAACACTGATGGGGGTTTCCCTGTCGTCGAAGAAGGTCAGGGGAGGTATCGGATTGAGTTTAGGTATCGGCATCGCACTGAGCTTTACATTCATTGTGCTGGTGCAGTTCTCGACCATGTTTTCCTTAAAAGGAGGGCTACCGCCGCTCATTGCCATCCTGATTCCGAACGTTCTGTTTCTGGCGTTGGGGCTTTGGCTCAAATACAAGGCACCGAAATAAGTTATATGCACCGCTTCGTGTGCCGTAGCGGAAGTTTATCACCATGATGTTTATGTTTTAGGAAGGATGAGCCGATTTTTTCTTAATAAGAATGTTCTTATTTTACATCTGACTGTATTAATCTGGGGTTTCACCGGCGTGCTGGGCGGTTTGATATCGATTTCTGCCCTGCATTTGGTCTGGTACCGTGTGCTTATCGCCGCCTTAACCCTGTTTGTTTACTTTATCCTGGCGGGTAAGTCGGTGCATGTTACGAAAAAGCAGCTTCTTCAGTTCCTGTCGGTGGGTGCCGTCGTGGGGCTTCACTGGGTGCTGTTTTTTCATGCCATCAAGATCTCAACCGTGTCGGTAACCTTGGTTACTTTGTCGGCGACGACACTATTTACTTCCATACTGGAACCGGTGATTAACAAGCGGAAGATTTCTCTCGCGGATGTTGCCGTGGGACTGGTTATTGTATTCGGTATCTACCTTATTTTCAAGTTTGAGTTTCAATATGTGTTAGGTATCATTTGCGGGTTGTCCTGTGCGCTATGTGCCAGTGTATTTTCCATCCTAAATGCAAGGATGGTGAAGCATACCAGCCCCACGGTGATTACTTTTTATGAGATGCTGGGCGCTTTTCTTTGGGTGTCTGTCATGATGTTGGTTAGCGGCGATTTTAACGGAGAGATGTGGTTGCGGGGAACAGACTGGGCTTATCTGCTGCTGCTGGGCGTCGTTTGTACAGCCGTAGCTTATGTCCTCGGAGTGGCCGTCATGAAGGAATTAAGTGCGTTTATCGTCGCACTGACAACGAACATGGAGCCGGTATACGGAATCGTGCTGGCAGTGCTTATTCTGGGACATAAAGAGACGATGAGCACAGGGTTCTATTTAGGCGCACTCATCGTGCTGGGAGCCGTCTTTCTTTATCCTTATGTTAAAACCCGGATAGAGCACAGGGAGCGGAGCTTGGTGAATAGGAAGCTACATTGAAACGAGGCATGAGCCGCACTTCATTTCGTCGCCGCCAAGGTTACGCTGTTGAAGGAGGTTCATCATGAAGAGCAGGTGCCTATGGATAAAAAAATGGAAAAAAGTATACCTCAGAGAACCTATTTTAATCCCCCCTTTGCCCGGCCTATAGGTTGACTAACAGTGGGTTTTGTCAGGGGGTATAAATAAAGAAAACCGGACCTGGTCCGGTTTTTCACTTTGTACTAAAGTATATGAAATTAAGCGTATGAGACAGCTTTATCTTTGCGCTCAAGTTCGGAATATCCCATCAGGTATTCGTCAACTTTCCTAGCGCATTCACGACCTTCGGAGATCGCCCAGACAACGAGCGACTGACCGCGACGCATATCGCCGGCCACAAATACTTTTTCCGCGGACGATTTGTATTCTCCTTCGGCAGCATCGACGTTTCCCCGTTCGTTGAGTTTCACGCCGAGCTGCTGCAAGAGGCCTTCGTGTTGTGGATGCAGAAAACCCATCGCGAGCGTTACCAGCTCACAAGGTATCTCCCGTTCGGAGCCTTCGACCTCCTTGAATTTTATTGGTCTGCCCAAAGCATCTGTTTCCCACTCCAGATCGACTACCAACGCGGCGCGTACATGTCCGTTGTCATCTCCAAGGAAAGCCTTGGTGCTGACGCTCCAAAAGCGCTGACATCCTTCTTCATGTGACGTCGTGGTCTTCAACAACATCGGGTAGGTTGGCCACGGCATGGCCTCAGTCCGTTCTTTCGGGGGCTGTGGCATTAACTCAAATTGTGTCACACTTTTAGCGCCATGACGGTTGGACGTTCCTACACAATCAGAGCCTGTGTCGCCACCTCCGATAACCAATACATTTTTGCCTTCTGCATGTATTTCCTCTTCTTCGATCGGTGAGTTTCCTACCCGCTTGTTCTGCTGTTTCAGGAACTCCATCGCAAAGTGTACTCCTTTGAGTTCGCGTCCCGGAATCGGAAGGTTGCGGGGGATAGTTGATCCGCCGGCCAGGACGATAGCGTCGTACGCCTGCAGCTCGCCAGCAGGTACGTTAACGCCCACCTCGGCGTTAACCCTGAACTCAATACCCGACTGTTTCATAACGTCGACACGACGATCGATAACCGACTTGTCCAATTTGAAATCTGGTATGCCGTAGCGGAGCAGCCCTCCGACCTTATCGTCCCGCTCGTAGACAACGACGTCATGCCCCGCTTTGTTAAGTTGGGCAGCGGCCGCCAGTCCGGCAGGGCCCGACCCTACAACAGCCACACGCTTGCCGGTTTTTATGTAGCTTTTGTTAGGCTGCACGTAGTTTTTGCTATACGCGATTTCGATAATATGTTTCTCAATTTCTTCGATTGCTACGGGCGACTTATTTATGCCCAGCACGCATGCAGCTTCGCACGGCGCTGGACATATCCTTCCCGTAAACTCGGGAAAGTTATTGGTTGAAACTAAGATATTATAGGCCTCTTCCCAACGACCATCGTACACAGCATCATTGAATTCGGGAATGACATTACCCAGCGGGCATCCCGAATGACAGAAAGGAATGCCGCAATTCATACAGCGCGCTGCTTGATTGTTGAGTTGATCGTCTGAATAACGATGTACAAATTCTTGATAGTTCTGTTTTCTGCTTTCTACAGACTCTTTCTGAGGAAGCGCTCTTTCAAATTCTAAAAATCCTGTTGGTTTTCCCATGACTCTTTTCCTCCTCTATATTAAGCTTCAACTAATTTTTTACGTAACACATTCTTGTATTCGCGTGGGAATACTTTGATAAACTTGTTTTTCTCGCTCGACCAGTTCTGCAAGATAAAGTTGGCGCGTTCACTTTTGGTCAGGTTGATATGCCGCTTGAGTAAAGCGATGATCGCATTTTCATCTTCCGTATCCAATGGGTCGAGGTCGACCATCTCCTGGTTGCAGTTGTCGCGGAATGTCCCCGAGATGTCGTAGATCCACGCGATACCACCACTCATCCCGGCCGCGAAATTCCGTCCTGTAGGGCCTAGGATTAACGCATGTCCGCCTGTCATATATTCACAGCCGTGGTCGCCAATACCTTCAACTACGGCTGTAGCCCCCGAGTTACGTACCGCGAAGCGTTCTCCAGCCATACCGTTGATAAATAGATGGCCTGATGTTGCCCCATAGAGGGCTACGTTCCCGATGATGATGTTGTCATGGGCTATTAACGGGCTGTCGGCGGTGGGGTAGATCGCCAGTTGCGCGCCAGAAAGGCCTTTTCCAACATAATCGTTCGCCTCGCCTTCAAGCTCAAAGGAGATACCTTTGGCTCCGAATGCACCGAAAGACTGACCTGCTGATCCCTCGAACTTGAAATTAATGGTATTGTCCGGTAGCCCGTCTGCCCCGTAGAGCTTGGAGATCTCGTTGGACAACATTGTTCCGATGGTGCGGTCTGTATTTTTTACTTTAAATGTGCCGAATACGGGTGTCTTTGATTCTAAGGCAGGCTTAGCCTGTGTAAGCAGCCCCCAGTCGAGAATCATGCTTAGGCCGTGATCTTGCTCCTGCGTGTTATAAAGTGTTTCCGACGGTTCGTTCCGTGCGACATATAGAATTTTTGAAAAGTCAATTTTGGACGCTTTCCAATGGTCGATGTTTTCGCGCTTCTTCAGGAATTGCGCCCGACCCACCATCTCATTGATGGTGCGGAAGCCCAGCTGTGCCATAATCTCGCGTACTTCTTCTGCGAGGAAGCGGAACAGGTTTACAATGTCCTCCGGTTTACCGGAGAATAGCTTGCGTAGCTCCGGATCCTGTGTTGCCACGCCCACAGGGCATGTGTTCAGATGGCATTTGCGCATCATGATGCACCCTCCGGCCACGAGGGCTGCCGTGGCGACCCCCCATTCTTCGGCGCCTAACAAGGTGGCAATAACAATGTCGCGGCCTGTTTTCATCTGTCCGTCAGCCTGCAACACAACGCGGCTGCGAAGTTTGTTCTGCACGAGCGTTTGGTGGGCTTCTGCCAGCCCGAGCTCCCAAGGTAAGCCTGCATGCTTAATAGAGCTTATTGGTGAGGCTCCTGTTCCTCCATCGTAGCCGGCGATCAATATCACGTCCGCATGCGCTTTCGCTACACCTGCCGCGATGGTACCGACGCCCGCCTTGGATACCAGTTTTACGTTGATCCGTGCTTTTCTGTTGGCATTCTTCAGATCAAAGATAAGCTGTGCCAGGTCCTCTATCGAATAAATATCGTGGTGAGGAGGAGGGGAAATTAACCCAACTCCCGGAGTGGCGTGGCGTAAACGCGCGATAAACTCGTCGACCTTGTGCCCCGGAAGTTGACCTCCTTCTCCGGGTTTCGCTCCCTGCGCCATTTTGATCTGGATTTCGTCGGCCTCGCTAAGGTAGTGCGATGTTACCCCAAAGCGCGCCGAGGCCACCTGTTTAATAGCTGAACGCATAGAGTCGCCGTTGGGCAGCCGTTGAAAGCGTATTGCATCTTCACCGCCTTCGCCGGTGTTGCTCTTAGCGCCGATCCGGTTCATGGCGATGGCCAAGGTACTATGGGCTTCTGTGGAGATCGACCCCATGGACATGGCACCGGTAGCGAAACGTTTCATAATGTTTTCGACAGGCTCGACCTCTGCCAGTGGCACCGGTGTACGGTGTTTGGCGAAATCCAACAGCCCGCGTAACGTAAACATACGTTCCTTTTGGTTGTTGATGATGGACGCATACTGTTTGTAAGCATTGTAGTCGGTAGTGCGACAAGCCTTTTGCAGCAAGTGAACGGTCTCGGGGCTCCATAGGTGCCCTTCGCCGCGGCGTTTCCACTGATAGATACCGCCTTCCGGCAGTAGCTTCTTTTCAACGCGGGACTCGCCGAATGCTCTCCAATGTTTAGATAAGGCTTCCGCAGCGATATCATCTAATGTTAGACCTCCGATGCGTGAAACGGAGCCGCAGAAGTATCTATCTACAACATCTTTATCGATGCCGAGAACTTCAAATATCTGTGCGCCATGGTACGATTGCAGGGTGGAGATTCCCATTTTGGAGAATATCTTGAGTAAACCTGCACAGATCGCTTTGACGTAATTTTTCTTTAAATCGTCCCAGGTAAGGCTGGTATCTATCTGCCCAAGTTCTTTCATGGTGCGGATAGAGGCTAACGCCATGTAAGGGTTTATGGCCGTGGCGCCGAAAGCCAGCAGGCACGCGAAGTGGTGTACTTCCCAAACATCCCCCGCCTCGACAACGAGTCCTACAGCACCTCTGTTCCCTGTCTTTATCAGGTGGTGGTGCACGGCGGAAACAGCGAGTATAGAAGGTATTGCGGCGTGCTGGGAGTCGATGGCGCGGTCGGAAAGAATGATCACTTCAAATCCATCCCGCACTGCGTCGTCGGCATAGCGGCAAAGTCTTTCGAGTCCGGCTTCCAATGATCCGGGCTTGCCATCCGCTTTGAAGTAGAGCTGTAGTGTCTTTGCCTGGAAAATGCCGGTATCTATTGAACGGAGCTTTTCCAGTTCGCTGGAAGTCAGGATCGGGTGCTCTAATGTTACGCAGTGGCAGAATTTCTTGTCTTCGACAAGAATATTACCGGCGTTGCCGATAAACGTTGCCAAACTCATCACGAGCCGCTCGCGGATCGGGTCAATCGGAGGATTCGTAACCTGCGCAAAGAACTGCTTAAAATAACTTGACAGGTGCTGAGGCTGATCGGAAAGAATGGCGAGAGGCACATCAGTTCCCATAGAGCCTATCGGTTCGTATCCTGTCAGGGCCATCGGCGTTAATATCGCTTCCAGGTCTTCCCGGGAATATCCGAAAGCCTGTTGGTACTTGAATACCGACTCTTTTTTTAGATACGTGTAAGTTACGCGCGGCTCTTCCAGTTCCTGGAGACGGATTTTATAGTTGTTGAGCCATTCGCCGTAAGGCTGCTGGCGTACCAATTCGCCTTTAACTTCTTCGTCGGAGCGGATACATCCCTGCTCCATATCCACAACGAAAATTTTTCCGGGCTGCTGCCGTCCTTTTTTTATAATCAGATTTTCGGGGATCGGTAATGCACCGGCCTCGGACGCGACGACTACGCGGTCGTCGGAGGTTACGGCGAAGCGTAACGGACGTAATCCATTACGGTCGAGTGTAGCTCCAATGATTTTTCCGTCGGTAAAACAGAGTGCAGCGGGGCCGTCCCAAGGCTCCATTAGCGTTGCATGATATTCGTAGAAAGCCTTCTTCAGCGGGTCCATTTGCGTGTTGCCATCCCATGCTTCAGGTACGAGCATCAGCATGACATGCGGTAGGCTACGGCCGCTGTGGAGCAGAAGTTCCACCACATTATCGAGACAGGCAGAATCCGACTGTCCGCGGTCAACCACAGGCAACAGGATTTGCATCTCCTCTTCCGTAAAATAGGGCGATGACAACGAGCGGGCTCCCGCATAAAACCAGTTGAGGTTCCCTGTAAGGGTATTGATCTCCCCGTTATGGGCGATATTCCGGAACGGCTGGGCGAGCGACCACGATGGGAATGTGTTTGTAGAGAAACGTGAGTGGACCAGACCGAACGCCGAGACGACGCGCGGATCTTTTAGGTCTTCGAAATATGTTCCGACCTGATAGGTTGTCAGCTGCCCCTTGTAGATAATGGTCTTACAGGAAAGCGACGCTATATACAACGGTAACGGATATTCCTGATGTTCTTTTACTTTTTGGATGATGAGCCGCCTAAGTACGAACAGCTTCCGTTCGAAATCTTCGGTGGTGGAGACGCCGTCAGGACGGGATACGAAAAACTGGACAATTTCGGGTTCGGCGCTGAGTGCCGTAGGGCCAATGCCGTCCCGGTTTACAGGAACATCGCGGAAGCCAAGAAACTTCATGCCTCTGTTTTCTGTAGCTTCCATAATTGCCTGGCGGCATACGGCGTTTAACTCTTCGTCTTTTGGAAGGAATACCATGCCGGTGCCATAGTAGCCGGGCTCTTCCAGCTGAATGCCAATGTTAATACATTCTTCCCACAAAAATTCGTGAGGAAGCTGAATCATGATACCAGCTCCATCCCCGCTTTCCGGATCACACCCGCATGCACCTCTATGCTCCATGTTTTCCAACATAGTTAAGGCGTCTCTGACCTGCTGATGTGATTTTTGACCTTTGATGTGCGCTACAAAACCTACCCCACAGGCATCATGCTCAAAGTCGGGGTTGTAAAGCCCTTGTTCCGGTAATCTTTCGTTTATCATTTTCTCCTCAAAATATTAGGTTGCTAATATATGAATAAAAAACGATCTTTTTTAAAGATTTTATAAAAAATATTATCTGTTGTTGTTTTATTGATAAATAACAGCGTTTTTTTTGTTGATATTGTATTCTTGTTTGTAGATGCGCCGTAATTGGAAATATCATTCTGTAACTTTCTTATGAGAGCGAATTTATGATTGTGGCGGCCTGGTTCAGTAAACCCGGAGACGCCGCTGCCGCCGGACGGGAATATTGCCGCGCGCCAAAAGGGATGACGAATGGGTGCAGGTCCTGACGGAGGGGTAATCGATGCTTGGATATGGATTTTTTTATGTATTTTTAGCTATTATTAATCTAACAGAAAACACGTGAAAAATCTAACTAATGTAATGGTATGGCTACTCATACCGCTATTCTTGGTTCCGGCGATCGCCGTTGGTCAAAAGATGAAAGTCGCATCGGGCAATTTTGAATTTCTAAGGGGGCAGCGCAATTTAAATGTGGTGTTTGACTATGCGGGCGCTACGTTTTATAATGAGATGATGTCGGAACAGGACTATATCAATAAACGTATTGATGAGATTACCAGGGATAAAGGAGCGGACGAAGCTGAAGTTTGGCGTAAGGATTGGGACTATTCAAAATCCACAACATTTGTGAATAAATTTTTAGCATCGATGAACAAAAACCTGGCCATCAAATCGTCGACAGATGAAGGGGACGCAACCTACACGGTGATTGTCAAAACCACTTGGATCTACCCGGGCTGGTTTGCGGGGGTGATGGCTCAGGCAGCAAAGGTAAGTACGATTTTGCGTTTTGTTGAAACGGCAGATCATAGCAAGGTGCTTCTGGAGATCCACAGTACAAAGGCTCCGGGAAACATTCAATTTGTCGGTATTCCAAATAACAATGATCGTATGTCGGAGGGCTATGCGAAAACCGGGAAGACACTCGCTGCTCTGATTAATAAGAAACTGAACTAAGCTATATCTGCAAGCAGATCGGTTACGTTTTACCCATCTGCTTGCTTTTGTTGCTTTTATTGTAGAATTTTGATGCGTATTTTAGTCATAGCTATCCATGAAAATTACAGCTGTAGAAATTTATCGTTTAAGTATCCCGATGGAACCCTTTGTCATTGCAACGGGGACTATGGATTATGCACAGAACACGTTCGTACGGGTCATGACGGACATGGGGATATATGGGGTGGGCGAATGTTCGGCGTTTCCCATGATTGTCGGTGAAACGCAGGATACGTGTTTGGTTCTTGCGCGCGACTTCGCCCGTTTATGGAAGGGAAAGGATCCGCTGGCGATTGCCGAGCGCATGGGCGAATTGAATCTGTATATAGCCGGGAATACTACGGTAAAGTCGGCATTCGATATGGCCCTGCATGACCTTTCGGCAAAACATGCCGGGCTCCCCCTCTATCGTTTTTTAGGAGGAGAGCGGAGAGATATCGTTACAGATATCACCCTCGGTATCGGCGAGCCGGCGCAAATGGCCGACAAAGCGGCCACATTGAAGGCTGGCGGGGCCGAAGCGCTAAAAGTCAAGCTCGGAAAAAAGCCAAAGGAAGATGTGGCGCGCATACGGGAGATCCGTAAGGCTGTTGGTTTTGATATTCCCATACGTATTGATGCGAATCAAGGCTGGACCTTTGAGGAGGCCCTGGAGGCACTTGGCGGCCTCGAGCCCTTCAAAATTCAATTTTGCGAACAGCCGATGCGTACTTATAACGACCACCTGTTGCCGGAACTGCGGAGCCAGACCATCGTCCCGATCATGGCCGATGAATCGGTCTATTCGCATCGTGACGCAGAACGCCTATGTAGAAACGATGGATGCGATTATATCAATATTAAATTTTCTAAATCAACCGGTATCGCGGAAGCTTTGCGGATACAGGAATTGGCCGCCGCATATCAGATTCCCTGTATGATCGGAGGGATGCTCGAGTCGCGCCTGGCGCTGGCAGCAAAGGTACATTTCGCATACGCGGCGCCCAACGTTAAATTTTTCGATCTGGACACCTGTATGGTGGGACATCTGGAAGACCCGGTTATCGGCGGGGTAGCGTACCGGGGATATCACGTTTCCGTATCCGAAGAAATCGGCATCGGTGCGGATATAAGTCCCGCATTTCTGGACAGATGCGAGAAGTGGGTGATTTAATCCGGATAGCAAACATGTTAATTGTATGAGTTGGAATATAGGTAGGGAAGAGTTCGTTGTTTTAGGCGTTTTAATCTGTATACTTGTTCTATTTTACCTGGTCTTCCGTAGATTATTGAAGCGGAAGTAAAATAAAATCGCCGTGTCCCATTTCGTCCGGTTTGTGTACCTTTGTTCTTAGAATAGAAAACTAGAAACTATGAGTACACAAAAAGGTCCTATTTCTCAATTTCTGGAGAAAAACTACCTACACTTCAACGCTGCAGCGTTAGTCGACGCGGCGCAAGGTTATGAGGCTCACCTATTGGACGGTGGTAAAATGCTAATTTCTTTAGGTGGGGCGATGAGTACAGCTGAATTGGGCATTTCATTAGCTGAGATGATCCGCCAGGACAAGGTTCAATTTATTTCTTGTACCGGAGCCAACCTGGAAGAGGACGTTATGAATTTAGTGGCCCACTCGCACTACAAACGTGTGCCTAACTATCGCGATCTAACGCCCGAGCAGGAACGGGAGTTACTTGATCAACACTATAATCGTGTAACGGATACTTGTATTCCTGAAGAGGAAGCTTTTCGACGTCTGCAAAAGCACCTGGAAGACGTATGGCACGCCGCTGAAGAAAAAGGTGAGCGCTTTTTTCCGCATGAATTTTTATACCAAGTTGTAAACTCCGGTGTGCTGGAGCAATACTACGAGATTGATCCGAAGAACTCCTGGATTGTAGCTGCCGCAGAGAAAAATTTACCGATCGTATGTCCGGGATGGGAAGATTCCACTACTGGAAATATCTTTGCTGCCAATGTCATTAAAGGCAAATTGCAGGCAAGTACCGTAAAATCCGGTATTGAATATATGATCTATTTAACGGAATGGTATCGTGCCAACTCAGAAGGTAAAGGGGTAGGATTTTTCCAGATCGGTGGTGGTATTTCGGGCGACTTTCCTATTTGTGTCGTGCCGATGATGTATCAGGACCTGGAATGGGAGGATGTTCCTTTTTGGGCCTATTTCTGCCAGATCTCCGATTCAACGACCTCGTACGGCTCTTATTCGGGGGCAGTGCCAAACGAGAAAATCACCTGGGGTAAGCTGGATATCGACACACCGAAGTTTGTGGTCGAGTCAGATGCTACTATTGTAGCACCGCTAATTTTTGCTTATGTCTTAGGTCAATAATTACGCCGATTCCCGGATTCGTCCACGAGGCAGGTCCGGGAATTTGCACCAAGGGAGCATAGATGAATCTCATAACTAAAAATCCGGTAGCGTTACACGCTTTGATGTCCGAGACCCTGTTTGGTGTTGATACGGATGGAGCGGCGGTTCCCCAGGCGGGCGAAGATCTGAGAAGTACACCGGCTTCAGAAGGGAAGCAGGGAGGGGCATTTGCCTACCGGGGAGACAAATCAAACGGGGTTTTATTTATTCTCCGATATCCAGATTACCCATATTTTTCGCCGCAGGCGGAAGAGGCTTTCATAAAGACTATCGGCGCATTGAAGTTAACATGGCAGAACGTGGCCGTGGTGAACCTGGCGAATCCGCACAATCCTAACGATTTCAAACAGATCATGGAGTTTTTTCAACCGACCAAAATTACCCTGCTCGGCGTGGAACCTGCATCACTGAAATTGCCTGCCATTGGGCATAACGCATACATGAAGGGACGTGTAGCCACGGTTTTCAATACGTTTAGTTTTGAGGAAATGTTTGCTGACCCTGAAAAGAAGAAGCTCTTCTGGAGCGAATTTAAGACGTTTATTAATGGTTAAGTGCTAACGGCCAAAGTAAACTAAATGTTTAAGAGGCACGCATACTTGACCGCTAATCATAACTACTATGTTTGAACTGGTTTTTGCGACAAACAACAAACACAAACTCGAAGAGGTGCAGGCCATTATAGGCGACCGTTTTCATATTAAATCGCTTTCTGACATTGGGTGTAGCGACGATATTCCGGAAACCGGAGTAACTTTTGAGGAAAATGCCCAGCAGAAGACAGACTACCTGGTAAAGCGATATGGATTGGATTGTTTCGGCGACGATTCCGGATTGGAGGTGACGTCGTTGGGCGGAGAGCCGGGAGTCTATTCTGCCCGGTATTCGGGAACGCGGGATATGGAGAGAAATATTGATCTGTTGTTAGAGAGGCTGGGGGATACCCCGGATCGGAAGGCCCGTTTTAGAACGGTTATTTCTCTTTATTTAAATGGGCAGCAGTACTTTTTTGAGGGTACGATAGAAGGACATATTCTCGATGCGCGACGTGGAGACGGCGGGTTCGGTTACGATCCGATTTTTGTTCCCGATGGTTATGATCGGACATTTGCCGAGATGTCCCTGGAGGAGAAGAATAAAATTAGTCACAGGGCCGTAGCCGTTGAAAAGCTGGCCGCTTTTCTGAACACGCTTTAGCGGCGTTAGTGGCGGGGCGGGTGTGGTCCGGCCGGTCAATAATCCCTTCCGGAAGTATTCAGGCGACATGCTATGACGCCTTTTGCTTCAAACAGACAACAATCGTATGCAGCATATACTCAGCTCGCAGCCTGTGGGCCCGGCTTAGGAGAAGCTGCATTTCCGGCTTTTTCCTCCTTATCTGGTCGATCGGTCTCGTCATTGCCTTCATTTAGATCAGGTTGACCTCCGGCTTTTTCGATTTCCCGTTTCCTATTTATCATGTCCTCCTTCGATTTTGGACGGTCCTGAGGGCGCCAGATAAAACCTGGAAGGACCTCGTTTTCGGGGGTGACAAGTTTAAAAGGATATACTTTTTGGTCGACTTTCCGAACGGTGATATAATCAATGATCTTTTTGTTTTCCATCTTGATTTTGATCCGTGCGCCGCGATCGTGGAACATCTCGGTGATGGTCTTCGTCTTGTCATTCTCGGAAAAGACGAGGTTCTCCGCATTGCCATCCACATAAAGCCTGTCAATAGAATTATTGGCGAAGAAAGCCGTAATCTTACGTCCCTTTAGCTGGTTGAATTTTACCGTATCTAATACCGCGTTTACCATGAAAGCGTTGCCAACCAACAATGCGTTGTCCAGTTGCTGTCGCCTTATTTGCATGTAGATGGTGTCGGACGATATTTGCGAGCCTTCTGCCCATATCATGGGGCGTCCCATAAAGCGGAACATGGAATCGGCCATGCCGTAGTAAAGGGAGTCTGCGACAGCCTGTAGGTCGGACTTGAACATGCGCACATTGTAATAGGCTTTTACAATCCGCGTACGTGCGGTGTCAAGGTAAGCCTGATTGCTCGTATCTTTTATCACCGTGTCGGGCGTCTGGGCCGTCAAAAGGGCTTTATTCATGATGCTGTCGGCTTCTGCTACGCGGGGTATCACGGCCCTCTGGCGGATGATGGAATCCTGAGCTAATGTTTTACCAATCTCGGAGCGTGCTGCCGAATCCGTCTTTCCGGCAGACCTCGCTACGGTTGCCGGCGAGCTTTTTTTTAGCTCGTCCGTTTTGCGGACTATCTCCTTGAGGCCTTCCTCGGGCAGTTTGCTTATACTATCCCCGGAGGTGCTGTCCGTCAGCGGCAGATTCGGTTCTTCTCCGTCCGAAATGTCGTCCAGCCCATCATCGTCGTCTCCGTAGTCTATATCTTGATCGATCTCCAGCTCTCCGCCGTTGCGGTCCAAGTTAAAATTCAATGCTTTATAGTCTTTGAGGAGGATCAACCTCGAATACAACGTGTCTGCCGTCATATAGGCGGAATCGACTTTGGCCGATTCTACGGGGGGAGGAGCTGTTCGGAGAGAGTCGCTCGCGGCCGCCCCCGGGCGGTCTGCCGATATCTGGTCTTCCTTATTTTCATCCCGTCCGTTCTTACGTTTTTTTTCCTTAGCGGTAAGGTTGGGAGCCGCCAGCGAATCTACGGACGTGCTATCCGTAACGGAAGCCCTATCGGTCGAGTCATTTTGTATAACCATTATTACCAGGGGCTTGTCGGTCATCGTGATCGACTCTTCGCGTTGATCGTACAGGCCGTAGCCTCCATAGGCATAGAACTTGTCCGAGGTGTCGACGAAGACCACGTTCCGATAAGCCTTTCCGAGGCCCGACTCCCGGTTATAATGTAAACTGTCGCCTTTTAAAAAGCGGGTTCCTTCGGTGTAGAGGTTGTTTTTGGAAAAGTTGGCCACCCCAGTTGCGGTGTTGTAATTACCCTTTTCGGTATATAGGTTCTCGCCTTTGTTCCCTTTAATGTTTGTGGGACCAAAGAAATAGGTCATTCGCTGCGCGGAGTTGTAACGCATCGTATCGGTGTATATTTTAACGTCGGGGGTGCGGACCACTACTTTATTGCGAAAATATGCATCCTGCGTATTTTCAAAATAGTAGGCGTTCTTTGAGGTGATGGTATCTCCTTTCGAGATAATGCGGCCGCCCCCGGTGTAGGTGCCGATCTTATCCCGCATCTTATAGATCAGGTGATTGGTGGTTAATACGGAGGTTGCGTCGACCATCCGCACGTTGTTGGTTAACGTCGCAATTTGTGGGGCCGCGTCGTAATGTAATCGGTCCGCGTAGATAATGGTACCCGAAGGCTGTGTAATGACCACATTGCCAAAAGCTTCGAAAAACTGCCGCCCAATGGCGTCCTCGTAGATAATCCCGCTGTCGGCCGACAACGTACTTCCTTTATGAGAATAGACAGGTTGGATGCTGCTGAAACCCTTTTGGTCAATAATTGTACTGTAGCGGGATGACACAAGACGGAGCTCGTCCTGCGCAAAGAGGGACGTTAAGCAGAAGAGGTTTACTATGAGTGCCAGATAATACTTCACAGCAGCAAAAGTAGCTAATAAAATAGCAAAAAATTGTTAAAGGTTTTAAAAAGTGGGAAGTAGGGGGGAGGATGCTAAAAGTACGAATGCGGAGGCAAAAAGTGAACCCACGTGATGGAGGGGATAGGAATAATGTATTACCTTTGACGTATGGATCTATTTGGCCGTTTTCAGGAGTTTATCACCGAGGTCATAGGCGTGGTGAAGGGCGATAAAATCTTGCTTGCTGTCAGCGGCGGGCGGGATTCCATGCTGATGGCGCGCCTTTTTCTGGAACTGGGATATCCGTGTGTCATTGCACACTGCAACTTTGCGCTGCGTGGCGAAGCATCCGACCTGGATGAGTCGCTGGTGCGTACCTTTGCGCAAGAAAACAAGGTTCCCTTTGTTGTCCGCCGTTTTGAAACGGAGACCTTTGCGCAGGCGCAAGGAATATCTATACAGATGGCGGCCCGTGCGCTTCGGTATGAGTGGTTTGAAATGCTGCGGGAAGAGCAGGGGGCACGTTGGATTGCCGTTGCCCAGCATCAAAATGATCATATCGAAACCGTACTGCTCAATCTGACCCGGGGTACCGGGCTTCGAGGGCTGCGGGGAATCTTACCTCGCCGAAACCGACTGATCCGTCCGTTGCTTTTTTTGAAGGCAGAAGAGGTTACATTTTATGTCGACCGGCTGAAGGTACCGTATCGGGACGATGAATCGAATTTCTCGACCAAATATGCGCGTAATAAGATCCGTCTCGATATCATTCCAAGATTTAAAGAGATCGTTCCTGATTTCGAGGTCGCAATCACACAAAATATCAGTCATTTCCAGGAAGCCTACGATTTACTGCAATCGTTCGTTAAACCGCTACGGAAGCAGCTTTTGGTGGAGAAGGATGGCGACTATCGTATCGACCGAAAGTTGCTTCAGCCGTATTTGGCCAATCTACCCTTGTTATTTGAAATTTTTAAGCCGTTCGGCTTTTCCAAAGCTGTGTTGGCTGACTTACAGAAAAGCGTGGATGGAAACCCTGGGAAACGCTTTCTGTCGGATACGCACGAGATGCTGCTAGATCGGAATGCCATATGGATGGTCCGGTTAACGGGTGCTTCAGTGGAAGCGCGCAGTCGGGACATCCATCCCGAAGAGCAGCAGCTACAGTTTGGGGGAAAAGACATCCATATCCGCGTGGAAGAGAATCTGGAGGTCAGGGCCGGCGCGTACCAGGCACAGCTGGACATGGACACGTTAAAATTTCCGTTGTATTTCCGTTTCTGGAAAGAGGGAGACTATTTTTACCCATTAGGTATGCAGGGCAAAAAAAAGCTGAGCGACTTTTTTATCCAGGAGAAGGTTGCGCTGCATAAAAAAAAATGTATTCCGATTTTGGTGGATGCGGCAGGCCATGTCGTTTGGATCGTCGGATATCGGCTAGATAATCGGTATAAGATATCGGAAAGTACGAAAAAAGTCTTTACTTTAGTTTGTAAATAAAAGCTATGGGCGGACATTATCTTTTTCAGGAAAAACAATATTTAGGCCGGGATGCTACATGGATCAGCGTCCGGATGATATTGGTGTTGTTCTGTTTTATTGCATATTACCTAAATTTGGAAAACCTGGCATCAAGCCAGCTGTTTTTCATTGTGGGTGTTAGCGTTATTGTTGTGTCGATCATTATGATCTATATGGTACACTACAAGACGGTGGTCGACGGTAAATTTTTAATTTTAAGCGGGCTCTGGTCGTCAAAGCTTGTCAAAATAGATTTATACAACATTGTTAAGATCGAACTGAAGCCCTACAGTACTTTTGTGTTTAATAACCCCGTGTACAACCTGCACAAGAATGGAAAGATCCGTTTTTATTCCGGAGGAAAAGATGCGGTCTGGCTTACTGATAAAGAAGGCCTGACCTATATTATCGGTTCGCATAAAGCAGAGGAGCTTGCACGTGCGGTGATGGAAGCCAAACGTAAACTGGCTTCAAAAGATTAGCAGGTGTTAAATTCTGTTAACGGTGGGATGCTGACATTACCTTGACGGAAGGGGTAGCAGAATTTTAGTAAATTTGATCAAACGTTAAAAAATGGAATTAATTAAGTTTATAGCAATATTTTTTATCGCATTTTATGGGTTGAAATATTTGTTTCGCTTATTGATGCCTTTCGCGATAAGAAAAATGACAGAGCGGCTCATGGACAAGGCACAACAGTCTGCCGGAGGACAGAGACGATATCAATACACGAATACCGCTAACCCGTTCGACGAGTTTAAACAGACTTCTTCGCAGTCGCACCGCAAAGATGGCGAAGTGCGTGTGGAATATGTGCCGCAGGAGGATGCCCGACAACGCAAAGGCCCTCAAACGGCGGGCGAATTTGTCGATTTTGAGGAAATAAAATAAGCTTTAGCGAAGAGAATACGTCATGAATTGGAGCCGCGCTTATCGCGGTTTTTTTTATTCCTTCTGGGGACGACGTCAGAGCAGACGCTTCTCAGGACGTGTTGCTGCCGCAGTTGCCTGCTGATATTTTTTGTCTATCTTTGAGGAGAGAATGTCCCGCTGTTCGGGTACTGATCTTTGATTCACTTTTCGGAATGTGGTTAAAACAATTGTCCGTTTTAAATTTTAAGAATTATACCGAGTCTTCGTTAGTGTTCCTGCCCCAGGTGAACGCCTTTGCCGGCCCAAATGGAGCAGGGAAGACAAACCTGCTCGACGCGATACACTATCTGGCGCTATGTAAATCGTATTTTAACCCGATCGACTCTCAGCACATCAAAAGAGGATGCGACTGGTTTATGATTCAAGGGGAGTTTGAAGGCGTATATTCGTCCGATACGGTGTCGTGTAGTTTAAAGAAAAATCAGAAGAAGCAGTTCAGAAAGAATAAAAAGGACTACCAGCGGCTGGCTGATCATATCGGGCAGTTTCCGCTTGTCATGATATCGCCCAATGACACTTCTATTATAACGGATGGAAGTGAAGAAAGGCGTAAATTCATGGATAACGTGATTTCACAGACAGATAACCACTATCTGGATATTCTAATCCAATACAACAAGGTCTTGTTCCAGCGGAACGCTCTTCTCAAACAGGTACGGGAGACGGGCGTTTTCGACGTCGGTCTGCTCGAAGTTTTTAGTTTGCAGCTAGCTGACGTGGGGGAACGTATTTTTGTCCGTAGGAAGCAGTTTATGGAGGAATTTCTTGCTGAATTTGTTCGCTACTATGCCTTTTTGACCGACGACGCCGAACAGGTATCACTGGTGTACGATTCGCCTTTAATGCGGGACGACTTCGAAACGTTGCTAAAAACAAATTTGGAAAAAGATAGGATGTTGGAACGCACATCCCAAGGGATTCATCGCGACGATCTGTTGTTTACCATCCATGGCGAGATGCCTTTAAAAAAATTTGGCTCCCAAGGGCAGCAGAAATCTTTTTTGATTGCATTAAAGCTCGCTCAATATAGCTTCCTGAAAAGTAAAAAGAATGAAAAGCCCTTACTGCTGTTGGATGATATCTTCGATAAGCTCGATGCGTACCGCACAAAGAAATTGATGCAGCTGGTTTCTGAAAACGAATTTGGGCAAATCTTTCTGACGGATACCGACGCTCTGCGAATAAAGCAGATTTTTGAAGAAATAGCGAAGCCAATTCGTATTTTTGATGTGAAAGGAGGAACGATAGATGTATAAGAAAAAGTTTGATGAGATTCCCACGAAGGACGACATAGGTATTAAGGAAGCCATCGAAAAATGGATAGACGTTTACCGCCTCCGGTCAAAATTCGATGAATCGTCTATCGTAACGGCCTGGCCCGAGATCATAGGTAAAGCCATCGCCAATAGGACGCAGAAAATTTATATTCACGACAAGAAGCTATTTGTCAAGGTTGAATCCGCTGTCATTAAAAATGAACTTGCACTCATGCGGCGACAGATTATAGGCCGGGTGAACGAGTATGTGGGCCATGTCGTTGTTGAAGAATTTATCATTTTGTAGGGCGAAGCGCAATAACTGTGCCGCCGCCATGCCGATGAGGTAGCCGGAAATGACACGTTATAGGTAGTTTTCGAGGTCGCCCTTTCCCTCCCGTACGACTTCAAATTCGCCCGAAGTTACATCGACAATTGTCGAAGCCACATTCCCTCCATATCCACCGTCTATCACCAGGTCTACGAGGTCTTCATATTTTTCATGGATCAGTTCGGGGTCGGTAGAGTATTCGATAATTTCATCTTCGTCATGAATGGACGACGTGACGATCGGATTCCCCAACTCTTTTACAATTTCACGGACAATATTGTTATCCGGTACCCGTATACCGACGGTCTTCTTTTTAGAACTCAGCAGTTTAGGCACTTGGCCGCTGGCGTTAAAGATAAATGTGAAGGGGCCGGGAAGGGCTTTTTTTAATACGCGGAATACGGCCGTATCAAAGGGTTTGGTGTAATTGGAGATGTCGGTGAGGTCGTAACAGATAAAAGAAAGGTTTGACTTTTCGGGTTTTAATCCCCGTATCTGGCAGACGCGTTCGATTGCCCGGTGGTTTGTAATATCGCACCCGATACCATAAACGGTGTCGGTCGGATAAATGATGACACCTCCCTTTTGCAGAACGTCTACGGCCTGTTTTATCGCCTTAGGATTAGGGTTGTCTTCGTATATTTTCAAAAGCATGATGTAGTGTCGTTAAGTTTCGTATTCGCTCTAAAATAGAACCGCCAAACAGGGGAAATGTTCGGCGGCTCTTTTCAAAAGTGTTTATCTGTCCGTTTATATTCTCCATGCAAGCGTGCTTGCCGCGTGTGCTCCGATAGCGTAGGGACGCCGGTGTTATATTGCTGGATATTACGCAGTGCTGCTGTTAAAACTCTGCGTTCTTAGGTGTGCGTGGGAATGGAATAACATCGCGTATGTTGGTCATTCCTGTAACGAATAGCACAAGACGTTCAAACCCGACGCCGAAACCGGAATGCGGTGCCGATCCGAAGCGGCGGGTGTCCAAGAACCAGCTCATCTCCTCCTCCGGAATACCAACCTCAGCCATGCGGGTAAGGAGCTTATCAAGATTTTCTTCCCGTTGGGAACCGCCCACCATCTCGCCGATGCCCGGGAATAGAATGTCCATGGCGCGGACCGTGTGTCTGCCCTGCGCATCTGGCTCGTTTTGCTTCATGTAGAAAGACTTTATCTCGCGTGGATAGTCTGTTAGAATAACAGGCTTCTTAAAGTGCTTCTCTACGAGATAGCGCTCGTGTTCGGATTGTAAGTCGGCCCCCCAATCTTCAATAAGGTATTTAAATTGTTTTTTCTGGTTGGGCTTGCTTCTCTTTAATATCTCTATTGCGTCTGTATAGGTTACCCGTTCAAACTGATTGTCCACGACGAAGTTTAGTTTGTCTATGAGGTTAAGTTCCGAACGCTCTGTTTGAGGCTTTGATTTTTCTTCCTCAAGCAGGCGGTTTTTCAGAAACTCAATTTCATCGGGGCATGCTTTCAGTGCGTATTTAATGACATATTTTAACAGGTCCTCTGCGAGATCCATGTTATCTTCGAGTTCGTAGAACGCCATTTCGGGTTCAATCATCCAAAATTCGGCCAGGTGGCGGGTAGTATTTGAATTCTCGGCGCGGAACGTAGGACCAAAGGTATAGATGTTGCCGAGCGCCATAGCGGCCAGTTCGCCCTCCAACTGTCCGGAGACGGTCAGGTTTGTGGACTTCCCGAAGAAGTCTTCCTTATAATCAATATCTCCAGACTCGGTACGTGGAGGATTGTTAAGGTCCAAGGTGGTTACACGGAACATCTCTCCGGCCCCTTCTGCGTCGGATCCGGTGATAATGGGGGTATGTATGTATACGAAGTCGCGTTCCTGAAAGAAGTTATGTACGGCAAAAGCTAGCGCATTTCGTACTTTGAAAATGGCGTTGAACGTCCCTGTACGGAACCGTAAGTGCGCGATCTCGCGGAGGAACTCCAAACTGTGTTTCTTTGGTTGTAGCGGAAATTTGTCTGGATCGGAATCGCCCAGAATGGTCAATTCCCCGACTTTGATTTCCACACGCTGGCCTTTACCGAGCGATTCCACCAATGTCCCCCGTACACGTAAAGCAGCACCCGTCGTTACTCGCTTTAATAAAGTATCGTCTGTATTCTCGAAATCAACGACCGCTTGAATATTATGGATAGTAGAACCATCATTAATGGCGATAAACTGGTTGTTGCGGAATGTTCTAACCCAACCTTTAACAATGACTTCTTTGCCAAACTCTTCTGACTGTAATAGTTCTTTAATACGTGTGTGTTCCATTTTGTAGTACGATAATAAACCTGCTTTACACTAGCAATTTTAGGCTTACAAAAATAGCGTATTATTTCCTAAATCTGCCATTTATCGGCAAAAACGGGGCAAACAATTTTCGCGCTGGAACGAGGAGGGGGGCGGTGGGGTATGAAACGGAAACAAAAAAGCCATGGATCGAACCATGGCTTTTGTTCTATGTCGAAAAGGACTATCCTTTTAAAACTTTTGTAACTAATTCTGCGGCTTCTTTCAATAAGATGGCAGAGTATACCTGTAAGCCGGAATCATCAATTAGTTTCTTTGCTTCTGCGGCGTTCGTTCCTTGAAGACGCACGATGATAGGCACAGGGATGTTTCCGATTTCCTGGTAGGCGTCGATAACTCCTTGAGCAACGCGGTCGCAACGGACAATACCGCCAAAGATATTGATCAAGATAGCTTTTACGTTAGGATCTTTCAAGATGATGTTGAAGCCCGCCTTAACCGTCTCTGCATTAGCGGTTCCACCAACATCCAGGAAGTTTGCAGGCTCTCCGCCGGCAAGCTTGATAATGTCCATCGTCGCCATAGCAAGTCCGGCACCATTCACCATACAACCAACGTTTCCGTCAAGTTTTACATAGTTTAGATTTGATTCGCCTGCTTCTACCTCTGTAGGATCTTCTTCTGTAACATCGCGTAGAGCCGCATAGTCCGGATGACGATACAGGGCGTTTTCGTCAAAATTAACCTTGGCGTCAACAGCTAATATTTTGTCGTCTGAAGTTTTCAGTACAGGGTTGATTTCGAATAATGAAGCATCGATGGTGTCGTAAGCTTTGTAAAGCGCGCTGATAAACTTCACCATATCTTTATGAGCTGCTCCTGAAAGACCAAGGTTAAAAGCTATTTTACGCGCTTGGAAACCTTGTAGGCCGGCTTTCGGATCGACTTCTTCTTTAAATATCAGGTGTGGTGTTTTTTCGGCAACCTCTTCAATATCCATACCACCCTCTGTCGAATACATGATGATGTTACGGCCTTTTGCACGATCTAACAACACAGAAACGTAGAATTCTTTTGTTTCGCTTTCTCCAGGGTAGTATACATCCTGCGCAACCAAGACTTTATTTACTTTCTTCCCTTCCGGACCTGTCTGTGGTGTCACGAGCTGCATGCCGATGATGTCTGTTGCACGTTGCAATACTTCGTCGTGATTTTTTGCGAGCTTCACACCGCCGCCTTTACCACGGCCACCAGCGTGAATTTGTGCTTTTACAACTACCCAGTCCGAATTAAAATCTTGTTTTAATTTTTGCGCAGCTTGAACAGCCTGCTCTGGAGTTTCTGCAAGAATTCCTTCTTGAACTCTTACGCCAAAACTTTTAAGTATTTCTTTTGCTTGATATTCGTGAATGTTCATCTTAAAAAATTTGTCGTAAAAATATGATTTTTAAATGGAAGGGGCAAGTAATTCTTTGGTAAAAAAGTAGATAAAAGTAGGTATATTCGCGATATGATATTAAAGGCGAGCCAAATTCGGAAATCATACGGACAATTGCCTATCCTAAGAGGTGTCGACCTGTCTGTTGAGAAGGGAGAGATTGTATCCATCGTAGGAGCGTCCGGAGCGGGAAAGAGTACGCTATTGCACATCATTGGCACCCTAGACAGACCCGACGAGGGCCTGCTGACCATCAACGGTGTAGATATCCGCCACCTCAGTGAGAAGAAGCTCAGCATGTTCCGGAATGAACACATAGGTTTTGTCTTTCAGTTTCACCACCTTCTCCCGGAGTTTACAGCATTGGAGAATGTGTGTATTCCCGCTTTTATTGGAGGCGTAGGAAAAAAGGAGGCGGAAGTACGGGCGTTGGAACTACTCGACAGGCTTGGGGTCAAGCACCGCGCCCATCATAAGCCGGCAGAGATGTCTGGCGGCGAACAGCAGCGTGTTTCCGTGGCGAGGGCGCTCGTCAACAATCCATCGCTTGTCCTCGCGGACGAGCCCTCGGGAAACCTGGATTCTGAGAATGCAGCGTCGTTACACAAATTGTTTTTCGAATTACGGGATTCCCTAAAGCAGACGTTTATTATTGTAACACACAATGAAGAGCTGGCAGATATCTCCGACCGGACTGTACACATGAAGGACGGCGAGATACTATAGCGGATTATGGAGAAGATATTGTTGACTTTTGGTACAAGGCCGTTTGCTCAACGGCTGGGAAATATGCTGTCGTCGCAGTATACGTGTTATTACGGGAGCTCCGAACCGTTTCCAGATTTGCTGCTGCGGCAACGCTATTCGCGGATCCCTACGGCTGCGAATCCTGTGTTTGTCCACGAGGTGCTCAAGACCTGTCTGGACAAGGGCTGTACATTTGTTCTGCCTTTAGGCGAGACGGAACTTGGCCCGCTGGCCGAAGCCAGGGTGCTGTTCGAGGAATACGGGATAGCCGTATTGGTGCCGCAGGATTGGGAACATATGGCAGTCTTGTCGGATCCACGCGCCGACGTAGATGTCCGTATCCTACGCGGAGGCATAGATATGATAACTGGCCGATCAGCGGCGGCAGACGGCTTTTCCGGAGCTGTCGTTCTGTCGGACTCCGAAGAGGAACTGGCGATTTGCGTCGTTTGAATTTAGACAATCGAACCAACATGATTTACAAATCACACAGGCAGATGAATAAGCCAGCGCTTGCGGGCGCTTGAATATCCCTGTAAATACGGGTGAAAAATCTGATAGCTTCAACACCGATAAAAAATGAGACCCGGTGTAGCGAGCTCATCATACGATGGAGATTGAACACCTGCAGATAGATTAAACGGATGAAAAAGATACATATGGATGCGTCGGTTTACCTGTTTGAAATCGACGACGTACTATACCCAAAAAAAGACTACATACTACAAGTATTTTACTTATTTAGTAATTTCGTTGAATACACGGAGGGAAAGTCGGTTGCCAAAGATCTCTTGGCCTTTTTAAAAGAAGCCTATGAACACGACGGCGAGGAAATTGCTCTTCGGCGGGCGATGGAGCTGTTCGGGCTTGAAGCGAAATATGAAGAGAACTACGAGCGGTTGAGGGCCAACGCCCACCTTCCTTTGAAGCTTTTCCTGAAGGAGGATATTAAAGCGTTGCTACTTGAGCTCTTCGGCCAGAATAAGCATGTTGCTATATTGACGGACGGCAATCCCGTTGAGCAGTTAAATAAGTTAAAACATCTCGACTGGCAGGAGCTTTCTCCTTACCTGACAAAGGTGAAAATATACTTTTTTCGTGAGCTGGAATTTCGGAATATAGATCCGTTTGATTATATTATGCAGGAATATCATGTTAATCGTGATCAAATTTACCAGATAAGCTAAGAATAGCAGATCTTTTGTGTTCGATTGGCAGATTATTTAAGTTTGTTACCATAAACGCACATATTGCATGAAGAAAAAACCAACAACGATAAAGGAGATTGCACGTAAACTGAGATTGTCGCCTTCCACGGTATCGCGGGCTTTAAATGATCATCCTAGTATTGGTCTGGTTACTACCATGCGGGTCAAAAAAGTGGCGGAAGAGCTTAATTATGAACCAAATCAGACAGCCATCTTTTTCAAGCAGAGACGGACGTTTACAATCGGCGTTATTTTGCCCAGCCTATCCGAACCCTTTTTTTCTTCGGCAATCAGTGAGATAGAAAACGTCGCTGCAGACCACAACTACACCGTCCTGATGGGGCAGTCGCGCGACGACGCCGCGCGCGAACTACAGATTATCCAAACGTTTAAAAAGCACCGCGTCGACGGTATCTTAATGTCATTGGGAAAGAATACCGAAGACCTCAGTTTTATCGAGTTATTGAAGGAAGCCGAAATCCCCATCGTTTTTTTCGATTGCGTACCGAAGATCGACGGGGTTAATAAGGTCTTTAGTGATCTGTCATCCGGCATGCGCGAAGCGATCCAGTCGTTCGCTTCGATCGGACATAAAAATATTGCGCTCATAAACGGACCGGAAGGGCTGCTTGCGTCGCAGGAACGTATGGAGGCCTATAAGTTGGCGCTGGCGAACGAAGGCCTTGTCTATAGTGATAAGTATATGGTTGAAACGGATTTGACGGAGCAAGGGAACATACAGGCTATCGACCGCTTATTGGCGTTGCCCGATCGCCCATCCGCTATCGTTTCTTTTAACGACTTCGTAACATTAGACGTGATCAAGCATGTGCGGCAGAAGGGACTCGTCCAAAAGAAGGATATTTATTTTATTTCGTATGCAAATTATCCACTGTGGAAGTATATGGAAAACCCACCTATGGGTAGTATAGAGCAATATCCGGACCAGCAGGCCCGTAGAGCCGCCGACATACTTTTCCAGAATATTGAAGCTAAAGAGCAGCTTGCGCCGGAATCCATCGTTTTCAAGTCGAAGCTGATTCTTAAGTAGTACGCAAAGAGCCGTGCCTTTCAGGAGGCGGGAAAAACCTTTACATGCCCTCCGGTCTATAACATAGAAGCCTCCCTATGGAGGCTTCTAAGAAAAATATATCGATTTGTATTCTTACAGGTGTATGACTTCGCCGTAGGCATCTGCAGCCGCTTCCATGATTGCTTCGCTCATGGTCGGGTGTGGATGAACAGCTTTAATCATTTCGTGGCCGGTAGTCTCTAGTTTTCTGGCAACGACGATTTCTGCAATCATCTCGGTAACGTTGGCTCCAATCATATGAGCGCCCAGTAACTCACCGTATTTCGCATCGAAAATGAGCTTGACAAAGCCGTCTTTCGCTCCGGCAGCGGAGGCCTTACCTGAGGCTGAGAAAGGAAACTTGCCTACTTTAATCTCGTAACCGGCTTCTTTCGCTGCCTTTTCCGTATAACCAACAGAAGCGATTTCAGGCGAACAGTATGTACATCCCGGAATGTTGTTGTAATCAATAGGGTCTACGTGAAGGCCTTTGATTTTTTCTACACAGGTGATACCTTCGGCTGAAGCTACGTGTGCCAGTGCCTGTCCCTGGACGATGTCACCGATAGCGTACACGCCCTCTACGTTGGTTTTATAGTAGCTGTCAACGACAACGCGTCCCTTTTCGGTCTTTACACCTACTTCTTCTAGCCCGAGGTTTTCGATGTTCGGCGTGATTCCCACTGCAGACAGCACCACTTCAGCTTCTATAGTCTCTGTGCCTTTTGCTGTTTTGATAGACACCTTGCTCAGTTCACCCGATGTATCAACAGACTGAACTTCGGATTTCGTCAGGATATTGATTCCCGCTTTTTTCAGTGACTTCTCGAGCTGTTTTGATACTTCTTCGTCTTCCACAGGTACTATCCGGTCCATAAATTCGACGATCGTTACCTGTGTGCCTATGGCGTTGTAAAAGTAGGCGAACTCTACGCCGATTGCACCCGAGCCAACAACTACCAACGATTTGGGTTGTTTGGGAAGGTTCATTGCCTGACGATATCCGATAATTTTTTTACCGTCCTGCGGAAGGTTCGGCAACTCGCGGGAGCGGGCTCCTGTTGCTAAAATGGTGTGTTTGGCTGTATATTCCTTGACAGCTCCGTCCGCTGCTTTCACCTCGATTTTTCCGCCCTTCTTGATCTTGGCCGTTCCCATGATGACGTCGATCTTGTTCTTTTTCATTAAGAACTGAATCCCCTTGCTCATGCCATCTGCAACGCCGCGGCTTCTTTTAACTATGGCTGAAAAATCAGCCTCACCACCTTGAACTTTAATACCATATTCTTCGGCATGGTTCAGATACTCGAATACCTGCGCGCTTTTTAGCAACGCTTTGGTAGGGATACATCCCCAGTTTAAGCAAATTCCACCTAGTGCTTCACGCTCGATAATGGCTGTTTTGAAGCCTAATTGAGATGCACGGATAGCAGCGACATATCCTCCAGGACCACTACCGATTACTATGACGTCGTAATTCATATCTAAATAATTATTTTATTCATTTGTGTATGTTTCCAAAGGTATTATGCGTCCTTTGGCGGTATGCGTGTATGTATTCTTCGGAATAAGTAGAGCCGTTAGGCCCGATTTCTTTTTTTTAAGGTCATATGGAATACGCATGTGTGTTTGCATCTGTTGATTACTGTTTAACTTCCAAAGGAACCCATAGGCTCGCCGCAGGGGTTTTCAAACATGGGCATTTCATATGTCATTATCTTCTGGTTATGTGTTATGTCGTTACGGTCACTGCCAACGGCTATCACATTTAAACATTTGTAGTTAAGACTATTCTTAAACCGAACTCTCAAAAATACATATTTTTTTGGGTAAGAAGCAACCGTTTTTTTGAAACGGCTTCTTTCTACCTTTCCCCCTCTCCATTTTTTTTTCGCTCCGTCCTTCACCATGTCAAACTTTAGTCAATAGATCGATTAAATGCTATTTTCCGGACTTAAGACTGTATGTTTGCTGCAATTCTTTTTATTATGTTACGGATATTTCGACAGATTGCTTTGTGGGAGGCGATTTCCACGGTTGTATTATTCTTCATTGCGATGCCCCTAAAATATGCTGCTGGCATTCCCGAGGCAGTGAAGGTCGCGGGATCAATTCACGGATTTTTAGTTGTTTTGTTTGTGATTTTGCTGGTGATGTGCTGGAACGAATACAAGTGGTCCGTAGGGCGGGTGGCAAAATATTTTTTTCTTTCACTTATCCCCATCGTCTCGTTTTGGGTCGAGCTTGACCTTAAAAAGCAAATAGCCTCTAGTCGATAGAAGCTATTTGTTTGTTTTTTCGATTCCCATATAAGCGTACGTAATTTCCGTCTTATTATGCGGAGTCGGGTTTCCGTCTGTGTCGAGGTTGACGAATACCAGCTTTTCGATGGAAAGGATGGTCTTCCGTGTTATCTTGTTGCGTACTTCGCAGCGTAGGGTGAGCGAGGTACGCCCGAAGTTTACAGCTTCGATGCCCATTTCTATAATGTCTCCCTGCTTGGCGGAACTGACAAAATTGATCTCGGATATATACTTTGTAACCACGTGGGGATTACCCAGCTGTACGATGGCGTAAATAACAGCCTCTTCATCAATCCATCGAAGCAGGGTGCCGCCAAACAACGACCCGTTGGGATTCAGATCCTCCGGTTTTATCCATTTTCGTGTATAGAAATTCATTGAGTAACGAAATTAAAAAGGCAAGATCATGATCTTGCCTTATGATTGTGTTATGCGTGAATTGCTCTGTTTGCTGTAGCTGCCAATGCAGCTTCTTTAAAGGCCTCGGTAAATGTGGGATGCGCATGGCAAATCCGGCCCACATCTTCAGCAGAAGCGCGGTATTCCATAGCAACGACTGCTTCCGCGATCATATCCGCTGCGCGCGGGCCGATCATATGAACGCCCAAAATTTCGTCGGTTCCGGCATCAGCCAGTACTTTAATGAAACCGTCCGTGTCTCCGGAGGCCTTCGCACGTCCCGATGCTTTAAAAGAAAACGATCCTGTTTTATATTTTATGCCGGCCTCTTTTAGTTGTTCTTCCGTTTTTCCGACAGAAGCAACTTCGGGCCATGTATACACAACCCCAGGGATCAGGTTGTAATCTATGTGTGGCTTTTGTCCGACAATATGTTCTGCAACATAGATACCTTCATCTTCTGCTTTATGCGCTAACATTGCACCTCTCACCACGTCGCCGATGGCATATACACCTGCAACAGACGTTTCCATGTGCTCGTTGACGGTGATTTTGTTTCCACGTTCTTCGGTCTTTATGCCTATGTTCTCTAAGCCGAGACCTTCCGTGTACGCCGTTCTGCCGACAGCAACGATACAATAGTCGCCTTCCAACGAAATTTCCTGTCCTTTGGGATCTTCTGCGGTAACGGTTACCGTCTTTCCCTTGGTTGTGGCGCCGGTCACTTTATGTCCCAGGAAGAACTCCATACCAAGGTTTTTCTTTAGCACGCGCTGTAGTTCTTTACCAAGACTTCCGTCCATCGTTCCGATAATGGATTTTGCAAACTCGACAACGGATACCTTAGCCCCGAGGCGGGCGTATACCGATCCGAGCTCCAGCCCGATTACGCCTCCTCCAATAACGATAAGGTGCTTCGGTACCTCCTGTAAGTTTAATGCTTCGGTCGATGTGATAATACGCTTTTTGTCGATAGGTAGGAAAGGGAGGGCAGTCGGCTTGGAGCCCGTGGCGATGATAACGTTTTCCGCTTTCAGTTCTTCGGTGCTACCATCTTTTTTGGTTACCTTAATGGTGTTCTTGTCTACGAATGATCCGATGCCTTCGTAGGTGTCTATCTTATTTTTCTTAAACAAAAATGTGATACCGGCAGTGTTTTGCGCAATGACCTCATTTTTGCGCTCGATCATTTTTTTAACGTCTATCTTTAAGTTGCTCAGGCCGATGCCGTGGGACTCAAAGTTGTGCGCTGCATTATGATAATGTTCGGAAGTATCCAATAATGCTTTTGATGGAATACAACCCACATTTAAGCAAGTACCACCAAAAGTGCTATATTTTTCAATAACAGCTGTCTTTAGTCCGAGCTGGGCACAGCGGATAGCGCCAACATAGCCACCGGGACCACTTCCTATAACGATTACGTCGTATTGCATAAAAATAGTATAATAGTTTCGGTCTCAAATTTAGTCAATTAAATAAACTTATTTGTATGTAAGTTGTAAAAATACGGGTTGGCAAGTCAAAAAAAACGCACGCGCGAGGCGTGCGTAGCGAGAACGATACTTCTATATCTTATTACCTATTATTCGGCAACAATCTTACCCTGCATTACACCATAGTGGCCGGGAAAGCTACAAATAAAAGTGTACACTCCTTTGTCCAACGTAAATGTAATTTTGTCTTCCTCTCCTGGTCCCAACAGTTTAGTGTGAGCAGCAATCGAAGAAAGAGACGTTTTTGGTATATAATCGTTGTCAGCCGCAGCGGTTGCTTCGCCTGCAAACGTCGCGACATCCACTCCCGGTTTTAGGACGATCAGGTTGTGACCCATAGATTCCTTGGGAAGTGTACCAACGTTCTTTAACGTAAGTGTCACGGCTTCGCCAGCTTTCACACGTAATAACTCTTTGTCAAATTTCATCTGGTCGTTAGACTCCACTGTAATGTTGTTCGAAACCTCCACGTTTTCGATGCCGGGAACTGTTTCTGTTTCTACGGTCTCTGAAGAAGAAGTGGTCTCGGTTGTTGTCGTTGTACTTTTATTTTCTGAACCTCCACAAGCCGCGAACGACAATGCCAGGGCAACAGCAGGTAAAACAAATAATTTTTTCATGTTAATATTAAAATATATGTGCTCCCACAAATTTAACAATATATTTTTATAACCCACTGTGCATTATGAATAAAATTCAATAGCAAAGACAGTCCCGCGCATCGCCAAAAGTTGGGGGAAGCGACGGACAAACGAAGCCGCGGTGGCAGGATCATCGCCGTGTAGCGCTATCATGCCCCTTATCTTTCTGCCATTATCCCCTCCACACGTCTATTTTTATAACCAGGTTAAGTTCTTTTTGGAAAGGAGCTGCGTTATTTTCTGATGCAGGTCGAGCGGATCAAATGGCTTCCCTATGACAGAATCGGCTCCCACCTCATAAGCCCGTGCCTGTTCGTGTTCGAGCACTGATGCCGAAATTGTGATGATGGGTATATACGCCTTTTGGGCCGAAGCATTTTTTTTGATCTCTTTGATCGCTTCGAATCCGGACATAACCGGCATATGGGTGTCCATCATAATCAGGTCGTAATCCTGCTGACTCACGTTTTCCACCGCCTGTCGGCCGTTCTTCGCGATATCAACCCGGCATCCCCACGATTCTAACATATGGGCGAGCATGAAACTATTTAAATCGTTGTCTTCTGCGACAAGAATACGTACGTTGTGGAAGCGTTCGAGCTTCGAGAACACCGTTTTGTCTATCTTTTCTTCGTTCGGAAAATCTTCCACGCGTTGGAAGGTCGCTTCGAATGAAAATTCTGATCCCTTGCCGTATACGCTTCTCGCTTCAACCTTTCCGTTTAGCAGATCGGCTAGGCGCTTTACAATAGCTAATCCCAGCCCCGTGCCGCCAAATTTCTTGGTGATGCCATCATCCCCTTGCTCAAATGCCAGAAAGATTTTTTCGATCGCCTCATCTTTTATTCCGATGCCGGTGTCAATCACCGTAAACCGGATCGTATATTGGTCGTCCACGTGCGTTACAACTTTTATTTTCAGCGTAATCTTTCCGGTTTCCGTGAACTTTAAGCTGTTTGATATAAAGTTGTTAATAATCTGCTGAATACGAAGAGGGTCGCTATTGATGTATTCGGGGAGCGCTGGATCGATGTCCATCTCGAAGATCAGGTTTTTATCGCGGGCCCGCAATGTGAAAATGTTGTTGATGTCAATCAGCTTTTTACGGATCGAGAAGTTCTCATTTTCAATTTTCATCATGCCCGAATCAATTTTGGAGATGTCCAGAATGTCGTTAATGATCAAAAGTAGAGAACTTGACGCGCTGTCCAACCGATTAATCCAGTCGCGCTGCTCATTGTTTAACTCCGAGTTCCGCAACATATGAATGATACCCACTATTCCGTTTATGGGTGTTCGGATTTCGTGGCTCATGTTGGCGAGGAAACTCTCTTTGGACTTGCGCGCTTCCTCCGCTTCTTCCTTGGCCATTATCAACGCCCGTCGCGACTCTTCCAACGCGATATTTTTTTGCTTGATTTCTTCCTGTATGTGGATCTGCTTAACAAAAGAGGTAACCTTGGCAACGGTGATCTCCGGATTAAGGGGTTTGTAGAGATAGTCGACCGCGCCGCTCTCCAGCCCTTTAAGCAGGTATTTATCCTCTTTGGAGATGGCTGTTACCATGATGGCCGTAATGTGATTGGTTCTCGGGTTGGACTTCAGCAGGGAGACAAATTCAAACCCATTGATCTCCGGCATCTGCACATCCACTAACGCAATTGCAATATCATTTTTCCAGCATATTTTCAGCGCCTCATTAGGGTCCGTCGAGCTAATGATGTTGATATGCGGAATCTCCGATAGAAGGGCGGCCAGACTAATGATGTTCTCTTCCTTGTCGTCCAGAATAAGAAGATTTACGTTTTTCATATGTAAATAGTTATTCATTCGTGTTTGTTTTCAATGGCATTCTTGAGCTTACTACGTTCGGTTGTTCATTGTGTTCGTTTTTTCATGTAGCGCCTGATTCCAATTTGCCTAGCTTATGCTGCTTCGGCGGCTCAATGGCATTCATGCGGTCACTACGGATGGAATGTGGTGTTTATTTTTAGTTCAGCGATCTCAACCGTTCCTCGTGGCCGTCATGGACACGCCCTATGCAGATAATGCGTTGCAGGCTTACAAGCCCAAATGTTAACTGGTTCGTGTACGTAATGCCGGAGTCCATGCATTTGCCTGGTTAGCTTCCAAATTAAGATGTTCCTCATATTGTTACGTTAGCTTCCTGAAAAAAGAGATGATCTGCTGATCATCATAGACGTCACTTTCTGCGTTTGCCTGAATCGCATACGTCGGCATTGTTGCAATAAGGGCGTCGTCCGGCGATTGTATGATCGCTTTTCCCCCCATTTCGCGGACACGTCGTATACCGTCGGCTCCATCCTGATTTGCACCAGACAGAAGAAAAGCTGTACATCGGTCTTGATACACCTCTGCGGCTGTGTCGAACAGCACATCAATGGATGGACGCGAAAAATGGATACGTTCGGAGACGTCGACCGAAAAAGTCCAATCGGGCTCCACGAGCAAATGGTAGCCGGGTCCGGCGAAATAAATGATATTTGGAGCTATGGCTGTCTTGTCCCGCGGCTGTATCACGCTGCGCCTAAGTTTTATAGATAATGTTTCTTCTATCTTTGTGGTAAACCTAGGGTTCCGGTGGATGACGATGGCAATGGCAGCATCAAAACGCTGGGGTAAGGCTTCCAGAATCTGAACAATCAGGGTGTATGACCCGGCGCTGCCACCGATTAATACGATGTCTTTTGCCTTATTCATCATTTTATCTTCTGATAGATGTTAAACTCCTTGTTGACAACCTTAAATTTAGATCTTATCTCATGATTAACCATCGTCTCTTTTGCTCCAAGACATAAAAAACCGAATTCGCTTAGCGACTCATAGAACAGTTGAAACACGCGCCGCTGTAATTCTAAGTCGAAGTAGATGAGAACGTTCCGGCAAGAGATAAATTGAAACTCGTTAAAAACGTAGTCTGTGGCCAGGTTGTGTTGGGAGAACAGCACGTTCTTCCGGATATCGGCACGGATGATGGCTGCGTCGTACATGGCCGTATAGTAGTCTGACAGGCTATTGCATGTGCCCGTTGCGTTATAGTTTTCGCTGTAAATCTTGAACCGTTTTAGGGGATAGATGGCTTTTTTCGCCGTTTCCAGTACGTTGCTGTTGACATCCGTCCCGTAGATAAAGCTCCTTTTGTAGAGGTCGGCTTCAGCCAGTACAATCGCTAAGGAATATACTTCTTCTCCCGTGGAACACCCCGCGCTCCAAAGCTTCAGTCTTGGGAATGTTTCCAGATAGGGGAGGACATCTCCGCGGAGGGCCATATAGTACCTCGGATCACGGAACATCTCCGTCACGTTGACGGTTACTTCGTTTATCAGGTAAGTCTGGAAGCCCTCAACGTTCACGATGGCGTTCTTGAGGTCTACCACGTCCATCTGTTCCAGATCCAAAATCCGTTGGATCCGCCTCTTTAGCGATGATTTGCTATAACCGGATAGATCAAATCCCGATACTTTTCCCAGTAGCTCTACAATGTCCTGCAGCTCCTGGAACGTGATATGTGAGGAAATTAGCTTAGCCATACGCGCATTAATGAGATTAGTTTATCCACATCGATAGGTTTGCTGATATAGTCGCTGGCGCCGATCTGCATGGATCTCTCGCGATCGCCCTTCATCGCTTTTGCCGTAACGGCGATGATGGGCAGCTCGGCGTATTTCTTCTGCTTCCGTATGTTTTCTATAGCTTCATAGCCGTCCATTTCGGGCATCATGATGTCCATCAGTACGATATCTATCTTTTTGCTGCTGTCGTTTATTATATCCACGGCTTCTGTCCCGTTATTGGCAACATCTACCTCCATATGATATTCCTGCAGTATGGTGGTCAGTGCATAGACGTTACGCATATCATCGTCTGCGATTAACACCCGTTTGCCATGAAGACTATCGGTCTTGTTGATAATCTGCTCTAATTTATTGAGGTTTTTGATCGGGGAATAGTTGTCGGAGCTGATTTTGTTGAGAAACAACGTGACTTCGTCGATTAAACGGCTGTTGCTTTTTTCTGATTTTAATACCATGGCCTTGGTGTGTTGGGAGATGCGATCTATCTGGCTTTGTGAAAGATCATAGGCCGTATTGATAATGATCGGCGTATCTTCATAAGCTGGCATTGATTTGATCTGATCCAGGATATCGAGTCCGTCGGCGTCGGGAAGCTTAATGTCGAGGATGATACAATCGATATTTCCTTCTTCCTTCAACTTAGCCATAGCCGATTTTGCGGAGAAGGCTTGCAGCGTGTGTATGTTCTGTTCGGCAAAAGCCAGTTTGATAATGTCGCTCTGGAACTCCTGATCTTCGATAAGGAGAACCTTTTTTATACTCTTATTGATGCTTAGATTAATGTTTTCGAACACTTGTTTTAAGGCATCCCCCGATACAGGCTTAGGCAGAAAGCCGATTGCCCCTTTTTCGATGGATTCCCGCTTGTTAAACGTAGCGGCCGACATCATATGAACGGGAATGTGCTTGGTCTCTGCAGACGACTTTAGATTGCGGAGGACTTCCCAACCGTCTGATATTGGCAGCATGACGTCGAGGATAATCGCCTGAGGCTTAAATTGACGGGCTTTTTGTATACCGTCCGCCCCATCATAAGCGATCACCACGTCAAAGCCGTAGGATTCCGCGAATTCACGCAATATGTCGGCAAAATTGATGTCGTCCTCCACGATGAGCAACGTTTTTGATAGGCCGTATACTTCTTTACGGGAATCCTCAGATGGCGCTTCGAGCGTCTCTACGGATGTTTGCACCGCATGTTCCGGGGTAGCTGTCGGCGATGGAGCGGCCGACGTCCTAAGCGGCCCTGTTTCTGCTGCCGCCGGCTTTAGGCTGTCCGCACGCTGACAGGGAATGATCAGCGTGAAGGTGCTGCCCTTTCCCAGTTGGCTTGTCAACGTTATTCTGCCTCCTAAAAGCGAGGCGATCTCCCGGCTTATCGATAAACCAAGGCCGGTTCCTCCATATTTCCGGCTCGTGGAGCCATCCTCCTGCCGGAATGCTTCGAAAATAAGCTGCTGTTTTTCCGGAGATATTCCTTTGCCGGTATCCGCAACAGTGAATTTTAGATTGTTGCTGTCGGCCCTAACAGCAAGCTGTACCTGTCCGTTGCGGTCGGTGAACTTAAATGCGTTGGATAAGAAGTTCTTCAATACCTGCTCGAGCCGATATTCGTCGGTCACGAAAGTTTCCGGAACCTGATCTTCGATGACGACCTCAAACCGTATACCCTTTTCCTTCGCCGTCGCAGCAAAGAGATTGTCGATATTATTTCTGAAATCGGAAGTGTTTATAACATCCAGGTTAAGCTCTACTTTTCCGGCTTCTATTTTCGCCAGATCCAGGAGTTCGTTGATAAGCTGTAACAGGTCATTTCCTGCGCTATGAATAACCGAGGCGTACTTTACCTGGTCGGGGCTTAGGTTTTTAGTCTTGTTGTCCTGCAGTAACTTCGCAAGGATCAGAATACTATTGAGAGGGGTTCGGAGCTCATGGCTCATGTTGGCCATGAATTCCGACTTATACTTGCTCGCCAATTCCACCTCTTGGACCTTTTCGGCTACAGTTTTATGGGCCAGATGAAGTTCTTCGTTACGGACTTTCAGCTGTTTTGCTTTTTCTTCCAGTTCGGTATTCGCTTGCTGCAGCTCCTCTTGCTGTACGCGCAGCTCCTCTTCCGAGGCCTCAAGAAGGTGTGTTTTATGGATAAGCTCTTCGTTGGTTATACGCAGTTCCTCCTGCTGTGCTTCCAGCTCTTCCGTTTGCTGCTGTGTCTCCTCTAACAGGCTTTCGACCATCGTGTGGCTCTGCCCGAATTTGATGGACATGGCCAGCGTCCTACAGACCCGCTCTAAATATTCGCAGGTCCTTTTTAAGCGGGGACCTTTGAAATCGCCGCCGATCTCCAGTAGCCCCCATGTTCGGTTCTCATAAACAAGCGGCGCCAGGATAATGGTCTGTATCTGGTTGGCCTGAAGGGAGGCCGAGGAACTTAAGATTTTGTCGGCATGTTGCTCGATAATGCGTATTTCCTTGCTTTCCACGATATGTCCCATAAGGCCTTCGCCTTTAGAGAATGATGGAGGTACCGCATGGTCTTTGTCTACGCCGATGTGTTGTTTCAGTACAAACTCCTGTGAATCCATGCGCCGGATATAAATCGCCCCGGCGTAGAACTGAAGCGACTCCATAATAGATTCAAATCCCGCCTTTGCGATCAGGTTTTCGTTGTCAATACCGCTGATGTTTTCGTTAAGTTTGCTCGCCTCTGCCAGCACCCAGTTGGTATCTTCGATGTTTTTCTTGGCCGTTTGGATCTCCTCATTTAAAAGGTGCGTTTCTTTCGATCGGCGGCTTAGCTCACGGATGACCTTGATGATTCTGTTAATGATGAAAAGTATAAACAACAGCGGCAGCCCGATAAATATATAAGCCGTGGTTTTTAGTGACTGGACGGTGGTGAAGAAGTGCTGTGAAACAGCTTGTCTTTCGTGGGACAACGCTGTCCGGATACCGTATATCAGGTCATTCATTTGGCCTTTCTCCTGTAATAGAAGCTCGTTCATTTCATCAGACGACGCGGCTTTTTTCTCCACGATATTATTGATCTGGAACGCTTTTTTGGTTGCAGCCTCCAGTTTGTTAATTTCTATAACAATGTGTTCGGTGCCGCTATAGCCTTCGCGTAGGCTTTTGAAGGATGAGGCAAGCTGCTTTTGCAGCGTGGCTATTTCTTTGAGGTCCTGCGTCTTGTTCTGTAACAGATAGCGATCCTTTGCCTGCATGGCGTCGAATATTTCTTCATCTGTCTTTATCAGCAGGGTGGTTTTGTTCTGTATTCTGTCGCTTGCTGCTTTCACCTGCTCCGCTTCTTCGCCGAGTGCGTGAAAGAAATAAATAGCTGTACCTATAATCATTAGGTAGGCAAAAGTTATCCCAATGAATAGTTCCCATTTCAGGATAGCGTCTTTCCTCATAGTAATGTGGTGTTTACAAAATCAATTTCAAATATCAGTTAGCCGCTTGTATTTAGTCATACATACCCCAATGCAGACCAATCCACAGATGTTTCTCCATTGGTAAAGCCCTCCACGGCGTCTGGACCGTCCACCGCTTGCTGTGTAGTAGACAGTTGCGCAAAATTAGGGATTAATTATGGCACATTTTATCCGTTGGCGAAAAAATCGGGACGTAGTTAGTGCTTGACATCTGCCCGGACACGGGGAAAAATCAGAATAAACAAAATTGTTAGGCGAAATGAGAAAAATAATAATATCTTTAGGGAAATAACTAAAATAGATATGGAACCAGGAATTAGCTTAATTCTTATTATTGTCGGAGGTGTAATCGCCTTTTTTTTACTAATGTATTTGCTCCCTATTAATTTATGGTTTACGGCCCAATTGTCGAACGTGAAAATTAGCCTTTTAAACCTTGTTCTTATGCGTTTGCGGAAGGTGCCACCCTCTTTGGTTACGAATGCCATGATCACATCTACTAAAGCCGGGCTTCGCATTACAACGAACGAAATCGAAACACATTATCTGGCGGGGGGAAATGTCAACAAAGTAATAAAGGCTTTGATATCTGCCGACAAGGCGAATATCCCGTTAGATTTTAAATTGGCGACAGCGATTGATCTTGCGGGAAGAGACGTCTTTGATGCGGTTCAGCTTTCGGTGAACCCGCAGGTAATCAATACACCGCCGGTTGCTGCCGTTGCCAAAGACGGTATTCAATTGATTGCAAAGGCCAGGGTGACGGTACGCGCCAATATAAACCAGCTTGTCGGCGGTGCCGGGGAGGACACGATCTTAGCCCGCGTCGGGGAAGGTATTGTTACGACAATCGGATCCTCAGCGCATCACAAAGAGGTGCTCGAAAACCCTGACCGTATTTCGAAGACCGTACTTTCAAAAGGACTGGATTCCGGAACCGCCTTTGAGATACTATCCATTGATATCGCGGATATAGACATCGGCGAAAACGTGGGTGCGAAACTACAGACAGACCAGGCGGAAGCTGATCTGAAGGTTGCCAATGCCCGTGCCGAAGAGCGTAGAGCCATGGCAGTTGCTACGGAGCAGGAGATGCGCTCGAAGACGCAGGAGGCAAAGGCGAAAGTGATTGAAGCAGAATCGCAGGTGCCACTGGCCATGGCGGAAGCGTTCCGTAATGGAAATCTAGGGATAATGGATTACTATAAAATGCAGAATATTCAGGCGGATACCGATATGCGTACGTCGATTTCCAAGCCACCGACAGGAGATAAGGGAAAATCATAATTATGACACTGCAGATTCAGTGCATCTTGCAGGGACGGTGCGCGTCGATCGCGCAAGGAAGATTTCTTTATCCGTCTTTTCCAACATAACATTATAAAAAGATAGTTGCATGAAAAACAAAACCCTGACGATGGGCGCCAGGGTTTGCTACTAACCAATTATAAACCTAAATTATGAAAAGACAATTTTAACTAGCAATCGTTGGTGTTCCCCATCGATTACAGTACAAATGTACAGCTAATTTCGATTCCTGTCAATGGTTTTTGTGCTGCTGGTTGTTGTTGCAACTAGTTTTTGACACGACTATGATTTTTTGTCGTAATGCGATAACAATTTGGCTGTTTTGAATTAAAGAAGGCTAGCTTAAAGAATATAGCTGACTTTATCTATTTTTGGTAACTATGATTTTACAGGATTTTTCGCGGATTAAACTGCTTTTTTTGGATGTCGACGGGGTTTTAACGGATGGAACGGTACTTGTGACCGAGGAAGGACATCAGCTACGCCGATTTTCGATCCGGGACGGTTACGCACTACAGCTGGCGGTAAAGGTCGGACTAAAGATCGTGATCATCAGCGGCGGGAGATCACACGGCACCCGGACCAGACTTCAAGGATTGGGTCTGGAAGAGATTCACCTCGGTGTGAAAGATAAGCTGTCCCTGATGAAGGAGATTGTGGCGGGGCATGGTATAGCGTTGGAGAACGTGGCGTTTATGGGCGACGATATGCCCGACCTGGTCTGCATGCAGAATGTCGGACTACCGTTATGTCCGAATGATGCGGCAGAGGAGATCAAAGCCGTAGCGCGATATGTGTCTCCCCGGAGGGGAGGAGATGGATGCGTACGCGACGTAATTGAAAAAATTTTAAAGCTGCAGCATCGGTGGCGGCATGACGTAGACGTAAAAAGCATTTAGAATGGTAACCGAAATATTTGGAGATATCCGGGTGGTACTAGGGTCCCAGTCGCCCAGACGAAAAGAATTATTGGCCAGGATGGCGATCGACTTTCAGGTCGTTGTTAAGGAGACAGACGAAAGTTACGACCCGTCGTTGTCTTCGGAAGATATCGTGCGGCATATCGCATTGGCGAAAATGGACGGTTTTGAAGGAGCCGAATTTGATGATGCTTTGATCATAACAGCTGATACCGTCGTTGTATTTGAGGATAGGGTACTCGGCAAACCTGTGGACGAGGACGAAGCCATAGCTACACTCCTCGCTTTGCAGGGCAGGAAGCACCGCGTACTGACGGCTGTGGTATTGAAATATAAGGGGCAAAAGCACTGTTTCGTAGAAGAGACCGCAGTGCAGTTTTTCCCGTTGACGGAAGAAGAAGTTTCCTTTTATGTCCGGCAATATTTGCCTTTCGACAAAGCGGGATCCTATGGTATTCAGGAATGGATAGGTCTTATCGGTATACAGTCGATCAGCGGATCGTACGAAAATGTAGTCGGACTGCCCACAGCACGCTTGTATCAGGAAATGAAGCAACTGTATGCAGCAGGCAAAGAAACTGAAAGAGAATAAATAAGATAGGAGCGTGCCGATGTCGCCGGCAGACATGGTCGATCGTGATCGCACGAATTACCGTGGCCGCGAATGCGTAAGCCACATGTTGATATCGCCGTCCTTATAACCCAGAATGGAGATGGCTGCCGAAGGCAGCTGCGAAGTAAACCAATGACGGCGGCAGGGTAGCGCGAACCGGGCTGCTCCGCCGTCGTCAGGTTTTGTTCAGATAAAAGAGTTGTCATGCTGAGCGCAGCTAGTCCTATTTCGGTTAGTACGCTGATTTTGCCTCCCAGCGCAGAAGCAGGAGACCTACCTTTGACGCTTCCGCGTGTGCGATTATTTGATTGTATATCTGATGCCGCTGTAGAACAGACGTCCGGTGAGCGGTCCCCAAAGCATATTCGTGTCGAAGTAAGACCCAAAAGGCTCGTCGAATGCCAGAATCGGATTTTTTTGGTAAAAATTCGTTAGATTTTCCCCTCCGATATAAACGGCGAAGTTCTTATTGGGACCGAAACTCTTGCTGATCTGGGCATTCATCGTCATGTAACTGTCTGCGTAGTCAGCAAGCTGATACGCTGGTGGATTGTCCGCCGTCGACGGCAACCGCTTTCTGCCGACGACATTAAGTGTATAGTCAAAGCTCCATCCGCTATGAAGGTTGTAGCCCAGGTTGACAAAGCCTCGATGTTTGGCGGTCAGTGGTTTTTGTAACCTGCCCGACAGATAGTCGGTCTGGACATCAAGCAGCCGATAGGCAAGACGGGCTTCAAGATGTGGAATAGGCATAAAGCGGAATTCCGCTTGTAAGCTATTGGAAAACGATTTTCCGGATAGGTTGTAAAAAGATGCTGCCCTTGGATTTTCGAGATCAACAACGACCTGGTCCTGAAAATTGTTATGGAAGAGCTCCAGGGATACACCCGACTCACGGCCAAATAAATGAAAATCCTGGTCAAACGATAGCCCCGTGTTCCAGGAGACCTCGGGCTTCAGGCCGTAGGCAGCTCCCGTGCTGTTTGACAACGCTTCACAATTAATGGTTCTGCTGGAAGCGAATATGCCCATGTTTTCAGCAAATATGTTGGCCGTTCGTTGTCCCCTGCCCGAGCTTAAACGGATGGTTGTTCCCGCAGCAGGCTCGTATCGAAGTACGGCACGGGGGGTGGTAAACCATCCATATATACTGTTATAGTCCTGACGGAGTCCAAGTACGGCATCAAATTTTTCGTTCGGAGCGAAAGTATATTCTATAAAGGCGCCCGAAACGGCCTCTGTCCGGCCGAAGCCGTGGTCTGCGATCTGCTCATCGTATTGGTCATAAGAAAGTGATATCCCCGCCTTGTATTTGTGGCGTACTGTGCCTATTACGTCTTGATAGAGCAAATTGGCATAACCGCTGCTTTGTTCGCTGTCATAAGTCGTCAGTCCAAAATAACTGGCCTGCCGATAGTGCGAGCCCGATAGTTGTAAACCAATACTACGCAGCTTGTGGTTTGGGAATACATAGCCGATCTTTGCAAATCCTTCCACGCGGTCGATATCGAACCCCAGTCCATAGCGGTTCGTCGTTAGCTTGTCGGTATCTTCATTGAAATCGATTTCACCTCCTGTACGGTCGTCGCTAAGATACTTTATGCCAAACTGGGCAATAACGCCCTTCCCATTCTCATAGTGCCAACGATTTATGCCGGAGAAGACGTTTCCAACAGGCATATCTCTAAACCCATTATTGCTGAAGTTCATCCCTTTGTTATACATAAAGTTGTCGTGTAATAACAGCCCTACCGACCATTTGTCGTTGATACGCTGTGCGAGATTTAAGTTGACATCTGTACGGCCCATGTTGTTTACATATGCGTTTACGTGTAGTCGATCCGTATTGTGCGGCTTCTTTAACTCTACGTTAATCTGGCCGGACATGCTCTCGAAGCCGTTTGCCACAGATCCCATTCCTTTGCTGATCTGGATAGACTCTATCCATGGTCCGGCCATGCTGTTCAGTCCCAACGGCGAAGCAAAACCGCGCGGTCCGGGCAGATTCTCCACCGTCAGCTGCGTGTATACGCCGCTAAGCCCTAACATCTGTATCTGTTTACTACCCGTTACAGCATCGCTACTGACAACGTCTACAGATGCATTCGTAGAAAAGCTCTCACTGAGGTCACAGCATGCCGCCTTGAACAGCTCTTTCGCCGTGATCATTTCGACCCGATTCGGCGAAAGTTTGGAGATATAGTTGGAGCGTTGTTTTCTGGAAACGACGACCTCCTCCAGCACGTTGTCTTTGGCATGGATAACCAATACGTCGTGTAGATTTTTAACATGGATTGTATCTGATTTCATTCCCGCGTAGCTCACGACGAGACGCTCGTTTCCGCTCTCGTGTTTGATATCGAAGACGCCGTTTTCATTGGTTTGCTGTATGTTGTTAGCATTTTCCAGCCAAAATATATTGACGCCGGGTATTGGCGTCAGCTCTCCTTTGTCATTCTCCTGGACAACCACTCCGCGTACGATATGTTCGTGTCCATGGTCGTCAGCGGCCGATGGTCGGGGAGAGTCCTGCTTTCCGTCTGCGGATCTTTCATATAAACAGCATTGATGAAGTTTCTCGTATACTTCGTCTAAGGCTCTGGTTTCGTCTGTGTCATGTCCGACGTCGGCTATCGCTTGCTTAATCGCTTTCGCGCTCGTTTTCGAACCATCGAAGATGACAGTGGCTATTCCAGTCTGCATGTTCCAGTCTGCCTTGGATACACCTGTTATTTTTGCGGCCTTTTCGATCCGCTGCTTACATAGCCCGCAGTTTCCCGCTACAGGGAAAGTGATCGTACTGTCGGTTTGCGCAAGGGACAAGAGGTGTATGTGGACAAAGAAAAATAGTATAAATCCTTTAAATATTGATTTCATCTGTTTCCGTATTGATGAGTTAATGTGTTTCAACTGTATCAATCGCTATACCTGATCATCAGGCAGAGCGTGTCAATCGTCTCTATCGGTAGACCTTTCGCAACTAAAAGCCGTCTCGCACTGGCGCCGCTTTTAATCGGGTGGGTCTGAACGCCGATGTTTTTGCACGGTCGGGAGAGTTTTTACAAGCCGTATAATCTTTGTCTCGTCTGGTGTTCCAAGGTGGACTCCAGCTTAACATTCTTTAAACGTGGGCAATGCAATTTTCTATGACGCGCGCAAAAAGGAACGGTCCGGCATCACAACGTGCCGACTGTTCTTTTTGAAGTCGTGGTTAGAAATCAAATACGGAAATTACAATGAATGAGGTAGGGAGGGTTGCTGTACGCCAGGAGTTCCTTGTAAGGAGGATCAAAGCCGGCAACAGGCTGGTACGTGTCAGAAAAGTACGCAACAATCCAGTGGAGGGTTAGCGTAGCAGGCGAAAGCGTCAGGAATGAAGCTTGAGCCGGCGCATTTTCGGTGTTTTGTTCGCCTTTGCTTAAGTCGACCCGTATGTCCTGGCAGCAGTTATTGCCGTCATCGCAACAATCAGTATTCGTATGTTGTTGGTCTGTTGCTTGCTTGCCGCCTTCATGATGGCACACGGGGCAGGGCGCATGGTTTCTTTCAGCGGCTACCTCGGTGATGAACGCCTTTTGGCCATGACACAGGTGCATATATACAGAGGCTCCGGTAGAAGTCACCGTGTAAAAGAACAAGAGTATATATGCAAATAAGGCTCTCATGGTCACAAACTTAAATAAAATTGCTTTTATATACAATTTTTTATTGCGTTGTATATAAAAACAATCTATCGTTCTCCTCTCCACGACGAAGGCTTATTCTTAGAAGGATATATGAAACATCCGTTGCTGCCGGCTATAATCTTCACAAAATAGTTTGATACCCTGTGCCGTCATTGAAAGCATTCCGAACGCGTTCAACAAGTAGCAATCGGTGTATTCAGTATTGCACGCTGAGGTTTTGAACATATTTATGCTATGTTGTGGAAAACTTAATATAGAAAGGCCGCCTCTTTTTTAATAAATTTATCTTCTAAACGTTATAAACCAAGTCATTATGGAAACGATGTTCGTTGAGCCCGAAATCTCACTTTTCATAGCTGCATGCTTAGTTGTGGCTGCATTTATTATTTTCAAGCTGTATTCCAAATTCGTCAAGGACTTTTAGCCTGTCGGTGCGCTGTAAACGTTGCCCCAGCGTGGCAGATCCCATTGAATCTTATCAGATGGACTGCTCCTTGATGCTGCGGATAAATGTGTCAATCTTGTTTTGATAGTTTTCTTCACCGAGGATTTTGACAAATGCACTTCCTATTATAGCTCCTTTTGCGTAGTGCGTTGCTTTTCGGAACGTTTGATGGTCTGATATACCGAAGCCGATAACCAGCGGGTTGCGTAGCTGCATATCTTTTAGCCGCTGGAAATAATGTTCCGCTTGGTTATCGACAGCAAGTTGCTTGCCCGTGGTCGCGTTAGAAGATAAAAGGTAGATGAAGCTGTCAGATAAGCCGTCGATCTTGTGGATACGCTCTTCGGACGTCTGAGGAGTGACCAGGAATACATTGCTGATCTGGTACTTCCTGAAGGTCTCTTGGTAGAGTTCTTCGTATTCGTACATCGGAAGATCCGGAATAATAGCGCCCTGGATTCCCGCTTCGTGGCAGTCGCGACAAAAATTCTCGACGCCGTACTGCAGGACAGGATTAAAATATCCCATGAGAAATACGGGTATAGATACACGCTCCCGTAATGTTTTTAATTGCTCAAAGAGCACGCCGAGTGTCATGCCGTTTTTTAAAGCCTGCTCAGAGCTGTGTTGGATAACAGGTCCGTCGGCTACGGGATCTGAATAGGGGAACCCTATTTCTAAAAAATCAGCACCGGCACGTTCCAGACGTTCAGCAATATCGATCGTACTGTCGATCGACGGGTAGCCTGCGGTAAAATAGATCGAGAGAAGTTTATCTTCTTTTTGGTTATTGAATATGTCTTGCATTGCTTTCTTTTAAAGTCCGAAATAGGTCATATAATTATCCAGATCTTTATCGCCCCGTCCTGACAGACAGATAACTATATTGTCTTCTTTACGGAGCGTCATCTTCTCGAGGTACGCCAGGGCGTGTGAACTTTCAATTGCCGGAATAATTCCTTCCAGCTTCGTGAGCAGAAGACCGGCTTGCATAGCTTCTTCATCGGTGATGCTTACATATTGTGCGCGACCACTTTTGAACAGCCAAGCGTGTTGAGGGCCTATTCCGGGATAGTCCAGACCTGCCGAGATCGAGTATGGCTCTACGACCTGGCCGTCGGCAGTTTGCATTAAAATCGACCGGCTTCCGTGGAGTACCCCTTCTTTTCCCAGCGCTGTTGTGGCCGCTGTTTCTCCGCTATGGACACCATGTCCGGCGGCTTCAACTGCAATAAGTTTAACATGCTCCTCGTCTAGAAAGTGGTAAAACATGCCCGCTGCATTCGACCCGCCCCCAACGCAGGCCAACACATAGTCAGGTGTACTGCTGCCCGTCTTCTCTTTGAGCTGGGCCTTTGTTTCTTCCGATATAATCGATTGAAATCGGGCGACTAAATCGGGATATGGGTGTGGACCCACAACCGAACCAATGATATAATGTGTGTCTACGGGATTGTTTATCCAGTCGCGGAGCGCTTCATTGGTGGCATCTTTTAATGTCTTACTGCCCGATTGGGCCGCAACGACTTTGGCTCCCATCATTTTCATACGGGCGACATTCGGAGCCTGCCGCTTAGTGTCTATCTCGCCCATATACACAACGCATTCGAGGCCTTTTAATGCACAGACGGTCGCCGTCGCCACACCATGTTGGCCGGCGCCGGTTTCTGCAATTATCCGCTTTTTTCCCAGTCTCTCGGCGAGTAAAATCTGGCCGATCGTATTGTTTATCTTGTGTGCGCCCGTGTGATTCAGGTCCTCCCGCTTCAGAAAGATGTTAGCACCATATTTCTCCGAAAGCCGTTTCGCTAAATATAAAGGAGAGGGGCGACCCACGTAATCTCTCAACAGCTGTTGGAATTCTTGCTGGAAATTTTCTTCCTGCATGATCTCTAAGTAAGTTGCCTGGAGTTCTGCTACATTAGGATATAACATTTCCGGAATGTAAGCGCCGCCAAAGGGACCGTAGTATCCTTTTTCGTTTACTTGATATTTATTCATGTTTGATAATTTTCAGGGCCTCGTTTAATTTTTCAATGTCTTTAATCCCGGGGGCAATTTCGAATCTGGAGTTCAGATCAAGACCTACCAGGCGTTCGTCAGCAATGGCCAGGGTGTCTGCCACATTTGCCGGGCTTAAGCCGCCGCTTAAAAAGTAGGCAGTAGGCAACGGGTAGTTAGCTAATATTTCCCAGTCAAATGTTTGCCCCGTTCCTCCGTATTGCGCGCTGTCTGTATCGAATAAGAAGTAGTCGACGTCGTCCTGGTAAGCTTCCAGGCTACTCCAATTGAACCGATCATGGATGCCAAAGGCTTTGATGACTTTTACCCCACGGTTCCGAAGTACACGGCATAATGTTGGAGGTTCTGTTCCATGAAGCTGAACGGCATGTAGACCAAGATCTATTTTGGTGTGTATGAGCGCCTCCGCAGCGTTGACAAATACCCCCACCTTTTTAATGTTGTTGGGAATAGATACCTCAGGCACCGTATCGGTATATCGTGTGGATTTCTCGTAGAATATAAAGCCCATGTAATCGATGGCGAGCCCCGACAGCGCCGCTATATTGTCCGCATCCTTCATTCCGCAGACTTTGACTTTACGTGTTTTATTAACCATGGGTCAGCTTCTTTAAACAGTATAGGGCTTTCTTTTCCAGGAGGGAGCTTTCTGCCTCGTAATAGCAATCTCCAAAAGTTTTTTCGGGATGGATTGTTTTGATGGCAAAAGCGGCATTGGTTAACACGACATGATTCTGCTGATCGCTACCGTCGCCATTAATTATTTTACTGAATATCCGGGCTGCTTCTTCCACAGAATTTCCTCCGGCAAGGTCGTTGGCGTGCAGTGGCGTAAATCCTATCTCTTCGACCCCATAGATTTTCTCACCTTGGTTATTGATGATTTTAAAGTCGCCTGTGAGCGAGATTTCGTCGTATCCATCTAGTGTATGGATGATGCTATATTGTTTATTTGTTCCCTGGTAGAGATAATTATACAATCGAGCTAACTCTAAGCTGAATACGCCTACTGCCTGAAACTTCGGGTTGGCCGGATTCGTCAGCGGTCCCAGCATATTGAAGAATGTTTTCACGCCCAGAGCCCGTCTGATGGGGCCTACTGTCTTCATTGCGGGGTGAAAGAGCGGTGCGTGCAGAAAGCAGATCCGCGCCTCATCCAGTTGGCGGTGCAGGATATCCCGGTCGTTGGTGAATGTGTAACCGAGGTATTCCATGACGTTGGAAGAGCCACATCCCGAAGAGACACCGACATTTCCATGTTTCGCAACATGATAACCAGCACCCGCAACGACGAATGACGCTAATGTGGAAATATTAAACGTGTTTTTGCCGTCGCCTCCCGTTCCGCAAAGGTCTATTAGATCATAATTGGAGAAGTTAAGCTTATTGCAGAGGTCGTACATCGCGTCGCGAAAGCCGCTGAGCTCCTCCACCCGGATACTTCGCATACCGTACGTTGTCATAAAGGCTGCGATTTGATGGGTATCATAGCTGCCCGTAGCAATGTTCGTTAAAATGGCGTAAGCTTCTTCTTTCGTAAACGTTTTGTATTCGAATAAGTGGGCGAGTATCTCTTTCATAATTCTATTTAATAAACTTTATAAAACCAGCGCGGCCTTCCGCTCAATTGTCCTACATGCTTTTGCATTGAAGAACGGGTTAAAAAAAAAGCCCGCCCAGGAAGGCAAGCCGCTATTTTTTGACGAATATATTCAAGCAATAGGTTTTTGCCACAACATTAGTTGTTGTGCCACCACCATGCTTTATATACATTGTTCGAATTCATGCTGATTGATATGTTAACAAATATCCATTATTTGTGATAGAGTTGCAAATTTTTATAAAAAAACCTTCCTTTTTTATAAAGCTTGCGCTATCGCAGGCACTGTGTCGGATGTACCCGGAAGTTAGTAGGTGACGAAGTGCGCTATTTTGTTTCCCTTGGACACCAGGGTGAACGAGGCTATCTTCTTGTTGGCTATGTAGACAGCTAACATTTGTCGGTTCTTATAGCGTAGAAAATACATTTTGTCCGTCGGCTTGCCTTCAGGGTCAATATCTCTTGTTTCCTTTCTCGGAAGCTTGTCGAATGGGATATACTCAATTTCCTCCACGTTTTTGGTCTGCAGGTTTAGGCGTATTTCTTCTACACTGGCCTCCAGATAGTCGTACGCCTCGTCTGAGGTGGTATTTTCCACCAAGACGTGTTGACTCAGAATAACGTCAGGACGGATTGTCTCATCGGCGACGTCCGCAATGAAGGCTTGGATGATGCGTATGTCTTCCGTAGTGGCCGAGGACGGTGGTTGGGCCTTTCCCGCGCCGAAAAATAGTACGGCTATAAAAAGCGTGAGATGAAGTCTTTTTAACATAAAGGTTAGACAGGGTATAGCGTGAAAAGGATTAACGGACGATGAACAAAAATGGAGAAGAGGAGAAAGAAATGCTACGCACAGGAGCTCAATAACGCGAGGGGACCGACCGGACAAGTAAAAAACGCCTTTTTCAAGGCGTTTTTTATGATAATTTAATACTCGTCTTCATTAAAAAAGAAGTCATCCTTTGTCGGATAATCAGGCCAAATCTCTTCAATGTTTTCATAGGGCTCTCCATCATCCTCCAACGCCTGTAGGTTTTCAATTACCTCCACGGGAGCGCCCGAACGAATAGCATAGTCGATTAACTCATCTTTAGTTGCTGGCCATGGTGCATCTTCCAAGTGAGATGCCAATTCTAGTGTCCAATACATATCTAATAATTTAAGTTGCTATTTTCCGCAAAAATAACATAATTATTCACTAAATCAAGTCAAAACAATGTTATCAATTTGTTTTTATTGTATTTATCTGGTAGTCAGATAGATAAATATCTTTTTTGAGACGACAGGCAAATTTCTTTAAGGTAAACCTGCTATGCGGGGCAGGGTATGGCGACGCAACAATCCAGTCTGGGCGCTTTCTATTGCACCCACCGGCAAATGTCCGTTACATCCCTACGCCCGTAAAAGAAATGTCATTAAGCTGCCTGCTTGGGGCCGCTATAAGCTTTCGAAGTCCGAGCCGCGTTCCCTGAGAGCATCCAGCCTTGGGAGCACGGATTTGATGTCAGGGTTGGGGTAGTCGTCTTCAATGAGGCCGTCGCGCATCCTGACAATGCGGTGGGCATGTTGTGCGATGTCTTCTTCGTGGGTAACCAGAATAATTGTATTGCCTTTTGCATGGATATCTTCCATGAGGCCCATGATTTCTATAGAAGTTTTTGTGTCCAGATTTCCGGTGGGCTCATCGGCGAGGATAATAGACGGGTTATTGATAAGTGCTCTGGCAACAGCTACGCGCTGGCGTTGTCCCCCCGAAAGCTCGTTCGGTTTATGATCGACCCTATTGCCAAGACCAACATTTTCGAGCGCCTTGTGCGCGCGCTCTTCGCGCACTTTCTTATTGAAGCCGGCGTAGATGAGGGGGAGGGCCACATTTTCCAGAGCAGTACTCTTCGGCAATAGATTGAACGTCTGGAAAACGAAACCTATTTCTTTATTGCGGACTTCCGCAAGGTCGTTTTCACTCATGTCGGAAACGTTAATACCATTGAGGATATATTGCCCTTTACTGGGCGTATCCAGACATCCAAGGATATTCATCAGCGTCGACTTGCCCGACCCCGAGGGGCCCATCAGCGCAACGAATTCGCCCTTTCTTATGTTGAGCGATACCGACTTCAGGGCGTGGATCTCTTCGGCACCGATAATATACTTCCGACCGATATCTTCTATTTGGATTAGATAGTTGCTTTCCATGACTGTCACGTTAACGAAGGCTTAAGTTACGATTTATTACAGATTTCCCAAGCTTCTTTCATTTTATCGTATACTTCTGCCTCTAAAGATGAAAAATGTCTACTATGGTAGTTCGCCGTTTGTATAGGGGCCATAACTTTTACATGGATAACCCCGGGCCTCGAGCCATATACTTTTCCGTCGTCCCACAATATGTGCCAGGCGTCCTGTATCACCACAGGGAGGATAGGGATATCGTTTTCGGTAGCCATCCTGAATGCACCGGATTTAAACTGCTGAAGCACCGGGGGGTATGTTTCGTCGATCTTCCCTTCGGGAAAGATGACAATCGATCGGCCCTCCTGTAGCAGTGTTGATGCTCTTTTGTAAGCTTTGAACGACGAGATACGGCTATCCCGCTTTACAGGGATATCGATTGTTTTAAAAAATATCCGGGTAACCGGATTGTTTAACAGCTCCATCTTTCCGATAAAAGAAAATGGTGCTTTGCATAAATAGTTGAGTACGGTGATGTCTAAAAAAGACGTATGATTAGGACATAGGACATAGTTTTTTGACCAGTCGATGGGCGCTTCATATTCTACCTCCACACGTATCCCGACAGCATAGATGCCCGCAAGACTTATCCATCGGCGGAAGGAGACAATCTTATGATAATGCCTGTCGGCATTCCGCGCATAATAATACAGAAATGGAAAGCCCAGAGCGAAAAAGAACAATACGGAAGCAAAGTAGGCTAGTAAATGTAATCTTCTCAAGATTCTTTTCATGTCCAAACTTAATTAAAAAAGAGCACCGGGCCACCGATGTAGTACTTGTTTATGAGAGAAGCACAAGGCTCGCTATTGTGTCCGATAGTATCGTTGTCGGTAGCTATGCCGCGCGATAAGACGGATAATAATGGTTTTAACGGTCGGGAATTAATGGTTGTAAACAGAGGGGTGTCTCCTATGATCGCTCCCTATAAACATAGGCGACACCCCTCGTTATTATTTACTTAATTCCGCGTAATACTTGAAAAAAGAAGGAATAGTCTCAATACCTTTCAGGTAGTTCTCTATACCATATTTTTCGTTTGGAGAGTGCAGGTTGTCACTGTCGAGCCCGAAGCCCAGCAGTACCGTCTTGACACCGAGTTCCTTCTCGAAGAGGGCGACAATAGGAATAGATCCGCCGCCACGGGTTGGAATGGGTTTCTTGTTGAATGCTTCTTCCAACGCTTTCTCGGCTGCTTTATAAGCTATGCTGTCTGTTGGTGTGACCACCGGTTCTCCGCCGTGGTGCGGTTTCACCTGTACTTGAACATACTTGGGCGCTATGCTTTCGAAATGGGTTTTGAAAAGCTCGGTAATGCGGTGGGAATTCTGGTTTGGAACGAGACGCATGGATATTTTTGCATAAGCTTTAGACGGTAGAACGGTTTTCGCCCCTTCGCCAATGTAACCGCCCCAGATCCCGTTGACTTCCAGTGTTGGGCGTATCCCGGTACGTTCTATTGTCGTATAGCCGTTTTCTCCCCAGACCTCGCCAATACCGAGGTCCTCTTTATATGTTTCGATGTCAAATGGAGCCTTGTTTAGTGCTTCCCGTTCTTCGGCGCTTAGCTCTATGACATCGTCGTAAAATCCTGGTATGGCAATGTGATTGTTTTCATCGTGTAAGGACGCAATCATCTTTGCCAGAATGGTGGCTGGGTTAGCGACGGCACCTCCGTATACTCCGGAATGTAAATCTCTGTTCGGGCCGGTAACTTCAACTTCTACATAGGACAATCCGCGGAGGCCCGTCTCCAGTGATGGCTGTTCCATGCTAATCATCGACGTATCCGATATAACGATAACGTCATTCTGCAAACGCTTCTTATTGGCTTTAACGAAGGTCTCAAGGTTTGCGGAGCCAACCTCTTCTTCTCCTTCGATCATGAACTTGACATTGCATGCGAGCGCATTATTCCGCATCATGTATTCAAAGGCTTTTACGTGCATGTAAAACTGTCCTTTGTCGTCGGCAGCGCCCCGCGCGTAGATTTTGCCGTCCCTCACGGTAGGTTCGAAGGGTGGAGTCTCCCACAGCTCCAGCGGATCGGCGGGCTGCACATCATAGTGGCCGTATACCAAGACGGTTGGCAGCGATGCGTCCACGATTTTTTCGCCGTATACAATCGGGTTGCCGGCTGTTGGACAGACTTCCACGTTATCGGCGCCAGCCTCTTTAAGCCGTTCTGCTACGAATTCCGCCGTTTTCACAACATCTTCTTTGTATTTGGGATCCGCACTGATGGACGGAAAGCGGAGTAGGGCGAATAGCTCTTCTAGAAATCTATCCTTATTTGATTGGACATATTCTTTTATTGTTTGCATAACTTTGAGTTTTGTACAAAGCTACCAATTAAAATTTTTTCTGCCCGTAATTTTTGGGAATTTCAGTGGCATGAAGGCCAGCATCCCCTATCTGATGACGTATTTGTTAAAAGTCTGTTAAACATTTCAATTCGTTTTGAGGAATATTAATATTATGATATTTTCGTAGATACTTTCGATTTACCCGTTTATGAAAAGACTAACCATTCTCTGTGTCCTCCTTTTCCTGAGTGGATGCTTCTGTTTACATGCCCAGACCAAGATTGCCGGCGAAGTTGTCGATGAAGGAGACAAGGCGGTTAAGCTTGTTAATGCAACAGTTATGCTTGTGCAATCCCACGATTCAATTTTGGTGAACTTTGCACGTGTGAACGACAGCGGCCGATTCAGCATCATAAAGCCGGATTCGGTCCCTTGTCTGTTGATTATCAGCTATCCCAAGTTTGGAGATTATTATGCCAAGGTAACGGACAGCGCGGATGTCGACTTGGGGCAGATAGGGCTTACAAGCGTGAGTAACCTTATCGAGGAGGTACTGGTCACAGGAAAGATTCCCGTTGTCATCAAGGGAGACACAACAGAATATGATGCCTCCAGCTTTACGGTAGAGAAAAATGCGAAAGTCGAAGATCTTCTTAAGGCGTTACCGGGGATCTCGGTCGATGGGGATGGGAAGATCACGGCTCAAGGGAAAACGGTGGAAAAGGTGCTGGTCGATGGCGAGGAATTTTTTGGCAATGATCCGACGCTCGTTACGCGGAACGTCCGCTCGGATATGGTCGATAAAGTGCAGCTCTATGAGAAGAAGTCTGAGGAAGCGGAGCGTACCGGCGTCGATGACGGGCAGCGTATACAAACGATCAACCTGAAATTAAAAGAGGATGCGAAAAAGGGCATGTTTGGAAAAGCCGAGGGCGGTGGCGGTGCGGACCGCGATAATGGATACTATATGGGCACACTGGCCGTAAATAAGTTCAGTGGTTCCCAAAAAGTGGGCGTCTTTGGTATCACCTCAAACGATGGCACGGTTTCCCTGAATTGGCAGGACAGCGAACGGTTCGGGTTTTCAAATATGAGTTCGGAGGTGTCAGACGATGGATCGGTGTATTTCAGTTGGACAGGCGACAATATGGACTATTGGAACGGACGGGGGAGGCCAAGGGCTGTCAACAGCGGCGTCTCCTACGCAGATGCGTGGAAAGAGTCAAAGCATAAATTAAATATGAACTATAAGTTCGGTATTATCGAAAACGACGAAATATCTTCACGTATTGCGCAGGAGAATCTTAGCGATTATGTTCAGAACTCTTCAGAGACGAACAATAACTTTACGAGAAATCAAAAACATCGGTTTAACGGACGGTACGATCTGAAGATTGATTCGGCGACGACGCTGACCATGACGATTGGTGCTGCGAAGGGAGAGGCTAGAGTCGAACGGGCCAGAGAAGCGGTAACCACACAGGGAGATGGCGAGCTGTTAAACGAGAACGTAAGCTCTCAGCATAGTGAGTCGGACAACCAGTCGTTGGACTATAGCGCCTATCTGACACGGAAGCTAAAAAAAGAAGGGCGGTCGTTGGCCCTTCGGATTAACGGAAGGTATGATGAGACGCAGGGCGACGGCTTTTTACAGGCCTCGACCAATTTTTATACAAGGGATAGCGTAGCTGATATCAACCAGAGAAAGTTGCTGAATTCGTCGACAGGCAATTTCAGAACATCCCTCGCTTATTCCGAACCACTTACCAAGCGGCTGGTCGGTACGGTACAATATGAGTTCACCCGCGGGGTATCCTCGTCGGTGAATAACTCGTACAACTATTCGGAGGTAGGCGGCGGCTATAACGAACTTGATAGAGAGTTTAGTAACGACTTCAACTTTAATACGACACGGCATGCAGCTAATCTGTCGTTCAATTACCGATCCGATTTGTTTGATGCCAATCTAACCAACAATCTGAGAGAAGATAAAATGTATCAGATAAACAATTACGAGAATCTGGATCTGGAGCGGAGTTTTCTTACATACAATCCATCAATCTTTTTCCGGTATAAGATATCCAAAACGAAGGGAGTTGGCTTCCGGTTTAGCAGAAACAACTCATTGCCGTCGCTGACGCAAATTCAACCGCTGAGACAGAATACCGATCCGTTGAATATCGTGGTGGGAAATGAAAATCTTCAGCCATCCCAAAGTAATAGTTATAACTTAGACTATAACACGTACAACATGCTGAAGAATGCGTATGGATACTTTAATCTAAATTTTACGCAGCGTTTCAATAATATCCAGCAAAATATAACCATTGAGGACGGTATACGTACCCTGTCGTACGCCAACTTGGATAGGGTCGCCAGCACGGCCAGTATGTGGAGCAGGGTGGGCAGAGATATCATAAAAAAGCACAAAGTACGCGGCAGTCTAGGATTAAACGGAACATACAATAACTACTTCAACTACATTAATGACGACCTGAGTGAAAATAACAACTTCGATTTTTCGTTCTCGCTCGACTTCTATAAGGGTACCAAAAAGGGATTGGATTTTTCGCTGGAGTTTTCTCCGGGATACAGTGTGTTGAAAAACTCCTTGCAGCCAAACCTTAACAGCAACGGGTTTACTTACAACAGCCGGATGAATCTTGAGTATTATCTTCCATGGAAAGTCAGGTTGTATTCCAACATGGATTATACCTATCAGGCGCCGACAGCTGTATTTGACGAAAAGATCGAGCGGCTGTTATGGCGGCCCGGCGTCAGTAAAAAGTTCTTAAAAGACGAATCGCTTGCGCTGGAAGTATTTGTTAACGATGTTTTAAATCAGAATATTGGATTTTCGCGGCAACAGAACGCGAGTACGCTTGTCCAGGATCGCTATAATACCATCGCGAGGTATTTTATGTTAAAGGTGAGCTGGGATTTTACGTCTATGAAAGGAGGAAAGGAATAATGAAGATAAAATTTATGATGATCGCTGCCCTCATGTTACTTGGCGCAGGAGCAGCACGCGCGCAATATGCGCATTTCCCTGTTGCAGGTACTATTGAGTATGAGAAAACCGTCCATGTTAAAAACTTCATGAAAAGGCATCTGTCTATGTCTAAGGACGAAGGGTTCGACCGCACGTATATAGAACAGTTAATGGCAAAGGCTCCCGACTCATACGTCTTTAAAAACAAGATGATGTTTAATGGCAGCGAGTCGCGGTACGAGCCTATCAAAGAAGAACGGACGGGGATTATGCGTAGTATTATGTGGTTTGGATTTGACTATGAGACCACCTACTATAAAGATATTAAGAATGGCGTTTTCAGGAGCGTGGCCGATTATGTCGGATCAAATATCCTAACGCAGGATTCGCTGTTAAAAGTGAAGTGGAAGATTACTGACGAGTACAGGACTATAGCAGGCTATAATTGTCGCCGAGCTAATGGCGTTGTTTTAGACTCCGTTTTTATTGTCGCATTTTACACGGACGAGATTCCGCTTTCGTCGGGTCCAGGGGCTTTTCACGGCCTGCCGGGAATGATTCTGGGCGTGGCAGTTCCTGAACAGCACTATAATATCTATGCGACGAAGGTAACTTTTGTACAGCCTCAGGTGATGGCGGAAATGGGGAAGAAGAAAGATAAACCGATGACCAGGGCGGAGTTGAAAACTTTTCTATATGACCGGATGCGGGTGGGCGATTGGAATACCGAGCAACAATTTAACTTTCTGTTGACGGGGCTGTATCTGTGAGGTTGGAAAGAAAAAAGTGCCGGTCATTTCTGGCCGGCACTTTTTATCACAACATGTTATTTTTTTGTTTCGTTTTTCTTAGCAGTCACTTCGTTACGGATTTCCTGAGCCAATGTCTTGATCTCTTGTAAACCTTTACGAACGCGTGTACCAGCAGCCGAATTTCCGTTGTTGAAGAACTTATCTGCATCTGCTTCAATAGATGCTACCAAGCTTTTTAATTTGTTGTAGTTTTCCATTTTTAATTATATAATTTTAGTTTCTAGTAATTCCTGTTCTAAGATATTATAAATATACAAAAACAACGAAGCAAACCGCAAATTTTGTATCCAAAATCCAAAATAAATTTGATTTGGAGCGTTTATTCGACGATTTTTAGTTCATCGATGATGTTTTGCGCACCTGCGAACTTGTCAATGATGAACAATACATAGCGGATATCTACAGATATTGTCCGCTGCAGTACGGGATCAAATATTACGTCTCCCGCCATCGCTTCGATATTCCCGTCGAACGCGAGTCCTATTAATTCACCGTTTCCATTCAGCACGGGCGAACCGGAATTTCCTCCGGTGATATCCTGATCGCTGAGGAAGTTGACCGGCATGTAGCCTGCCTTATCGGCATAGCGTCCGTAGTCCTTTGCCTCGTATAGGTCGATCAGTCGTTTCGGGAGGTCAAACTCTTCGTCTCCAGGCTGGTATTTTGCAATGGTTCCTTTCAGCGTGGTGTAGTTGTTGATTTCCGCGTCGTTCCGTGGGTCTGCAGGTAGCGCTCTTATCGTTCCATAAGTCAGGCGTAGTGTAGAGTTGGCGTCGGGGTAATATTTACCCTTCGGGTTTGATTCCAACACGCCTGCAATATATTTGCGATATGCAGCCTGAAATTTCTCAGCCAAGGCTTCTGTCTCCGGCGTCCTTTCCCGGTATTTGTCCATTAAGGATTTGGAGATAAGATACAGAGGATCGTTGTCAATCGCCTCAGCAGAAGGATTCACGAGAAATGCCTGTAAGTTTTCGGACGATGAAAAAATACTCCGGTTAAATGCGTCCTGTACGTCGGATTGAAAGTTTCCTTGGTTTTTGTTAGCCAGTTCCCGGATATAAGGGGCGATCTCGCCTGCTTTTTGCGCATACAGATTCAGCTCGTCGGCCAGAACGTCGACTTCCAACGGAATATAGATGTTTTCAAACGTTTCTGCAACGCCTGCTTCCAAGTTCGGAAGCATCTCTTTACGTTTGGCCTCATTTGAAGCTGCGTATTGTTTCAGTACGCTTCCTAAGCTATAGGGTAGCGCGGCGAAGCTCGACGAGCGAAGCATTCCAATAAGGTAATTGTCATGCCTGGCTTTTTCATTGGTTGCAGCGTAATATGCATCTATCGTAGCTAGTACGTCGCCGTATTTGGCTCTGTTTGCACGTTTGTTTGCCCATTTCTGGAATTTAGCCTCCTGTGTACGTTTTGTGGCGGCTGTTTTATGTTTCGTCAGCGCATCGATCATGCCTTGACGGTTTTTCCAGTAGTTGGCTACGCCCGAGTAAGTCGATGCATAATTCAACTTAACCGCCTGATCTTTATCCATATGCTTCTTCATCGCATCCATACCGACCTTAGAAGCTTCGACCCATGCCGGATAGGCGTAGTGAACATTTTGATCGATCCCCGCCGCGGGCATCCAGCGGTTGGTACGGCCCGGATAACCGAGTATCATCGAGAAATCACCTTCCTTAATTCCCTTTATACTGATAGGTAGGAAATGTTTCGGTTTTAGCGGGACATTTTCTGTCGAGTAGGGCGCTGGGTTGCCATCTTTATCACCGTAGACACGGAAAATAGAAAAGTCGCCGGTATGACGCGGCCATTCCCAGTTGTCGGTGTCCCCGCCAAATTTGCCGATACTGCTCGGCGGCGTACCTACCAGACGCACGTCGGTATAATCCTGATAAACGAAATAGTAATACTCGTTTCCATTGTAAAACGACTTAACAGAAACAACATATTTTCCGCCTTCGCTGTTTTCCTGTTCAATTTTGGCAATCTCCTGATTGATGATTTTCTCCCGTTCTTTTTCGCTCATCCCGTCATTGACCAAGCTTAGAATACGCTTGGAGACATCGTCCATGCGGACGAAGAAGCGTACCGAGAGCGATTTCGGCTTGAGCTCTTCCGACAGCGACTTTGCCCAAAAGCCGTTGGTTAGATAATCGTGTTCGGGAGTTGACAGCTCGGCGATCGCGCCGTAGCCGCAGTGGTGATTGGTAAATACCAGCCCCTGACCTGATACAATTTCGGCCGTACAGCCGCCCCCAAATTGCACAATCGCATCTTTAAGCGACGAATTGTTAATGCTGTAAATTTCTTCTGCCGTTAGCTTAAGGCCTTTTTTCTGCATATCCGCTTCATTGAGACGCTTCAGATGCATCAGAAACCACATTCCCTCATCGGCGAACGTGCTCATACTCACAACGCTTAGGAGTACGAAAATCCAGATTTTTTTCATATGTGTATAGTTTGACTTGATCTGTATAGGGAATACCGCTATGTGCCTTTCAAGACATGTGTATTCCTTATTCAATCAATTTTATAGCACAAAGTTGATTTAATTACTTTTCAAATCAAAATTAAACGATAATTTATTCCATCCAGCAGAGATGGTGCCTCCGCGATATCATGAAAGGGATATGGCCGTTTTTAACTATAGCTCCTTTATAAAAAAGTTCTTGATGGCAGAGGAGAGATGGATAAATTGCTTTTATATATAAACGCAATTATTTTGCACCTGACCCGCAATTTATCTAAGTTTGTAAAATGGCATCATTCGAAGACTTCAAATTAAACCGGCAGCTGCTGAATGCTATAGCTGAGGCGGGTTACCAAACCCCCACAGAAGTACAGCAAAAAGCAATCACACCGATCCTTGCAGGACAGGACGTTATGGGGATCGCGCAGACCGGAACAGGCAAAACTGCAGCATTCGTACTGCCGATACTGATGACTTTGAAATATGCGCAGGGGCAGGACCCGCGGGCATTGATTCTGTCTCCGACCCGGGAGCTGGCGATGCAGATTGAGGAAAATATCCAGACTTTTTCCAAATATCTCGACCTGAGAACCGTCGTCTTATACGGAGGGCTCGGGCCAAAAGTGCAGAAAGAGAAATTGGCTCAAGGCTGTGATATCATCGTGGCAACGCCCGGCCGCTTTCTGGAGCTCTATCTGGAAGGTGAGATCAACACCAAATCTTTGAAGTTTCTGGTGATGGATGAGGCTGACAAAATGATGGACATGGGATTTATCGGAAAGATTCACAGGATCTTGGAAGTGGTCCCCAGAAAACGCCAAAACTTACTGTTCTCCGCAACAATGAGCGAGCTGGTACGGAAGATCGCCGGCGACTTCCTCGCGTTTCCGACCGTAATCGAAGTGACCGAGCAGGCCACGCCCGCACAGACGGTCTCGCAGTCGCTCTATGAGGTGCCCAACCTAAAAACGAAGCTTAATCTCCTGCAATATTTACTGCAGGATGATGAATCTTTCCATCGCATTATCGTTTTTTGTAAGACGAAGAGTGTCGCCGATAATGTCTTTCACTACTTGGAACGCAAGTATGGGAAGGACGAAGTTCGTGTCATTCACGCCAACAAAGGGCAGAATACACGCATCAACTCGATTAACGCCTTTAAAGAAGGTAACATCAGGATTTTGGTGGCAACGGATGTGGCAGCAAGAGGGCTTGATGTTTCGAACGTAAGCCATGTGTTTAATTTTGATGTGCCGATAGTAATCGAAGATTATGTGCATCGTATAGGACGGACGGGACGCGCTTTTCATCACGGGGATGCAATAACGTTTTGTAATCCGGCAGAGAAATACTACGTAGACAAGATTGAAAAGTTGATCCGGCAGTCTATTCCCGTGCGGGAAATCCCCGAAGGAGTGTTCATCGAGAAAACAGGATTCGAAGAGCGACAGGCCATAGCCCGCGAAATCGATAACCAGAAGAGGAAGGATGATCCTGAATTTAAGGGGGCCTTTCATGAAAAAAAATATGCGTCCAAAGAGTCGGGACGATCAAAGAGTACGAAGAAAAAAACCACCAGAAAAAAGGATAAGAAACGCTATTCATGAAGTTAACCCCACTCAATATCGTCCTGGCCTGTTTCTTAACCTGGGTAATTTCAGAGTGGGGAAACGAGCAGCTGCGGCTGCCTTGGTGGGGGATAGGCTTGTTTTTAATGACCCTTCTCTTTGGTGATGTCGTGTTTAGGCTATTCGTGAAAGACATTAAAAAGCTGTGGTTGGCGCAAATTGGATTTATCCTCATGACAGGTATCCTACTGGTTCTTATAAAGGCACTGGCAGGTTGAGTCGCGATGGGTCCGGCAAATCAACGGGAATAAGGTGTACACGCCTTTTATAAGTTCATGGCAACGTTATAATGCCATTGAAATACAAACACGAAACGAATTCCGAGTGAAACGAGCTCATCTATACAATGAGATTTAACACGTATATAGATAATTAAACAGATGAAAAAAGCAGAAATCAAGCTCAATGTAACATTGGACGACCAAAATATACCGGAAACAATCGACTGGTCGTCTACCGACGGCGAATCATCCGATGAGATGCCTGCCAAAGCGATGTTTTTAGCACTGTGGGACGCGCAGTACAAAAATTCGTTACGGATAGATCTTTGGACAAAGGATATGCCTTATGATGAAATGAAACGTTTCTTTTACGAGACACTACAAACCTTAGGGGATTCATTTATACGCGCTTCGGGCGGAGATCCGATGGCTGACAAAGTGATCGGCGATCTGCGCGACTACTGCGCGCATTTTGCAGACAAGATGGAAGTACTCGAGCAGGAAGGTTAAAATAACTGTTGTTTAAGAAGATGAACTACTTTTTAGTAAAATCCGAGCCGTTTAAATATAGCTGGGAACAGTTTAATAAGGATGGACAAACCTTTTGGGATGGTGTCCGTAACTACCAGGCCCGCAACAACCTCAAAGCCATGAAGAATGGCGACCTGGTGCTTTTCTACCATAGCAACGAAGGAAAGGAAGTAGTCGGGATCGCCAAAGTTGTGAAAGAGTTTTATCAGGATCCGACGACGGATGACGAACGTTGGGTGGTGGTCGACCTGGCTCCTGTAGAGACATTTAAAAAGCCGGTTACATTGGAAGCGATAAAGGCCGACCCTCTTTTACAGGAGATGGGACTTGTCCGGCAGGGCCGCCTATCGGTTATGCCCTTGAAACCGGAAGAGTTCGATCGTATTGTTGAGCTTGGAAGCGAATAGCAGCCTGCAGCCATCGGCAGAAGGTTGCTCTTTTGCCGACATGGCTTTTTCAGTCATGTGTGGGTTTATCCCTTTGTCGCTATACTGACAAGGTTCTGGATCTCAACCGCGTGCTCTGGTTTCAGTTTGCCGCCGAGAATCAGGCGCAACTCCCTCCGTTGGGACGCTTTCTCAAACAGTTCTTTTTCCGTATCCGTCTCGGGAACAAGTTCTGGGACTCTTGTGGGTTTATTGTCTTTGTCAATGGCAACAAAGGTATAATAGGCCTCATTCGATTTTACTTTCGTCCCCTCAGGAAGGTTCTGTGCAAAGATCTCCATGCGGACTTCCATAGACGTTGAGAACGCCCGTGTTACTTGTGCCTGAATGGTGACGACTTCGCCCAACCTAATCGAACGTCTGAAGGATACGTTGTCGACAGATACGGTGACGACTGGGCTGTTCGAGTGTTTCTGCGCAGCCATGGCGGCACATATGTCCATCCAATAAAGAAGCCTTCCGCCCATAAGATTCCCAAACGTATTCGTATCGTTCGGCAACACGAGTTCATTCATCTCTGTATAAGATTCTTTGGCGAGTTTTTTATTCATGATATTTTATTGTTGCTAGCTGTTGTTCGATTTCTTTTAACGAGTCCAAGAACGGTGTGGGGCGATATCCCAGCAGGTCTTGCGCTTTCTTGATCGAGAAGCCCGTCTTTTTCGGTCTGTTAAACTCCTGTCCGATGTCCCGTGCCGTGACAGGCGAGATGAGGGACGTATCTAACTTCCAGAACGAAGCAACTTGTTGAGCGATTTCAAGGATGCTGAACAGCTCATTGCCTGAAATATGAAATATACCTTCCGCTTCCCTCTCGGATGCCAGAATACATGCCCTGGCAAGGTCGTCCACCCAGGTCGGCATCCGCCATTGGTCGCTGACTACGGAGATGTTTTCTCCTTTTGTAAGCGCGTTTTTTACCCAAAGAACAATGTTGGAACGTTTTCTATCCGCAATGACACCGTAAACGAGTATTGTCCGGAGTATGGCGGTTCGGCACCCCGTCTGGAGAATGCGGCGTTCCGCGTCCAGCTTGCTCTTCCCATATCGGTTGCACGGATTCGTCGCGTCACCCTCCGCGTATGGACCGGCTGTTCCATCAAAAACGAAGTCTGTCGACAGGAAGGTGAGATGGATGTTGTTCTCCTTACAATATTGTGCTATCTGTTCGCTGAGAAGGACGTTGATCCGTTCGCACTGTTCGGGCTCCTGTTCGCATGCTTCCACGCTTGTTATTGCTGCCGTGTGGATGATGTGTGTAGGCTGAAAAGCTTGCGCTCCTTCCATAAATCGGCTGAAGTCGGTGAGGTCAAACGAAAGAAAGTTGGCCTGTTTCAGGGATGGATTCCGGTTGGAGCTCTTAGACATACACAGGACCGAGCCGCCCACGTAAGCCTGCAGCATGTCGGCTAGTTTCTGTCCTAGCAGGCCATTTGCTCCGGTTATCAATATACGCATGTCCGTACTAGTTAGTCCAGATAAAGTCCATTTTCGGCTGATCCATGGAATTGTCGATGACTTTTGTTTCCAGTTCCAGGATCGCTTTCAGTGAAGAATAGTCGATTTTTTCGGGGTCATCTCCCGGCTTGTGGTAGTCTTCGTGACCTCCCGTATGGAAGAATAAGACGGGGATATGTTTACGATAAAATGAAGTTTGGTCGGAACCGCCGTTCCCGTCTTTACTTGTATAAAACCTGATATCGCTTGTCACTCCTTCGAATATGGCCGGAAATCTGGAACTGGTACCGTAGCCAATGATGGCCAGGCCGTTGTCCGGATTGTATCGGCCGATCATATCCATGTTTAGCATCCATTGGATGTTGCTTAATGGGATGGTTGGGTTTTCGGTGAAGTGTTTTGATCCCAATAGCCCCAGTTCTTCAGCTCCGAACGCAATAAAAAGAAGGTTGCATTTTTCTTTGATAGCATTGCTGCTGTAATGGCGGGCTAATTCCAACAACCCTGCTACGCCGGAGGCATTGTCGTCTGCACCGTTGTGTATTTTGCCCACCCCAAGAGAATCCCGTGAACCGCCAAAGCTACCATCGCCTAGGTGATCATAATGGGCTCCGACGACCACGGTATAGGGGGCGCCGTTGTCAATAAAACCAATGATGTTATCCGCCTGCCGTATACTGTCTTTCACAGCTACCCGACGTACACGTGCCTCAAAGGTTTGGCGGTATCCTTTCTCGCCCAACGGCTGAAGGCCATATTTTTTGAATTCTTTTTCGATGTAATTGGCAGCTTTGCGAACCTGTTTCGAACCGGTTCCCCGTCCTTTCATCTTGTCGTCAGCGAGGTAGAAGATGTGCTTCTTCAGGTTGTCCTGGTTAATCTGGGCAACAGATGGCCGGTAGACAAAAAGGACTAGAAACAAGAATGTGGCGCTTCGAAGCAAGTATATCTGTTTTTTCATGGTTCAAACTTAGAGAAATTTATACGCGCATGCAACAACGCCTCCCTGCAGTACGTACACATCCATTCGGTCCGCTTGTTTATCAGTCTTCTAGTATTTCACTATTTGCGCTTTCTTTTTCTACGTGCTCTTCTTTGAAGTAGCGACGCTGAAAAATGAGGATTAAAAAGACACCGACAGAAATGGCAGAATCGGCTATATTAAAAACCGGCCGGAAGAATAGAAAATGCTCGCCTCCCCAAAAAGGAAACCATCCAGGAAAAGTCCCTTCAATCAATGGGAAATAAAGCATGTCCACCACTTTTCCATGAAAAAGCGAGGAATAGCCGCCACCGGCAGGAAATAACGTGGCCTTCTCGTAAAAAGTACTCTCACTAAAGATCACCCCATAAAATGTGGAATCAATAATATTGCCCATTGCACCTGCAAAAATTAATGCCACGTTTAAAATAAACCCCCTGTGGTATTTATTTTTAACCATATAATATAGTCCGTAACCGATACCAGCGACGGCAACGATTCTGAAAAGGGTCAGGAACAGCTTGCCAAACTCGCCGCCAAACTCCATGCCATAGGCCATCCCGTTGTTCTCGATAAAATGTATCAGGAATTTATTCCCGATGACATTAAAGTCCTGGCCGATTGTCATATTGAGTTTTACCCAGAACTTCGACAGTTGGTCAACCAATAAGATGATGGCGATAAGTAAAAGTGGTTTTGTATAGGCTTTCATATATGCAAAGAATGAGGTTGCCCCCGACGCGCGGAGGCAATCACACCCTATAAGTCTCTCAAATTAATATTGTTTATTTTTCGCTTCAATACTCAACGTTGTATGCGGAACAGCTTTTAGACGCTCTTTTTGGATGAGTTTTCCTGTCTCGCGACAAATACCATACGTTTTATTTTCGATACGTACAAGCGCCGCTTCCAGGTTGTCGATGAACTTCTTCTGACGCGCCGCCAGCTGATTTATTTGCTCCTTCTCTAAGGTTGCGGATCCATCTTCCAGCGTCTTATAGGTTCCGGCAGTGTCATCTGTTCCATTCGCGTTGCTATTGCTCAGGGTAGATGTTAAGGCCGAAAGCTCTTCCTTCGCAATGCGGAGCTTCTCTAAAATGATATCTTTGAACTCTTGTAGTTCAGCGTCGCTGTAACGTGTTTTTTCGTTAGTCGTTCCCATAATTAAACTTTATCAATTAATACACTTAATTCAATACCATCAATTTCGATAGTATCCGTAGACTCGAAGGACGTCTCCATAAAATCCAAAGAGTTTGCAAGAATTTCGGTGCAAATATACGACAAATTATCGTTTACAGCGTCTTGAATTTCAGTATTTTGGCTGATCGATACACGGATTTTGTCCGTAACTTCAAAGCCTTTATCTTTCCGTAAGTTTTGAATTCTGTTCACCAATTCCCGGGAAAGTCCCTCTTTCTTCAATTCCGCCGTAATATTGACGTCCAATGCAACGGTTAATTTTCCAAGGTTTGCTACCTGCCATCCAGCAACGTCCTCTGCTATAATTTCGACATCTTCCGGTTTGATACTATATGGTGTGCCCGGAAGCGCAAGGGATCCTTGTTGTTCCAATGTGCTAATTTCTGTCTCGGTAAGCGTTTGGATAGCTCCGGCAACCATTTTCATATCCTTACCAACTTTCGCGCCAAGAACCTTAAAATTCGGTTTAATTTTCTTTTTGACGATACCCGTTGTGTCGGTAATGAAAACAATCTCCTTGATATTCGTTTCCGAAAGGATTAATTCCTTGACCTTTTCGACTTTCGTCTGGAACCTGCTGTCCAGAACGGGGACCAGAATCTTATTTAACGGCTGACGTACGTTTATTCCAGTCTTCTTACGCAACGATAACGTCAGCGACGATATTTGTTGGGCCAGCTCCATCCGCTCCTCAAGATCTTTGTCCACCAGATGTTCGCTATAAACCGGAAAGTCTGCCAGGTGTACCGACTCGAAGGATTCTTTGTTCGAACCGCTGTTCAGGTCGAGGTATAGACGGTCAGAAAAGAAAGGGGAGATGGGTGACATCAACTTGGCTATGGTGTCCAAGCATGTATAGAGGGTCTGATAAGCTGAAATTTTGTCAGCTGTGTATTCCCCTTTCCAGAAGCGACGGCGGCACAGACGTACATACCAGTTGCTGAGATGCTCGTCGACAAAATTCTGAATGGAGCGTGCCGCTTTTGTGGGTTCGTAGTCCGCATAGGAAGCATCCACCTCTTTGGTTAAGCTGTTTAACAGCGAGATGATCCAGCGATCAATCTCCGGACGTTCGGCGATGTCGATATCCGGCTCCTGATACGTAAAGTTGTCAATATTGGCATATAGCGCGAAGAACGCATAGGTGTTGTAAAGGGTGCCGAAAAATTTTCGCCGCACTTCGTCCAACCCCTCTTCGTTGAACTTCAGGTTGTCCCATGGAGCCGCGTTGCTGATCATGTACCAGCGGGTTGCGTCGGCGCTATACTGTTCAATGGTAGCAAAAGGGTCCACCCCGTTGCCGAGGCGCTTAGACATTTTGTTTCCATTTTTATCCAACACCAGACCATTTGATACGACGTTCTTAAACGCCACAGAGCCACGGATCATCGTCGAAATGGCATGGAGCGTGAAGAACCAGCCTCGCGTCTGGTCGACGCCCTCTGCGATAAAGTCGGCAGGGAATGCATCATTGTAACCGTCTTTAAACGGCAGAGGGGCACTCTTTGCCAGCTTATCGTGGTCTAAGCCCCACTGCGCATAAGGCATAGCTCCTGAATCAAACCATACATCAATAAGATCGGGCTCGCGATACATCTTCTGACCGTTGTCCGACACCAGAATGATATTGTCGACGTACGGTCTGTGGAGGTCTAAATCTTCTGTGCCGAATTTATCGAGATATGCCCGATTTATTTCCTTTTCCGCTGGGCTAAGGACATCAGACTCCAAAGACCGTTCCAGCAAGTGCTTTAACTCGGGAAGCGAGCCGATACAGATTTCTTCATTTTCATCAGCGGACCGCCAGATAGGAAGAGGCGTACCCCAATAACGTGAGCGGGACAAGTTCCAATCGACGAGGTTTTCGAGCCAGTTTCCAAATCGACCGGATCCGGTAGCTTCCGGTTTCCAGTTGATCGTCTTGTTCAACGCGACCAACTCGTCTTTAACGGCCGTTGTTCTGATGAACCAGCTGTCCAGCGGGTAATAGAGGACGGGTTTATCGGTACGCCAGCAGTGTGGATACGTGTGCTCGTATTTTTTAACATCGAAGGCCTTGTTTTCCTCTTTTAACTTGATGGCAATAAGTACATCCGTCGGACGGAAGTCTTTGTCGGCACGTTCTTCCGCAGTGTAGTATTCTTCTTTTACAAAACGTCCTGCGAAGTCTGTGATCTCCTTAACGAAGCGCCCCGTGCGGTCGACAGTCGGCACGTCCTTTCCGTTCTCATCGCGGACGAGGATGGCGGGTATATCGTTTTCTTTTGCTACGCGGAAGTCATCGGCACCATAAGTAGGGGAGGCGTGTACAATCCCTGTTCCATCCTCGGTGGTGACAAAGTCTCCCGGGATCACGCGAAAGGCTTTTTCTTGCAGCTCTTCGTTCGTAATATAGGGAAGAAGTTGATGGTATCTTAATCCGACGAGGCTTTCGCCTTTGAAGGTCGCGGCTAGTTCCCAGGGGATTACCTTGTCACCCAGCTGGTAGTCCTGGAACGAAGCGTTTTCCCCTTCGGTCTTAAAATGTTTGCTGATCAGGTTTTTGGCCAGGATAACTGACACCGGTGCACCCGTATATTGGTTGAACGTCTTAATTTTTACATAGTCGATGTTCTTTCCGACGACCAGCGCTGTGTTGCTTGGCAGGGTCCAGGGTGTCGTGGTCCAGGCGATGAATGCCACATCTTCGTCTTCAGATTCAACCAGCGTCGACATCAACGGATGTACCTGCGTCTTGTCCAGACGGAACTGGGCGACGATGGTCGTATCTTTAACGTCTTTGTATGTGCCCGGCTGATTGAGCTCGTGTGAGCTCAGGCCTGTACCCGCGGCAGGCGAGTAAGGCTGTATTGTATACCCTTTATATAACAGCCCCTTCTTGTACAACTCCTTCAGTAGATACCAAAGTGTTTCTATATATTCGGTTTGATAAGTTACGTAAGGGTTCTCAAGATCTACCCAATACCCCATCTTTTGGGTAAGGTCATTCCATACGTCGGTATATTTCATGACCTCCTTGCGGCAGGCATCGTTATAAGCTTCTACGGATATTTTTTTTCCTATATCTTCCTTCGTGATTCCCAATGTTTTCTCTACCGCCAGCTCAATAGGAAGACCGTGGGTGTCCCAACCTCCTTTACGCTTAACCTGAAAACCTTTTAATGTTTTATAACGGCAGAAAATATCTTTGATGGACCGGGCCATAACATGGTGGATCCCCGGCATTCCATTTGCTGACGGCGGTCCCTCATAAAATGTGTACGGCTTACTCGCAGGACGATTCGAAATACTTTTTTCAAAAATGTTATTCGACTCCCAATGCTTCAATATTTCTTTGCCTATCTCAGGCAGGTTTAACTGCTTATATTCCTTGTACATCCGAATTTCCTGTTGTTTTTTAAAGGTCGCTAATTTAACGATTTTATATTTAAGAATAAATAGGTAATTGTTCGCTGGAGAAGAGCCGTCGGCTGAAGTCTGCGTTGTGCCCGGACAGCTTCATTTTCCGGTGCCGCCGGATAGGATCCCGCGGGATCTCCATGATGGAGGAAACACGCCCGTGAAATTGGTATTGCGGATTCTGAACGGATGCTTTGGAGTAAGATAAATAGAGAGAGGGAGCCTTGTGTATCCGGGCTCCCTCTCTTGCGGTTTCGCATCAGGCTCGGAAGGTGTTTTTTTCGAAAAAAACACCACTGTAGCGTTAACCGCAGCGTAACGGTTATATGTTTCTAAGCGGAGAACGAACTTCCGCATCCGCACGTGCTTGTTGCATTCGGATTGTTGAATGTAAATCCGCGGGCCTCCAGACCACTTTTGAAGTCGATTTCCATCCCTGCCAGATAAAGGCCATGTGCCTTATTCATAAACACGCGGATGCCCTCGATCTCATACTCATTGTCCCCGTCTTTTTTCTGGTCGAACCCTAAAATATAACTCATTCCGGAACATCCTCCGCCCTCAACGCCTATGCGCAGGCCGAAGTCCGGGCCGATCTCTTGCTGATCGATCAATTTTTTTAATTCCTGCACTGCACCTTGTGTTAAACTTACCGGAGCGCTAACCGTTGTGTTTTCTATACTCATCGTGCTCTAATTTTTTAATCCAACGATAGACAAATTTACGGATTTTTAAGCATAAAATTCTGAACTGCCTATTTTTTACAGTAATACAACATTCAGAAGACGGCCCGCAACCGGGTTAAAAAAGCCGCAGGGCTGGGGACGCCTAAACGTGTGGCGTCCGGCTCCGGTAATACACGGGTGGGCCAGGAAGCGGGAAGCGGAAGAAACGCATGCAGCGAGCTTAACGATACCATTAAAATGATACACGAACGGATCATTCATTTTATCTGCTGATGCTGACTCGATTATATTGCATATAAAGACGAATTTATTTAGGTTTGCAACAGATTTTAAAAGTTTAATAACAATTACTCCTTAAGAATAAAATAATGGAAAGAGATCAGGTCGTTTTTAACCTAATAGCTGATGAGCTAAAGCGCCAGGAAGAAGGCATTGAACTAATCGCTTCGGAAAATTTCGTGAGCAAGCAAGTTATGGAAGCCGCCGGTTCTGTGTTGACAAACAAATATGCCGAAGGCTTGCCCGGCAAGCGGTATTACGGGGGCTGCGAGGTCGTCGATGAAATAGAGACTATTGCTATTGACCGTGCGAAAAAACTATTTGGCGCGGAGTGGGTGAATGTACAGCCACACTCCGGGGCGCAGGCCAACGCAGCTGTTTTTTTAGCTACTTTACAGCCTGGCGATAAAATTTTAGGACTGGATCTCTCACACGGTGGCCACCTAACCCACGGTTCGCCGGCCAACTTATCGGGTAAGGTGTATCAACCATTATTTTATGGAGTAAAAGAGGATACGGGGTTGATCGATTATGAACAGCTGGAAGAGACTGCTCTTCGCGAAAAGCCAAAAATGATTATCTGCGGAGCATCCGCTTATTCCCGCGACTGGGACTATGCGCGCATCCGCAAGGTGGCCGACGAGATCGGAGCTTTAGTGATGGCCGATATCTCTCATCCGGCCGGATTAATAGCCAAAGGATTGTTAAACGATCCGCTTCCGCACTGCCATATTGTAACTACTACCACCCATAAAACATTGCGCGGCCCACGTGGCGGAATGATTATGGTCGGCAAAGATTTTGAAAATCCATGGGGCATAAAAAATCCGAAAGGAGAAATCCGTACGATTACGCAACTGCTCGATCTTGCTGTATTCCCCGGAACACAGGGCGGACCTCTGGAGCATACGATTGCAGCAAAGGCTATTGCCTATGGCGAGGCCTTGACGGACGAATATTTAGCCTATGCGAAGCAAGTACAGAAAAATGCCGCAACCCTTGCGCAATTTTTTGTGGAGAGAGATTACAAGATTATCTCGGGCGGAACAGATAACCACCTGATGCTGGTTGACTTGCGTAACAAGGATATTTCCGGTAAGGAAGCGGAAGCCGTGTTGGGTAAAGCGGGTATTACGACGAATAAGAACATGGTACCTTTTGATACCCGATCGCCGTTTGTTACATCAGGCGTGCGTTTTGGTACAGCAGCCGTCACTACACGGGGTGTCAAGGAAGCTGAAATCATCCAGATTGGAGAATTGATTGACGAAGCACTCCTCAACAGAAACGATGATGCCGCTTTGAATAAAATTCATGGTAAGGTTAAAGAGCTCATGGCACAGTTTCCATTGTATAAATAACATAGGAAAAATCTTAGTATGCCCCGCAGATCATGCGGGGCTTTTTTTTGTAACAGAAATGTGATGAAGTGTGAAGAAATGTTAAAAACAGATGCTTTTATTTGAATACTCGTAATTTTTCATTTGATTTGAATTATAAATCAAACATAAAAGGAGCGCCTATAGAACACTTTACTCTTAAATATTCAAACTAAATCCAGGGATTTATTATGAAAAGGTTAAAAGAAAAGAGTGATCTGGAGCTAATTCAGGCCTATGTTGCAGGAGATGAAGCGGGGATAGAGATATTATTAAACAGATACAAGTCAAAGATATACACTTCCATTTATCTTCAGGTTAAAGATGAATATCTAGCTGAAGATATCTTCCAGGAAACTTTTATTAAAGTTATTAAAACATTGAAATCGGGGCGTTACAATGACGAGGGGAAATTTCTGCCTTGGGTTGTCCGTATTGCCCAGAATATGGTCATCGACCACTTCCGGAGGGAAAAAAGAAGCCCGACAGTTGTGAGCAGTGATGGTTACGATATTTTTGGTATACTGGAATTTGCGGACGATAGTGCGGAGTCGAAGTTGATGGTCAGTCAGCGGGATATCGATCTCCGTAAGATTATACAGAAGCTGCCGGACGACCAAAAGGAGGTGCTCATCATGCGGCATTTCTGCGATATGAGTTTCAAGGAGATCGCCGATATAACGGACGTCAGTATCAATACCGCACTAGGACGGATGCGGTACGCCCTGAATAATCTGCGGAAGATGATCGAGGAGCATAACATGATGCTGAACCTCGGGTAGGAGCTAGGTGAAAGCCGGGACCGTGTGAAGAGAGCCCTTTTGATATTATAATGTAAAATCGATTTTTGAATCATGTCGTCCCGTTACGGTTTGTTGAAGGGCAGGCGGACGCGAAAAACCGGATACATCAGACCGATAGTCTGCCGTATCCGGTTTTCTGCATGTTATCCGCAGGCTTCAGTTTCCTCTCCTGTCTGGTCGAGGGATATTACCGTATTGTATTTTGAAGGTAAAAATGGCAGGTTACGTCGGTTTTCTGCGGCGAGATGCTGACAGATTGGAAGGTTTTTGCTATCTTAAGGGCGAAAAACAACTGTGGAATGTGTTTTGTTAATGTTTGATAAACAAGAAAAATAGATTATGTTATATTGGGTTTTATTTATTGGAATTGCGGTTATCAGCTGGATCGTACAATCCAGGTTTAAAAATAAGTTTAAGAAATATTCGGAGATACCGCTGACTTCAGGTCTTTCTGGGGCTGAAATTGCGCAGAAGATGCTTCACGAGAATGGTATCTACGATGTTCAGATATTGGTGGCAAACGAAGGTCAGCTATCGGATCATTATAATCCGGCCAATAAGACAGTGAATCTAAGTCCTGAAGTGTACCATGGACGTAGCGTCGCTGCTGCCGCGGTAGCGGCCCACGAGTGCGGGCATGCTGTGCAGCATGCAACGGCCTACTCGTGGTTGCAGTTCCGTTCGGCAATGGTTCCGGTAGTAAGCATAGCGTCCCGGCTGACGTCGTGGGTGCTGATGGCGGGTGTAATGCTTATGGTGTTTTCGGGTAACCCCTGGATTTTGGCTATAGGTGTAGGGGCTTTGTTTTTAACGACTTTGTTTTCGTTTATAACGCTTCCGGTGGAGTTCGATGCTTCGAACAGAGCGCTAGCGTGGCTGGACGCATCCAACGTTACGCCTAACAGAGAAGAACACGACGGCGCGAAAGACGCACTGAAATGGGCGGCCATGACTTACGTGGTTGCAGCATTGTCGGCGCTTGTCACGCTGCTGTATTATGCCTACCTTCTATTCGGACGAAGAGATTAAACTTACCCTTGGATAACAAAAAAGCAATGCATACCGCATTGCTTTTTTGTTGGTAGATATGTCGGAAAAATATCCGTATATGTATATACGACACAAAACAGAGGAACGGCGAGCTGTGCAACAGACAAGGCGCCCTTAAAAAAAGTATGGTAGCTTCGCCACTATTTTGTAACTTTGGCACTTAGCATTTAAGAGATAGATAACATGTTTCAGAATTTACAGGATAAACTGGATAGGGCCTTTAAAGTTTTAAAGGGACAGGGAAATATTACTGAAATAAACGTCGCGGAGACGATGAAGGAAATTCGCAAGGCCTTGCTAGACGCCGACGTGAATTATAAGACGGCTAAGACGTTTACGGATGATGTAAAGCAGAAAGCCTTAGGTCAGAACGTTTTAACCAGTATCTCTCCCGGTCAGTTGCTGACCAAGATCATGAACGATGAGCTGACGGCGCTTATGGGGGGCACCGTAAGCGATTTAGATATCTCGACCAATCCCACTGTCATTTTGATAGCCGGTCTAAACGGTGCCGGTAAGACTACTTTTTCCGGAAAGTTGGCCAACTACCTTCGCGATAAAAAGGGCAAGAAGCCGTTGCTTGTCGCAGGAGACGTGTATCGACCCGCTGCCGTTGACCAGTTGCAGGTACTTGGCGAGCAGGTGAATGTTCCTGTTTATGTTAACCGTGAGTCAAACGATCCGGTGGCGATCGCTAAGGAAGGGGTTGAAGAAGCTAAAAGGAACGGGAACAATATCGTGATTATCGATACGGCTGGCCGGCTGGCCATCGATGAGGCATTGATGAACGAGATTTCAGCTGTAAAAGATGCGACCAAGCCGCATGAGATCCTTTTTGTCGTTGATTCAATGACCGGACAGGATGCGGTAAATACGGCAAAAGCTTTCAACGATCGTCTCGACTTTACCGGAGTTGTGCTTACCAAGCTGGACGGCGACACCCGCGGTGGAGCAGCATTATCGATCAAGTCTGTTGTCAATAAACCCATCAAGTTTATCGGTACCGGCGAAAAAATGGAAGCGCTCGATGTGTTTCACCCAGACCGTATGGCATCCCGTATTCTGGGCATGGGCGATGTCGTGTCTTTGGTGGAGAGGGCTCAGCAGCAGTTTGACGAGAAGCAGGCAGCGGAACTTCAGAAGAAAATACGGAAAAATAAATTTGACTTCAATGACTTCAAAACCCAGATTCAGCAAATCAAGAAGATGGGTAATATGAAGGATCTGATGGGTATGATTCCCGGTATCGGTAAAGCAATAAAGGACGTGGATATTGACGATAACGCGTTCAAGCCCATAGAAGCTATTATCGATTCCATGACACCGTTTGAACGGGAAAATCCGGATGCCATAGACGCTAAAAGAAGGCTGCGTATCGCTAAAGGATCCGGAACTAACATAAATGAAGTAAATAAGCTGATGAAGCAGTTCGCCGACATGCGGAAGGTGATGAAGCAGATGTCGAATCCGGGGATCGCGTCGAAGATGATGAGGAATATGCCCAAGATGCCCGGTAAGCCATTTTAAGAGCCGATTTATAAAATAACAAAGGGGAGTTTTATACTTCCCTTTGTTATGTGGAAGCCAGCCCGTTTCAACGGTTTGATGGCGGGTAGCATATCGGGATTAACCGGATCTGGATTGGATAGAATGGGATGTTTCTGAGCCGCCAGGCTTTTATTTTAAGAAACGTTTGTCTATTTTTACAATTAATATTTCGTATTTTTGCAGTATGGATGACCCGGCCCAACTTTCGGAATATGGAAAGATATTATTGATCGCAATAATAGGTGTTGTGTTGGTCTGTGCTACCATCTTTCTGGCTAAAATTTTATCACCTAAAAAGCCCAATCCAATAAAGCTGAGTACATACGAATGTGGCGAGGAAGCCATTGGCAGTTCTTGGGTTCAGCTTAACCCCCGTTTTTACGTGATAGCGCTGGTCTTCTTGCTGTTCGATGTCGAACTGATTTTTGTTTTCCCGTGGGCTACTGTCTTCGGTAACGCCACGCTTGTAGCAGAGGATAGCCGTTGGGGATGGTTCACCCTGCTGGAGATGTCGATTTTCCTTGGAATCCTGGTTATAGGCTTGATATATGTGTGGAAGCGTGGTGACATTTCGTGGGTCAAACCGGCGCATCAAAAGCCTGTGGTCTCAGTCGGTATTCCGACCTCTGCGTACGATATACTGAACCAGAAAGAATATAAGGTGCGTGATTACCGCGACAGTGTAAAGGGGGCGGCGGTAGCAGAAGAGACGGCTCAGTCGGTGGCGGCGCCGAAAGCGATGGGGTTCCGGCCAGCATTTAAAAAAAATAAGGAATAACGTATGGAAGGGGTGCAATCACAGAATGGAGGAGTAGTTATTGCGAAAATGGATGACTTGCTGAACTGGGCAAGGTTGTCATCCCTTTGGCCTGTCAGTTTCGGTATTGCCTGTTGCGCGATAGAAATGATGGGGGCTATGGCTTCAACCTATGACCTTGACCGTCTGGGCGTGTTTCCCAGACCCTCTCCCCGGCAATCCGATGTTATGATTATCGCGGGGACAGTTACATTTAAGATGGCCGATCGCATAAAGAAGCTGTACGAGCAGATGCCCGAGCCCAAATATGTTATTTCCATGGGATCATGCTCGAACTGTGGAGGGCCTTATTGGCAACACGGCTACCACGTGGTTAAAGGGGTAGATAAGATTATTCCTGTCGACGTTTACGTGCAGGGGTGTCCGCCACGGCCCGAAGCGTTAATAGGTGCTTTTATGGAACTGCAAAAGAAGATAGAAAAAGAAAACATTTTACAAGACCAGTATTTTCCTGGGCAAGTTTAATATATTTTATACATACTATGGCAAAAGATTTTTATGGCGAGTTGCAATTGGGCATTCTTGGAGGCGGCCAACTAGGGCGGATGCTTATCCAGGAGGCTGTCAATTACAATGTTAATGTGCATGTTCTGGATCCTGATAAGAATGCACCTTGCCGTAAATTATGCAACCGATTTGAGTGTGGTTCATTGAGCGATTTCGAGACTGTTTATAACTTTGGGAAGGAACTCGACATGATTACGATCGAAATCGAGAAAGTCAACGTGGATGCGCTGGAGAAACTGGAGGAGGAAGGAGTTGTCGTATACCCTCAGTCCCGGGTCATCCGGCTCATTCAGGATAAGGGGCTTCAGAAGCAATTTTTCAAACAGAACGCTATCCCTACCGCCGCCTTTCAACTCATCTCGAGTCGGGACAAGCTCTACGATACAAGCATCGCGTTGCCTTACATACAGAAGCTCCGCCGGGACGGTTACGACGGAAAAGGGGTAAAGAAAATCAGCAGCGTACACGACATAGAATCTGCCTTTCCTGAACCATCGTTGGTAGAAGAATTGGTCGACTTCGAGAAGGAAATAGCCGTGATCGTTGCACGCAATGACCGTGGGGATATTACAACCTTCCCGCTCGTAGAAATGGAATTTAACCCCGAGGCAAATCTTGTGGAATTTCTTATTTCTCCTTCCACCTTACCGCTTGAAGTACAGGTAGCAGCTGAAGAGATAGCGAAAAAAATAGCATCGGATCTACAGATTGTTGGTTTACTGGCCGTTGAGATGTTTTTGACCAGGGACGGACAGATTCTAGTCAACGAGTTGGCTCCACGGCCGCATAATAGCGGACATCATACCATTGAAGGAAACCTTACATCTCAGTTTGCGCAGCACCTACGTGCTATATTTAATCTGCCGTTGGGATCTACAGCGGCGCGGTCCAATGCTGTCATGATTAACCTGCTGGGCGAGCCGAAATATGAAGGACTAGCGAAATATGACGGCGTGGAAGAGGTGTTAAGCCGCGAGGGCGTTTTTGTTCACCTCTACGGTAAAAAGTATACAAAGCCATTCAGGAAAATGGGACACGTCTGTATTATTAACGACGACCGGGAGACCGCTATAAAAAACGCCCGCTGGGTGCAAGAAACATTAAAGGTTAAAGCATAAACATGAATAAAGACAAGAGCGCAGTGGTAGGCATCATTATGGGTAGCAAATCGGATCTTCCGGTGATGCAGGATGCCGTAGATATCTTAAAAAAGCTGGACATCCCGTTTGAAGTTTCTATTGTGTCCGCACATCGTACTCCGGAACGCATGGTTGATTACGCTAAATCGGCGGCGCACCGCGGATTGAAGGTTATTATCGCCGGCGCCGGCGGCGCAGCACATCTTCCCGGTATGGTGGCTTCGATCACGCATCTGCCCGTTATTGGTGTTCCTGTGAAATCTTCGAACTCGATCGATGGCTGGGATTCTGTACTTTCAATTTTACAGATGCCGAACGGGATTCCAGTAGCGACAGTCGCGCTCAACGCAGCGAAGAACGCTGGTATTCTGGCCGCTCAGATTTTGGGTACATCGTCGTCCCCGATAGCCGAAAGGATACTTGCCTATAAGCTGGAGTTGAAGGAAGCGGTGGAGAGAAACGCAGAAGAGGTAGAAAATACGGAGTTCTAATAGGCGTCACGAGTGCCCAGGGAGAGAGGAGAGGCCCTGATCATTGAAGATTGCCGCACCGTCTTTCCCTGGGATGATCACCGTTTCTAAATTTTATTTTGCCAACGATCTTTCGATATAATCGTAGCTCTTTTTTATACTTTCAAATTTGTTGGGCATATAAATATCGTCTTGCTCGACGAATGCATACTGTAGGCCCGATTTATTTGCGTAGTTGGCTATGTTTATATAGTCTATGGCTCCGGTACCGACTTCGGTATACTTAATCTCTTTCATGATATCCATAAACCCTGCTTTGTCATATTTTTCGCCTACAACCGGCGTAGTGTACTGTTTGTCCATATCTTTGATGTGCCACATGCTGAAACGGCCGGGATACCTTTCGAAGTATGACTGCGGCTTGAGTCCTGCCTTTTCAATCCAATAAATATCCAATTCAAAGTCGACAAGGTCGGGTTCTGTAAATGCGATTAAGATATCCAGCCCCTTTGTTCCATTGGCAAAGTTTCTGAACTCCCAGAAATGGTTATGGTAGCCGATTTTGATACCCGCCTTTTTTGCCATCTCTCCCGCTTTATTCAGCTGCTCCGCAGCATATTGATAGTCTTCTACTTTTAGGTTGTTTAAATCGTCCATAGGCGTTACAGGAGCGACCACAAAGGATTGTCCGAGCTGGTGAGCGATCTCGATGTACTTTTCGATATTCTCTTTCTCCTGATGGTGGCGGCTCAGGTACTTCGACATGTCGTAATGACCGCTGTGCGTTTTGAGCCCGTTGTCTTCCAGTACGTTCTTTAATTCCGTAATCGGAAGATCCCAGTATTTTCCGGCCGCGGCATCGACACCGAAGGTTTCCACGTGTTTGTATCCTATTTTAGCAACCGTTTCCAAGGTTTTAACAGGATCTACGCCGATTAAATCGCGGATAGAATACAGTTGAATGCCGAGCTGGTGGAAAGGGCCGTTACCGGTCTTGTTACCCTGACACGAGAATAAATAGGGACTTAAGATAGCTGCGGAAAGGCCAAGACTAGCCTGCCGTAGGAACGTTCTTCTGCTACTTTGCATACCTTGTGTTGTTTAAATTGGTGATTTTGTAGGTAAGTTAAGGAAAAAAATTAAATGAAAAAACTTTGACGGCGCTATTCCCGTCTCCCCATCATCGTCCGATGTAATGTGTGGGTAAGGTCATGAGATCAAACCGTCTACGCGGGCGGAAATGGAGTTTCAGAAAAAAAGGATTCTCGTTATAAGAATCCTTTTTTTCTGAAAATATGCGGACCAGGTTAAACGGTCATAATGTCCTTTTCCTTTAGTTCGGCAAGGTGGTCCACTTTGGCGATGAAAGCGTCTGTTAGTTTTTGTACTTCCGCTTCTCCCACTTTGATTTCATCTTCCGACACACCTTCGCTCTTCAGTTTTTTTATGGATTCGTTCGCGTCCTTACGGATGTTCCGCACTGCTACACGGCCTTTTTCTGCTTCTTCTTTTACCTTTTTTACCAAATCGCGCCGTCTTTCTTCCGTTAACGGCGGAACAACGAGGCGGATAACGTTTCCGTCGTTTTGAGGATTAAGCCCGATATTGGAATCGATGATCGCTTTTTCGATTGTACCAATGATATTTCTTTCCCAAGGCTGGATAACGAGCGTTCTAGCATCTGTGGTATTGATGTTACTCACCTGAGAAAGGGGAGTCATACTACCATAATATTCGACCGAGATTCCGTCCAGCATAGAAGGGGTTGCCTTTCCCGCTCTGATTTTCGTTAGCTCAGACTCCGTATGAGCCACGGCTTTCTCCATGCTCTCTTTACAGTCATCTAGTTCTAAGGATATTAGTTCGTTCATATCTATTGTATTTCTTTTGCAATGATTAACTAACGATAGTTCCGATATGTGCACCATCGGCCAGCTTTTTCAAGTTTCCGGGCTTATTCATGTCGAACACGATAATCGGAAGATTGTTTTCCTGACAAAGTGTAAAAGCAGTCATGTCCATGACGTTCAATCCTTTTTCATAAACCTCTTGGAAAGATATGGTGTCATAACGCTTCGCTGAAGGATCTTTTTCGGGGTCAGCCGTATAAATACCGTCGACGCGTGTTCCTTTTAATACGGCATCTGCATTAATCTCGATGGCGCGTAGCGAGGCAGCCGTATCTGTCGTAAAGTAAGGGTTCCCGGTTCCTGCTCCGAAGATGACGATCCTCCCTTTTTCCAGATGTCTTACCGCCCGTCGGCGGATAAACGGCTCACAGATCTGTTCCATCTTTATCGCTGTAAGTAGACGGGTTTTCAGGCCTACTTTTTCTAACGCATCTTGAAGGGCCATACTGTTAATTACGGTCGCTAACATACCCATATAGTCTGCCTGTACCCGGTCCATACCAGCTTTTTCTGCACTTAATCCCCGGTAGATATTCCCCCCGCCGATAACAATGGCAATTTCTAGACCTTGGCTATGGATTTCTTTAATGTCGTTTGCATATTGCATCACGCGATTGATGTCAATACCGTAACTTTGTTCGCCCATTAAGGCTTCACCACTGAGTTTTAGTAAGATACGTTTATATTTCATGATTGTTTTTTTGGAACATTTCCAAAAGCCAAAGATAAAACTTTTTTTTGAAAGTCGCCCGTAGATTTGCGTGCACGACAGATTTCCTTTGTCATGGCACAGCCCAATGTCGCCCTTCGACAAGCTCAGGGTGACATTGGGGCGCCCCGTCGATTGCAATCGCGCAGGGAAACGGGTGATAACGAGTATGCATCACGCCAGCGCATAGTCGGGCGTCAGCGATCGGTTATCCGGGTATCTTTGTATTATTGAGTACCTCCTCATAGTAAGCTTCATACAAGGGCAATATATTCCGGAGATCAAATTCCTGGGCTCTGGCGAAAGCGGCATCCTTAAACCGCTGGAGCCTATCGCAATCTTCCAGGATATGAATGGCGTGCTTACTCATATCGTCTACATCGCCGATATTGCTCAGAAATCCGCTCACACCATGAAGGTTTAGCTCCGGAAGTCCCCCCGTGTTCGTCGATACTACCGGTACATGACAGGCCATAGCTTCCAAGGCGGCAAGACCGAAGCTTTCAGAGGAAGAAGGCATCAGGAATAGATCAGAAACAGAAAGTATTTCCTCGATGGCGTCTTGCTTTCCAAGAAAGCGGACATCTTGGCTCACCCCAAGCTGACGGGCAAGTTCTTCCGTATTGCGACGTTCAGGACCGTCGCCGACCATCAACAGCTTGCTCGGAATGACCTCGTTAACCTGTTTAAAAATACGGACGACATCTTGTGTGTTTTTTACCTTTCTAAAGTTAGATGTGTGGGTAATCACGCGCTCATTTCCTGGGGCAATGGCCCGTTTAAAATGCTCTTTACTCTTATTATGGAATCGCGAAAAGTCGATGAAATTGGGAATGACGCGCACTTCCCGTTTAATATCGAAAGACTCTAAGGTCTGCTCCCGTAAGTTCTCGGACACAGCTGTCACCCCATCAGAATGGTTGATCGAGAAAGTGACAACAGGACTGAAGCTCTTGTCTTTTCCGACCAGGGTGATGTCGGTTCCGTGTAACGTTGTCACGACAGGGATATGGATGCCATAAGTAGCAAGAATCTGTTTAGCAAGAAATGCCACTGACGCATGCGGAATCGCATAGTGAACATGCAGCAGGTCCAGCTTTTCAAATTTCACCACATCGACGAGCTTACTCGCTAACGCCGATTCATAGGGCGAAAAGTCAAAGAGCGGATACTGGGCCATAGCAACCTCATGGTAATAGAGGTTTTCAGAAAAGAAATCAAGACGGGCAGGTTGGGAATAAGTGATGAAGTGTATTTCGTGGCCATTGGAGGCTAACGCTTTTCCTAGCTCTGTCGCTACAACCCCGCTTCCACCGAAAGTGGGATAACATACGATACCTATTTTCATCTGTATATTTTTTTATAATGCTTAGTACATGACAAAACCTACGACACCCGGCAAAGACGTCACTGTGAGGAGATCCGATGCGGCAACCGGACGTAATGAGCTCTTGAATGCCGTCGAAAATGAACACAAATGAAAAATCTGCGTCTTTAACGTCGCCAGATCGCTTGTCGCTTCGCAATGACGGTGACATATGTTTTTGTCATGTACTGTACTATAAGTGTTAAATCTCAATTGTATAGTCGTTTGGTGTGAAGATATTGACGAAGGAAGGAACATCGGTATAAGAAGTCCGCGGAACCTTATTCGCACATTGTTGTTCGTTATATATGTGTATAGGTGAATCCAATGTATTACTATGTCGCCGCTTTATATCGTTTTTCACGATATTGGCAGCACCTGTCTACGGGGTATAAAGATAATGATGGTTTTATAATTGTTTTGCAATAATTTTGTGCAGAAATGTTAAATAGAAAAAACATGGATGAGTACAGGGAGCTCCTGCATAAGGAAGTGCGCTTCAAGACTTCGCGATCGGGCGGAGCGGGGGGACAGCACGTAAATAAAGTTGAAACACGGGTTTCCCTGATCTGGGACCTCGAAAGATCGACGCTGTTCGCGACGGATCATAAGAACCGGTTGAGATCAAAGTTGAGACATCGCTTGAATAAAGATGGAATTCTCCAGCTTGATGTCTCCGATGACAGAAGCCAGCTCAAGAATAAGGAAACGGCAATAGATCGCTTTCTTGATCTGCTCACAGATGCGCTGAAAGAAGATAAGAAGCGGATAGCTACAAAGGTGCCAAAATCTAAAATTTTAGACCGCCTCGACCGCAAAAAAAAGAACGCATTAAAGAAACAACAGCGGCGCAAGTTCGATATGGATTGATCTACCCAACTTTTTTACGCCTAGCATTCTTTTATAACTAAAAATTTAGTTGTATAACTAAATTTTTAGTTATATCTTTAAGCCTATGTTGACTAACAACGCATGTTTATAAGACTATGAAGGAATTAAAAGAGCTGACAAAGGCCGAAGAGCAAATAATGCAGGAACTCTGGGAAATGGACGGAGGGTTTGTGAAAGAAGTGCTCGAACGTCTGCCTGAACCGAAACCCGCGTACAATACCGTCTCTACTCTCATCCGTATTTTGGAAACCAAAGGATTTGTAAAGCATGAATCTTTTGGGAAAAGCCATCGCTATCTCCCGAAAATAGGCAAAGAGGAATATAAAAAGCATATAACAGACAAGCTCTTATCGGGTTATTTCGATAATTCGCCCAAGAGCATGCTGTCCTTTTTTGTGGAAGAAAACAAAATGGACATAAGCGATCTGGATGAGATACTCCAGCTCATAAGAAAAAATAAAAAATAATTCCCGTTACCGATTAATGTCTAAATGATGATCTATCTATTCCTTGTCAATGTCACGTTAATTGTTTTTTATAGTTTGTATATCGGTTTTTTAAAGAGGTTAACCTTTTTTCAGTGGAACCGGTTTTACCTATTAGGATCTGTTCTATTCTCCCTGTTGGTCCCATTGGGAATATTCATAGACACCTCAGATCCCGGCTTCATAGAACGGACACTTCCAGCCCTGAACCTTACGGGGCCATTGTATGGGGATTCCATTTCTTCCGTAATAGATACGTCCGACAGTCTGTCGCACGTTATGCCCCCCGTTTACTGGACAGGGGTACTTTTGTCGTTGTGCTGGCTGGCTTATCGACTCCGGCATGCGTACCGTTTTGCGGTAAATGCCGATAGCATCGTGAGCTTTGCTTTCTTTAATAAAGTGGTATTAGGTGCCGGGCAGGCGGAGAACGGTATTGTGCTGGCACACGAACGGATACACGTAAAGCAGCGCCATACCTACGACGTTCTTTTTATCGAAACAGTACACGCATTCAACTGGTTTAATCCTGTATTGTTTCTTTATTTGAAGGAGCTGAAGTTTCAACACGAGTGTATTGCCGACGCGGCCTGTGCGGAAGACCGCATAGCCTACGCCGAATTGCTTATAGCACAGGCAATGCACATCAATAGCTTCCCCTTGCTGCATGAATTTTCCAATGAATCTGCCCTTAAAAAGCGGATAAGGATGCTGTTCACAGCCCGATCAAAAAGCCGCTCTAAGTATCTATATTTTAGTATTATGCCTGCCCTTCTCCTCAGCGCGTCCTTAACCTGGGTTTTTAATGTCAGCTATAGAAGCATACACGCCGCCGGGAATGTCGCAGCGGGACAGATACCTTCCGATATGAAGAGTAGCTGGCGTGGAAGTCTATCCGCTCTTCAACTAAGCGACTTTCGTTCGGGCATGCCTATTGACGCATGGAAGCACCAACGGACATCAGAAGACGAAAAAGGAAGCGTATTTACTGCAGTGGACATCAGTCCACAGCCTAGGCTGGGATTTCATCATTTTAGGCGCTGGATAGGGGAAAACTACCGATATCCGCAGGAAGCGATCGATGCAGGCATCCGGGGGAAGGCACTTGTTAGTTTCGTTGTGGAAAGCGACGGGGCACTAAGTAACTTCAGAATTATAGATGAGCCGGGCTACGGAATAGGGGAAGAGATCATCAACTTATTGAAAAAGGCCGACGCGTGGCTTCCGGGACAGCAAAATGGGCTAGCGGTCCGCGTTGCATATACCCTGCCGATCACTTTTAATCTGGAAAAGTAAGATCAAAAGGTTATATGATCGTCCTGTAGCAAGATTTCGCTGTCTTTAATAATATATTTAACCACTTAAGGCCATGAAACTAATCTGTCTATTTTGCTTCTTCCTCTTGTTGTGTTCCTGCCGCTCATACCAATTTGTGCCAAACGGATTTTTGGTTGATGGAGATGAGTTCTACCACAATGCGGATAAAAAAATAAGCATCGAGCTTTTTGGAGATTTCAAAAATTATAGTGGTACGACTAAAAGGGGATTGCGGCAGGACCGGCTTTATTCCGGAGACCGTAAGATTCTTAAAGCCTTAGGATACGGACCAAACGACGTTGATGTATTGTTTAGCGGCAAGCCGGACGTCGACCCCTATTATCAGGTGATGGCAGTCGCGGCCAAAAAGGGGCTGTTGGATAGCAGTGCATTTATCCGGCAGTATCTGCCGTCTGGAACCTATTTTTACAGGAAGACGGCTCTGAGAGGACAGACGGTACTGGAAGCTATCATTCCCTCTGCAGAGGGTAATTATAGCTTAATTTACGTAGCCTCTAAAGAAGGGTTTACACAGGATTTTGAGCACTTACTAGCGAATAATGTCAGAAAGCCGCACAGAGGTGCGCTTTACTTTTTACCGGATAGGACTACCATTGGATGCGATACACGGGAGGCTGTACATGTAGACTTGAAAATTCCCGAAAGAGAAGTCATCCGCGGGCGGTATACCTTGGTCAAAGTATTGAAGAAAGAGCGGTTCGGCGAATCGCTCGCCATCTTTACGCTGAACGGTGAAGAAGTAGACCCACATGTAGTGTTTAAATTATGTCCTGGAAAATACAGACTCATCTATTCTGATCTGAAACACACGATAATCTGGCAGGATGAGTTCGAGGTACACTAACCAAAGGCACCTTTGGGGCGACTGTTTGCTTATCGCAGACGTTGGTGCAGCCGGGCGATTTCGGTCTGAAGGTATTCAATTTTTGTCAGGAGATGTCTCGCAACTTCAATGCCCTGTACATTGAGCTCCAGCTCATAGTGCCACGCTGCGAACTGTTCTAGGGGCTTCAGCTGTTCCTCCTCCAGAAATTCCTCCTCTTCCTCTACGAAGAGTTCTATTAATCCGTTCGCGGAAAGCTCGCGTATGAATTGAATGTCTATCTGATGGGATTTGCAGACGTCCGCCGCCCTAATCCATGTCGTTTTCATAGCTTTACGTTCTTAAGTTTGACAACTGTTTAATGAGTTCCTTTTCTTTTTCTGATAAGCCCGTCGGAAGCGAAACGGCTAGCGTTACATATAAGTCGCCGAATGCGCCTTCCTTTTTGTAAACGGGAAACCCCTTTCCTTTGAGCCTTATTTTTGTGCCGTTCTGCGTTTCGGGTTTTACCTTGACTTTGATCTTCCCGTCCAGCGTGTCGACGACGATGTCTCCTCCAAGCAGAGCCGTGTAGAGATCAATGTTTTTTTCGGAATACAGGTCATTGCCTACGCGTTGAAAACCGGGGTCAGGATCAATGACAAATTGTATGTAGAGATCTCCTGCCGGCCCGCCGTTTATGCCTTCCCCACCTTGTCCTTTTAGTCTGATCTTTTGTCCATCTTCAACGCCCGCCGGTATAGTAATGCGTATCGTCTTGCCGTTTATGGTAAACGTTTGTTGATGCGTTGTGTAAGCTTCCTGTAGAGAAAGTCGGAGCGTAGCGTTGTAGTCGTCTCCGCGGAATTTCGTCTGACGGCCGCCCCCACGACGGCTACCAAACATCTGTTCGAAGAAGTCCGAAAACTCCCCCGAATCGTAGTTTCCAGAATAGCCGAAATCAAAGCCCCCAAAAGGGCTGCCGGAAGAAGTGTCCCGGTGCTGTTGTTGCTGCGCCTGTTCATAAGCCTCCCCGTGTTTCCAATGCTCGCCGTACTGATCGTATTTTTGTCGTTTCTCCGGATCTGTTAACACCTCGTTAGCCTCGTTTATTTCCTGAAATTTTTGCTTGGCCGCATCATCATTAGGATTCATGTCCGGATGATATTTTCTGGCCAGCTTCCGGTAAGCTTTTTTGATATCTTCCGCCGAGGCGTTTTTATCGACCCCCAGTACATTATAGTAATCCACAAAAGCCATAATCTGCCCGTTATTCTCTGATAACAACGGGGGCGGCTTTATTGTTTAGTTTATGTTGAAAAATGCATAAGGCAGATCAAACGAGAAGTGATGACAATGCTTGTGTGTGGCGTTGCGGACAGATGGGTGGGGATTTTACGATAGCATGGGTAATAAAATACGAAGAAGGTACGAGCCGAGTCCACGCCCGTACCTTTCTAGTACCTTTTTAGTACCTCTCTAGTACCTCTCTAGTACCTTTTTAGTACCTCTCTAGTACCTTTCTAGTACACTCCCCGTACACTCCCGGTACACTCGCTGTACCTTTTTTCTGCAATACATTTACTTATCATTTCGCCGATCAGCAGGGCGCGGCATCCTGTTACACAATCCTGGAGCCGGGATGGAGGGGCACAGCAATAACAGAGCGCGTACTGGGGCTCCCTTCATTGAGCCAACGCGGAGCGCGCTACCGATCGTGTTGGGCTAAAAAAAGATAGCTCCGTCGCAGATGGAGCTATCTAAAAAGTAAAGGTCTTATCAGGCCGCGGGATGGCGGTCTTTATGCTTATTGTTTATTGCTATCTACAACCAACCGTTTGTCGCGGTTTGCCACCTCCCAGGCCGTATGAAATACCAATTTTTCACGTTTTACCATCATTGGAAAATCAATCTTGTCGACCGTGTCTTCCGGAGTATGGTAGTGCGGGTGAAGGCCTGAAAAATAAAAAGTTACCGGAATACCGTGCTTCGCAAAGTTGTATTGGTCTGACCGGTAATAGATACGCATATTATCGTTTGGATCGTCGTACATATAATCCAATTCCATGTTGGTGTACGTGTCGTTGGCTTTCCGGTTGATTTCGTACAACTCTGAGCTTAGTTTGTCGGAGCCTATAACGTGGATGTAGTTATGGTTGCCGTTGAGATGTTTATCATCAATACGGCCAATCATATCCATATTGAGGCAGGTCACGGTGTTCGCTAAAGGAAAAATCGGGTTTTCAGAGTAATACTGTGACCCAAGCAGCCCCTTCTCCTCGGCGGCGAAGGCCATAAAAAGAATACTGCGACGTGGTCCTTTACCGTCTCTCTTGGCTTGGGCAAATACCTTCGCCAACTCCAGAACGCCCGTGGTGCCCGACCCGTTATCGTCTGCTCCCGGAAAAATTGTACCATCCGGCAGTATGCCGTCGTGATCGTAATGTCCTGAAATGATAACGATCTCTTCTTTTAGGTCGCTTCCTTCTAAAAGGCCCAGAACGTTAGGGTCGGCAAAATGCTCCCGTTGGACACCCATCTCCGCATCTAGCTTCGCAGGAAGCGAAAAGGAAGACGGTGATTTCTTCTGCGCATCTACCGAAGTTTGTTTTTTAGCGAGGAGCTGATTCGCCAAGGATGTCGGGATCTGAATTACAGGAGCGTTTGAGCTGCCTTGTTCTTCACTTTTGCCGTTATCTAATGTGAACCGACCCGCCGTCAATCTACTTCCAAACCTATCGATCATCTCCCGTACGTTGTCTCCCGTAGCCAGGATCAGCTTCGGATTTCTTTTTAAGAGCGATTGTATCCGTTTAAATCGGCTGGTCGACCATTCCGATAGGGTTTTAGAGCCGGTCAGCACCGAGTTTCCGTTTGCGTCCATGGGTTCTCCTTCGTTGATCAAAAGAACCACTTTCCCCTCGATGTCAACATTTTTGAGATCGTCGTGTTTGGGATCCTGAATCCCGTACCCTACAAAGACGATATCGCTGCCCGAAAAGTGTGCGTGCTTGTTGTCTCCCTGCACGAAGAAATCTTTGCCGTTCTCGTACGACTGGCCGTCTATTGTAAAGCGCTGTACCTGATAGGACGCTTTCACCAACTTGAGCGGTTGAAAATAGCTTCCGTTTACCGCCGGCAGCAGACCGTACGACTTAAATTGTTCTGCGATATAGTTTGCCGTTTTCTCGCCTCCAGGCTGCCCCGTACCGCGTCCTTCGAACTCCTTCGACGTTAAACGCGTTAAATGGGTCTTTGCAGATTCCTCAGTAAGTAATTGGGCGTACTTTATCTGTACGGGGTCTTGTGCTATCGCGCAACTATACAGTGCCGGCACAAGGCACAGTGCTTTTATCCAGTTTTTAATCATAGTATCTCGTTAATTACAGGCAATCTTGTTTACACGTGTAGCATGTCTTCCTCCCTCAAATTCGGTCGTCACAAAGGTCTTGACAATCTTCTTAGCGAGATCGAGGTCGATAAAGCGCGCGGGTATACACACGATGTTTGCATTGTTATGCTGTCTCGCTAACGCGGATATTTCATTCTGCCAAGCGATGGCAGCGCGGATTCCCTGATGTTTGTTGGCAGTGATGGCTACACCGTTTGCACTTCCACAGATCAAAACGCCCAGTTCGGAGTCTCCGCCTTCTACGCTCGATGCCACCGGATGCGCGAAGTCGGGATAATCGACGGAATCGCCGGTTGCAGGACCAAAGTCCGACACCTCATAGCCCTCAGCGGTTAAAAATTCTACCAACGCAGTCTTGTATTCAAAACCGGCATGGTCGCTTCCTATTGCAATTTTTTTAGACATTGTAGTGGATTATTTATTATAAAATTCTTTTTCGGCTTCTAACCGACGTTTCTTTACATTTGCCGACACCATAATGCTCAGCTCATACAGTAAAAACATCGGAGCACTTACCGTCAGCAACGTAATAACATCGGCTGTCGGTGTAATGATGGCGGCGATGATTAAGATGATAACCGTAGCATACCGTCTGCTTGCCCGCATAAACTCCGGTGTCATCAGCCCGAGTTTCGATAAGATGAACACCAAAATAGGAAGCAGGAATACCACGCCACATCCCAATGTTAGGGTAGCGATGGTCGACAAGTATGAATCAATCGTAATCTGGTTCGTGATCTCTTCACTTAATGAGACGTTCGCAAGGAAGTTCACAGACAACGGGACCACAATGTAGTACCCAAAAAGGGCGCCAAGGATGAACAACAGCGAAGCATATAATACAAAGCCCTGCGCCGATTTACGTTCTATGTCGGTAAGAGCTGGCTTTACAAATAGCCAGATTTCAAATAGCAGGTAAGGAAAACCAAGGGCGATGGCCATAAGAAGACACGAGTTGATCTGCAACATAAACTGGCCCGCGAGCTCGGTGTTAATGATGTTGAACGGGATGCGTTCCACGCAAAACCCCTCTAAGTTCAGTAAATCGCCGACCTTACACATCATACGATAGGTCCAAAAATCAAGATTTTTGGGGCCCATGATGATCTGGTTAAAAACAAAATCGTAAAAGGTAAACGAAAGGATGGCGAAGACAGCGATGGCAATAACAGACCGGATGATGTGCCATCGTAGTACCTCTAGATGGTCGAAAAAGGACATTTCAGCCTCAATGTTCTTTCCTTTTTCTTTTATAGCTCTGATTAGATTGTTTGAATTTGACATCGTAAAATTATTTCCGGACAGAAACAAAAATACCATTCTTCCCGTTAAGAATGGTATTTTATAGTTATGTAAACGAAATTTTATTAAATTTCATCTTCAGGATATTCGGTGAGATCGAACGTGTCCATGAATTTCGTCGTGAAATTTCCGGCTCTAAAGTTCGGATCGCGCATGAGCCGTAGATGCAAAGGGATTGTCGTTTTAATTCCCTCAATAACAAACTCGCTCAACGCCCGTTCCATGGTATTAATCGCCTCCTCGCGGGTCTGTGCTACACAGATCAGCTTTGCGATCATAGAATCGTAGTTCGGCGGGATTGTGTATCCGGAATAGACATGTGTGTCTACGCGGACGCCATGCCCTCCAGGTGAGTGAAAGTTTGTAATTTTACCCGGCGAAGGGCGGAAATTGTTAAACGGATCTTCTGCATTAATCCGGCACTCTATTGCGTGCATGGTTGGTTCATAATTCTTGCCTGAGATAGGAATACCCGCAGCAACCTTAATCTGTTCTTTGATCAGGTCAAAGTTGATGACTTCTTCCGTTACCGGATGTTCCACCTGAATCCGCGTATTCATCTCCATAAAGTAGAAGTTGCGGTGTTTGTCCACCAGAAACTCAATGGTCCCCGCGCCTTCGTAGTTTACAGCTTGGGCTCCCTTGATCGCTGCTTCTCCCATCTTGGCACGAAGCTCCGGAGTGATAAAAGGAGAGGGTGCTTCTTCGACAAGCTTCTGGTGGCGGCGCTGTATCGAACAGTCGCGTTCCGACAGGTGACACACTTTGCCGTATTGATCGCCGATAACCTGGATTTCGATGTGACGCGGTTCTTCCACGAATTTCTCGAGATAAATACCGTCATTGCCAAATGCAGCGGCTGCTTCCTGACGGGCGGAGTTCCAGTTTGGTTCGAAATCCTCATCTTTCCAGATGATACGCATTCCGCGTCCGCCGCCGCCGGCGGTAGCCTTGATGATCACGGGGTAACCGATTTCGTTAGCTAACCGGATGCCGGTTTTGACATCGGGAACCAAGCCGTCAGAGCCCGGTACGGTAGGTACGCCCGCTTTTCTCATTGTATCTTTAGCGGAAGCCTTGTCGCCCATCTTTTCGATCTGCTCGGCGGTAGCTCCGATAAATTTGATGCCGTATTCTGCACAGATAGCAGAAAATTTAGCGTTTTCGGATAGGAAACCGTATCCCGGGTGAATAGCATCCGCATTCGTTAACTCGGCAGCTGAAATGATGTTAGGGATGTTTAAATACGAATCTTTACTGGCTGGAGGACCTATACACACGGCCTCGTCCGCGAAACGGACATGTAAGCTGTCCCGGTCGGCCGTAGAATAAACGGCGACACTCTTAATTCCCATTTCCCGGCAAGTGCGGATAATGCGGAGGGCGATCTCTCCTCTATTGGCTATTAATATTTTTTTAAACATAGATGATAATGATGTTACTGTACGCGAATATTCGCTAAAAATGTTGTTTCCTGATCAGAAAACAGCTTAACTCGGATCAACTAGGAATAGTGGCTGATCGAATTCTACAGGTTGTGCATCATTTACTAAGATCTTGACAATCTTACCGGATACTTCCGATTCGATTTCGTTAAAGAGCTTCATGGCTTCGATGATACATAACACCTTACCCGGTGCTATCTCGTCACCTACATTAACGAATACAGGCTTATCTGGTCCCGAGGCGCGATAAAACGTCCCGATCATGGGCGATTTAATGGTAATCAGATTAGACGCTTCCGCAACAGGCTTGCTTGGTGCTACCGGTGCTTCAGCGGCAGGCGCCGCAGGAGCGCTTGCTGTAGCGGGTTGCGCGGGCAATGCCACCGGACTAGGAACCGTAGCTGTTACATAAGTGGGTTCCTGATTGGTTTTTATGGTAATCTTAAAGTCCTTTTCTTCAATAGCGACTTCATTCACGCCCGATTTTGCGACAAACTTAATCAGGTCTTGAATTTGTTTAATATCCATACTCATGTTTCTAGTAGGTTTTTATGTGTTAAAATCTTTAGATGAATTTTTAAAGTTAAGGAATTATTACGATTTCGTATATGCCCACTTAAGGTAGATAGACCCCCAGGTAAATCCGCCTCCAAAAGCCGCCAAAATTAAGTTATCGCCTTTCTTTAATTTATCTTCCCACTCCCACAGACAAAGGGGAATGGTGCCACTTGTTGTATTTCCGTATTTATGGATGTTGACCATCACCTTTTCTTCCGGAAGGCCTGCCCGCTCGGCAGTTGCATCGATGATACGTTTATTCGCCTGATGGGGAACGAGCCAGTCGACCGTGTCGGATGTCAGGTTGTTCCTTTCCATCACTTCGACGGCTACATCGGCCATATTGGTTACAGCGAATTTAAAAACGGTCCGTCCTTCTTGGTAAGCATAATGTAACCCCGCTTCAACCGTCTCATGTGTTGCAGGATTTAGCGAACCGCCGCCTCTAATGTGCAAAAAGGGCTCGCCTGCACCGTCTGTTTTCAGAACGGCATCAAGAAGGCCATTTCCTTCCTCGTTGGGCTCTAAGAGTACACAGCCACAGCCATCTCCAAAAAGGATACAGGTGTTGCGGTCCTGGTAGTTGACGACGGAGGACATCTTGTCGGCCCCGACAACCAGCACTTTCTTGTGTTTGCCGGACTCGATAAATTGTGCACCGGTCGTCAGCCCAAATAAGAAACCTGAACATGCCGCCTGCAGATCGTAGCCCCAGGCGTTCTTTGCTCCGACCTTGTCCGCCAGAATGTTTGCCGTAGCCGGGAACAGCATGTCCGGTGTACTGGTACAAAAGATAATCAATTCGATTTCCTCAGCCGAGATTCCCCGTTTTTCCAACAGACCCTTTACAGCTGGTACCGCCAAATCGGAAGTAGCCTTGCCTTCGCCTTTTAGAATCCGACGCTCTTTAATACCTGTGCGGGTGACAATCCACTCATCATTTGTGTCCACCATGGTTTCCAACTCTTTGTTGGAGAGGATGTATTCAGGTACGTAACCGTTTACTGCGGTAATGGCAGCATGTATTTTCGACATATTAAATTAATTGAAAGCAGACTTGATGCGGTCAATGATCTTCGACTCAATCATGTCTTTTGAAAGTAAAACCATGTTTTTGATAGCTTCCGGACTGGAAATCCCATGTCCGATGATGACCGGCGCATTCACTCCCAGAATAGGGCTGCCGCCATATTGCTCATAATTGAATCTATCAAAGAACTCATCCTTTATCCCTTTCTTCAGCGTTACAACGTAAAAAGACTCGGCAAGCTTCAGCACAACATTTCCGGTAAAACCATCGCAGACATATACGTCTGCAAGGTCAGTAAACAGGTCACGTCCTTCGGTGTTGCCAATAAAATTGATTTTTGTATTTTCTTTTAGTAGGGGATAGGTTGAGATCGTTAAGTTGTTTCCTTTTTCTTCTTCCTCGCCAATGTTTAATAAACCGACTTTTGGCGTTTCTATGCCGTAAATATACTGGGCATATAAACTTCCGAGGATGGCAAATTGGTTTAGCATTTCGGGCTTGCAATCTGCGTTGGCGCCGACATCGAGGAGTATACCATATCCACTTTTGATCTTGGGTACGTTGGTTGCGATGGCAGGCCTTAAGACACCGGGAATCGTTTTGACGCTGAACATAGCGCCAACGAGCATGGCTCCGGTATTCCCCGCGGATGCAAAGGAATCAATTTGGCCGTTCTGTAAAAGCTCGAAACCTTTGGCGATGCTGGAATTGGGCTTTTGGCTGATTGCTTTGGTTGGATGCTCGTGCATGCTGATGATGTCAGGAGCATGTACGTAATCAAATTTGTCGGGATCGGCTCCTGCCTCCTTTATCTGCTGTATGCAGTCCTGCTGATCGCCGATGAGAACAAGACGTTGATTGTCCTGTAAAGTTTTCTGGGCTTCGATAGCCCCAGTTATCGTAGAGTTAGGGGCATAATCGCCTCCTAAAACGTCTAAACCAATCTTCATCCGTTATTATTTTTTAATCAATAATACGCAAAAACATCCCAAATTAAAGTATAAAAAATGACTTTTACACCTATTTTGGGATGTTTAATTTCTTTGAATGACGTCGTTAGACAGCAGCCGTGTTTTCAATAATCAATTTTCCGTTGTAATATACATTGCCATCTACGGTGTACGCACGGTGAGGTGTGTGTACAGCCCCTGTTTCTTTACATACTGTCAATGTAGGTCTTTCAGCCTTATAATGTGTTCTTCTTTTGTCTCTTCTTGATTTAGAAGTTTTACGCTTTGGATGTGCCATCTCGTATTTCTGTTTTAGTTATTTTTAATATTCTTTAATATGTCCCAACGTGGGTCTATCTGTTCTTCTGTATTGTCTTCTTCTGCGTCCGCTGCTTCGGAACTCAATTTTGCCAGCATCTCCGGGTCGCAGCTCTGATTCATCCCTTGCTCAGCGCATTTGCTATAATAGGGGACACGTACATTGGCGTACTCGTAGAGTAAACCCGCGATGTCTAATTCGTAGTCCGTTTTCGATAAAACCAGAACCTCCTCGGTGTCCTGATTCCAATCTTCGTCGGTAAACTTAACCAAGGCACGTTCGTGAAAATCCAATGGCGACTCAAACTCCGATAAACAAACGTCGCATGTCAACTGAATAACACCCGTTATGTGGAAATTAACGATTAGCATATTCTCTTGCTTCTGCATTTCCACATCAGCTTTTAGTTGCCCCTTCTTTATAAGGGAGTGCTCGTAGCAGTCAAAGAACTTATCGTCAATCTCAAACTCAAAATTGTGTTTCCCAGCGGCTAAGCCTGAAAAAGGAATTCTATATTGTTTTAGATACTTCACAATCTGCATTTGAGCCTGCAAAATTAATTATTATTTCAGTAAAAAGGAAACTTTTTGCAAAATTATTGTTCGTCGTCGCCGTAATAATGCTTCCCCAGTTCGATTTTCTCGCGCCCGTTCGCCAGACGCCAGCGGTTGGTGTCCCGAAGTGAGTAGGCACATCCACAGTATTCCTGCATATAAAACTTCTCCCGTTTGCTGATCTCAAGCATGCGGGCCGATCCGCCCTTCTTACGCCAGTTGAATGTCCAGTACTCCATGTCAGGATACCGGGACGCGGCACGGAGGCCACAGTCATTGATCTGCTCCATATTTTTCCAGCGCGAAATACCCAAAGAACTTGATATGACGTCAAACCCGTTCGCGGCCGCATATTCGGCGGTCTTCTCAAAACGCATGTCAAAACACATCGTACAGCGTATTCCTCGTTCAGGCTCGTTTTCCATTCCTTTGGCCAGTTCAAACCAATGGTCGACGTCATAGTCCGCATCAATAAAGGGAATGCCGTGTTTTTCAGCAAAACGGATGTTCTCCTCCTTGCGGAGGTCGTATTCTTTGCGGGGATGGATGTTCGGATTGTAAAAATAGATGGTAAAATCAATGTCGGAGGCAATCAATGCTTCCATAACTTCGCCCGAACATGGTGCACAGCAAGAGTGTAGCAACAGTTTTTTTCCATCTTTGGGTAGGCTGAGCTTATCTCTCTTGAATTCTTTATTGTCCATGGTCTCTGTAATTATGCTGCAATTTTACGGAAAACTGGAAGATTTTACAAAAGTTAACGCATTGCTGTCGCAGGAGCGCCTTCGGAAGCGTTTATTTTTATACTTTTGTAACAGACAATAGTTTCTATTATGCTGAAGAACCCCATCCTGTATAGTGCGTTCGTTATCCTTTCTGCCGTTGTTGGCTTAATTGGTTGTGAACGAGATGATTCGGAGCCAGATCTGGAGATGCGGAAGTTCACGAGGCTTTATATATCTTATGAAGAATATGGCACCTCGAACCTCGGCGTTCCGGATACGAATATACGGGTGGTTTACCCGGCCGATTCGTCGGAGTTCGGTTTGTCATTGCGGCATGTATCGGGTGCGCGGGGCGGAGGCCCCATGTTGCTCGCTTCTTTTGCTGACGGGCAGCGCCGCCTGCTGCAGGCAAGTGTCAACTCCGGAGGAAGCAACGATACGTCTGTGTACGTGATGGACGTGGGACAAACCGGCGTACTGACTAATATCAGAAACGGGTGGATGTCGAATAGGCTTTTTACCTATGTCAAGGGATTGGCTTATAGCAGAAGAGCCGATATGTTGTTCTTTGTCAATGGCGACGGCTCAAATAATTCGGGTATTTACGGCATTAGCCAACCGCGGCTCCGGCTAGGCTATACCCGCCCGCTGAAAAAATACAGAACACCGGGACTGCGGATGTGGGGAGCGGCGTACGAAAGCGATAGGCTGTTTACGTCGAACCTGGGGAGCAATCCGGGAATATTTGTGTTTGAAGAGGTGAATGACACACCGGTAGGGGCCGATTCATCTGCGGTGCTACGCCCTGCGAGAACTTTGACCATCCGCGAAGCCACGAATTTACGAGGCCTTTTTTATGATACCGTAAATAACGTGCTGGCTATAACCGATTTTACTGATGGAAGGACATTGGGAAGCGGAAAGATTTTTCTCTTTGACAATTTTTCCGATCTGATAGAACAGGAAGGCGACATAACGCCGTCACGGGTCATCACGGGGCCGTCTACTGGACTTATACAGCCTGTGGATGTGGTACTCGATACCCGTGAAAATGGTGTTTACCTGTATGTCGCCGACAGAGCGTCCCGCAGGGTATCCCGTTTCAGAATCAGCGACAATGGAAATGTAGCTCCCGACAAGTATATAGAGACGACGGAGGAAGCCTATGGTAAGCAGGCTACGCCCGTTGGGCTTGCTCTTGATACCCGCAGCCCGCAGTAGTGCTTAATTTTGTTCCAGAAGATCGAGCAAAAGCTGTACTTCCTGTCTTTTTTCAACGTTATCGATGTGGTTGTAAGCGGCCACAAGGTTGCGCAGGACTCTTTTTATAATGGAGAGATTGTCGCAGGGCTTCATGTATTCCTCACTGGCCGGTAGATTCAGCTGGTGAAGAAATGCAACGATATCGTCTTCCCGCATGATCTGTCCCCGGTTGAACACGTTGATATAGAATAACACTTCTTCCGGATTTTCTTCTTTCATATAGGCCAGTACGAAGTGCTTGGGGAGGTTAACGCCATAAATGGGGATATCAAGGCGCTGCGCAACCAAACTATATATGCAAGCCAACGAGATCGGGTTTCCCTTTTTACTTTCCAGTACTTTATTGATAAACGAATTCTGAGGGGCGTGATAGTCTGACGTGTTGCCCGACAATCCGAATTCGCGGAACAGCACGTTGTTTAACAGTTTCACCTTCTCGATAGGGCTCATTTCATACATGAGGTAGTACCAGGCGCTGCGCCTCAATTCTGCCAGTTTGGTGTATACCTCTTCTTCCGGCAGGTTCGGATACTGGTAGCGGTTGACAATGAGAAGGCCCCCCAATAGGTCGTCCTGATTGCTGATTTTCCAAAGCTGCAGGTCATGCGTTACCTGATTGAACTGTATTTTATGGATGATCTGCTCCACGCGTCCCTGTAAGAGGACGTCGAACGATTCCTCCCATGACTGTTCTAGCATCGGAATGACCTCCGGCCCGCATGTAATCAGCTTGTCTTCCAAAGCTTGATAGATTTCCGCATCCGGATCGTCCAACAGTGAAATCAACGCCTTTAGCTCCTGCTCATTCATCTTACTACGAATTTACAATTTTTTAGATGAACGCAAAAATGATGCTAGAAGTTTTAGCAAATAGCTGCGAAACGGATAGGAGAGACGCTGCTAAGCGTCTTATTCGTGATTTGTTTCCCGTGATTCGGCGTAGGGCTTCTACGACTTCTCACGTCGCATTACGCTTCAGGTTTTCCGATTTTTAGCTGTCCGTCCAGCATGTGGATGATGCGTTTACCATATTCAGCATTTTTCTCGGAATGGGTTACCTGAATGATCGTGACACCGTCTTCGTTCAGTTGTTTAAAAAGTTGCATGATTTCCTCTCCCTGCCTGGAGTTCAGATTTCCCGTAGGTTCGTCCGCCAGCAGCAGCTTCGGCGATGCGGCCAGTGCACGTGCAATGCCGACAACCTGTTGCTGCCCGCCCGACAACTGGGCGGGAAACAGGTCCTTTTTTCCCACTATGCCAAAGCGATCCAACAGATCGCCTACAATGGCTTTACGCTCTTTACCAGAGAGGTTTTTATAGATTAATGGCGTTTCGATGTTTTCATATACCGTTAACTCGTCGATAAGATGATACGATTGGAACACATATCCCATATGCGACTGGAACAAAGCTGTACGTTTTTTCTGCTTCATGGCAAGGACGTCTTCCCCCATAAAATGATACGTGCCTTCATTAGGTTCATCCAGCAGGCCTATAACGTTTAGTAGTGTTGACTTGCCCGAACCGGAAGGGCCCATGATAGACACAAAATCACCCTGATCTATCTCCAGATGGATATCTTTAAGGATAAATGAACGGCTGCCGCCCACAGTATACCATTTAAAAATGTGTTCTAGTTTAATCATATTTGTTATACGAACGTGTGCTGATTGTACATGGGGTATGTTACAATGCCTGCGCCATAATTGTAACATGCTTATTGCCAGCTGTTTATTTTTATTGTAGGCGGATAATTGTTCGATATCGAACAACCGTCTGCCCGCTAGCGGACAGTGACTGTCTCCCGGTCGCGCATCGGTATATCGGATGTGATTTCCGCGGCACTATTCAATAATCACATGGATTCCGGCCATATCTGCTTTGTATTTGATTTTCTCTATCAGGCCGCGGTAACTCCAGTTGCGTAGTAAGAACTTGTCTTCTTTCGCCAGCTCTTCCTTGCCGGTTTGATTTACCAGTAATAATGTGCCGGCCTGCTCTTTAACACAGATATCGATCAACTGTCTACTGTAGGTGTGAAGTTTATTATTGACATAGTTTTTCTCCGCTTGGGCAAAGCGTTCCAGGCTTTTCAGTTTCTTCTTTCGGCCTTTTCCCCCTTTATTGAACCTCGCCGCCCGTTGAAGGCGATGCCGTGCGGACTGAATTGCTACGCGCCGGTATAGAAACTCCTCTTTGTTACCGATCTGGAAGCAGTTCTTATCGATGTTCACGGTTATCGGATACTCTACAGATAGGGAGGCCTCGGCAATGACATGCTCTTTCAATTCGTGATTCTTTTTGGGCATTTCCAAAGCGAGCAGAAGAAACAGTTTTCCCTTGACAATCTTCAGCGAACTTGCACATATTTTTAGTCTTCCAACGAGCGTGCGCTGTAGTAATACGCGCTTATCAGACTTGTCTTTTCCAAGGTACGTCCGAAAAGGGATTTTAAACAGCGTAAATTTAAAATCGCGTCCATTTTCGTCGTTCTCCAATTTGACCTGCTTTCCGGAAAAAGGTATAGGTATATCTTTTTTGAAGTTACGCAAAGACTTCTCGCCTTTCCAGTAGGCTTTGCGGTCGGCGTTAAATAATTTGATCAATGTGGCGTTCAGATTTGTCAGAATGTCGGTGTTGATCTCACCTTTAAAATAATGTGATAGTATTTTGTACGTCGTGTTCATGCGCGACGTATTGAGTATGCCTTCGGGATCGTCTGCTGCCTTCGCCAGCTTCCGTTTAACCCCTTCTTCAAGATAAATAAGGTCTTTCAGGTTCTCCTGCACGTATTGATGCGTGATGACCATGTTGGCACCACGGAACACGCGGTCCTGCCAGGAGAACAGCTCTTTGAAGTAAGCTTCGCGCTTCTCTTTATCGTTGCAGTCTATGAAGACCTGGATTTTCCTAGTTAATACAATGGTATCTGTTGCCATATTACTTTCGATGTCAAGCGGTTTGTTTGGTCCGTTTTATCTTCGCATGTGCCTCGATGAAAAGCTTTCTCACCGTGGGCCCGCTGAGGTTTAATGCATCGGCAATTTCGTCGAACGATAGCTGTAGATCGTAACGCATACGGAATATTTCGGCCTGCTGTTCATTGAATTCGCCCTGCACTGCAAGATGGGTGCGCTTACTGAGTGCTTCCATTTTCTGGGAGCTGTCAAAGATGCTCCTTAATGTCCCGATTATTTTTTCGATCCGCAGGCCGACTTCGTAGTCCGATATTCCGCCAAGGTAATAGGCGATACGTTCGTAGTTGAAGTCGTATTTTAAGCATAGTCTGATAAAGAGCTGCTGCTCCTCGTTGAGGTGAGGAAGCAGACCGTTCAGTTTGGCGAGTTTTTCCTTTTTTTCGGCTTCCAGCTGTTCCAGATACACGAGGTCCGTTTCTTCCCCCTCTTCAATTTCGTAGCCCAATAAAAATTCCTGATAATCCTCAATGCCGTCCAGCCGTATCAGGCTACGGTAAAAGCGATTACGTGTTTTACTATAGAAGGTTTTGATGGCTAGTTTGACCTGCGTTTTTAAAAATTCGAATACGCACGTTTCCGATTTGACCTGATCGCGGAATAGCCATAGACGCAGGAAAGCCTCCTGCGTGATACTTTCTGCAGCGCAGACGTCCTGGGTCGCCTTTTCGGCACGGAAGAAGAAGTAGCCGTAGTGCCGTCTGTAGAAGAAGTCGAGGCCACGTTCCTGCCCCGATTGGAGTAAATGAATGTACTGCTGCACATGCATCTGTTTGGATAAATTGATCATATTGTTATGTTTAGCCGGTTAGTTACTTATTGTACAGAACGGTGTAAGCGGCACCACAACGCCGACGTGCGATGCCACAGACACTGTTTTTTTTACGATATCGTTTGCTCGAAGGCGGTATGCCCGCCGATAGGTTTGACAATCCCATTACAAGATCCACTATTTTAAAAAAAGGTACTTGGCGAGTGGCATGTTGCCCTCACCCTACGGCGCCACAAGAAGCCTCTTTGTATTTTGTAATGGTTGAAACGTGCTTTTTTGTATTTTAGGGAAAGGTAGTGGGGGCGGACGGCCATAATTGAAGCATCTATTCTTTACTACGCTGTTCGCCGACCTTTAATGGATAGCAGCATCAAGGGCATTCTAGAGGGATCTTTTTTTCGTTGTGAGTACCATTTGACGTGATGGCTTTTGTAGTTACGTTTAATCAATATAAACCACTATTAGGTTGTGTGTGCCTTGTGATTGACGGTTTACCCCATGTTCCATACGAATTTCGGCCACTCAGTTAGCTTGTGTACTCTTCAGGTTGCAGACTGCCGCCGGCGGAAAAACATTATGCATTTTATAAGAAAGCGATGAGTGTACCTTTTTTTTAAGTCGTAGTGACGGTGCGGCTAACGCAGGTCAGGCGCATGGAGACACGTCGCTGCAAGCGATGTCCTTATATGTGCCCGTCGTAAAAGACGAAAATCCGCTTGTTAGCGTTTGGTTGTGAGTACCTTTGTTAAACCGGTTATCTATAAACGCATTTCCGGTCCAAATCTCTTTCTGCCCCCCTATAGAACTTACGCTCGTTTTTATGCGCAGTGCCGGGACTACTTTCCGATACCAAAAAACAGGTTGTCAAAGAACGATACCTCTGCTTAAGAAACTTTTTTAATCAGCCGTTCGACATTACTTTCGTAATGTGATGCTTGCCACTGCTGTATTGACGGATATCCTATAATATAATTGGTTTCCATATTATGCACTGCTACACGATATAGGATCTATGACCCAAAGATAAAAAAGTTTTGGGGATTGACAAAAATAATATGTAATTTATTTATGGATTATTTGCGCAAATATTGATTGTATTTGTTATGTGTACCGCCTTAATAAAGATACCCTGACCGCCATTGGCAACTTTCTTCGTAAACGCCGTGAGGAGTTGGCCTACTCATTGACCGACGTCGCTAATATGACAGGGTTGACCGTCAATACGATAGCTTCTCTGGAAAAGGGGAAAGGAACGACACTCAACAATTTCCTGTTTGTCTGTCGGGCCTTAGCGTTGCAGCCCCGGGAGGTGTTTGCAGACGATATTGTGTTAAATCCACCTTATCCGCTGCCGCCGAATGCAAAAAAGCGAATCGAAACTACCCAAAAACTCGACGAACTTATTTTAAACACAGACTTCTTCACAACGCCACGACGTGTGGCGGATGTTTTGCAGAAGCTAGAGTCCGATAGAAAAGAAAGCAATAAATTCTCTGTCTATCTAACAGGATATTGCAAGGAAGGAAAGTTAGATTACATTAAAGAAGGACCTATCAAGTGGTACGTTAAAAAGAAATAGCAGCCTCACAACTTCACGTAAAAAGAGACAGCCCACAACTCCGCATTTTTAGCGCAAGGAGATCGTGTGGGCTGTCAGTTAGAGCATGGGGGTGGTTTTTTGCCTTTAAAGTTTGTTTCTCAAATATAAATGTTTTTATTTTAAAAGAAAATTTATTTTCATTTCTATTTGCTAACTTGTCACCTTGGGCTTCGACGGACTGTACTGGGCCTGCTGTTGAGCCATTCCCGATGGGGGCGCGAAACGGAAATTAGGGGTTAGGGTTAGAAGAGTTAAAGGGAGTTAGAAGAGTAAACGCGGGTAGAGCGTGATTGGCAACCATCGACTTCACCAATTAACATCCAACTATTTCTTACTTCCTACTTCTTACTTCATACTTCCTACTTTTTAATTTTTACTTCTTCATCTCGCCTAGAGCCGCTGTTCGAGCTGCTCTTTTTTCAGGGCAAGACGCTTATTCGCCTTATAAATCTTCACGGCGATAAGAAAATAGGCTAGCAGGAGGGGGCCATACACCAATCCCATAATGCCAAAAAGAGGCAGGCCGATGATGACGCCGACAACGGTAATCAACGGATGAATATCGCCCACCTTTTTTGCGATGACTAAACGCAATACGTTATCTATGTTGATAACGAGGCCGAAGCCCCAGATCAATAGGCCGATACCCTGCCAGGAGTTTCCATGGGAAAGCAAGATCAAAGCTGCCGGTACGAAGATGAGTGGCGGCCCCAGTAACGGGATAAACGATAGGATAGCACAGATCACTCCCCAGAATAGCGGGTCTTCCACGCCGAAAATTACGAAGCCGAGAGCCAGACACCCCCCTTGAACGATGGCGATGATCGTTTGCCCGATAATATTGGAGTAAGTGATGTTCTTCAGCTCTTCGCCGAAGATGATCGCTTGTTCCTCGTCAAAAGGGAGGTAATGGATAAAGCTGTTTTCAAAACCTTTGTAGTTTACCAGCAGGAAGTAGAGGACAAAGTACATAACCGTGATCTCAAGGAATACGTTGGCTGCGCCCCCCAATACGGTTGTCAGCAGTCCGCCAACGTAGGCCGCGCTGGCTTGTAGCTGCTCTTTCAGCAGGTTCGGTTTTCCGAATAGATCTCCGGCAAACTTATTAACGGCATTTATAAGCTGTTTAATCCATGCCGGATCGTCCTGAAGCTCCAACGCCTTGCCGACGAGCATACTGCCGATGCCGAGGAATGGGAGAACAATAATGAAAACGGATATGGTGATGATCACAGCCGCCGTGAACGGTTTGGGCCAACGCCATCTTTCAATAAGGAAAATGTTTACTTTCCGGAATAAGGTATACATCACCAACGCTCCCAGTATCGCACCGTATATGCCCCGCATAGCGTACAATAAGATGCACCCGAGGGTGATGACGATAAGAAGAATGATGATGTTCCTCTCTTTTTGGGAAAAAACGGGATTGTTCATACAGTATGCGCTCTACAACTGTATGAACAATGGTCTAAAAATTTGGTTTTCGCTTTTCGAGGAAGGCGCGGACACCCTCTTTGAAATCCGGCGTGGTAAATGCATGGGCGAAGGCCTCAATCTCCGCGGGGTATCCCAACTCAGGCGCCCGGAGACCTGTATTTACGGTATTGATGGCTGCCATCAGTGCTGTTGAGGAACGGCTGTACATTTTGTTCAGTAGCTCTTCACATTTCGGGATGAGCTCATCCGCGGGGACGACATGGTTAACAAGTCCCCATTGCAGCGCTGTTTCAGCGTCGACCATATCGCCTGTCAGGATCATTTCCAGCGCTTTTCCGCGTCCGACCAGCTGAGGTAGCCGCTGTGTGCCGCCGTAACCGGGAATGAGGCCCAGCGATACCTCGGGCAGCCCCATCTTTGCGTCTACGGAGGCTATACGGAGATGACAGGCCAGAGCCAGTTCGAGCCCGCCTCCCAGAGCAAACCCGTTGATAGCAGCGACCACGGGCTTCGGAAAGTGATAAAGCACGTCCATAATCTCACGATGCCCCCAGGCAGCCAGCTCATGGGCTCCTTCAGGCGATAGTCCATCGAACTCGCGAATATCAGCCCCGGCGACAAAGGCACGTTCTCCTGCACCCGTCAGGATAATGCCGCGAACGTCTTCATCGGCTTGCAGTTGCTGTAGAATACTTGCGAGCTCCGTCAGCGTCGCCCGGTTCAGTGCATTTAGTTTTTCCGGCCTGTTAACCGTCAGGTAAGCCGTTTTGTTGTTTATTTCCAATAGAAAGTTTGTCCATGTTTCCATATCATTAAAAGTTTAAGTGAAGACTGACGCGGTAGCTGTCCCTGTCAACATTAGGCAGCCCCAGATAGTTTAAGCGGCGTATGTATTCCACCCTTAGCATACGAAAAATGTTGTCAATGCCGACCTTCCCTTCCCAGTAGGGAGATCTGTTCATGACGTGTGTCATGATCTGCCCGTCCTTATCCCGGTCGAAACGTATGACGTCGTTGCTCAAATACGGGTTGTTCCCATCGGTTAACCGGCCATAGAACATTTTGGCACCCCATATCTCCCGTAGATTGAGTTTTTTGACGAATGGTATCTTGTTAAAGATAAAACCTTCCAGCTGATGCTCTAACGAGAATCGTATGTACTCGTCAGCTACAAATTCCATGCTCCGCATCATGGAAAAATCAATGATATGCCTATCCTCTTCGCGGAAGACGTCAGGTAATTCCAGCAGGGGATAGGGGAGTGTCCCCCATATTTTTCCACCGGCTAATGTCATATCTGCGAAGCCCAGCTGCTTGAGGAAGAACCGCTTCGACACGAAGGCGCGCAAGGCGTCGAAAGCATAGTCGCCGCCCCAGAACCCTTCTAACCCACGATTATACTGCAGGTTGAATACCGGATATTTTTCGACGATGGTTCGCCGTACAAGGTTACGGTAGTAAAATTTCTCTTTGGGGGCCCACCGGAGTATAAACTCCAGTTCGTTGCTATTGATATCGGGAACATTAAGGGACGCATCTCCCGATGAGACAAAACGTAGATCACCTATTGCCCGCCGGCGGTGGTGTATGAACGAGGTCTGAAAGCTGACATGATTCCCAAACTCAATGAGGTGCTTAAGTTGGTAGGCGTATGTATCCATCCATTTAGTAGGCCTATTCCTGCGGATCGACTGAAAGAAGCTGTCTCCTTTTTGGAAACCTAAGTTCCGGCCGGGGTCGAAGATATCATGCTGGACAGCCACCTGGATGAAATGTGCCGGGAAGGTGGCTACAGACTGTCCGTTTAAAGCCAGGGTCGGACGGATGAAATACTTCACATTTTTGTCGTCTGTGCCGTACGCCACATACCCCTCCAGAAAGAGCTTTTCCGAAAACGCTGCGGTAGTCCGGCCACTGATACGTATTCTGTTCCCTTCGATATTGTTTTGTGAATAAAGATATTCAAGTGGTCCGAATTCAACTCGCCCCGCGTTATAGAATCCTTGCCCGAGGAGGTATCCCACCGCGAGCATCGTGTTGAAGGTCCGGTTGTTGTTTAACGAGTCGATATTGGTGTAGACGTTGCTTTCGACCGTGGACAGCTGTATCGGACGGCGGCTCTCTACAACCTGTGCATCGCCCTGCGCAGAAGGCAGAATTTCAGTTGGCGCACCGGCAAAGACCTCGTCTGAAAACGTCGGAGCGAAGTTATAATCGTAGTTGAGGGTTGTTTTGCGACCGTATACCGCATCTCTACGGTTCGTGCCGAACATGATGTCGACGTCGCTGCGCTCCATCACCATGCGGTGCTGTGCGTTAGGACGGTACTGCAGCGAAATCTGTATCTCGTTCACCCAGTTTAAATTGGCTTCCTTGTTGGCATGTAAATCGGCTCTCCGCACAGCGAACCTGCCGTCCATCGTGATCTGAAGACTGCCGCTGAGGAGAAGATCTGTTTTGTTCCGCGGCTCAAATTGCAGTTGTATACATCTGCCCTCGTCTGTCTGAATCGTATCGGTGATATAATATTTGTAAAATACAGGAGCGTTGCCCGCGATGGGGCTCAAAAATAGCTTGTTAATAAGAAAGATGTTTTCGTCGTAGATTTCGACATCCTGAAAGAGGTATGAAAGGTAGGACTGTATGTTATGGTTGTTGACATACCGTTGATCGAAGTTTGTCTGTTTGATGGACTTGACCCTCTTTTTGAAGGCCTTAGGGTCGTTCTTAGAATAAACATCGCTCAGCTGTTCCTGCATAAATATGGTCAACAGACGGTCGCCAGGCGATGTCAGCGTGTCGACATTTTTGAAGAAAAAGCCCATACTGCCGAGGCGTGACTGATACTTCTCGGACGGATTTACCAGTCCGAACTGCAGCTTATCATATTGCTGGAAGGACAGTCGTGGCTGATTCTCCAGCCGGTTGGCGCGTTTGTGTTTAATAACCTGGTGAATGAGGTCTACGGCAGGGTTGCGGTTTCTGTATTTCTGCTTGCGTGATATTTCCACGGCGTCAATGAGATGCTCATTGTTGTTAAGTTCCACGAGGATTTTTTCCTGAGGACTGGAATACAGAACCACCTGCTCTTCATAACCGATAGCCGACACGGCCAGCTGAATGGGAAGTCCTCTGTCGATCGTAAAACTAAAACGCCCACTGGAATCGCAGGAGGTACCCTGAGCGGAACCTGCTAGCTTGACGCTCGCCAAGGGTATCCCGCGGCCGCTGTCTTTGTCAACGACAGTTCCCGTTATCTTTTGTTGGGCCAGGCATAGTTGTACACTAAGGGTAAGCAAGCAGACTATTAATTTCAACAAGTTAAATCTCCTCATATTCTAAAATGGCCCTGCATAAAGATACAATTTGTACTATAAGATCAAAATGAATTTAGAAAAAACTCTTGTAGAACAGCGAAAACAGTAAGCCATACAGTTATTAGGTGGCGATCTAAGGCCGGTAGTTTTCTGCAGCAACGCGTACGGCAGCAACAGGCGACTTTAACCGCTCCTCATTTTATTGACAAACAGAAAAGGTTTTTGTTTATGCGGGAGCTAATAATATCGGCAATAAACAGCATTTTCAGCGGGATATTTTCGCTACGTCACGTAAAAATCTAGTCACAGCTGGTTATTTTCACAGAAAACTCCGACATTTAGGCGAATAACTAAGCAAGTGTATATGAATTTGTCTAAAAAGTTACAAACTATGCGTGTACACACGCGAACATTGGTATTTAGTGGTGTGATGCTGGTATCTGTTCATGCGCAGGGACAGTGGGGCAGGCCTGCCGAACAAAAGCTCGATCCAGTTGTGGAACGCATTGTCAAGGAGGCTACCGAGGGATCGCAGCTGGAGCGTCTCGCCTTTGAACTACTGGATGTTGTAGGTCCCCGTTTGGTGGGAACACCACAGATGAACAAAGCCAACGAGTGGGCGGTAAAGACGTTTCAGAGTTGGGGCATTCCGGCAGAAAATCAGCAGTTTGGCGAGTGGCGCGGCTGGGAACGTGGGATCTCTCATATCGATATGACCTATCCCCGTCTGAAGACGCTCGCGGGCACGCAGCTGGCGTGGAGCCCGAGTACGAAAGGAAAAGCTATAGAGGGAGAGGTTGTTATCTTGCCTACCTTCACCAATCAACAGGATTTTGAAAAATGGCTTCCGCAGGTAAAAGGCAAATATGTCATGGTTTCGATGTATCAGCCGACGGGACGCCCTGACCACAACTGGGAGCAGTATGCGCGACCGGCGTCATTTGAGCGCATGAAGAAAGAAAGAGACTCTCTTATCCGGGTGTTCGACGATAATATCCGTGCCACAGGACTATCTGCCAACTCGTTGCCAGGCAGGCTAGAAGACGCGGGGGCGTTAGGTGTGCTTTCCAGCTTTTGGTCGAGGGAGTTTGGCGCGAACAAGATCTTTGGAGCCCGTACACAGCGCGTACCTTCGGTAGACATCTCGCTGGAAGACTACGGCCTGTTATACCGTTTAGCGAAAAACGGGATAACGCCTAAAGTAAAGATTGAAACAAGCTCGAAGGATCTCGGTAACGTCCCTTCCTTCAATACGATAGCGCAGATCAAGGGTACGGAGCTGCCCGATGAGTATGTTATCCTTTCTGCTCATTTGGATTCCTGGGAAGGTGGATCAGGGGCCACCGACAATGGGACCGGCACATTGGCCATGATGGAAGTGGCCCGCGTTTTAAAAACCGTGTTTCCGAATCCTAAACGTACTATCCTGATAGGCCTGTGGGGGAGTGAAGAGCAGGGATTGAACGGATCGAGAGCATTTGTGCTGGACAATCCGGCCATCGTCGAAAAGACGCAGGCCGTGTTTAATCTGGATAACGGAACCGGCCGCGTAGAAAATATTAACGGCTCGGGCTTCGTTCATGCGTACGATTTCATAGGACGCTGGCTCCAGGCTGTCCCCAATGGAATAACCAGGGACATCAAGACAACATTTCCGGGAAGTCCCGGAGGTGGCGGATCAGATCATGCGTCCTTTGTTGCTGCCGGTGTTCCTGCATTCATGTTGAGCTCGCTGTCATGGGGCTACTTTAACAATACCTGGCATACGAACCTGGACACATACGATAAACTGGTGTTCGATGATCTGCGGGATAACGTGATTTTGACGGCAGTGATGGCCTATAAGGCGGCACAGGAAGATAAACTCGTGGATCGCGAGCGCCGTGTGCTCCCTGACGGACAGAACGGCGAAGCGGGGCAATGGCCAGCTATCCGCCAACCCCGGAGAACGGGCGTAGGATACTAGTAGCATATGCTCGACACTTCTTTACGAGCTCAGAAATTCAATAGCAATGCCGAGTGAGGGCCTTCAGGCAGGCTTCAGAAAAGTAAGGGAGGTGACAACGCAGCTTGTGAGAAGGCAGGTCCTTAAACCGGTTAATACGACGAAGCCTTTCATGATAGGACCATGAAAGGCTTCGTTACATGAGGGCTATCGCCAGGATTTATACCTGTTAATTAGTCCGTTTGTTGACGAGTCGTGCGAGCTAACCGCTTCGTCGCTGCGTAGTTCGGGCAAAATCTTATTCGCCAATTGTTTTCCAAGCTCGACTCCCCATTGGTCGAAGCTGAATACGTTCCAGATGACGCCCTGTACAAAAATTTTATGTTCGTATAGTGCAATTAGGCTTCCCAATGTATATGGAGTAATCTTTTTGATCAGAAACGAGTTGGTGGGACGGTTACCTTCGAACACCTTAAAGTTTTTCAGTCTTGCGATCTCGTCGTCAGTCTTCCCGGCCTTTTTCAGCTCGGCCACGACCTCCTCTTCGGTTTTTCCGTTCATAAGTGCTTCCGTTTGTGCAAAGAAGTTCGATAAGAGCAGCTGATGGTGGTCGCCAATAGGGTTATGTGACACTGCCGGCGCAATAAAGTCGCAGGGGATCAGCTTGGTTCCCTGATGTATGAGCTGGTAAAAAGCATGCTGACCGTTTGTGCCCGGCTCTCCCCAGATAATGGGGCCGGTTTGGTACTCCACGCGTTTTCCGTTGCGGTCAACATATTTTCCGTTACTTTCCATATCTCCCTGCTGGAAGTAAGCTGCGAAGCGATGGAGGTACTGGTCGTACGGTAGGATGGCATGGCTTTCAGCATCGAAGAAGTTGTTGTACCAGATGCCTAGAAGCGCCAGGATAACCGGGATGTTCTCTTCGAAATCAGCCGTTCTGAAGTGTACGTCGGCTGCGTAGGCTCCCCGTAGCAGTTCTTCAAAGTTGTCAAAGCCTACTCCCAGGGCTATCGACAGCCCGATGGCCGACCACAAAGAGTAACGGCCGCCTACCCAATCCCAGAATTCAAACATGTTTTTGGTATCTATACCAAAGGCAGCTACGCCTTGCGCATTGGTGCTTAACGCAGCAAAATGCTTGGCCACATCGCCTTCTGATGCGCCAGATTGAAGGAACCATTCCCGCGCAGACGTGGCGTTGGCCATGGTTTCCTGCGTGGTGAAGGTTTTGGACGCAATCAAAAATAGGGTTGTTTCCGGGTCGATCTTTTTTAAGGTTTCGGCGATATGGGTTCCGTCCACATTTGAAACGAAGTGCATGTTTAGGCGGCTCTTGTAAGCCTTCAATGCCTCTGTAACCATGACGGGGCCGAGGTCGGATCCGCCGATACCGATATTAACGACGTCCGTGATTTCTTTACCCGTGTATCCCTTCCATTCGCCGGAGAGAATCCGGTTGGTAAAATCTTTCATATGCGCGAGCACTGCACGGACTTTGGGCATAACATCTTCGCCGTCGACGTGAACGGGGCGATCAGACTGGTTGCGCAGCGCCGTATGTAACACCGGCCGGTCTTCCGTCGCGTTGATACGTTCTCCATTGAACATGGCTTCTATGGCATCGGACAGGCGGCATTCTTTGGCCAGCTGCACCAATAGTGCCACGGTCTGATCATTAATCCTGTTCTTTGAGAAATCGAGTAGGATGTCCTCCAGTTGGATGGAAAATTTCTCAAAGCGCGCCGGGTCTTCAGCAAACAGTTCTTTCAAAGACTGCTCGTTGAGTGTGATGTAATGATCGGCCAGATATTTGTAAGCTTGTGTTGTTGTAAAATCTACATTAGGAAACATATGTACTGTTTTGTTTTGTACCAAAGATAACGATTGCCGCTTAATAACCGTAACACCTTTTGGTATATTAACGGATGTTCATCATGAAATGTCCATGTTCTTTCGTGGCGCACGATCCTATAGGGCCAGTCCGCCGACTCCCGCTTACAAATAGACAGCAGGTCATCACGCGTGTATTAGGCTTTCTACCGTGCTGGACATACTAGGTTTGCTGGCTAGCACTACAGCAGTAGTACGCCGCGATTACCGGCTAGTACAAAAAGCCGAATAGCCAAAGGGGAATTTTCTCATCGATACCTATCTCAAGGTTATCTGCGGCAATGAAAGCATTTTCTACTCCTGCGATTTGTTTTCGACTTTTGCCTTTGCCCCCGACTTCGATCGTCACCTTGCGATCTACCAAAAAATCGCCAGCAGAAGGTAGTGAAACTTCATGCTTGGCATTGCGTAGTTGGTTGAGCAGAAACGACTCTCTGCGGCTACCTTGATTGGCTTCGGATAAAGAGATAGCACGGTGTAGATTGGGGTTTTCCAAATACACCTTTTCGGGTTTTTGTAAAATACTTATACTAGCACCCGCAGGATTTAGCATATTAATTAAGCGAGCCTTTTCTAAATAGTGGAGATACTGGGTAACAGTTTGCCGACTAATGCCTATTTTACTGCTTAGTTTACTGATGTTTGGTTTGAAGGGAACATTCTCCGCTAATATGGCGAGCAACTGCATCACTTTGTTCGTGTTGTTGATGTCAAAGCCGTCAACAAATCGTAGTTCGGTCTCGATAATCAGTCGGATAACCTGCTCGATGCGAAGAAAATAAGTACGGATATTTTCTTTAAAAAACGGGTAATAGCCGTGATCGAGATAAGCTTCAAAATAGGGTATCGGCTTGAAGTGTTTACTTAATTTAAATGCGATTTGCGTATGCTGGCTTAGTATGTCCGATAAGCTTATGACTTCCCCGGAATAAACATCTGCAAAACGTAAATATTCTCGAAAGGAAAGCCCTGCCAACTCATAGAATATTGCCCGTCGGCTAAGGTCGGCTTCTTGCTGATAAATATCGATGACAGAGGAGCCAGTGAATACGATGGAGATATCGTTATAGGTATCATAGATATTCTTGATCTCCCGAGCCCAGCCGCTGTATTTATGGACCTCATCGATGAATAAGACTTTTCCGCCTCTCGACCTGAAGGTTTCTGCTACCTCCATAAGGGTATTGCTCGCGAAATAGATGTCGTCCAGCGATATATAAAGTGCTGTATCGTCGCTTGGAAAGGCCAATTTCATGCGTTGAAGTAACAGCGTTGTTTTCCCAGTTCCCCGTGCACCCAATATTCCCACTAGTCTATCCGACCAATCAATTTGATGGTAAAGATGGCGGATATGTAACGTATCCATCTCCTCGCGGAGGAAGACTGATTTGAGTTTTATTCTCTCCATTTGCAAACTGTTGTTTACAAAAATAGCAATAAATTGTTAACTTGACTTATCAATAGATGGTTAACTTTGATAAGTTGAGTTAATAATTCCTACTTATCTTCAAGCACCTGCGAAGTTGCGAATAGTTAGATTCTCCCCGAGGACTTCTTTCTTACCAAAATACTTCATCGCTGCAAATTCTGTCATGACAACCGAAAACGGAGAGTTGAGCGCTGTGCTTGGATTTCCTTCGAAAAGTTCGAAGCCGGCCCGAGCAACGGGCGGTTAAGGGGCGGTGTTGGTTCGGTGTTTTGTTTTACTCATCGCGTAAGCTGTTTACGGGATTTGCACGCGCCGCCCGCCAGGTCTGCCAGGCAATCGTACTCATCGCAATGGCGATGCAGAGCACCCCGGCCCCTAAAAACATCCACCACGCCAAAGGAACGCGGTATGCGAAACTCCGAAGCCAGTTATCCATCATCCACCAGGCCAATGGCGTGGCTATCAAGCAGGCAATAACCGTCAGCTTGAAGAAATCCCGGGCAAGAAGTACAACAATATTAACGACCGATGATCCCAGAACTTTACGGATTCCGATTTCCTTGATGCGTCCGTTGATCATGAGGAGAGCTAGCCCAAACAGCCCAAGGCAGGAAATGGCAATGGCAACTACCGCTCCGCCGATAACAATCTGTGCGAAGCGCTGCTCGCTCTTATACATGTTTTGGGTGTTTTCCTCTAAGTACGAGGCAGGGATACCTGCCTTCGGGTTTATCCTTTTCCATATGTGTTCCACCTTATTCAAGGTCTCACGTAGGTGGTCTGTCTGAACGCGGACAAAAATATATTCCACCGGAAAGATTGTCGGGTTTATCGAAAGCATCAACGGGCCGACCTGACGACGCAGATCTTGAAAGTTAAAATCGTCGATGATGCCAATAACCCGTGGATCGCCGTCCATGGCCACCGTTTTGCCAAGTATGTTGTCAGCTCCGCCGAGAAGAGCGGCCATCTGCTGGTTTATCAGGACGGCAGCGGTATCCGTGGTAAAGACACGATCGAAGTCGCGGCCGGCGACCAGTTTAATCCCCAATGTTTTTAGATAGTCGTAATCCACGCGCATGAAGTTGGTGTAGACCTGCCGTCCCTGGAATTCAAATCCAAACCGGCTGGCAGATATACTTCCGTCGCGGCCACGGCCTATATTGATGTCGGAGGCGCTAACCCCTTGTACCCATGGCTGTGCCTCAAGTTCCACGCGCATCTGCTGTAAAACGGCCTCGGGATCTACCCCCGTGCCTATCGGGATACTGATCACCTCCGACTTGTCAAAGCCAAGCGGACGATTGGCAATATAGTGAAGCTGCGAGCTGATCACAATGGTGGATATGATCAAAACAGTAGCAACGGTAAACTGGAGTACAGTCAGGCTATTGCGCAGGCCGCCCGTCTTGATGTCGGTATTCCCCTTCAGCGTCTGGATGATACTGGTACGGGCGATCCTCCATGCGGGATATCCCCCCGCGATCAGCGTCATTAATCCAAAGGCTATTGCAAAGTATAGAATATCTGCCAGACGGAAAAGCTGTTGAATGCGCAGGGTGTAGTTCATCATGGCATTATATTCCGGCAGTATTAGCCACGCCATGCCTACACATAGTGCATTATTACCATTTCTAAACTTTTCATATTATTATGTTGTACTTCCTTAGCCTTACTCACTCCTCAATAGCCCTCTCCGGCATAAAATCCTTTGGACTACACTCAAAAAAC
>NZ_VNHX01000002.1 GCF_008124885.1 Sphingobacterium allocomposti
CCCACTGCTCCATTTGACCGTTCAGCTTATTCCAATCCCGCTACGTGATACCGGCTGCCCTATGGCACTGATAATAAACAGATAACAGACACGGCGCCCGCCCCTGGGCCGATATCTCCAATCTCACTGTTCCATACCAGTTATCCGATACGACTAGGCCTCGCGCAGTGCAGTTCTACATCTCACATCTTATATCTCACGTCTGTCTAAATCTAATTAAGGGTTGGCGGTCTCAAAAAAAAATAGTTTCTTGCAGCGTTTTACTAACAACCTTATGATGACATATATGAGATTCTTACTTTTTTTGACTTTTCTTTTTCTGTCAACACTTTCGAATCAACCGGTTTATGGACAGCGATTTCCTCCGGCAGACAGTACGATTACAACCAAACACGAAACTGTCGCAAATGGCCAGCGTTTTAGCTATACGGCAACGACAGGGACACAACCTGTTTGGGACGATAAAGGCAAGGTGATAGCAACCGTTCATTACACATATTATAAGCGGGACGGTATACAGAATATTGCCCGACGTCCTTTGGTAATTTCGTTTAACGGGGGACCCGGATCGGCTTCCGTCTGGATGGAAATTGCTTACACGGGACCTCGGTTATTAAATATTGACGAGGAGGGCTATCCTGTACAGCCCTATGGTATTAAAGACAATCCGCACAGCATTTTGGATATAGCGGATATCGTATATATAAATCCAGTCAATACCGGATATTCAAGAATTTTAGATGAGAAGGCTGATAGGAACATTTTTTTTGGCGTAAATGCGGATATACGGTATCTGGCCGAATGGTTGAATACATTCGTGACAAGAAATAATCGCTGGACATCTCCGAAATATTTGATCGGTGAGAGTTACGGTACAACGCGCGTGTCGGGATTAGCTCTCGAACTTCAAAATGCACAGTGGATGTATCTAAATGGCGTTATCTTAGTGTCGCCGACCGACTTAGGTATCAAGCGCGACGGCGCGCTGGACAAGGCGCTAAGACTACCGTATTTTGCTGCGACAGCGTGGTATCATCGGAAGCTGTCGCCCGAGTTGCAAGGGAGGCCTTTGGATAGCTTGCTGCCTGAGGTTGAACGTTTCACGTTAGACGAGCTGTTGCCTGCCATCGCCCGCGGCTCCAGTTTACAGGACGACGAGAAGAATCGTATTGTCCAACTGATGGCCAAGTATACGTCCTTGTCTCCAGCGGTTATCTCCCAAAATAACCTGGACATTCCCACTTCGCTGTATTGGAAGGAGCTGATGCGTAGTGATGGATATACCATCGGCCGCTTGGACTCAAGGTATTTGGGTATTGACTTCCGCGAAGGAGGCGAACGTCCGGACTACAACGCCGAGCTTACCTCATGGCTGCATTCTTTCACGCCGGCGGTCAACTATTACTATTCGAATGAATTAAACTATAAGACCGATGTCAAATACAATATGTTCGGTCCGGTACATCCTTGGGATCGCAGTAACGATAATACCGGAATAGCATTGCGGCAGGCCATGGCTGCTAATCCGTACTTGCATCTGATGGTGCAATCTGGATATTTTGACGGCGCAACTGATTATTTTAATGCGAAGTATAATATGTGGCAAATGGATCCTTCGGGCAGATTGAGCTCGCGGATGCGTTTCAAGGGGTATGAAAGCGGGCATATGATGTATCTTCGCAAGGAAGACTTAATTAAAGCGACCGAAGATATCCGTGAGTTCATTCGTATATCCCTGCCACAGGAAGGGAAAGCGGCCAAATATGAGTAAAATAGATAGCAAAAGCATATGAACATTTACGAAGTTATTGCGATCGGGCTGTATATGGTCCTGATGGTGCTCATCGGTATTTATTCTTATAAAAAGTCTACGGGTAATTCCGACGACTTCCTAATCGGCGGACGGAAAATGGGTGCCGCAGTCACCGCGCTATCTGCCGGGGCAGCAGATATGAGTGGCTGGCTGCTTATGGGCCTCCCGGGGGCTATGTATTTATCCGGCCTGTCCAGTGCCTGGATCGCTATCGGCTTAACGGCGGGCGCCTTTTTGAACTATGTCCTCGTCGCTCCGCGGCTCCGGATTTACACGGAAGTCGCCCGCAATGCTATTACGTTGCCCGTCTTTTTCGAAAATCGTTTTCACGACCGGACGCAGCTATTAAAGTTGGTATCCTCCATTCTCATTTTGGTGTTTTTTACGCTTTATACTTCTGCAGGTATGGTGTCAGGAGGGCGTCTATTTGAGTCCGCGTTCGGGATGGACTATTACACAGGGTTGTTCTCGACGACTTTTGTCGTTGTACTTTATACTTTCTTAGGCGGCTTTCTAGCGGTCAGCCTGACCGATTTTGTACAGGGCACGATCATGGTAGTCGCCCTGATAGTCGTGCCCGCAGTTGTTGTTTTTCAGATGGGTGGGGTAGAGGCAACGTTTGACATAATTGAAGCGAAGAATTCTAATTACCTGGATCTCCTTCAGGGGACCACCCTCGTGTCCGTTGTTTCTCTGCTCGCCTGGGGGCTCGGTTATTTCGGGCAGCCACATATCCTTGTGCGGTTTATGGCAATAGAACATATCAGCGATATTCCTAAAGCCAGGCGAATTGGAATAGGCTGGATGATCTTTACTGTTGGCGGAGCAATGCTCGTAGGGCTTTTCGGTATAGCTTATCTGCGCACGTTCGATGTAGACACGATGAACCGTTTTGATGCATCCAAGGAAGCCGCAGAGACAATTTTTATCTACTTGTCACGCGTGTTGTTCCATCCGTTTATCGGCGGGATATTAATGTCTGCTATCTTAGCGGCAGTCATGAGTACGATTTCATCGCAGCTACTCGTGACATCAAGTTCGATGACGGAAGATATTTACAAGACATTTTTTAATAAGAAGGCGACACCGCGGAATATGCTGCTGATGAGCCGCTTATCCGTTCTCATCGTAGCCGTCGTGGCCTTTTGCCTTTCATTGAATCCGCAAGATAGTATTTTGAATCTGGTGGGCAATGCTTGGGCCGGGTTTGGAGCTGCTTTTGGTCCGTTAGTAATCCTGTCCCTGCTCTGGAAAAGAACAACCGCCTGGGGTGCGCTGTCAGGGATGCTGGTCGGCGGTACAATTGTCCTGCTATGGGTATATGTACCCCATGGCTACAAAGCTGTCTATGAAATCATTCCCGGTTTTGGGCTTGGATTTCTAACGATTATTATTGTTTCCCTTTGTACCAGGCCTGTGTCTCCGGAAATCTGCCGTGAATTTGACCGCGTTCAGGAGATCAGAAATGCGGGGAGCAGATAGGAAAAATAGCACGTCCACGGAACCGTACGCGGGTATGGACGTGCTATCGTCAATCCTGTTTGTCAACGTCTCAGTTAGATATGGGCAATGTAATGCGGCTGGGATGTTGGCCACCCACAAAAATCGTGTGTTTGTTGATAACGTAATCTTCCCGGCGCGCTTTGTAGATATCCATAAACTGGTTGGGGTTACGGTCAACTAATGGAAACCAGGTATGCTGGATCTGGACCATGATTTTATGGCCCTTCTTAAATGTATGTGCGATATCGGGTAAACGCACCTGCACGTCGGTAGGCACATTCGGGACAAAAGGTTCCGGGACGCTGTAGCTATTTCTAAATTTTCCGCGCAATACTTCTCCCCGGACAAGCATCTGATAGTTGGCCATGACCGCCTGCTGGCCGCGGGGCGATGTCGATGTTGTCGTGTCGGGGTATACATCTATAATCTTTACAATGAAATCGGCGTCAGTTCCTGTCATTGCAATCCGTAAATCTGCTGTTACGGGCCCCAGAACAGTAATATCCTCGGTTAATTTATCTGTTTCGAACACGATGACGTCGGGTCGATTGGCCACGAAGCGCTGATCTGCAATCATGTACTCTCGTGTTCTGTCCGTGATAATTCCTTCCTGAAAAGGCACAGGTTTATTGGGGTCAGCGGTATATTCTATCGTTGAAGCCTCCGTCTTTGCGCTTATCGTTTCCATTTTTCCTCCTTTCGTAAAATAGAAAGGTGTTTCTTTTACTTCTCTCGGAGGCCATTGATCAAATTGTCGCCAGGCGTTTGACCCCGTGACGTATATTGTAGCTTCTGCAGGATTAAAGTTCCCCTTTCCCTTTAGGTGGTATTCGAAGAACGGGAGTTCAAGCTGCTGCTGATAGTAGGCGCTTGTTTTTTCGCCAAAACGTATATCTCCGAAGGAGTCGCCGTCAGATCGCACCCAGCCGCCGTGATACCAAGGGCCGGCTACAAGGACGTTTTTGTTTTTCGGATTACGGGCTTCGATCTGTTTATAGGTTTCGAAAGCGCCGTAGGTATCCTCAGCGTCGAAAAGCCCCCCGACAACGAGGACGGCCGGCTTCACCCCGTTCAGGTGTTCGGTAATGGTGCGGCTGGTCCAAAAGGTGTCGCGAACTTCGTGTTTTGCCAGATCGTTCCAGAACTTCACCGTATGTCCCAGGTAGTTCTCTTTAATGCCACTTAACGTGGGATTGTCGAGGAAGAACCTGTAATAATCTTTGGAAGGGAGCTGAAATGCTTTTGGACTGTTTTCGTTAGATACGGGTTTTGGCCGCGGCGCGTCAAATGTGTACATAAAGCGGAAAGCATCCATCAGGAACAATGCGCCCCCATGATGAAAATCATCGCCGATAAACCAGTCGGTTACCGGAGCTTGGAGGGAGACTGCCTTCAGAGCGGGATGTGAGCCGATCAGACCAGCTGTAGCGTAGAAGCCGGGGTACGAGATGCCGTACATGCCGACTTTTCCGTTATTGTTTTTTACATGTTTAATTAACCAATCGATTGTATCATAGGTGTCTGTGCTTTCATCTATCTGGTGCCCATTTATATCTGTTCGCGTAGGCCTGATGTTTTCGTAAACACCTTCGCTCATCCACTTTCCCCGGACATCCTGATAGACAAAGATGTAGCCGGAACGGCTCATTTCGGGAAAGTTACCTAAATAGGGTTTGAATTTATCAACCCCGTAGGGTGCAACAGTGTATGGCGTACGGTTTAACAAAATCGGGTATTTCTGACGCGTATCTTTGGGCATGTAGATGGACGTAAATAGCCTTGTGCCATCGCGCATCGGAATGTACGTTTCGATTTTTTCGTAATGAGTTTTGATATAGTCTTCATTCACTTCCTGGGGATACCCCGGGATATAAGCAAGCAATAATAGCAGTATAAAAAGGAGCTTCTTCATGTTGGTAAATTTGGATGGTTGTTAAACATTGATGAAATTACATAAAATCTATGAAATCAGTTACGATGTATTATTTAAAAAAAATGAAGATCTGATGTAATATTTCACAGATTACAGTTGTCTTCTTACTAAAATGCACCAAATGAATCAAGAAGCCTTCAAAAATACGGTATTCGTCCTGAAAGATGGGATGTATCGCTTTGCGAAGAGCATTTTGGTCGACGAAGATGAGGCTTATGATCTGGTTCAGGAGGTGATGATGAAATTGTGGCAGAAAAGGGAGACACTATTGCGTATCGGTAATATAGAAGCATTCGCTATGCGTTGCGTGCGGAACGATGCGATGAATAGAAAGAAGCATGCCAAGGTGGTTCAGCTCTACCAGGAAAGCGTTATCGAAGGGGTCACAAAGGAACAATATCCTGCGATGACAAAAGAGCTGATATTGCGGTTGATTCATGCGTTGCCGGAAAAGCAGCGGACAGTTATGCATCTGCGGGATATTGAAGAGTATGAAATTAACGAGATCTGCGAGGTGATGGATATGGATGAACGAGCTGTGCGGGTGAACCTAACCCGTGCGAGGCAGAAGGTTAAAGCACAATTACAAAAGATTTTTGACTATGAAAAGAGACAGATCAACGGACTTGGAAGATAAATATTGGAACGGTACCTCTTCTTTGGAAGAGGAACGTCGCCTCAAGCGGCAAAAAAAGCTGGATTATTTTGAGGGACTGAAGGAGGCGAAGCACGAGCGAATGGACTGGGCATTTGCAGATTTCGTAGAACGGACGGATGCCAACGTAATACAGTCGAAAAAAGAGAAGGGATGGGCTGGAAGGCTCTGGCTGTATGGTGCGGCCGCAACGGTAGTACTATCCCTTGGGATATGGGCGATGATGGGAGAAAATTCGGGGCCGGAAGAGGTCGCGCGAATGAAACATACAGCGCTTGTTGAGCCCCTGCCGATTTCAAAAGGCGATCCGAAGGATGAGGAGCCTGCGCTTGATAGACCTGCTGCCGGCAGGCACAGGGGAAGATCTGTAGCGGCCCGTGTAACGAACCCGCCGGCGCAGAACAGGAGCGTCGTCAGCGCGCGTTCAGCGCAGGAAGAAACCTCTGAAAGGGAGGCAGCGAATGAGCACGAAGCATTTGTTATCGTAAACGGAAAGCCTGTTTATAACGAAGAAGAGGCGGAGGAGATAGCCTTGGCATCTTTGAAACTAATGGTAAACAATTTCCAGGAGGGTAAGGAAGCACTGGAGAAAGTTAAGTATATAAAAGTCACCTTATAATCTAAAAAATATGAAAGTAGTATTCTCGCTGTTGATGTTGCTTGCTGCAACATGGACGCATGCACAAGTTTCCAAACTGGACAAGATCTTCGATACCTACCAGGAGGCGAAGGGCGTAACCTCTATCAAGATAGGAAAGCCTATGTTTAACATGATCAACAAGCTAAATATTGGCGACTCGGAGATGGAGCAGATCAAGCCTTTATTGACCAAAATCAATTCCATAAAAATGCTGATCGTAGAAGAGGATCAGGATTTTCAGATACAAAAGGAGGTGAAAAATGCATTTGCGAAGATCAACTACGAAGAGCTTATGGCCATACATAGCGATGGCAGCCGTATAAAGTTCTTAGCCGAGCATACCGATGATAAGGTATTGAATAACCTCTTATTAGACATCACTGCAGATGGAAGCACCATCTTTATGATTTTGGATGGCCTTATTAGTTTCGACGACATCAACAAACTTGTGGAGGAAAAATAGTATGGTTAAGATTTATCAGCTAACGTTTTGCATAGCGCTGATCTTGACGATTCAGTCATGTTACGTAAAGCAAAGTTCAAACATGCGTTTCATAGACCGGTCAGTTGCCGGACGGAATGCAGAAATTGTATCGATCAAGGTGCCGATGTTTTTAGTTAAACCGTTTTTAGCCAAGGAGCTTCGAAAGGAGGACGATGAGATGCTCCGGCTGGCTCTAAAGAAGGTGAGGAGCGTCAAGTTAACAACCTTGTCTAACCCGGCAAACAGCGACCGGATACGGGAAAGCTTTAGAAAGTTTCTGCGGGACGAACAGATGGAGGAGTTCGCCAGTGTCGTCAGTGATGGAGACCGTGTCTCCATAAATGGACAGGTAAAAAAGGACAGAATTAAGAAGCTGATGTTGGACGTATCGTCAGCTGATGGGGAGCACGTATTTATCGAGGTTAAAGGTAATTTCACGATGGATGATATTGCTCAGGCTGTTAATTCTTATGAGGTATCCACGCGCGCGGGGTGTGCTCCATGATCATACGACCCAGGTGTTAATCGTTGATAAAGTATCATCTGTTCTTTAGCACCGCTTAGCGGGTCCTTGGTTAGGCTTTGCAAAGTGGCATGATTGGCGTCGTAGGGCCATCCTATTGCACCTCAACGTACCCGATCAAACATGTGGATATCGGCATTTAAGATAGATGTCGGATGTAGAGGGGCCGTTCATTGTGAGAAGCCATGCCGGCGGCGTGCAATCGGTTAGGAGCTGCATAAAAAAGCCCGAAAACATTTGTTTTCGGGCTTTTTTATGTATAAGGGAGCAAATTACTTCGCTAATTCTTCCGCGATGGCTACACCGATTTCAGCTGGCGATTCCACTACGCGGATGCCACATTCGCGCATAATTTTCATTTTTGCCGCAGCTGTGTCGTCGGCACCGCCAACAATAGCTCCCGCGTGGCCCATACGACGTCCCGGAGGCGCTGTCTGTCCAGCGATGAAACCAACAACCGGTTTTGTTCCGTGCTCTTTGATCCAGCGTGCAGCTTCAGCTTCCATACCTCCACCGATTTCTCCGATCATGATAATACCTTCGGTTTCCGGATCGTTCATTAATAATTCAACGGCCTCTTTAGTGGTAGTTCCGATAATAGGGTCGCCACCGATACCAATAGCCGTAGTAATGCCTAAACCAGCCTTGACAGTTTGGTCTACAGCTTCATAAGTTAATGTTCCTGATTTAGAAACGATACCCACTTTACCTTTTTTAAAGATAAAGCCCGGCATGATACCAATTTTAGCTTCTTCAGCTGTGATGATACCAGGACAGTTAGGACCAATCAAACGAGATTTTTTGTCACTCAAGTAAGATTTTACTTGAATCATATCTTTAGTAGGAATACCCTCGGTAATACATACGATAACTTCAATGCCAGCCTGTGCAGCTTCCATGATCGCATCAGCAGCAAATGCAGGAGGAACGAAAATAATGGAAACGTTAGCGCCTGTTGCTTCTACTGCGTCTTGAACAGTATTGAATACGGGGCGATCTAAGTGAGATTGGCCACCTTTACCCGGTGTAACACCACCAACCACGTTTGTTCCGTACTCAATCATTTGAGAAGCGTGATAAGTACCTTCATTTCCGGTAAAACCTTGTACGATTACCTTTGAATCTTTATTTACTAATACACTCATTTTTTCTGTTTTTTTGCAAAGCAAATCTACTATTTTGCAACGACTTCTAAAAATTAAGCTTAGGGTATTAAAGCTTTTTTTTGAAAGAGCCGGTTTTCTCGGATTTCCGGACGCTTTCTTTTCAGTTAACCGGCTTGTTACAGCTTTAACCTTTGAATAAAATGCCACATGATGATGCCTACTGTCACCGAGACGTTCAAAGAGTGTTTGGTGCCGAATTGGGGAATTTCAAGACAAGCGTCTATTTCTTCCATAATTTCGTCCGAGACGCCATGTACTTCGTTGCCGAATACAACGACATACTTTTGGAGGGGGGCAGGGGTAAAGTCCTGCAGCGCGATACTGCCTTTCGCCTGCTCAACGGCTAGTATGGTATAGCCTTGACTCCGAAATGCACGGATAGCGTCGATGGTCTGCTCGTGATATTCCCACGCGACAGAGTGCGTCGCCCCTAGGGCTGTCTTTTCAATTTCCCGGTGTGGGGGGGAGGCCGTTATTCCGCACAATACCACTTTCTCGACCGCGAAGCCGTCTGCGGTGCGGAAGGTAGATCCGACGTTGTGCATGCTTCGTACATTATCCAGTAAAATAATAACGGGCGTCTTATCTTGATTTTTAAATGATTCGACATCAGGCCGATTCAACTGTTCCATCGATAATTTTTGCATGGACAAAGATACATAACGAAAAATAAAAAATGATTTTGAATATTGGGAATAAGATGTTATTTTTGCAATCCGAAATTAGTATAGAAAATAAATTAGCTAAGAGAAATGGCAAATCATAAATCAGCGATCAAAAGAATAAGGGCAAACGCAGCAAAACGTTTAAGAAACCGTTATCAAGCGAAAACTACACGTAACGCAATTAAGAAACTACGTAACACGACAAATCCTGAAGAGGCAAAAGCTTTGTTACCAAAGGTTGTGTCTATGCTTGATCGTTTGGCTAAGAAAAATGTTATTCACAAGAATAAAGCTTCTAACAACAAATCCAAGCTAACGAAGTTTGTTAACAAGCTAGCGTAAGTAGTTTTGTTTTAAAGATATGTAGGGATGTATTTTTTTTACATCCCTTTTCTTGTTCTACCAGAAAACCGCCGGAGTCGTTGCTCCGGCGGTCTTTTTATTGTATTTTTTTAATAACCTCGTCTAATTTGGTTTTGTCATTCTTATACGGAGCCAAATCGTACAGCTCGACTTTTCTGAAGTCGATCGGATGGCTTTCGCTTTGAAGATGGATAAATCCTTTGTTAAGCAGCGTGCCATCTGGCTTTTGCTTTGGATCATAGTTTTCTACATTTCCGCCTCCGATCTGTGGTTTGCTATACTCCAGAACTACCTCACCATCAAGTATGTGTTTGATAACAGAATCGCCAAGCACTAGAAATTCGGCGGTTACCCATTGGTCTCCATGATATGTCTTTGATGTGGAGCTTGTACAATGAGGTGTAAATAGTTTGTCGTTGAGTACGACATTGGTGCCGGGGGTACATAAATTGGAGGTCGTACGTTCGTCGGTACCATTTCCGCCCAGGAGTTGCCCTTCTATGGAAATCGGAAAATCCTGATCTCTTAACATGGTTTTCGGATCCTGTCCATGTAACATGGCGCCGCTGTTACGCCAGGCCCATCCTTCTCCTCCTTTCACTTGATCGCCGACAAACCGGTATTCAATGCGGAGCAGATAATGACTATATGGCGTATTATACGCCAGATGACCGTACTGCTGTTTGAATTCGTCGTAACCATCGTAGCGAACTTTCAGGAGACCGTCCTCGACACGGAAGGTGTTGGCATAGTTTTCCCCCGGTTCGTGTAGCCGGATCTTTGGTGTCCAATCGCTGATGTCTTTACCATTGAACAGCTGGATAGGTCTGGGAAGGTTCTCTGAGGCCGTCGTGTTGGATTTGACTGCGCAGGCAAAACAGATAACACTGGCAGCAAAAGTGGATAGAAGCGTAAGTTTCATGTAAAGGGTTTAAGGTTAAAACAATAAATTCTTATTTTTGACATATTCGCTGGGGCGTACGCCGATAATCTTATTAAACGTATTGCTGAACGTCGGCAGGCTATTATATCCCACCCGTAAAGCAACCTCGTTTACGCTTAGTTTATCGTCCAGCAGTAGTTTTAGCGCAGTTAGCATGCGCAGAATGGTATAATACTGTATGAAAGACATATTCAGTTCGCGTTGAAAGAGGCGTGCCAACGTACGTTCGCTGACATCGAACTCGTTGGCCAACATTTTAAAGCTAATGTTCTCATGTATCCTGTGTTCGAGGTAGCTAACAATATCCTTCAGTTTTTCGTGCTTCGGATAGGGTAACGCCAGCGGAAGTTCTGTCTGTGAGACTTCGGGAAGTATGAGTTTAAAAGCTTTTGCTATTGAATATTTAGGTTCTTCCACAGGGAATATGTTCCCTGTCCATCTGTTCGTAAACATAATGAACTCGATGAGGAAATCGTTTACAGGGTAGATATTCACTTTGTCGAAAAAAGACGTGTCGGTGTCGAATTTTGGGAAGTACAGGTTTCTCATAACCACTTCCGGACTGCTCGGATGGATACTATGCTTTATACCTCCCGGAATCCAGATATAGTGTCGCGCTGGTAAGAAATAAGACTTCTCCTCCGTCTTTACAAAAACGATCCCTCCTTCGGTATATAAAAACTGGCCTTTTTGATGAGCATGTTCTGCTATGAAGCTTTCTCCCATCATTGCGTGGTGACAATAGATGCTATCTTCAAAGGAGTCGACTTCCGTCATATAGTATTTATCAACGTAGGGCTTTCTTTCCATATCAAGTTCTTAGGGCACAGCGTAAATTTCTTGTTTTTTAGCGAGATAACCAAAAAAGTGAGTTTATGCTTACTTGAATATGGTTATACTTCCGGAATATGAGTAAGTCCTGACTTTTTATTTTGATTTTAAGTCCTTGGTTATCAGTATTCTTTTTAGAGGGGTAAATTGGAGGTTTATGGAGTAAGTTGTTGATAATCAAAGTTGTATGCTGTTTCTTTGATAAATCAATAATAATGTGGCAAGTTTTAATAAAATCGGCATGTAAAATATAATTAATATTGTTTAACTTAACTTAGAAGCAAGAAAAGGAGTTCAACATGGCATACGAGCGCATTAAACTAGAACAATTAAGAGATAAAGTAATGTCCGCTGAAGAGGCGGTAAAATTTTTTGAAAATGACATGGTGGTTGGTGCGAGTGGCTTTACAAAAGCGGGTGATAGCAAGGTGGTGCTTGCTGCATTGGCTGAACGGGCGAGGACGGAAGATATCAAAATAACATTAATGACGGGCGCTTCCCTTGGTCACGACACTGACGGTAAACTGGCTGAAGCGGGGGCGCTGAAAAAGCGCATGCCATTTCAGGTGGACCGGACGCTTCGGAATAAGATCAACGCAGGAGAAGTCTTATTTATTGACCAACATCTAAGCGAGAGTGCCGAGTTGCTCCACAATAAGAATCTGCCGCCGGTGGATATCGCCGTATTGGAGGTGGCTTATATCGATCGGGACGGCAGCCTGGTACCAACAACTTCTGTTGGAAACTCCGCCACATTTGCCGAACTGGCGGAAAAGGTGATCATCGAAATCAACACGGCGATCCCAATGGATATATACGGGATACATGACATCTATAAAGCGGAAGATTATCCGCACAGGAATGTGATACCTATCGTCGCTCCATGGAATAAGATTGGTAGGAAAACAATTCCCGTCAACCCGGATAAAATTGTTGGTATTGTATTTACAGACAAGAAGGACAGTCCTGCGGATATTGCTGAACCTGATGAAAAGACGATTGCTATAGCCGACCATATCCTGCATTTTTTTGAGAACGAGGTCAAGCTTGGGCATCTAAGCGATCGGCTTTTGCCATTGCAAGCAGGTATTGGAAAGGTAGCGAACGCCGTGCTTACGGGCTTTAAGAAAAGTAACTTCTACGATCTGACAATGTTTTCCGAAGTGCTGCAGGACAGTACATTCGATCTTATTGATTCAGGGAAGCTATCTTTTGCTTCCGCGTCGTCCATCACGGTTTCGGCATCATGTTATGAACGTGTGTTCGGAAATCTGCAAAAATACCGGGACAAAATCGTGCTCCGTCCTCAGAACATTTCGAACACCCCTGGGCTTATCCGTCGTCTGGGCGTTATTGCTATCAATACGGCCATCGAGTTCGATATCTACGGTAACGTAAACTCCACCCACATTTCAGGGTCTAAAATCATGAACGGAATAGGGGGATCGGGAGATTTTGCCCGTAATGCTTATCTCAGTATTTTTGTTACTCAGGCAGCATCAAAAGATAATACAATTTCCCACGTACTGCCGATGGTTTCCCATGTAGACCATACCGAACATGACGTCGATATCCTCGTTACCGACATAGGTTTGGCCGATCTACGCGGGCTGGCGCCTAGAGAACGCGCTCAGAAAATTATTGACAACTGCGTACATCCAGACTTTAGAGCCGAATTACAGTCTTATTTCGATCGTGCGAAAGAGAAGGGAGGACACACGCCCCATCTGTTGGAAGAAGCGTTTAGCTGGCATGTCAGGTTGGCAGAAACAGGGTCTATGCGGAAAGCATAATACAGATACAGCTGCGCTCTTCGCATCCGGCAGCAAAAAGCAGGCAGGCTTCCCAGAACCTGCCTGCTTTGTTCACGTTGTTTAACTTCTGCTTATCTTCTTCCCGGCAGATAGATCTGGAAGCCCAGTCCGACGCCAAGTCCTGTGGCTTTGTCGCCGAGGTTGACGTTCGCTTTGGTGTAGTTATAACCCAATATTGCTTCCAGCGCAACAGATTGTGTGATAAAATGGGCGTATCCGACATTTGCTCCTAAGGCGAGGGATACGTCGTTGCCTGCTGAACTTCCCGCAATTCCGATGTCGCCCTGCGCAAAGAAGCGGCTCGACGCGGTTGCTCCGCCAGGGAAGTAATACCGTACAAACGGCGCGATACCGTAGTTCCATTCGTTGTCTCTATCGTTTACAGCCGTGAAGCCTAAGGTCGCTTGTGCACCCACCGCTATGCCATCGGAGACAAAGTACCCGGCACGGGGCTGAAGCTGAATATTGAAAGCTTCTCCTTCGAAGCTATAACCGAGATTTCCTAATGAACCGCCGACCATCCAGTTTCCTTGTTTGATGGGCGTTAAGCCAACATCAGCCGATGTCTGAGGCACGGTTTCGATCCTTTGGGCCTGAGAGGTAAAAGCGAAGCCCCCCAATAGCGCCAATAAAAATGTAAATTTCTTCATATCTGATCAAGTGTTGATGTTATGTAAATAACAGAGATCAGGAAAAAATGTTTGATTTATTTTTCAGAGCGAGGCAGGATGTTTCCCACTGTTTCCGTTATATGCGCATGTGCGCTCCTTGTTACTCTGGATACGCACATTACAAACGACACACGCGTGTAAACGATCTAATCAATATATGGAGAGAATAAGCCTCTTTTCTTCGCATAGAAATTGAGCGCTTTGGCGGCCTCTAGGGGACGGTCGGTGCTCAAGATGTCAGCTCCGTTTTCAATAAATTCGGCGTAAAGGTGGTTGCCGCGTTCTTCAGCCTGACGGTCCAGGTTGCCCATGGTTCCCAGTATACACATAACTCCATGTTGGTGCAGCAGGTCTGTGAGGCTTCTGTCGGGACGTCTCGTACCCACGAAGGCCACAATCCGTGTGTCGGGAATATCTCTGTCATTTAGGCGTATTAAGTCTTCAGCATGCTTAATGGATGCCGAAATCATGAGGTCTGGAGCCAGGTTGTGTACCACGGCAGCCTGATCTGCGCTATAGGTGATGACCACGGAATACGCTTCAGCCTTTGTTTCCCGAATGGCGTCGACCACCAGTTGGTAGGGGACGTTTCTTTTAACATCCAACGTGAAAATGACCTTGCCACCCCCCCAGCGGAGGGCTTCCTTTAAAGTCGGAATCTTGTAATCTGTTACAGAGCCTGCGTTGTCTTTTAGGTAGTGTTTCTGCAACTCTTCGAGCGTGTGCTGGTTTACCCGTCCCGTTCCGGTTGTTGTCCGGTCTATTGTTTCGTCGTGCATTAGAACCAGCACAGAGTCCTTGGTAAGAGCGATGTCGCATTCAATGATGGCTGGCATTTTGTCCGCTACCCGCTGAAAGGTTTCTATAGCGTTTTCCGGATAACCGGGTGCGGGGCCGCCGCGGTGGGCACTCACCAAAGGAATGCGCGTCTCGGCGTACGTCAGGAAGCGATATAAATCCTCGACCCCGGAAAATTTGAAAGTCTGACCCTCATGTGTGATGGGGTCGGATGCTGTCGTATTGTTGCTTCGGAAGCAGCCCGCGAGCGTCGTAAGTACAGCAAGTAGTAATGTGAATTTAAGTGGATGTCGCATATTGTTTTATGGATTGGCTTAGGTCGTCCAATGACGTATGCAGCTGGTCGATCTGCAATTGAGCCTGTTTGTAAAAAGGTTCGCGCTCCAGCAGTTTATTTTCTATGAAATGGAGCAGGTCATCTCCCTGCAGTCCTTTTAATGCAGGGCGTTTGGCTATGTTGGATTGTTGTAATCTGCTGTATAAGGCCTTGGGACTTAGGTGAAGGTAGATTGCCAAACCGTTGTTCAGGATCCATTGCATGTTGTCAAAGTAACAGGGGCTTCCGCCTCCCGTTGAGACAACGATATTAATCTCTGTCTGCTCGTGTAAGACTTCTCTTTCCAGCTCCCGGAAGCTGTCTTCACCATACATAGCGAAATAAGCTGGAATGGACATCCCCACACGTTCAACAATCACTTCGTCTAGATCAACGAATTTCCTTTCAAGGTGAAGGGCCAGCTTTTTCCCCAGAGTAGTCTTTCCGCTACCCATAAATCCGACTAAGAAGATGGGCTTGTTCATTATTTTGCCAGGTATTCTTTTTCTAATTCTTCCTTCGAGGGAAATGTAATTTTCGACCATTTTTTTATGACGACGCCATTCTGAAGCAAAAGAACACCGGGGTTGGACCTTACCATACTTTTTAGCGGAATGGCGTCGGCGTAGAATGTTTCGAGAACCAGGTCCATTTCTTCATTCAGCTTCATAGCAACCTGCGATGAACTGGATGTTAATAGAACGGCTCGCAGGTTATAGTCAGTGGAAAGGTCACGGATGGTTGTGTTGATCCTGTCTAGAGCAATGATGTCGGCCGTGTTCAGCTTATCCGCATAGGTACTGACCACAATGAAGTTGTAATATGGATTTGTAAGGATCTCCTCCGTTACATCGTTGCCTTCCGCGTCGGATATAAGCAGATCGGGGATAGGTATCTGATATCCTTTCTTAACGAGCCGCGAAGTTGGTTCCCCGATGACCTCCCAGTTTTCATCTTCCCAGATGCCGTTCATGTACTCTTTATCAGTCACCTTCCGGCTTTCTCCGGTGGCTTTATTTTTGATTTCATAGATGTGTTCGTATACATCTCCTTGTTTTCCCTCAGGAAGGACCATCAGTTCCGGAATGTTGTTTCCTTCTTTATAGGGCAAAAAATCTATAAAGGGTAGAAAATATACGGTGTATATACCGATTCCAAACGAGAGCAGTATGACGAGGGTAGCGATTACACTTTTGGCCGTTCCCTTTGTAAAAAGAGGCCTGATCCGCTCGCGATACCTGAAGATGATAACAATGAAGACGAGCAAAATTAGGTCTTTGATAAAAGATTGCCAGGGAGTGAGCGGGATAGCATCTCCAAAACATCCACAGGATGTCACAACTTCGAAGAAGGCCGAGTAGAAGGTCAGAAAAGTAAAGAACAGGATGAGCAACAATAGCCCCCATGCTACGTTTTTCCTGTAAAACCCTAACAGCAAAAAAGCGCCCATAATAATTTCGAGTCCGCAGATAACAACGGCAATCCAGGTGCTGTAGTCGTTTAGATAGTCTAGGTGGAAGACATGGAAGTATTCTTGCAGCTTATACCCGAAGCCGGTGGGGTCATTGGCTTTTACAAGCCCCGAGAAGACGAAAAGAGTACCTACAAAAATCCGGCTGAACGTGAGTAAAACGTCTATAACTGATGCCCGTTGTCTCGTTGTGGGAGTGAAATTTGTTTCCATGTCGTTATTTTTGATCTGCAAGTCCAAGCTTAATTAAAGCGAAGACGGCGTAGTTCAGCATATCTTGGTAGTTAGCTTTCAAGCCTTCGGATACCAATGTCTGCCCTTCGTTGTCTTCTATCTGTTTTACGCGATGAAGTTTCATGAGGATCAAGTCGGTCAACGAGGAGATACGCATCTCTCGCCACGCTTCTCCGTAGTCGTGATTTTTGGCAAACATAAGGTCCCGCGTCTCGTCTACCTTTTCGTTGTATAGCTTTTCTGTCGTTTTATAGTCGAGTGTGTCTGTACTGTTTTCCGATAGCTCCAGCTGAAGCATGGCAATTACACAGTAGTTGACGATGCCGACATATTCGTCGAGGATGCTTTCTCCTACCTTGGATGTCTTTTTTACTTCTAAGGTACGTATGCGCTGTGCCTTGATGTAAATCTGATCTGTGATTGATGATGGGCGCATGATTCTCCAGGCGGTTCCGTAATCTTTTGTTTTTTTTAGGAATAGATCTTTACAATAGCTGATTACGCTGTTGTATTCTGCATTCGTGTCCATCATCGTGTGTTAAACTCTATAGTCTTACAAACTTAGATAAATTAGCATGTATATGCAATACAATTGTAGTCGCCGTAGTCCGTGTATTTCTTTTCTCCCGCATCGCCTACATACGAAGGAGGCTTAACACGGGTATATTGTGAAAGTCTGATTTGCTGACCCGGTTCCACTGTGCTGTCTTTATGAGAAAATATTCCGTTCTTTGAGTAATGAACACGCTAATCTCGAATAGGTTTGCCGACATCGCTTATTTGGCTTCGGGGAGCGCCCTTCAACGGAGGGCCTATCACACACTGTGTGCGTCCCGCTTGATGGATATTTTGCAGCCCTATGATATTATGCTCGTGGGCACCATACCATTGGACATTGCAGTTGCTACCAGTGATTTAGATCTCATCTGTTGTGCTGAAGATCTCGATGCATTTCGGATGGACGTCGTGGCGGCGGCAGGCGGCTACGCAGGCTTCCGTATGTCGGAGAAATGGATAAAAGACGAGCGGACCATCTTGGCCAACTTCTATCTCGGCGACTTTGAAGTTGAGGTTTTTGGGCAGTCAGTACCGGTTAAACTGCAGAACGGATTTTTACACATGATGAAGGAATATGAAATTCTGACAAAGTATGGACCAGACTTTAAAGAGAAAGTAATAGCTTTAAAAACTAAAGGATTAAAGACGGAGCCGGCATTTGCAATGTTGCTGAATATAGAGGGAGATCCGTATGAGGGATTGCTTAATTATACCGTGAACAATGAAGATTTTTAAACCAGAGATAAGAGACGTACAGATCGTACGATATATACAGCCGTTTCGCGAGGGGGGATCGCTACCGGCACTCGTAGATGCCGACGACGGTTTTAGCTACGTGATTAAATTCCGCGGAGCCGGACAGGGAAAAAAGGCGTTGGTAGCGGAGCTCATAGGTGGAGAGCTGGCCCGTTTTTTGGGACTTCGGATGCCGGAGATGGTATTTGCTGAGCTCGACGAGTCGTTTGCCCGTACCGAACCGGACGAAGAGATACAGGATCTCTTACGTTTTTCCGTTGGCAGGAATCTCGGCGTGCATTTCTTGAAAGGAGCGATAACATTCGATTCCAATGTTGACACGGTCAGCGCGATTGAGGCATCTAAAATCGTGTGGCTGGATGCCCTGCTGATGAACGTCGACCGGACGGTCAGGAACACAAATATGCTTATATGGCATCAGGAGCTCTGGCTAATTGATCATGGCGCATCATTATACTTCCATCACACATGGGACAACTGGGAAGAGCAGGCTGCTAAGCCTTTTGTGCAGATCAAGGAACACGTGTTGTTAAAATACGCAAGTCATGTAAGGGATGTGGATATGGAGTTTAGGGAGCTCTTCCATGCAGACAATTTGTGGAATATCATGAATGTTGTTCCAGATGAATGGTTAATTGATGAATCCCGCGGCCTGAGCGCGCAACAAGCCCGCGCAGTGTATGTCTCCTTTTTGCTAGATCGCGTTGCCAATTCGGAAAACTTTATTAAACAAATTGAGCATGAACGAAAGAACTGTATATGAATATGCTGTTGTCAGGGTGGTGCCACGAGTCGATCGGGAGGAGTTCGTAAACGTGGGCGTAGCTCTATATTGCAGGAAACAGCGTTACGCTGCGGTAAAAATTTTCGTTGATGAAAAGAAATGTAGAGCTATTGATCCGGAGATCGACCTGGAGCTTATCCGTAAACATCTTGATTCCTTTCAGCTTATCTGTTCGGGGAGCAAAGATGGCGGCCGATTGGCCATGTTGGAACAGGCAGAGCGTTTTCGGTGGCTGACGGCAAAACGTAGTACGATTATCCAGTGTTCGGTGAGTCATCCGGGCTTGTGTGTCTCCGCGGAGGAGACACATCAGGAACTATTTGAGAAATTAGTTCTATAGAAATAGTAGTTTTTGACAGGAGGAATCTTAAATTTGTCAATCTTGAGATCATCGTTCATGGAAGATTTTTATCAACATATTTACCGGAAGCAGTTGGAAGCGCAGGATATGCCCAGCAATGCGCGCATAGCGAGTTGGGCAATGCATGTACTGCATCTTTTGTTTCCGGAGCGGGGTTCACTGCACTTTGACAGTGCGGAGGAGGTGCGTCAGGCGTTTGACGAGGCACGTGAAGAGCTGTTGGAGCTGTTGCAAAAGACAAAGGCTTGTTCGCACTGCAACAATGAGCGCATAGCTGACGAGTTTTTTGTCGGATTGCCCGCTATATACGAGGTCATGCTGACCGACGCAGAGGCGATTATGCAGGGCGATCCTGCAGCGCAGAGCCTCCGTGAGGTGATCCGTACGTATCCGGGTTTTACCGCCATCTGTATCTATCGCCTTGCCCACGAACTGTGGGTGCACGGAGTGCCGCTTATTCCCCGTATTTTGACCGAACACGCGCATTCGAAAACGGGGATTGACATCCATCCGGGTGCCCGGATTGGCCGTTATCTTTACATTGATCATGGCACGGGGCTGGTCATCGGTGAAACGTGTATCATTGGAGATCATGTCAAGCTGTACCAGGGAGTAACATTGGGTGCTCTCAGCGTGGAGAAAAATATGGCAAACACGCAGCGGCATCCAGTGATCGAGGATCATGTGATTATCTATGCGGGAGCGACCATTCTTGGAGGACAGACTGTCATAGGACACCACTCCGTGGTCGGTGGAAACGTCTGGTTGACGTCCAGTATAGATCCCTATACAACTGTTTATCATCAACCGAATTCCAAATTTATTGACTCTAAACCTATTGCATAATGGGAAACTTAATAGATACCATTGGAAATACCCCTTTAGTGGAAATACGTGGGTTCCACAAAAATCCTGATGTACGGATCTTTGCGAAGATGGAGGGCAATAACCCCGCAGGGTCGGTGAAAGATCGGGCGGCATTAAATATGATCCGTTCAGCTCTTGAGCGGGGTGAGATTACGAAAGACACGAAACTTATTGAGGCGACTTCGGGCAATACGGGTATTGCGCTTGCGATGATTGCGAGCCTATACGGTTTAGAACTGGAATTGGTTATGCCTTCTACTTCGACGCGGGAGCGAACGTTGACCATGGAGGCTTACGGAGCTAAAGTCACGCTGTTGGAATCGATGGAGATCTGCCGCGATTATGCGGAGGAAAAAGGCGCAACGGGCGGCTATTTCATATTAAACCAGTTTGCCAATCCCGACAATTACGGCGCGCACATTAAAACAACAGGCCCGGAAATCTGGCGCGATACCGCCGGAGAGATTACGCATTTTGTGAGCGCTATGGGAACGACGGGGACGATTATGGGATGTTCTATGTTTCTGAAGGAGAAGAACCCCGCTATTCAGATTGTAGGGTGTCAGCCTACTGAAGAGTCGTCGATCCCGGGTATCCGGCGGTGGCCAAAAGAATATCTGCCGAAGATTTTTGATCCTTCGCGTGTGGATCGGGTGATCGACATTGCGCAGGATGATGCTACACGCCGTGCCCGAGAACTGGTGAGGCGTGAAGGTATCTTTGCTGGAATGAGTACTGGAGGAGCCTTCCATGCGGCACTTCAGGTAGCTGACGATATAAAAGAGGGGCTTATCGTGTTTATTGCCTGTGACCGGGGCGACCGTTACCTTAGCTCCGATTTATTTGGATAACTGTGCTCTCATTGCTATGTAGGAGAGAGGGGGAGGTCATATGGCGCATGGCCTCCCTGTCTGCCAATAGGTGATCGCTTATTTATTGTCCCGGCTCCAGATCTCGTATATAGGATCCCCTTTAGAGCTTTTACCGCTGTGATGCCAATCATCACCTTCCAGCTTTCCGTCAAACGATAGATGCGCCCCGACCCGCGAATTGTCCCGGGAGAAAAACAAGATATGCTCGCTATATTTGCCGTCTTGAAAGGTGTAATGCCCTCCTCCGGTGCCATAGAACCCTTTAACTGCAGGGTTTATTGCTATCCACTGAAAATAGCCGTCAACCAGAAGTTTAATGGTTTTCCGGTCGCCACGGGTTATTGTCCCCATCTTGTCTCCTTGCTTCCTTCCCGTAATTCGCCATAGTCCGTCTAAGGGCTGCGACTTCGCGTCTGCTTTTTTCCAGGAGATGCCGTCCCCTTCCTGCGCCCCCGTTGCGGCTATGGTTAATGGGAAATTTTTCCTCTGTCCTACTAAACTTGAGTCAGCATCGGCATATTCAACCTGAACAGCCAAGTTGCCTGCCGTATAGGAAAAGGGACCCCCCAAGGTTGATATGTATGTCTGATCCCGGTATGCGGTCTTCGAGCAGTAGCCGTCGGCGAACATCCAGATTATCGTTGTATCTCCGCTTTCCTTTGTGAAAACTCCCCGTATGGCGGCTGTTTCCTGGCTGTAAGTAGCGAGGCTTATACAGATTGCTAAGATAACTAAGGTTAGCTTTTTCATGATATCAAGTATTGATTTTGTATAAATATAACAATTTACGGGTTAACATGTTTTACAAAAGGGCCGATATGCACACTTCTGTCGATGGGGGCTGTGTCATTTCGGGGTATGTTTTTTTACTGTCTTTGTAGCGGCGGGATACAAAAATTATCTTTGCAGGGTAACACGATCATGAAATTACGGCACTACCTTTTTTTACCGGCGTTTTCAGCATTGTTATCCTTTTGCTGCAATGCGCAACATTTTTCCGCGCTTGAGGGTGTAGACACCAGCTTACGGTTGCTGGACACAACGGGAAGGAAGTGGTTTGTTCAAAAACGGGCAGACGCATTACCCCGATTTGCACAGCATACGAAAGAACCGCAGAGAGAAAAGAAGTTTTGGCGCGCCGGTTCCGAATGGTTTCTGGCCCAGGCGTTTCCAGCGTTATTCAACCGTTTTATCACGAAGGATCCTTATTCGTACATTACCTTCAAAAACTTTATTAACCATCAGCGGATTTCCGCGTGGGACTGGGACGACAATCAGTTTACGACCAACCAGATCGACCATCCTTACCACGGGCAGCTTTACTTTAATGCGTTCCGTAGCAACGGATACAATTTTTATGAATCCAGTATTGCAACTTTTGCCGGAAGCTATATCTGGGAAACGGCGGGAGAGACCCAGCATCCATCCATCAACGACTTGGTGAACACCACTTTTGGGGGAATTGTCCTTGGCGAGATGACACACCGGTTAGCCCGTAACATCCTGGGGCGCGCCAGCCGGAATCGGCGTGCAATGGTGTCCAACGAAATCGGTGCCTTTTTCGTTAATCCTATTAACGGACTAAACCGTCTGCTGGACGGTAAATGGGGGAGGGTGGACAGCTATAATGCTTCAGACTCATCGTCGGTCTGGGCAGAGGTAAATGTTGGCGTCAGGCGTTTTGATGCCCGGGAGGGAGATATTCTGGAAAAGGGAAAAAACGGATCATATGGGCGTCTCCGCTTGTGGTACAGCAACGGACCGGAGAATATTAAACGGCCGTTTGACCAGTTCTATGTGAATCTGGAACTGGGCAAAGGAGATAGTTCATTTATAAACGCTGTGAATGTGCACGCCTTACTTTACGGTAACAGATTTTTTAAAAGCAAAGGAGGGACCCATTACGGGATATTAAGTGCCAACTATGATTTCTACAACAATGACGCCTTCTTCTATGGCGCGCAGAGCCTGAACTATAACTGGACCTCGGAGTTCCGCTACAAAAAGTCAAATAGGTTTAACATGAACGTTGGTGTCGGTGCTGTTTTACTGGCTGCGGTGCCGGATCCGTATCTGCTCTATGGAGCCAGCCGAAATTACAACTATGGTTCGGGAGCCAGCTATCGATATCGGGGCGAACTGAGCGTATTAAGAAGGTTACTGATAACGGGCGACTATAATGGCGGCGTATTCTTCACCATCAGCGGCAACGAGTCGTACTATGTTTTGCATGCGGCGACGTTGGAAGTGAGTTTGCGTATTATCCGGAATTTTTCATTAAACGTCAGTTCCGGGTATTTTGCACTAGAAGGTCATTTCAAGGATGAACAGTATGAGGACTTTAACAGAAAGTTTCCGTCAGGCCGCCTATCACTTGGCTATAATGTCCGGTTCTAGGAACGGGCCCGGTCTGGAGGCGTGGCTAAGGACAGTCGACATTGCTGCTGCAGAAGAAGAGTTGGTACTTCGTCAACCAATACTGTACTGGAGGTGTTCCATCTCTGCTCCAAATATATGTACGCGGTTTACAATGGTAAAGCCGATATTCAGATAGAGCTTTTTGGCCAAGGGGTTGTCTAGATTTACCAGGAGTCCCAACACCTGTTGGTTTCGTTTTACAAAAAGGTCGACGGCGTACAGCAGTAGCATTTTTCCGATCCCACGGCCCTGATATCCGGGCGAAACGGCGATGGTGTCGATATAGACTTCGCCTGATTGCGTCTCTGCCGGCAGCTTGAGTGTCCGATCGTATGTAGAGGCGAGATCGAGGAGCACGGGATGACGTAGCCTTTGCAGATCAGCTCCGGGGTACAGGCAGATCTGTCCAACGAGCTGTCCGTCCGCTTCGGCAACGAAAATATATTCATACGAATATTGGTTTGAAGGGCGGCGTATGTGACGCGTTAGAAAATCTAGAGCTTCTTTTTTATCGTTTTTTCCGATAAAGTAATATATAATGTCTTCCATGGCCGAAAGCATGATGGGAGCAATTTCCGTAGCATCGGCGGGGGTGGCTTTTCGAATCCGGATCATCTTGAAATGGTTATATTTTTTACAACTCGCTAGGAAACAGAAAAGGCTACCCTACGGCAGCCTTCTTCTGTTATATGGATTAAACTTATTTGTCTAATTTTTCGAAGTCTACGTAGTCGATCTCCTTCGTGTTCAACTTCACGTTCTCTTTCAGATAGTTGAAAACTTTAAGAGCTTTCGCTTCTTCAAAAAGCCTGTTGGCTTGCTCTTTGTCCTGTAATAGCTGGATGGCGAACTGATTCAACTGATCGTCTGTTGGCTCTTCATTGATGTTATACATCTTGATTTGAGCGTAAATCCGTTCTTTCGCCATGCTGATTACTTCATCGTATTTTACCTCTAAGCTGTTGGCTGTGACGATGCGGTTTTCAATAATTGTCCATTTTAAGTTACTTAGGAAGTCAGCAAAACCCTCTTCCAACTCTTCATCAGAAATGTTTGGATTAGTCGCCTTTAACCATTTTTTCAGGAAAGCTTCAGGAAACTGCACCTCGACTTTATCCATGCCAAAGGTGTACATATCGTTGCGTAGCTTTTGGTCGGCGTTTTGTTTGAACAGGTTCTCTACTTCTTCTTTTACTTTTGCCTGAAATTCTTCTTCTTTGGTGACTTCGCCTGCAGGAAATAGTTTATCGAAAAACTCCTGATTCAAATCGGCCTCTTCAAGACGGTTGATGTTTTTAACCGTTACTTCAAACTTCGTTACATCCAGCTCATTCGCTTCATCTTCCGTAATTCCCAAGATGCGGGCAAGGTCGGCCTGTTTGAAAGCCTTCTTAAGGTCGACTTTAACAACGTCGTCTTTCTTAAGTCCTATCAGTGCTTTTTTCACTTTGGCATCTTCGATAATATCTGTCCGTACAGAAGCTGTGTTTTCAATGCCACCCTCTTTATCCTGCTTTAAGGTTGCATATAAGACGTCACCTTCTTCAGAAACCTCGGGGTTCGTCATTTTACCGTAGCTGCGACGTAAATTTTTAACCCTTTCTGTTAATGTTGCTTCGTCTGCCTTGATATCGTAAGCGGTAAACTCGGTTTCCTGTGTGAAGGGGATGTCGAACTCAGGCGCTAAACCAATTTCATAATTAAACGAAAAAGTATCTTTAAAATCCCAGTTATAAACGGCATCAGCGTCGCTTTCTACGGGAAGTGGCTGTCCCAATACTTCTAATTTGTTCTCACCAATATATTCAGCGATCTTATCGTTAACAAGTTTGTTGATTTCGTCGAATAAGATAGCTTTCCCGTATGTCCGTCTGATGTGACCAGCAGGAACCATACCTGGGCGGAAGCCCGGTAATTTTGCTTTTTTCGCTTGTTCTTTGATGGCTTTATCAACCGAAGGGTTATAGTCTTCCGGTGTTAATTCAACCTTGATGTTTGCGTTGACGTCGTCAACTTTTTGGTGTGAAATATTCATACTCTCGTTTAGCTTTTACGCATTTTACAAAAAAAATCCTCCCGAGTTCTTAAGTTCGGGAGGACATCAAGTGCGGAAGAAGGGACTCGAACCCCCACGCCTTGCGGCGCCAGATCCTAAGTCTGGTGCGGCTACCAATTACGCCACTTCCGCAGTTATTAGGACTTTTATTGTGGCACAAAGATAGGAACCGAAATGATATCTTGCAAGTCTTTTTTGATATTATTTTTAAAAAAAATCATAAAAAAATTTTTCTCTTGCATAAGTGTTTTATATTCATTTACTTTGAATAACAAAGTGCTTTTTATGAATCAAGACGATTTAATTAAAGAAATTGGACACATTCGCTCCATGATGGAGAAGTCTTCGAAGTTTATATCTATTTCCGGACTGTCAGGTATACTTATTGGCCTTTATGCGCTTCTGGGCGCGGCTTTGGCATATATTAAAATCGACGGCATTCAAAGCGGACTTGACTATCAGGAACGAACCATTGATAAAAGCACCGTAACTTTTCTGATTCTGCTGGCCCTTGCTGTGTTAGCCGCTTCTCTTTTAACAGGTATATGGATGGCCGGACGCAAAGCCAGGCGGATTAAACAGTCTATATGGAATGTGACAAGTAGATCGCTGTTATTTGCACTGGCGGTTCCGCTGGTAACAGGGGGCATCGTCTGCATTATTTGGGTTATTAAAGGTTATTATATGTTGGTCGCTTCTACCTTATTGGTATTTTACGGACTGGCATTAACGGCGGGCAGCGTCTATACATTTAAAGAGGTGCGCTGGCTGGGGCTTTTGGAAATTATGTTAGGTTTGCTAGCTTTGTTGCTTCCGGGGTACGGATTGTGGCTTTGGGCGGCGGGATTCGGCCTGCTGCATATGATATATGGTTTTATTGTTTATAAAAAATACGAATAAAGGTGGCGTTAGACCTTTCGCTTTACGATAAAGTTTTTGAGAACAGGGTTCGCTTACAGGTCATGAGTATTCTCGTTGCTAACGATGAGTACGATTTTAATTCATTAAAGGAATTACTTGAAGTGACAGATGGGAATTTAGCATCGAATTTAAAAACGCTCGAAAAAGAGGGGTACATCACTGTGGAAAAAAGGTTTATTGATAGGAAACCTAATACGCGTTATCGCCGTACCGAACAAGGCAAAAAAGCGTTCGAGAACCATTTGACTGCGCTGGAGAGCTTAATTAGACAACAGGGAAGATAGCTTTTTTTTAGTTTCCAACTTTGAAAAACAAAGTTCTTTGTTTTGATCGTCAAATGGTTCCGGCCGGCCTCGCGGACGTGTTTGGAGGCTGCGAGACTTCGAGGCCTTTAGGTAGAGCACGTCCGCGGGATCAATGCCGCCTTGAGAAGAGCTGTCTGTACGAGACGATGCGCGTTTTCTTTAACGTATGGAATAATGGCTAACATAAGATAAAGACAATTGTATGGAAAATTCAAAATCACAACAGCCTTCTACCCGTGAGGTAGAGCAACAGTCATTTTTCGAAAAATTGACGAATTCCATTGCCGTGAAACTAGTCACGATGCTCATCCTGTTGCTGTTTCTCCTAATTCCCATGGAATGGGTAAACGGTCTGATAGCGGAGAGGCACGATCGGGAGCGAGGCGTGGAGCGTGAAATCGCAAGTAAATGGGGCGAGTCCCAGGTTCTGTCCGGCCCTATAATCGGGGTGCCGTACACGGTTATGCGACAGGTCGGTGCTGTAGATGAAAACGGCCGGAACAAGACAGAAGCTTATCTGGACAAAGATTATATCTTTCTGGCGGCTAAAAATACGTCGTTCGTGTCTAAGGTAAGTCCGACGTATTTAAAAAGAGGTATCTACCGGACGGTGGTATATCAGGCGACAGCGCAGATACAGGGACACTTTGACGAAATCGACTTTTCAAAACTGGAAATAGAAAATGTCGAGCTTCACTGGGAGAAGGCCAAAATGTTTATAGGTCTTAGCGATTTGAAGGGCCTAACAACCACCCCTAAACTAATCTGGGAAGGACAACAGCTATCGTTTGGAATGGGAAACAGTAACGTGCATCTGTTTGAGCGCACGCTTGAGGCTGATATAGACCTATCGGAGAGGTCGACTAAGGGTCGATTCTCGATCCAAATGGACATCCGCGGCGCACGTGGATTATCGGTTCTCCCTTCTGCGGAGGAAACTTCCGTAAAGATAAGTGGAACGTGGTCCAGCCCGAGTTTTGGTGGCGGATTTTTACCCGAAGAGAGACAAACGGGGGGCGATTCCTTTCAGGCGGTTTGGCGGATACCCGGATATGGACGTAAGTTTCCGCAACAATGGACGGGCTTTAAGACGCAACTTTATGTGATAGATCCGCTGGCCGCTTATGGCGATGCACCTTCTTCGGCGCCTACTGCGCCGGCTATTGCCGGCGACGAAGGTTCGCGCGGGTTCGGTACGTCAACTGCGCAGGATATGGTTGAAGTCTATTTTATACCGTCGGTTGATAACTATCAAAAAACCACACGCGTTGCCAAATATGGAATACTGGTCGTCGCATTGACTTTCGCATCGCTGTTTTTTACGGAAATCATCAAACGGCGTCGTATACATCTTGTTCAATATATTCTTATAGGCTGTGCAATGGTTCTTTTTTATTCCCTCTTGCTTGCCATTGGTGAGCATTTGGGATTCAACTGGGCTTATCTGATATCGGCGGTCGCCACGACGTTGTTGATAGCGTCCTTTATATGGGGGATAACCAAGCAGCCACGGATTAGCTATCTTTTTAGCAGTATATTGACGATTTTCTACGCTTTCGTCTATGTGTTGATGCAACTGCAGGACTTCTCGCTGGTCGTCGGTGCTGTGGGGATGTTTATCATTCTAGCCGTCCTGATGAGGTTGTCTCTTCGTATTCATTGGTTTCAGTTTGAAAAAAACGATTAAAAGAATTTACAATGGGGTCTATTGTCTGGCAAGCTCAGTTTTATTTCACCTTTGTGTATATCCTTTGGCGTCGGGGATTTCGGGATAGGGATTACATTTCTTAAATTAGCCCAGCTAAGCAAAAAGATATGAATAAACTATCGGTACTGACGTGCGCACTTATTTTTTGTGCGTATGCTCACGCGCAGGATACGCGGGACTCCCGTGTAGACCGACCATTAATAACGAATAAATTACATCAGTTGAAAAAGGACGTCATGACACCCCAGAAGCTTTGGGAGCTGGGGAGGGTCTCGGCTGAAGGCGTGTCGCCGGATGGACAGTATTTGGTATACGGTGTTTCCAACTATAGCTTTGGGGAGAATAAATCGGAGAAAAACCTTTTTGTCATTCCTGTTCAGGGAGGCGCAGCTACACAGCTAACGGATGAACCGGGGGGCGAATCCCTTGTTCAGATCACGGAACAGGGTGAAGTGGTCTACCTTTTCAAAGGACAGCTGTGGTCGAAACCGTTGCAAGGGGGAGCCGCGAGACAGCTTACCGATGTCGAAGGCGGATTGGAAAACGTAAAATTGTCGCCGGATGGTAAGTATATCCTTTTTAGTAGGCGCGTCCTCCTCAAGAAATACCACAGTACGGATAAATACGAGGACCTTCCCCAATCCAATGTCTACATTTATGACGATCTCGATTACCGCCATTGGGACACATTCCACGATGGAAAGTTCAACCACCCGTTCGTAGCACCGTATGACAATGGGCGGGTCGGCGAAGCTATTGATATTTTGGAGGGGGAACCTTTCTATAGTCCGCAGATGCCCTTCGGCGGTGCGGACGACTTTACATGGAGCGCCGACAGCAAAGCCGTGCTATACGTCTGCAAGAAAAAATTTGGAAAGGACTATGCAACAAGTACGGACACGGATATCTATCAATATGATTTGGTATCTAAGACGACGACGAACCTTACCGAGGGCCTTAACGGATACGATACGCACCCCATGTATAGTCCGGACGGGAAGCAGCTCGCGTGGCTTAGCATGAAAACCGACGGGTACGAAGCCGATAAGAACGATATTATCTTGCTTGACCCCAGTTCGGGTAAGCGTATCAACCTGACCGAGGCCTGGGACGGAACCGTTAATTCTTTTGTCTGGAGTAAAGACGGAAGCAAAATATACTTTACAGCCCCTACCAGAGGAACGGTGCAGCTGTTCGCTGTTAACCTATCTAGAAGAAAGAAAGCGGTGCCCCATGTGCAGCAGATAAGCGATGGCGCATGTGACATTGGCGCGATCGTCGGGGAGACGGAAGAAGGGCTGGTGGTCACATCAACAACGATGACGCGGGCGGCCGAAGTATACCTCTACCATTTGAAAAAACGGACGCTTGCTGCAATTACACACGTAAACGATGCTATATTTGGCAGGCTTGCCGAGACCAAAGTCGTAGGGCGTTTCACCAAGGCTTCTGATGGCGCCGATCTTTTTTCCTGGGTGATCTATCCGCCCGACTTTGATCCGGGAAAGAAATACCCTGTGCTGCTGTTCTGTCAGGGAGGGCCGCAGTCGGCGACGACGCAGGGGTATTCCTATAGATGGAACTTCCAGCTGATGGCATCGCAGGGGTACATCGTTATCCTGCCCAACCGGAGGGGCATGCCGGGGTGGGGCGTGAAATGGAATCATGATATAAGCAAAGACTGAGGTGGGCAGGCTATACGCGACTACCTGTCAGCGATAGATGACTTAGCAAAGGAGCCTTACGTCGATACTGCGCGGCTGGGGGCTGTTGGAGCGAGCTACGGCGGATATTCGGTATTTATGCTAGCCGGGGTTCATAATGGACGTTTTAAATCGTTTATTTCCCACTGTGGTCTGTTTGATATGACCTCCTGGTATGGAACAACGGAAGAGCTGTTTTTTGCAAATTATGACTTAGGCGGACCCTATTGGGAGCCGGGCAACCATAAAACTTACACCGAGTTCAATCCGATAAAACACATTGACAAGTGGGATACTCCGATTTTGATCTTTCAGGGAGGCAAGGACTTCCGTGTGCCGATCGGCCAAGGGTTGGAGGCGTTTCAGGCGGCGCAGCTAAAGAACATTAAGAGCCGGTTGGTATATCTGCCGGATGAGAATCACTGGGTTCTTTCCGGGCACAATGCACAGGTGTGGCAAAGGGAGTTCTTCAGCTGGCTAAAAGAAACATTGTAGAAGGCGGGAGTGCGTTGGTATTACCCGCTATCAGGGAAACAGCGTCTTTGATGGCGGGTAATATGCCTATTTCGTGTCTTTTTTTCCGAAAATGCTTAAGCGGATATAACGCCCTGGCCGCTCTTTCACGTCTTTTACCAATGCGTCCAACTCGGAGGATGCACTGTTTAGATTGTGATACAGCTTATCATCGTGGAGCAGCAGGCCTATGGATCCTTCGCCGTTGTTGATTTTTGCCGTGATTGCCTGTACCTCTTTCATTGCCAGGTTGGCGTTGTCAATAGTTGCCTTAATCTCCGTTTTTGAGAGGTCCTCCGACAGGTGGTCCAGATTCGCCAGAATCGCATTGATCTTATCGTTATTATTTTTAAAGTTATTCGTAATAGACTCCAGGTTTTGCATGATTTTCACCAGGCGGACCTTTTCCGATCCCATAAGGCCCTCCACATCGCTGGTAATGCGCTCCATGTTGTTTAATGATATGGCAATGCTGTGCAGGCTACTTTTAAAGTCGCGTTGGAACTCCTTGTCCAAAGCGGTGTTGACGGCGGACAATACAGAATCGAGTTTGACGACCAGGTTTTCCACCTTTTTTTGAAGTGGCTCCACTTTTTCAAGCAGGTTGGCCTGCACGTCCGACAGAAGAGGGTCTCCGTCCTTTGCCATTGTTTTGCTGTTTCCCAACTCGAATACAATGGCCTTGCTTCCCAGAAGGTCAGCGCTGACAATACGGGCTACGGAGTTCGAGGGGATCTTATAGTCTTTTTTTATCTTAAAGTGGGTACGTATCTTACCGTTCTCGAGGAGCTCCATTCTCGAAACCCGGCCAATCTGATAGCCGTTTACCACAACCGGTTTGGAAACTGTAAGGCCATCGACATTATCATAATCTGTATAGAACTCGTTTTCGTTGCTGAAAACGTCGTTTCCTTTTAAAAAGTTATAACCTATAAATAATAGTGCAAGGGCAACGACCGTAATGATGCCAACTCTTGTTTCGTTCGTTATCTTCAAAATGAGGTCTGAATAATGTTAAATTTACTATGCAATAACAACAAACTAATGTACTAAATGTTTATCGTTCTACGGCTGTTTTATATGTTTTTATTGCGTTAAATAAATTTGTTACAATTTCATTCTGACCGGAAGAAGACAACATATATTCCTCTTCTGTAGGGCTGCTTATAAAACCGATCTCGGTTAATACCGATGGCATTCCCGCTGTTGCCAACACCGCTAACGACAGCTCCTGCACCCCGCGGTTATTGCGGGCGGATTTGGCGTATTCGTCCTGCATGTAAGAAGCTAGCTTGATGCTTTCACGGCGGTATTGGTTTTTCATCAGTTGGAATACTATCATACTTGATGGGTCTTTCGGATCGAATCCCCCATAATTTTCCTTGTAGTTGTCCTCCAACAAAATCGAAGCATTTTCGCGGATAGCTACGTCCTGCGAGCCGAGCCGGTTAAAACCGCAGACAAATGTTTCTGTTCCCCGGACAGATGGATTTTTACGTTTACTGGTATTTGCTGAGTTGCAGTGAATGGAGATAAAAAGATCTGCTTGGTTCTTGTTGGCGACGGCCGGCCGTTCGTATAGGGGGATGAAAACATCGGTTTTTCTCGTGAATACAACTTTTACGCCGGGCAGCTCACCTTCGATTTTCTTACCCAACTTCAGTGCCACACTCAGTGCGATGTCCTTTTCGTTCGACTGCCTTCCGCGGGCGCCATAATCGTGTCCTCCGTGTCCGGCATCAAGGACAATTGTTCTTACCTTCTGAGGAACATTGGCGGGTTCCTGCGACGCAGGATAAAAGGGTTTGGAGGCGCTGGAAAAGGTTAACGTAAAAATTGCTGTAACAACTATACTTAAATTTTTTACATTTAATTTTTTTGTCATGTGTATAATATCCTCTCGTATCGTCGTTTAAATTAATGTGCAAAATAGCGCAAAATTATTTTTTTATTCGTGTTCATCGTCCACGTTTTCTAAATGTTTTTTGACTATTTTTGCCAAAGAAGTTTAAATTCACACAAAAATAACATTCGTAATTAACTTTGAAGGCGTTAACTTGTTTTTTCTGTAGCATTTTGTTTTTGTTTACAGCATCCCTAACTACGTATGCTCAGGTAGTGGAGCCTTCAAAAACTAACAATTCTAACGTACCGGACACGAGTTTAATTGTGCCGGACACAACAAAAAATCACTTAAGGACCACACAGGGTACGGATACTGTTGTAATGAAAGATCAGGATGGTTTGGAAACAGTCGTCACGATTGTCGCCAACGACTCCTCCTGGAATCAGGTTAACAAAAATATTCTTCATTTATATAAGGGAGCTAAGGTAAAATACCAGGAGTTTGAGCTTGCTGCTGACTACATCCGCCTGGATCGGAATACGAACGAACTTTTTGCCAGCGGAGTCGTGGACCACAATGGCAAGTATGTTGGACGGCCGGTTGTTATTTTTCCGGGAGACACGCCTAAAACGGTAGACTCGTTGTTGTACGATTACAAGACCCGCGAAGGGAACACTTACGGGATAATGACCGAGCAAGACGGCGCTTACGTACAGGCTAAGATTGTGCGGAAGAACCTCTATGATGAACTGTCCCTAAAAACGGGCATGTATAGCACTTGTAATTTACCGTATCCTCATACACATTTTGGCATACAGTTTACGAAAGGTCTGATGGCCGGGAAGCACATTATTGTGGGGCCAGCTTATCTCGTGGTGGAGAATATCCCGATTAAATTTTTAGCGATACCCTTTGGTTTCTTTCCCAGGCAGAACAAGCGTGCGTCGGGCTTTTTATTTCCTTCCTTCGGCGAGGATGCAACGCGGGGATTTTCCATGCGTGACATCGGCTGGTATCTCGCATTTAACGATTACTGGGATTCTGAGATCCGGGGTAGTTTATATTCCAAAGGATCGTGGGAAGCAAATGTCCGTACAAACTATTTGGTTAACTACAAATACAGTGGAGGATTTAATATCCGTTATGCGGCGACTAAAGTGGGGGTGGAGGGAACCCCAAGTTTCGGAACAAACAAGGATTTTAACGTGACGTGGAACCATACGCAACGGCAAGAGGCCAATCCGGGAACGTCGTTTTCCGCCTCAGTCAACTTTGGTACCGCTTCGTACTTTCAAAACACGGGTTTTAATCAGGCCAACAGTATCGAAGATATCACGCGGAATAACATGTCCTCGTCTATTTCTTATGGAAAGGTTTTTGCCGACGGCAAGGTAAACTTTACGTCTAGCTTAAGTCATAGACAGGATATGGCGTCGGGTAGAGTGGATCTAGAATTACCATCATTCAGTTTGAACGTCTCTACATTTAACCCTTTTGATTCTAAAGACCGGGTTGGCGATCAGAAGTGGTATCAGCGGATTACGGTAGGATACAGTCTGCAGGGACGTAACACCATATCTGCCGGCGACTCCGTGCTGTTCAGTAAGGAAAGCCTGAAGAACTTTACGAACGGTTTTCAGCACAATATCCCCATAGCTTTGACCTTAAACGCTTTTAAATATTTTCAGTTCAACACCTCCGTGAACTATACAGAGCGCTGGTATCTGCAATCTACGCGTAAACGCCTTATCAATCGGGTAGACGGGTTTGAGCAGGTCGTGGACACGGTACAAGGCTTCCGCAGGGCGTATGACTATTCGGTGTCTTCGGGGTTGTCGACAAAGGTGTATGGTATGTACCCTAAGATGGGAAAGATCGAGGCCATCCGTCACGTCATAACACCGTCGGTCAACTTAAATTATCGGCCCGACTTTTCCGATCCGAGGTATGGCTTTTATCGGGAGTTTGTCAACGAGAACGGCGCATTGGAAAGATACTCCATTTTTGAGCGGGGAATCTATGGATCGCCCAGCGCGGGAAAGTCAATGGGTATAGGCTTTTCCATCGATAATAATGTTGAAGCGAAAATCCGGACGGCTAACGATACAACGGGGAACGGTATCAAGAAAGTGAAGATTCTTCAAGGCTTAACCTTTAGCGGAAACTACAACTTTATGGCCGACTCGCTAAAGCTGTCAACGATTAGTTTTTCAGGTCGAACCTCCCTGTTCGGCGAAAAGATCAATTTAAATTTCAACGGATCTTTTGATCCGTACGTCGTCAATGAGGAAGGGATCCGCGTAAACCGGTTTGCATTGCAGGACGGGAAGCTGGCACGGTTGACCAACTTCGGACTATCTTTTGATTACAGTCTCAACCCACAGGCAAACAAAAGCCGCAACAATAACATCGACTCTTTACGCAATCAGATGCCCAATATGACGCAGGAACAAGCGGAGGCATTGGCGCGTATTAGCACCGACCCAAATGCGTTCGTTGACTTTAATATCCCTTGGAACTTAAACGGCTCGTTTAGTATGAATTACAGCCAGACGTGGGAGAGGGAGCAGCGTCGGATGCGAAGCGTGGTTACAGCGACGGTCAATCTAAACGGAGACTTCAACGTTACACCAAAATGGAAGGTGCAGTTCAATACAGGGTACGACTTCCGCCAGCAGGCGCTTTCTCTTACCCGGTTTAGCATTTACCGCGACCTGCATTGCTGGGACATGTCAATAGGCTGGACGCCCTTCGGCCAGTATAAAAGCTATAACATTACCATTCGGGCTAAAGCGTCGGTCCTTCAGGATCTGAAGTTAACGAAACGGGAGAGCCATTACATATACTAAGCTAAGCTTTCCGTATAACTTTAACGTTCATTTTTTATGACGGCAGAAATCATTACTATAGGAGACGAAATACTCAATGGGCAGATTGTTGATACCAACTCGGCCTGGATGGCTCAGCAGCTTGCCCAGCTGCATATTGTGGTAGTACAGATTACGTCGATCCCCGATGCAGCCGGAGCGATAAAGCATGCGCTCGGACAGGCGGAAAAGCGAGCCGACATTATTTTGGTGACCGGCGGACTAGGGCCGACGAAAGATGATGTGACCAAGGAAGCCATTGCCGCTTACTTCAATACCACCTTGGTGCGTGATCCAGCTGTATTGGCGCATGTGGAAAACATATTTGAAAGAGCTGGCTACGGCGATATGCCCGAGATAAACAGGAGGCAAGCCGATGTGCTGGCTAATGCCCTTGTTTTGTTTAATGACGTGGGAACAGCACCCGGCATGTCCATACAACAGAACGGTAAATATTTTGCTTTCTTGCCCGGTGTACCATTCGAAATGAAATTCCTGATGGAGCATCGCGTACTGCCGGCTCTTCGGTCATACCAACAGGACACGTTCGTGCATAATGCTTATCTATTGACCGTTGGTATTGGCGAGTCGCATTTGGCGCGCGAGATCACAGATATCGAAGAGCAGATGCCTGCGTATCTTAAGCTGGCCTATCTGCCTGGTATAGGATCAGTCCGATTGCGTTTTACGGCTGTTGGTCCAGACCTGAAACGGTTGATAGAGGAGACGGCCAACTTTGTTGATCAAGTGAAATCGCGCTTAGGAAAGTATGTGGTTGCCCAGGCCGATGTTTCGTTTGAAGAAGTCATCGTACATACATTCAAAAGTCACCAGGTTAGTGTAGCGACGGCCGAAAGCTGTACAGGTGGGCGTATTTCAGCCCAGATTACACAGGTAGCCGGAGCCAGCGCTATGTTTAACGGAACGGTTGTCGCCTATGCTAACGAAGCGAAGGTGGAACTGTTGAGCGTTTCGCGATCCACCCTCGAACATTATGGAGCAGTGAGCGAACAAACGGTGAAAGAAATGGCTGAGGGGGTAAAAAAGTTGTTTCACACCGACTACGCCATCGCTACGAGCGGAATTGCCGGACCGGGGGGAGGTACCGCTGAAAAACCTGTGGGGACGGTGTGTATCGCTGTCGTAGGACGAAGAGAGACACAGGTACGGACCTATCATTTTAGAAATGACAGGGTCCTGAATATCGAGCGTACCACCATGGCGGGGCTAACGATGTTGTGGAATCTGTTTCAAAAAGAACATCTAACGTCTACGGAATAATGTTTTTGTATTTTTGCTCGGCAGAATATTATATTTTTCTCTATAAAAAAGTTCTTGATGGCAGAGGAGAGATCGATAAATTGCTTTTATATAAACGCGGTTATTTTGCACCTAACGGCAATTTATCTAAGTTTGTTTATGGGTATTAAGTAGATTAAATGTTAATTTAGTAAATCATTCAACGAACGGGTTCATATGGGAATATATAAATTGGTGCTTCCGAAGATGGGAGAAAGCGTGTCAGAAGCTACCATTACGAAATGGGTTAAGCGTATCGGTGATTTTGTTCAGGAGGACGAGGCGGTTGTGGAAATAGCGACCGACAAGGTGGATTCGGACGTGCCCGCGCCCGTAGAAGGAAAGCTGGTTAAGCTCTGTTTTTCAGAAAATGAGGTGGTTCAGGTGGGTGAGGTTATTGCCTGGTTAGAAGTAGATGGGGATACCGGTGCAGAAGACGTAGTCGGAGAGGATGCAACTACAGGAGAGACCGGCGCTATAGACACAACGGATGAGGAAACGGCCGTAGAACAGGATGGAGACGTATTGCCTCAGGACTCCATACCAGGGGCGGACCTGCTGGAAGTCAGAGCGGAGGAACGCCCCATTTTCCAGGGCGGTGCCAGGTTCTATTCGCCGTTGGTTAAAAGTATCGCTCATGAAGAAGGATTGACCCAGTCTGAGCTCGATAAAATACCGGGAAGTGGTGCTGAAGGAAGGGTTACAAAGCAGGATATTTTAGACTACCTCCGTACGCGTGGGACAGCAGCAGGTTCATCGGTTGCGCAAAATGATGGCCCAGGAGGAGAGAAAGCATCAACCGTGCAGCCGCCAGAACCGTTGCCGAGTTCGACGCCGACGTTTTCGGCTGCCGGCGATGAGATTATAGAGATGGACCGTATGCGCCGGCTAATTGCCGACCATATGGTGAACAGTGTTAAAACGTCTCCTCATGTAGCTTCTTTCGTAGAAGCTGACGTGACGCATTTGGTAAATTGGAGAAACCGGATCAAGGATAGTTATAAAAAGAGAGAGGGAGAGAATATCACGTTTACGCCGATCTTTATAGAGGCTGTTAGTAAGGCACTCAAGGACTTTCCTATGGTTAACGTGTCGGTAGACGGACATCGGATAATCAAGCGTAAAAACATTAATATCGGGATGGCAACAGCCCTCCCTTCGGGAAACCTCATCGTTCCGGTTATAAAAAACGCAGATCAGTTAAGCTTGGTTGGCCTAAGTAAGGCGGTGAACGATTTGGCGACACGTTCCCGATTAAACAAGCTGAAGCCGGATGACACGCAAGGAGGGACGTTTACGTTTTCTAATATTGGTGCCTTCGGAAACATTATGGGAGTGCCGATTATTAATCAGCCGCAGGCAGCTATATTAGCCGTAGGGACGATTAAGAAACGTCCGGCAGTATTGGAGACCGAGCACGGCGATGTAATTGCCATTAGGCACATGATGTACCTGTCTATGTCGTACGATCATCGTGTTATTGATGGTGCGCTTGGCGGAACCTTTTTGAAAAGGGTAGCTGATTATCTCGAAAACTGGGATATCAACAGGGAGATCTAGATAAACCGGAACTGCTGCAGCGCCATCGTGCCAGGCATCTCGACTGCAATTTAAGCATCGTTACCAAGTGGGGGCGCGCCGGCGCAACCTCAACGCTGTCCGTAGAGCTCCACAGGTCTCTACGGACAGCGTTGTTCAGAAACCTTAGCCATCCGGTCAATTTGTTAGGTGCGAGCAAAACAAAAAAACGTCAAAAATGGGACACATAAGAGAATACTATGAAAGAATTGTAAAACTGCAAGAATCGGAATGGGAATTTATAGCTTCACATTTTGATAGAAAAGTGTTTGCCAAGAACCAAATCATCACACGGCAGGGCGAAACGGAAAATTACCTTTCATTCGTTGAAACTGGCATCGTTCGGTTTTACATTCCCGGTGACGAAAACGAACTGACTTTTAATTTCAGTTTCGACAAAGAATTTACCTGTGCTTACGATTCTTTTCTCACGCAGACACCGTCCGAATACGAATTACAGGCATTGACGGAAACCGTTGTTTGGCAAATTTCCTTTGACGATTTGCAAAAAGTGTATGCCCAGACCAAAGTTGGGAATTATTTAGGACGTTTCGCTTCCGAAAAATTGTTTTTGGCTAAAAGCAAACGTGAACTGTCCTTGCTTAAATACAATGCGAAAGAGCGTTATTTAAAGTTGTTCAGCGAACAGCCCGATATTTTAAAATTCATTCCGCTAAAATACGTGGCTTCCTACATCGGAATAACGCCACAGGGCTTGAGCCGTATTCGCAGACAGATTACTTAACATAGGTTCATTGCCAACCTTGTTCATTATTTGGAACTTTGCGATAAAAAGCAAAGGAATGAAACGACCTATTTTAGCATACGGACACAGCTTTTTAAAACAAAAGTGCAACGACATCGAAAAGAATTATCCCGAGTTGGATAAGCTAATAGCCGATATGTGGGAAACAATGAAAAACGCCAATGGTTGCGGATTGGCTTCGCCACAAATCGGACTTCCGATAAGACTTTTTGTAGTGGACAGTAAAACAACTTTTGAAAATCTTGACGAAGCGGACAGGGAAATCTATTTTGACAAAGACGACAAAGGATTACAGGAAACTTTTATCAACGCAAAAATCATTGAACGTTCCGCTGAGCTTTGGGAGGACGAAGAAGGCTGTTTAAGTATCCCAAATTTATCGCAAAAAGTAAAAAGACCTTGGACGATTAGCATAGAATATTACAACAAAGATTTTGACTTTCAAACAAGGACATTTAGCGGAACGACCGCAAGAATGATACAGCACGAATACGACCACACAGAAGGAATTTTGTATCTTGACTATCTAAAACCATTGACCAGAAGTTTGATGGAATCCAAACTTAAAAAGATTACAAAAGGACAGATTAAGACGAAATATCCAATGAAATTCGTTTAAAAAATGCCCGCACCTAACAAGCTGTATAATAGCGGGGAAAATGCCAAAATCAAAGTTTCTGCTTTTTAGCTGACTTTGTGCTTAACTGAACAGTAAGTGCATAAAACCCGCTATTGCTCATACATTAGACCAATAGCCGTTACGACAGTTCATTGGACACGGAGGGCAATATGTTCCTCCCCAAGAATGACGATTCTTTTGCGGGTAACCAATATTAACACATTCATTAGGTTTTGCTGTTTCATGGTTGCGCGTAGCACCGACGGTTAAGATTTCAGATCGGTCGTTTTTAATCACCTACGGACGGCGGGACGTGTTGCATGCGGTGTTTGATGATAAACCTGTAACGTAAAAAAAGTAGCAACGAAGATGTCAGCAAGCCCAAGGTAAGTCCGTACCAAACGCCTTTTACCCCAATGCCCCAATAGACGCCAAAGAGGTATGCTGTTGGAATACCGACAATCCAATAGGCGACAAAAGTGATCAATGTGGGAATATTTACATCGCCCATTCCGCGTAATATGCCAAGTCCGACAACCTGTGTGCCGTCGAATAGTTGGAATAAGCCAGCAATGATGAGCAATTGTGCTGAGATACGGATGACGGTCTCGTCATTACTGATAAGCCAGGGCAGGTATTGGTTAAATGTTGCAAATATAAGTGCACAGATAATCATAAAAAAAAGTGCGAGGTGATACGATACGGTGGCAAATCGCTGCACGCGCTGCATGTTAGCTTTCCCGTAACTGTGTCCCGTCTTTATTGTTGCAGCAGAAGCAATCCCGCTGGCCATCATGTAGGTCATAGCAGCCAGTGTAATGGCAACCTGGTGGCTGGCTTGTTCGACAGCTCCGATTTTTCCGGCAATAAGCGACGCCGCGGCAAATGCCCCGACCTCGAACACATACTGCAGGGCTACCGGGGCGCCGATCTTAAAGATATTTTTGACGCGCGAAAAGTCGACGTGAAATAGCCGGAACTTATTGATATAAACTTTGAAAGTTTGGGAACGTAGTACGTAGACAGACATGGCCAGCATCATAAGGATGCGGTCAATTAACGTAGCATAGCCAACACCAACAATTCCTAATGGCGTGATACCGAACATACCTTTCGCCAAAATGATCGATAAAAGAATGTTCAGTACGTTCCCCCAGATGGTGATGTTCATAGCCTGCTTAGTAAATCCCAGCCCTTCTGCAAACTGTTTGAACGTGTTAAATACCATCAGCGGGACGATCGAAAGCATGAGGATCAGCAAGTAGGGTTTAGCCGTTTCGACCACGCGCGGGTCCTGATCCATATGCTGAATAGCATACATTGAACCGAAGTTGACAAGAGCAAAGAGCAATATCGCCGTCGCCACATTTAGCCAGAGGCTATTGGAAAGCAGTTTGCCGCAGTTATCCTTGTTGCCTTTGCCGTTTTCCTGAGCGATGAGTGGCGTGAGCCCGTACGATATCCCTAAGCCGATGACCATGACAACGATAAATACAGAATGCACGAGCGAGACGGCAGCCAAGGGGATGGTTCCGGCAAACTTACCGACTACAACGGTGTCGGCTGTTTGTACCAGCGTCTGTCCTAGCTGAGAAATGACAACAGGGCCGGCCAAAGCAAACGTGCTCCAGTAAAAGCGTTTATTCCGTTTATAGTATCTGTGTAACATAGCAAACGGGCAAAGATAGGAAATCCTTCCGCTGAGATTGTCATCCGTCAATAAATTAACATTCCGGGGGATCAACGGTGCGGCCATTGTCAAATTGTTACCAAATATTTACACCAGAATTTGGAGGAAAAGTAAATTTAGGCTTACCTTAGTCGGATAGTTATTACAAAAAGGAGAAGTAGAAATGACCTTAGGATTTTTGAATATTGGTACGCAGGAGATGGTATTTATAGTCATCATTATTCTGCTGTTGTTTGGCGGAAAGAAACTTCCCGAATTGGCCCGAGGGTTAGGACGTGGTATTCGCGAATTTAAGGATGCTTCAGAAGGGATAAAGCGGGAGATATCCGATCAGATAAATAATTTCGAAAAAGACTTAGACGTAACTGTTGATGATAAGGTTGAAACTCCCCGCTACGTAGAGCATACGGCGGATGAGGTTGCGGAAACACCTGAAGAGCGGAGCAGCGAGGAGGAAGAGCCGAAAGAGAAAACAACGTTCCCGCAGTTTTCGACACCGGAAAATACCGTGCAACATAATCCAGGAGAACAGCCCACCGACGAAGGTCAGCACTATAAATACGGATACAACGACCACTTTGCTTCTGGATCCGGAGAGGAAGCTGAAAAGATCGATTCCACAGACGCTGCTGGCGAAGACACCAAAAAGGCGTAAATTTTGTTAAAGCATTAAACCGGAAATTCACCGTCTAAAAGATACCGTAACTTTCTGGTGAAGTATCTTCGCTGGGGGGAAGACTTGAGGTTATGTAAGGGTAATGCGCACGCTTGCTACCGTATGCTATCCTTTGTAGACGTCCCACCCCGTCCGGCGGCCAAAATGATGACACCATATCCGCCTCTTTTAGACACACATTCTTTTTTATATCACTTTATATCTTATATGGCATACGAAATTATTATTTCGCAAGAACTGGGGATCAATAGCCGACAGGTGGCGACCACCATGCAACTATTAGATGACGGCGCCACTGTTCCCTTTATTGCGCGCTACCGGAAAGAGCTGACGGGAAGCCTCGACGAAGTGCAGATAACCAGTATCCGCGATAGGGTGCAACAACTGCGCGACCTCGATAAGCGGAAGGAGGCTATCCTGCGGTCGATTGCCGATCAGGGTAAGCTGACGGGTGAGCTAGAGCAGCAGATAAGCGATGCGGCAACGATGGCTATCCTGGAAGATATCTATCTCCCCTATAAGCCAAAGCGGAAAACCCGTGCGTCGGTAGCCCGCGAAAGAGGGTTGCAACCTCTTGCTGAGCAGCTGCTGCTGCAAGAGAATACCGACCCAACAGAGATTGCTGCCGGTTTTGTGGATGCCGAAAAGGGTGTCTCATCGGTGGAAGAAGCGTTGGCGGGTGCGCGGGACATCGTAGCCGAACATATCTCGGAAGATTTGGACGTCCGTACGCGGACGCGGAAGATATTCCTGGAGCAGGCGCAGTTCGTATCCCGTGTGGTACCGGGAAAGGAAGAGGAAGCTATAAAGTATAAAGACTATTTCGAATGGTCTGAGCCCTTAAAAGACGCGCCATCGCACCGGGTGTTGGCCATGCGGCGGGGCGAAAAAGAAGGAATGCTTTACCTGGATATCGCCGTGGAGGAAGAAAAGGTTCTGCCTATGCTCGAAAAGCGCTATATTAAAGCATCAAACGGTGCTGCAGGACATATTAAACAGGCGTTGCAGGACAGTTACAAGCGCTTGTTGAAACCTTCTATGGAAACGGAAGTGCGGGTACTCACCCGGCAACGGGCCGACGAAGAAGCGATCCGCGTGTTTGCAGATAACGTTCGGCAGCTATTGTTGGCCGCCCCCTTAGGACAGAAGAGACTATTAGCCATTGATCCGGGCTTTCGCACGGGATGTAAGACTGTCGTCCTAGATGGGCAGGGTAATTTGCTGGAAAATACCGCCATCTATCCACATACCGGGGGAGGAGGGGCGTCTGAGGCGGGTAAGACCGTCAGGCATCTCGTTGACAAGTATAAAATTGAAGCGATTGCCATTGGTAACGGCACTGCTGGGCGCGAAACCGAGGAATTTGTCCGGAAGCTCGATCTTAATGGCGTTACCATCGTCATGGTGAACGAGTCGGGAGCGTCTATTTACTCGGCATCTGAAGTAGCAAGGGAGGAATTTCCTGATCAAGATGTTACGGTGAGGGGAGCCGTGTCTATTGGACGTCGCCTAATGGATCCGCTAGCGGAACTGGTGAAGATAGATCCGAAATCCATTGGCGTTGGACAATATCAGCATGATGTCGATCAAAGCAAGCTGCAGACGGCGTTAGACGACACCGTGATATCGTGTGTAAATGCCGTGGGAGTCGAGTTGAATACCGCTTCCAAGCAGATACTGTCCTATGTTTCGGGTCTTGGGCCGGCACTGGCCCAACAGATTGTCAATTATCGGATAGCGAATGGACCCTTCCGATCACGTCGGGAATTGAAAAAGGTGCCACGTCTGGGCGACAAGGCATTTGAGCAGGCTGCGGGATTTCTTCGCATCCGCAATGGCGAACATCCTTTGGACGGCTCCGCCGTCCATCCTGAACGCTACACGCTCGTGGAGCAGATGGCCAAAGATTTGTCGGTTGATGTGCGGGATTTATTGACAAACGAGCAGCTTCGCAAGCAGATAGATGTCCGTAAGTATGTTTCGGACGAGGTTGGTATCCCAACGCTTAACGACATTATCTCCGAGTTGTCCAAGCCGGGGCGCGACCCGCGGGAACAATTTGAAGAGTTTAAGTTTACCGATGGGGTGAACAGCATCGCAGACCTGCGCGTCGGTATGAAATTGCCCGGGATTGTAACGAACATAACGAACTTCGGGGCTTTTGTTGACATTGGTGTGCACCAGGATGGTCTAGTCCATTTAAGTCAGCTGGCCAACCGTTATGTTGCCGATCCGCACGAGGTTGTTAAGGTGCAGCAGAAAGTGATGGTCACCGTGACGGAGATCGACGAACGTAGAAATCGGATCGGTCTGTCAATGAAGACAGAAGAAGGACGTAGCCAGCCTAAAAAGACGAGCGGGCGTCAACGGACAGAATCAGATATGGCAACCAAACTTGCGGCATTGGCGAGCAAGTTCAAATAGTTCCTTTAACAAAAAAAGAGCAGCACCGCTGCTCTTTTTTTGTTAAAAACAAGTATCTACAGATCCACCGCATTCTAGTGCGCCGTTTTGCTTTAATAACCCGGGTTTTGTTCCAAAGCGGGGTTTAATAAAATCTGCGACGATGGTATTGGATAAACCAAGCTATTTTCACTTGTTAACGTGGGGTACTTCTGCAGCGCGAGTTTCGTACGGGAGAGGTCAAACCACGTTTCGCCCTCGAACAGTAATTCTCTTTCTTTTTCTTCCTGCACGAATCTCACAAAGTCTTCGACATTGGCGAATTCACTTTTTTCCTTGGTTGTCCCCGCGCGGTCTAACACTTGTTTCAGCGAGTTAAAGGCCTCGTCGGTAACTGCGTTGTTTAACCGGGCCTCGGCCTCCGCATGTATTAGCAAAATCTCAGCGAGACGCAGTAACGGGAGGTTTTGACTCGGCGGATTTGCGTTCGGGAACTTTCCGATGTAATAGCGGTCTCTGGATCCTTTAACGATAGAGAAACTCCGACGCCGATCCTCTTCGTCGAAAATATCGGCCACCGTACTGTCTTTCGCGTAAAAAAGCATACTGGCGTTGTCGTTGGCGACAGCCGCGAGCGGATTGGTAGTCTGGTCGTCAAATTGGAGCTCAAAAATCGACTCAGCAGCGTTTTCCGTCTCCCAGATGCTGCGGAAATCGCTGACTAGCTGAAACATCTGCGACGCTATCAGGGCTTTTGCGGTTTCGGCCGCCGGTCTGTAGTCTCCGGTTCTAGCGGCGATATAAAGATACACCTTAGCCAGAAGTGCCTGAGCGGCCGCTTTTGTTGCACGGCCTTTCGTCGCATCCGAAGTCTCGTGGGCATCGGGGAGCTGTTCCATGCTTTCGGTGAGATCTGTAACAATTTGTTCGTAGATTTCTTCGGGGCCGGATTGCGGAATGGCAATATTTTCTTCTTCTGTGGTGGGAGTCAACTTTAGCGGAACGGCGCCGAAGGCGCGTACTAAAAAGAAGTAATGCAAAGCACGGACGAATTTTGCTTCACCGATAAACTGATCACGTTTTTCATCCGTTATGCTGCCTTCTTCCATTTCTGGGACTCTCGCAATGATGTTGTTGGCAGCATTAATTGTTGTATAAGCCCCTTGCCACATGTTTGCAATCCACGGGTTTATCGCTGTTACTTCGTGCGTTTTGAAGTTTTCATATTCCGGGAAGGCGGAAGAGTGCGATACATGATTTGCTGAAAACTCTGGAACAATGATCATGCTCTGGCCGTAATTAAACGAGCTGGTCATTGTACGGTACATTCCTACCGCAGCCGCATTAGCGTTTGTTTCTGAGTTAAAGTAGTTATCGTTTGTTACCTGATTAAGAGGCTCCCGATCAAGGAAGCTATCGCATCCTGTTACGCTCGCGAGTAGGCCGAAAAGAAATAGTTTATATATCGTGTTCATAGGATCTCCTGTTTATTAAAATGACAAATTAACACCTGCTGTAAAAATTCGTGGCTGCGGGTAGCTGCCGTAGTCGTAACCGTAGATGAGGCCTGTGTTGGCACCTCCATGGCTGGAGCTCACCTCCGGATCGAATCCGCGGTAATTCGTAAACACGTATGCATTCTGTACGGTGACGTAAGCACGAAGCCTGCTCACCTTCATCTTGTCCGTTAAACTTTTGGGTAGCGAGTAGCCAAGCGTAATGTTGCGTAGCCGGAAAAAGGAACCGTCCTGTACAAACCGATCGGATATGGCTCCGTTGTCGAGACTGCCCGGAGTGGGGCGGGGGACGTCGGTGATATCTCCCGGCTGCCGCCAGCGGTCTACCCAGTCTACAAAACCGTTGGAACTGGCGTTATAGCCTTCCAAGCCCGTCGCTAGATTATAGTTAAAGATGTCGTTGCCATAGGAAAACTGTCCCATGATGCTTAAATCGAAATTCTTGTATTGAAACGTGTTGGTGATACCGCCGAAAAAATCAGGATTTGGATCACCGATAATCTGACGGTCCTGATCGTTGGTTGGTGTTGTTGGCTGGCCATTTTGTCCCTCATAGTCTATCAGACCCGTTTCGGGATTTACGCCGATCATCTTCCAGCCAAAGAAAGTCCCAAGGGGTAGGCCGGCCTGCGCGATGTTTAAATTACCCACGCCTCCCAATATGCGTTCTACTCCCTGGGGGAGGGCCAGCACTTTGTTGCGGTTAAAAGTCATATTAAGAGCCGTAGTCCATTTAAACTCGCCGACAAAGTTCTGTGTTGTCAGCTCAAACTCAAATCCTTTGTTTTCTATATCTCCTGAGTTCGTAAACCGGCTTACATAACCGGAGTTGGTTAAAATGGGAACGCCGATGAGTAGGTCTGATGTCTTCTTATGATAATAGTCTGCAAGGATTGATATCCGGTTGCCAAACAGGCCGATGTCTACTCCAATGTCTGTTTGTCGTGTTGTTTCCCACTTTAGGTTTCTATCCCCGAGTACCGCCGGAACGAATCCAGGCATTCCGAGGTAGTTGTTTCCACCCGCGTATAGCGAATAGCTTGCGTAGTTGCCGATATTCTGGTTTCCCGTGATCCCCCAGCTGGCGCGTAGCTTCAAATTGCTGATAGCCGGTAGATCGTTGATAAAATCCTCCTCCGAAATTCTCCAGGCTGCAGCAAAGGAAGGGAAGGTAGCCCAGCGGTTGTCGGCTCCGAAACGCGACGAGCCATCTGCCCGTACATTTGCTGTAACGATATATTTCTTCCTGAAGTCGTAATTTATCCGCGCAAAACCAGATGCAATTGCCCATTCTTCCGGATAGGCATCTGCCCCGGTTACCACGCCTCCCGCATTGATGTGCTCAATGTCGTTAGACGGGAAGTTCGACCGCTGTGCGTGAACGAACTCTAACCGGGATTCCTGGACTGAGAAACCTCCCAATGCATTAATATGGTGATCATCAAAGGTTTGATCAAAAGTTAACGTAGTCTCATTGATCCATAGCTGGTCTCTTGTATTTCTTCGTGCACCTATCCCTCCCTGACTGGCAAACGAACGGATCCCGTTAGGAGGCATAAAGAATGTTTCGTCGATAAAACTAATGTCCGTTCCGAAGCTGGTTTTGAGCGCTAAGGAAGGAATAAAGCGATATTCTGCGCTTACATTTCCCAGGATGCGCCATGTTTGAGCATTATTTACCGGCAGCTCCAGCATGGCGACAGGGTTTTCTTTCGATAAGCTGACCTGGTCGTATACATAATTACCATTATTGTCAAATACCGGTAGGTTCGGAGCCATAAAGAAGCCTGATTTTGTCGGTCCTTCTTTCGAGTTCTCTTCCTGAACGCGGTCATTTTCCGCCCGGGTGACATTGATCGCGGTCGCGAAGTGGAGCTTGTCGTTATGTTGGTGGTTTAGATTAATACGGCCGCTTATCCTATTAAAATCGGAATTCAGCAGAATACCCCCTTGACGCATATAACCGAGAGACGTATAATATTGCGTTTTTTCACTTCCGCCGCTGGCGGAAAGCTCGTAACTCCGGGTAGCCGCGTTACGGAATATGGCATCCTGCCAATCCGTATTGATGTCAGGATTTGCCAGAATCTGATCGGGCATCGTACTCGTTGGGTCGTCTTGCTGCCTGAATCGGTAATAGTCCCGCATGTAATCCTGATATTGCGCTGTGTTCATCATTTTATACTTGCGTTCCGACGGCATCTGAGAAAAACCTTCGTACATGTTGAAATGAAACTGACTCGTGCCGGCATCGCCTTTTTTTGTCGTTATTAGTACAACGCCGTTTGCGGCTCTGGCACCGTAGATGGATGACGAGGCAGCATCTTTCAGAACTTCCACCGACTGTACGTCGGACGGATTTAGGGAAGAGAGAATGTTGATACCCTGCGTGCCGCCGCCGAAGTTGAAGTTTGACCCACCTGTGAAGTTGGTGGTACTGTTAACCGGTATACCATCTACGACATATAGGGGGTCGGAACTGGCATTGATGGAAGTTGTTCCGCGGACGCGGATGCTTAAACCGCCTCCCGGAGATCCTGATTTTTGGGACACTTGTACTCCACCTGCCTTGCCCTGTATTGCTTGGGGTATACTTGGGAGGACTTCGTTTTCTATCTGATCTGATCCGATGCTGGAGACGGAGCTGGCCAGCGTTGCCCGTTCCATGGTTCCATATCCGACCGCGACAACCTCTACTGACTGAATGGTCTGCGACTCTTTGCTCAACAGCACATCGATCGTCGTTCTATTTGCGACAGCTTCTTCGTATTCTTTATATCCTACGGCGCTAAATACAAGGACAGTGGATGGACCTCCCTGAATGACGAACTTTCCCTGATCGTCTGTAGCGGCAGTTATAGCTTGCCCCTTTACCGATACGGTGGCCCCGGGCACTGGACCGTTTGCGCCCCTGACAGTCCCTTCAACCGTGTTTTGAGCCGCGCCGGCGGAGTCTGTCGCATTGGTCTGCTGAACAGCGGCTTGGGTAGAGTCGCTTTTCGCCAAACCGGTAGTGGCAGGACGGTTGGTTGACGTAGAGTCGGCAGCTGTAGGTTCTCTATCTGCTGTGTCTGCTCCAGCAACCTTTAGGATAATGTTAATTTCGCTTCTGTTATTTACAGGCTCTTCGTGTCTGGCAAAGTCTGTCTTATTAAATATGAGGGTAGCGTCAGGCTTTGCTTCTATTGCGAAAGCGCCAAGGTCATCCGAGACAGCCGTGACCGACTCTCCTTTAACGGACACAATGACTCCGGAGAGATTCGCTCCCTGTTCATCCTTGACGGATCCTTTGATGTCTATAAGGGAATCCTGTGCCGCGGTCACGGCATGTAGATTGTTTCCGTGGCGAAGAGTACCAGCCGTTAGCGTGGAGGGAAACCGTCGGGAATAGTCGGTTTCGCCAGAGAGACTATTATTCTCTGCACTGCGTAGGGATGAAAAATACGGAATTGAGGTGAGAAGTAATAAGGGAATGGCATAGATAGCGTGTTTCATGCGTATATCAAGTTAAGTTTAATACATTTCCAACACACCGAACAAAAGTTTAGGCGACGTCGTTCAGTTGATTATTGTAACAATTTTGTTTCAATACTTTATTGGTAACGTTTATTTTACAGCGATTAGTATGTAATTATTTAAAAAAAGATTATTGTTATGGTTTTTGGAAAGAATACATAAGAAGAAAGGGTAGTAAATGACTTATGAGGAATTTTTGGAGCTTGTAGATAATGCGGACCGCATTCCCGATGGCTTAACAGTGCATCAGGAGGCGCTTTGGTATGATAGGAGGGGCGACTGGCAACGCGCTCATGATCTTATAGATCACTTGGACGACCGGACGTCGGCTCGGGTGCATGCCTATTTACATCGCGTGGAAGGTGATATGTGGAACGCACGGTATTGGTACAGCAGGGCGGGCGAGTCTCCGTTTAGCGGAAGCCTGGATGAAGAATGGGTGGCGCTCGTACGACGGCTTGTTTAACAATAGTTAAATGCCTGCTACGCCTCGGGTTACGCTATCGAAAGTTGCGTAATGTTCGAAACGCAGGTGTCCATTCCTGCTGATGGCAAATGCGTTGCTCCTTTATTTCTCTTTTCTATTGTGGGGTAGGTGTATCCTCGTTTTGCTTGGTTTCGCTGCGTCTCTTCCGCTCATTCCAAATCCATAGCTTTCTCCAGAATTCCGATAATGAATTGAACTCCTGTCTATAAACCAGCCCGACGGCGCTAATGTAGTCGCTATATGGCGTGAAAAGGAAGTTGCGGGTGTTCAGTCGGTTATAGGCCCGTAGTACCAAGTTGCCGTCTTGTCGCAGACGGAACGTAATCTCGGCGTCGGTTGCTATCTGATCGGAAAAAAGAGTCAGGTCATTCACCTGATTTTTGCTGCGGTCGCTAACGCCACCCGTTAAGACGAGGCGATCGTCAAAAAAACGTAATGAGGCGGATGCGTCGTTGAAGGATCGGATATTCAGGTCGAGAAAGTTCATGTTAAGGGACTGGGAAATAATGCTGTTCAACTGGTTAAAGGCTATTTCAGTTCCGGCTGATAATAGCGTATTGTTTACTTCCCTGCCGAACTCCTGTGTCGAAGCGGGTGTAAAACTGCGGCGGACGATTAGACTGATGGCCTGTTGATTCACATTGTTGAGGTCACTAAAATAGCCCTGCAGTTCATCCTTGACATATGGATCTTGCGGGAAATTGAGATCAAACGATACTTCAGGCTGCGACAGCGTTCCCCGTAGATTCATATCGGCCTGTGCTAATATGCGGCTATTGTTTTCAGTTCGCCCTGCAGCATTATATAACGGAGCGATGGATGTCCGTTGTTGGTAGGTGGCGCTGAGGTTCACTACAGCTTCGGCAGGGTTTCCCGCCCAACGGATAGTCCCGCCTTCTTTCAGGTCAAAAAACTTGTTAATAAAGTCCTGCGCTGTAAAGTGAAACTTGCCCGATGATACATGGTAGTCGCCAAACATCTCAAAGTCGCCTAAGCTGGAGATCCGTAACGAGATATTTCCGGTTCCCGTACTTTTTAACGAGCCGATGTTGTTTTCAAGACTAATCTCCGCATCGGGTGTTATGGATAGATCCATATTCATCGTGAGCCCTTTAAAAAGCCGTTTACTGGTAAGCGTTTTATTTTGGGTAGAATCGGAATTAACAAAATAGATGAAATCAGTTTCGCTGACCCGCAGTGATGAATTAAAGGGTAGCGTAATAGCTGTATTCGCATTGGACCGGGCGCTGATATCTATGTTGATCGCAGAAGCTGGGCCGCGAAATCTAAAGTCGCCCGAGGCATACGCCTTGCCGAAAAATAACTCGTTGTCTTTACGGCCTGTATTTAAAATTTGAAAGTTCTCAGCAGTAACATGCAGGCGAAGTGTCGGATCGCTAAGATGATTGAGGTTAATGGTTCCGTTGGTTATCGCGGGCGTGTTATGTATGTCGGTAAACCTAAAGTCGTTTAGTACAATGCTGTTGTCTTCTATTACGACCATCTGGTTAGCCACGGCATATCTGGTCTGCAGATAATCGACGATAAATGAAGCTCCGGTCAGCTGGGCTGTTCCGCTGATCTTCGGTTGTCGGATGCTCCCGCTGATGGTTACGTCGCCGCTTGCTTTGCCGTAAAGATTTCGCGCCAGGTTGCGGACAAACGGCGATAATATACCGATGTCAACATCTTTGGCCTTCCCGCGGAGCCGCAGCCCATTCTCCGTAGCTCGTAGATCGTAAGTCCCCTCTAGGGTTACGCCTTTACCGTCGATGTCGGACAGCCTCGAATCCAGCTGGATAACGCCATGCTGCGGATCGAAGTCTGCGTTGACAGTCAGGTTCCCTACGGGAAGATTATTGTAAATGATCGGTGTTGTCGAGATATGTGCAGAAAGATTAGGCGACCGGAGTGCTGCATGTATACGAATATCTCCGCTTAAGTGTCCTATGAGATCGATACCGAGCGGCTTGGTAATGCCAGAAAGTGAAGTGAGGCTAAAATCTTTAAACGAAATATCCAGGTTATCATTTTCGTTGGATAGTATGCCATTGAGTGCCACTTCTTGCCGATCTCTGGTCAGGCGGAGATCGTCAAAATAAAATTTGCCTTTTGAAACCCGCAACTCCGCATCCTGATTCATTGTCCAATGTTCCTGGTTTAATACGATGTCAGACTTCTCAAAACGGATATATGCCGGTTTATTATATGCAAAGTGTATATTACCGTTTAGGTTAAGGTAGTTCGGCCGCTTTTCCTCCGACATGGAGATGGCGAATCTTAAGCTATCGTTGGCCAGTACGTTGTTTATATGTATCCGATCAATGTAGGTCGAGTCAAAGAAGCTAAGCCTGTCAGCAGTTACATCTAAAGAAAAAGCCCGGTCGTCGGCCTCCTCGGTCATAGAAAGATTGCTGATCCTTACGCCTTTGTAGGATACAACGGGGCTGAATGCTTTAAATTTCGCAGTATAATCTGCCGATGAGAATTGAGCAGATAGACGCGCGCCGCTTTCCAGGCGCAAGTGTGGGTCGAACAATGCTGATATGGGCTCGAAGGACTTTATATGGATCTGAAGATCGAAATTTTGTGCTTCATAAGGACGCTGACGGATGTTTATCGCAGGAGCGTATCGCATAGCCAGGGACTCGAAATAGGCGCCGACGGTATTTAAATCTATTTGTCCGGACATGACGCCATCTACAACTTCCGACTGGATGGTAAGCTGTTTGGAACGTTCATCGCCACGTGACTCAAAATCGACATATCCGATGGTGAACTCCCCCCGGGAAGAGCGGAAATGCAGATGGTCCGAGATGATATGTCCGTTCATGGAGTTCAGCGAGTTGCCCTGCAGTGTGGCCTGAACATTTGAGCCGGTGATAACAATGCTATCCCTGTCGAACAGGTTCAGCTGCTTCAGGTTTAACAGGTCGATGGTTGACGAGATGCTGTACGTTGGTTCGTCTTCTGTCCAGTCTATTTCTCCGTCGAACGCGAGTGAAGCGTTAGCGTCGTTCACCTGGCCGCTCGCATAGACAAACGCCTTCGTTATTTCGCCCTCGAAATCGATGAGACGGTAACGATAGCTGTTGAATACGAAATCCCGCAGCGTGCCATTGGTAGAAATATGTAAATCGTCCGGATTACTGCCTTTTCCGTCGAACTTAACCTGAATAGCGGTATTACCTACGTCTTTGGATTTGATTAGCTCGCCGAGCTTGAAGTCGGGCGCCTCGAGGGAGCCATGAAAATGGAGCTGGGGGCGAAAGGCGACATTGCTTACAGTACGTACGGTGCCCAGGTCCGTCCGGATAGTTCCATCAACATCAAATTGATGATACAGTCCGGACAGACGGCCTTCGAAGGCCAGCGTACCGAATTGGTGCAGGTGTTGCGGCAGGGATAACGATTGCTGGACGGATAATTCCGGAACCAGGCGTTCCACGTCTTTTGCCGACGTGCGGAGGCTCTCTAAATCAAAATCGAAATGGGTCTGCTCGATTAACGGAAGCCCGTCAATGGTGAATGCTCCCCTCAGCTCCGTGTGGCTGCCGGTTCTCAAAATTACATTTCGGGCGCTTGCATGTGCCACCGTTCCGTTGACGGATGCCTGCTCTATTACCGTAAAAAAGTGAATCTTCTCCATTGCCGGAGCAAAAAAAGCAATGTCCCTTGAGTCTACCGACGCGCCATTCAGCGTGCCTTCTATTTTTACTTTGTTGACAAAATCCCCGAAATCTGAAAAGCGGTCGTAGTAAAACGCGAGATAGTCGCCTACCGTCGACCGGTTGGTGCGGAGGCGGAGATTCGCGAATTCCATTTTATCTGTTGAGATATAGGAGTCGGCACTCAGTTCGCGCAGGTACAGGCCGCTCTGCTCTTTAAAGGTGAGACCTCGTATGTCGAGCGATACGGCGGAGGGCGTGCGCTGGATATTCGTGAATGTCCCCGAGATCCCCGTCAGCCGCAAATTACCGAAATCGACGCCTGCAGCCGTGGGTTTAGACTGATGATTTGTCAAAGAAAATGTGCTCTGGATAAGGTTAATTTCGCTAAGCGCGAATTCCAGTCGCCGTGAACTTTTATCTTTCTGCTCTTTTTGAGGAGTGAAGTAGGCTGCGAGGAAGCTGATGTTTGCACTGTCTTTGTAGATCTCGTAGTTGAATGTAGCCTGTTCCACCGTCACCTGGTGAATCTCGACTTTTTGTTCAAATATTTTGCGCAGCGAGATTTTGGCAGTGATCCGCTTTGAAGAAATTAATGGGGCTCCTTGCCGGTCGTTTATGATTATGTCCTGTAATTCCAACGAACGAAACGGTTTGAGGTAAACCCTGCTTACGGAAATATGTGTTTGTAACTCTCTACTTAGATAGGCAGCCACCTTTTTCGATACATAGGTCTGTACAGAGGAGTACTGCAGGGCAAAAAGCCCCGCTATCACTAGCAGTAGCATGCTAAGGAATGTGATGACCGCTATTTTAAGTATTTTTTTGATATTTTTGTACTTTAAATTAATCGTAATATCATGGCTGTTATTCTCGGTATCGAGTCTTCCTGTGACGAAACTTCTGCTGCAATATGTATTGACGGTGAAATTAAGTCAAATATCATCGCTAGTCAAGCTGTTCACGCAAAATATGGCGGGGTTGTACCTGAGTTAGCGTCCCGGGCACACCAGCAACACATTATTCCTACAGTAGATCAAGCCATTCAGCAGGCAAAAATACGGAAAAATGACATAGATGCAGTCGCTTTTACGAGAGGCCCCGGTTTATTAGGATCTTTACTGGTGGGGACTTCTTTCGCGAAGTCGTTTGCTCTTGCGCGTCAGCTGCCGTTGATCGATGTTAACCATATGCAGGCGCACATTTTAGCGCACTTCATTGACGAACCGAGACCTGCCTTTCCATTTCTTTGTCTTACCGTATCGGGGGGGCATACACAAATTGTATTGGTAAAAGATTATTTCGATATGGAGTTGCTGGGACAGACCTTGGACGATGCTGCCGGCGAAGCTTTTGATAAGACTGCGAAAATATTGAATCTACCGTATCCCGGAGGACCGTTGATTGATAAATACGCGAAAGAGGGGAACCCCGATTCATTTAAGCTGCCGGAACCTCAAATTCCAGATCTGAACTTTAGCTTTTCGGGGTTAAAGACCGCGATTCTTTATATGGTGCAAGCCGAGGAAAAGAAAAATCCACGTTTTCTTCAGGAAAATATAGCAGACGTCTGCGCTTCTGTGCAAAGCCGCATTGTGTCTATCTTACTCAATAAACTGAAAAAAGCCGCGCTGCAAACTGGAGTTCGCCAGATAGCCATTGCCGGTGGGGTGTCTGCCAACTCCGGCCTGCGGGAGTCGTTGCAGGAGATGGGATTGCGCTCCGGATGGGAGGTCTTTATCCCGAAATTCGAATATTGCACGGACAACGCTGCCATGATCGCTATTGCCGGATATCACAAGTTTCTCAAAAAGGAATTTGTTGGCCAGGACATTACGCCCTTGGCGCGCATGCATGTTTAGCTGATAAGCCGGTCCTGAACAAGCATGTAGCTGATGCTATCCTGACGGCCGCGCCGGGTCCCGGATCGGGCCCCCGGATGCTCCTGGTTTCCATAGCTTTTATGGAAAGTTTCATAGACGATCATCATAGTAGAAACAATATAAACCCCAAAAACTATGATGTGGAAAAATAAGCTGGATATCTATGAGAAGGAATGGCTGGATGTCATTTTTTCTTCCTGTAATCAAAATTATGGCGCCTATGACCTGCGGTGTTATGCTAGTCTTGCGACCAATAAAGCGCTACTTGCCGTTATCAGCGTTGTGACGCTGTTGGTATGCTGGAAAGCAGCATATGATAGAATGCCGAAGGAGGTCGGGGCTGTTACGCCTGAACGTGTCGTGTCTGTTACGATGGATATGCCTGTTGAAAACGATCCGCCAGCTAAAGAGGACCCTCTACCGATGCCAGAGAGTCCTGCTCAGCGGATTTCGGAAGTAGCGCCGGCACAGGAGCTGGTGTGCTATGTAGAACCCGTAATAGCCGCTGCAAATAGGGTAACAGAAGACCTCGTGTCGAACAATCAGTTAAAAGATAAGATGAGTGCGCGCATTTCGCTTAAACCTGTTAAAGGAGGCTCCTTTGTAGCGAAAGGTGAATTCGGACCAAAAAAGGCGCATGGGGCAATCACCGGCGGACTGACAGACGACGTGCCGGGTGGGGGAGGGACATCGGAATCGGCGCCCTTCACATCGGTGGAGATCATGCCGATGCCTCCCGGCGGCACGAAGGCGTTCATCAGGTGGGTTGGACACACCTACCGATATCCAGATAAGGCATTAGAACAGCAGATTAAGGGAAGCGTGGTGGTTTCGTTCGTAGTAGAAAAGGATGGAACGTTAACCGACATGAAGGTGGTGCGGGATTTAGGATTCGGGACGGGAGAGGAAGCGCTGCGCGTACTAAGAAAAGCTGCCCGATGGAGTCCGGGAGTTCAGAACGGACGCGCCGTGCGGGTTAGTTATACACTACCCATCACGTTGAGCTCTCTATGACCTTTTCGGGGGGAGTTCCGTATGACCGGCTTTCCCCGATTTTTTATAGTGTTTGTATTAGCTTTACCAGCCAACGTTTGATGATAGCAGATACTTCGTAGCGCTCGTCATTGGCAAACTTAATCATCACGGATTCAATGTTGGCCAGCATGTCCAGATACTCCGGGAAGTAGCCTTCAATATCCCTGTAGTCTGATAGAATGTCAATCAGGTAGCAATGCGTGTCGTATTCCAAAAACTTCTGCTGGTGATTGTACGAAGCTTCCACCCATTCCATTTCGCTCCGGAAGCCGGAATGAATGTGTCTGTCGCAAACCTGTTTATAGTTGTGCCGTGTCTCGATAAGCTCACGACGAATAGCTTCCTTTTTATCCTTTAGCTCCTCGAATACCGTGGACAGTCTATCCTGAATTTCGACCTCTTTGGATATTATTGTCATGACAAATAATTGTTAAGGTTCTACTTTGCATTAATAGCCGCGAACATAATAACGTTCGAAGGCGCGTAAATGTTTTTATATTTTAAAATAACGTATTGATTTGTTGGTAATTATCATGTTTCAATAAAAACTTGTCTGTCTATTACCTACGATAAACACGAAAAATTCTCAATTTTGGAATATGAGAGGAATCGAAAAAGATATCAACGGATATAGGCTTGAAATATGTTCCAACTCTTCGTATTCAGCATTGCAGGCGCAGAAGGGAGGAGCAAGTCGGGTAGAACTGTGCCAAAACCTGGAAAATGGAGGTACAACGCCGTCGTATGCGCAAATAAAGCGTAGCCGGGAGTTGTTGGACATTGGAGTTCACGTGCTGATTAGACCGAGAGGCGGCGATTTTGTTTACGCTGAAGCCGAGTTTGAGGAGATAAAAATGGATGTGGCGTTCTGTAAGGAGACTGGATGCGATGGCGTAGTCGTGGGGATACTGCATCCCGATGGGCGCGTGGACAAAGAGCGTTGTGCTGAACTTGTTGCGCTGGCGAAGCCTATGACCTGTGTTTTCCACCGTGCGTTCGATCGCTGTAGCGATCCGCTACAGGCTTTGGAAGATATTATCGCGCTGGGGTTTGACCGAATACTAACTTCGGGTATGCGGAATACCGCCCTGGAGGGAGCACAGCTTTTGAAGGAATTGATTGCGCAAGCGGGTGGCCGGATCGAAATAATGCCCGGTGCGGGTGTGACGGCCGAAAATATAGAACACATTCTTCTTACGACCGGCGCTACGTCTATACACAGTTCGGCGAAAGCAGTTGTTCCGTCCCGTATGACGTTCGAGTCGGAAGATCTGGAGGGGATGAACGAGCCTACGATGGAGACTTCCAAGGAAAACGTGGAAGCGCTCGTCCGTCGATTGCAGGATATGTAAAACTAAAAAGGAGAACTGCACAGTTCTCCTTTTTAGTTTATATTGTCCCGAACCTTACTTAGCTTCAGACGCTAATTTGTTCAAAATTTCATCGTTTTTTGTGATCTGGCTGTTTTTAGGCATTTTGCTTCTTGAGCCTAACTCGATATTACGGCCTAACTTTAAAAACTGTACTTCAACACGTGAAACAGTTTTATTTCTTCTATCTTTTCTTTTTAAACGTGTAACTCCCATTGTGATGTCTTTTTATTTGTCTATAAAACGAGGTCGGAAGCGGATTCGAACCGCTGTAGGAGGTTTTGCAGACCTCAGCCTAGCCACTCGGCCATCCGACCCATTATTCCCCGAAGGGAATGCAAAAATAAAATTTACTTTTGACATTTACAATAAAATTAAAAGGTAAAAAATAAAAAGTGAGCGTATTCTATTTAAGACGCTGATTCATAGTTAAATAGTACATTTTTGGATGAAGTTCGATTTTTTGGTCTAGATATTGTATCAAGGATAGTGGAAACAAATAAATACGATATGAAAAAGATTTTACTTTCATTAGGAGCTGCTGTGTTACTTGCAACGGGAGCACAAGCGCAGAGCGGTCTTGGTTACGGTATTAAAGCCGGTGTGAATTTCCCGTCTTACAGCTACGGAAATTCGAGTGACCTGTCTGATACAAAATCGACGACAAATTTTCATGTAACAGGATATCTGGACGCGCCTGTCACATCAAATTTTTACATTCAGCCTGGCGTATCCTTACAAGGAAAAGGGGCGAAGTTGATCGAATCGGATGCATTGGGCGGTTCTGAGGTTTCGCAAAATACAATGTGGTTGGAAGTTCCCGTTAACTTTGTCGGTAAGTTTCCAGCGGGAAGCGGTAACTTTTTTGTCGGTGCTGGCCCATACATAGGGTTCGGTTTGAGCGGAAAGAATAAGTATTCTGTGAGAGAGGGAAGCAACGTAACCGAGCGCGAGTTCAAGTTTGGTAAGGACGAAACGTTAAAAGGCACTGACTTCGGCGTTAACTTCCTGGCCGGATATAAGCTTGGGAATGGTCTTTTGATCAATGCAGGTTATGGGTTGGGGCTTACTAACATTGCTGGAGATGCTAACGGATGGTCGGACAACATCAAAAATAGAGTTTGGACCGTCGGCATTGGTTTTGAGCTGTAGCAGATACGATTTTTATTAAAATTAAAGGCTGCCGGTATTCCGGCAGCCTTTAATTTTTTAAAACTGAAATTCTATCACACTTTGATTTCTACTTCAACGCCTGAAGGCAATTCAAGTTTCATCAACGCGTCAACTGTTTTCGAGTTAGAAGAATAGATGTCTAATAACCTCTTGTACGCACACAGTTGGAACTGCTCGCGAGCTTTCTTGTTAACGTGTGGTGAACGTAAAACGGTATAGATCTTTTTCTCAGTAGGCAATGGAATAGGACCACTGACAACTGCACCTGTAGGTTTTACGGTTTTTACGATTTTTTCAGCAGACTTGTCGACCAAGTTGTAATCGTAAGATTTCAATTTAATTCTGATTCTTTGGCTCATGTTATATGATTTTAATAACCTCTGGTTAGAGCTATTTGCAACCAGAGGTCGGGTTAATTTTTAAAAATTATTCTACGGAACCTCTAACTCTACCTTTAGATTTAGCGATTACGTCGTCTGCTACGTTACGTGGAGCTTCTGCATAGTGATCAAATTCCATTGTAGACGTTGCACGACCTGAAGTGATTGTCCGTAATTGTGTTACGTAACCGAACATTTCAGAAAGTGGAACCAATGCTTTGATTACTTGTGCACCGTTACGTGAGTCCAAACCTTGCATTTGTCCACGACGACGGTTCAAGTCGCCCATAACATCACCCATGTTTTCTTCTGGAGTCAATACCTCAACTTTCATGATCGGCTCCATCAATACAGGCGAACATTTCGGCAATGCTTCACGGTAAGCCATTTTAGCCGCCAATTCGAACGACAATGAATCGGAGTCGACAGCGTGGAATGAACCATCGATCAAACGCACTTTCATGCCTGATAATGGATATCCGGCAAGGACACCGTTATTCATCGAAGACTCAAAGCCCTTCTGTACAGATGGAATGTATTCCTTTGGAATAGCTCCACCGACGATCTCGTTAACGAATTGAAGAGGCGACTTAACTACATCCCAGTCTTCGTCAACCGGAGAAACAACCACTTTGATATCTGCGAACTTACCGCGACCACCAGACTGTTTCTTGTACACTTCGCGGTGTTCAGTAGTACCGTTGATAGACTCTTTGTAAGCAACCTGTGGAGCACCTTGGTTAACTTCCACTTTAAACTCGCGTTTCAAGCGGTCGATCAAGATTTCCAAGTGAAGCTCACCCATACCGGAGATAACGGTCTGACCAGTTTCGTCATCTGACTTAACGACAAAAGTAGGGTCCTCTTCGGCCAATTTACCCAAGGCGATACCTAATTTATCAACGTCAGCTTGTGTTTTAGGTTCGATAGCTAAACCGATAACGGGCTCAGGGAATACCATTGACTCAAGAACGATAGGCGCTTTCTCGTCACATAGGGTATCACCTGTTTTGATGTCTTTGAAACCTACAACTGCACCAATGTCTCCTGCCTCAATCTGAGGGATAGGATTTTGTTTATTCGCGTGCATTTGGAAGATACGGGAAATACGCTCTTTATTTCCTGAACGGGTGTTCAATACATAAGAACCGGCTTCCAGTTTACCGGAATACGCGCGGATGAAACACAAGCGACCTACGAATGGGTCGGTTGCAATTTTGAAGCCTAATGCTGCAAACGGTTCGTCTACAGATGGTTTACGTGAAATTTCCTCGCCGGTGTTTGGATTTGTACCTTTTACAGCCTCTTGATCCAACGGTGAAGGCAATAGCTCCATCACAAGATCCAACATCGTCTGCACACCTTTGTTTTTGAAAGAGGAACCACATACCATAGGAACGATAGCGTTGTCCAATACAGCTTTACGTAAAGCGTCAAGGATTTCTCTTTCTGTCAATGAGTTCGGATCATCGAAGAATTTCTCCATTAATGACTCGTCGTACCCAGCAACGGCTTCCAATAGCTTTTCACGGTATTCGGCAACTTCGTCAACCATGTCGTCAGGGATTGGAACTTCAGTGAAGGTCATTCCTTTATCGTGTTCGTTCCAAACGATACCACGGTTATTGATCAAGTCGACAACACCTTTGAAAGAATCTTCTGCTCCGATAGGCAATTGCAATGCTACGGCGTCCGATCCTAACATATCTTTTACTTGCTTAACAACTTTTAGGAAATCAGCACCGGAACGGTCCATCTTGTTGACGAAACCGATACGGGGAACTTTGTAGTTGTCTGCCAAGCGCCAGTTTGTTTCTGACTGCGGTTCTACGCCGTCAACGGCCGAGAACAAAAATACCAACCCGTCAAGTACACGCAAAGAACGGTTTACTTCTACGGTGAAGTCAACGTGTCCCGGAGTGTCGATAACGTTGACTTGATATTTTTTACCACGGTAGTTCCAGAATACAGTTGTCGCAGCAGAGGTGATCGTGATACCACGTTCAGCTTCTTGCTCCATCCAGTCCATGGTTGAAGCACCTTCGTGTACCTCACCGATTTTGTGGTTTACTCCTGAGTAGTAAAGGATACGCTCAGTCGTCGTAGTTTTACCAGCATCGATGTGTGCGGCGATACCGATATTTCTTACTAATCTTAAATCTTTTGCCATAATATTTTATGCAGTTTGCCTTAAAAGCTTGTTTTTGTGCAATGTTGTTTGAAAGAAATAAGTACACCGACCACGATAGGGAAAGAAATTTCCTTTATCGGCAGTCGGTGTAGTCCTATTTGCTTCGTTGTGTTCAAAATTAGAATCTGAAGTGTGAGAACGCTTTGTTAGCTTCAGCCATCTTATGCGTATCTTCTTTCTTCTTCACTGCGGCACCTTCTCCCTTTGAAGCTGAAATGATTTCTCCTGCTAGTTTCTCAAACATGTTCTTTTCTCCACGTTTGCGGGCATAAGAGATTAACCATTTCATACCTAAAGCGATTTTACGCTCTGGACGAACTTCCATAGGAACCTGGAAGTTAGCACCACCTACACGGCGAGATTTAACTTCTACAGCAGGCATAACGTTGTTCAGCGCTTTTTTCCAAGTCTCTAAACCGTTCTCTTGTGTCTTTTGTTCTACCAACTCTACGGCGTCGTAAAAAATAGAGTACGCGATAGATTTTTTACCATCGACCATCATATTGTTTACGAAACGCGTTACCTGAACATCATTAAACTTTGGATCAGGTAAAATGATTCTCTTTTTTGGTTTTGCTTTTCTCATTTTCTTTCCCTCCGTTTAATTATTTCTTTTTACCTTTTGCAGGAGCAGCAGCTTGTCCTGGTTTAGGGCGTTTGGTTCCGTATTTAGAACGACGTTGGTTACGTCCTGCAACACCTGATGTATCCAAAGCTCCACGAATGATGTGGTAACGAACTCCTGGTAAGTCTTTCACACGACCACCGCGGATTAACACGATAGAGTGTTCCTGTAAGTTGTGGCCTTCACCCGGAATGTAGGCATTCACCTCTTTACCGTTTGTTAAGCGTACACGAGCCACTTTACGCATTGCTGAGTTTGGTTTTTTAGGGGTAGTAGTGTATACACGAGTACACACGCCTCTTCGCTGTGGACATGAGTCCAACGCTGGAGATTTACTCTTATCTTCCAGAGCTACTCTACCTTTTCTAACTAATTGTTGAATAGTAGGCATTTACCTGATTTTGTTTTTTTTAATTTGTTTAAAATTAATTTTTAAGTCCGCAAAGATAAGTATAAAAAAATGAACTGTAAAGAGTTGGATGTTAAATTTTTTTTATTCCGTATCTTTGCGGAAAATATAACATAGTGCGTATATGAACTTAACATTGACAGAGGATAACAAGCTAAAAAAGATCATTGTGGTGGGCGATCGGGTCTTGGTTAAGCCTATCGCTGGCGATGAACGTACAGAAAGCGGTCTGTACCTGCCGCCCGGCGTGCAGGAAAAGGAAAAGGTGCAGCGGGGATATGTCATCAAAACAGGGCCGGGGTATGTTATGCCGGCGGTTTCCGACGAGAGTGAAGACTGGAAGCCGCGGGAAGAACAGGTTAAATATATACCGCTGCAGGCGCGGGAGGGCGATCTGGCACTTTTTCAGGCCGGCATGGCAACCGAACTGCAGTATGGGGGTGAAAAGTACTATATTATGCCTCATCAGGCCATCTTGATGCTGGAAAGGGAAGAAGAGATATAGACGGCGCTGCGGCCGCCGTTTCCCCAGAAAAGTACGTAAAAGAAAGCTGATCCCTGGAAGGACGATAAGGTGCAGACCGAAGGGGCGGTTATGTCCCACTGCGCATGCGAATACACCGGCGTGCGCAGTGGGACAAACCTAATCGCGATCATCTATTTTAAGGAACGGCTTTTCCTGTTTAGAAGGCTCCTGCGTGTGGCGGCTTATGATAACAATGTGAAATCAATCTGTCTTTTCTCCAGGTCTACCTTTTTTACCTTGATTTGAACCTCGTCTCCAAGCTGATATTTCTTCTTCTTACGTTGTCCTATGATCGCATAGTTTTTCTCATCCAGTGTGTAGAAGTCGTCCGTAATATCCCGTAGCCGTACCATCCCTTCACATTTGTTTTGTTCTATTTCGACGTACATGCCCCATTCGGTGACGCCCGATACGATACCTGTGTATTCTACGCCGATCTGCTCCTGTAGGAATTCGGCTTGTTTGTATTTGATGGAGGCTCTTTCTGCCTCTGCGGCCTTTTTCTCCATTTGGGACGAGTGTTCTGCCATCTTTTCGTAGTGTTCGGCGTTAATTTTCTGACCTCCGTCGAGATAAAATTGTAGGAGGCGGTGCACCATCACATCCGGATAACGGCGGATAGGAGACGTGAAATGCGTATAATAGTCGAATGCCAGTCCATAATGGCTGGTGCTTTTTGTGGTGTAGATCGCTTTGGCCATGGATCGTACAGCGAGTGAGGTGAGTAGGTTCTGCTCCTTGCTGCCTTCAATCTTCGTCATCAATGCATTGAGTGATTTTGCTGTTTCCTTGTCGGTCTTGATGGATAGTTTGTGTCCAAAGCGGGATGCGAACTGAGAGAAAGTCGTTAAGGTCTCGGGGTTTGGTGTGTCGTGGAAGCGGTAGACAAATGTAAGTTTATTTTTTCCACGTCCCTGTTTTCCGATGTATTCAGCAACCTTCCGGTTGGCGAGCAGCATGAAGTCTTCAATCAGTTTATGTGCATCCTTTCTTACTTTGGTATACACGCCCAAAGGCTTACCATTTTCATCGAGGTGGAATTTAACCTCTTCACTCTCGAAACTGATTGCGCCATTTTTGAACTTCCGTTCGCGGAGAATGTATGCGAGCTCATTCAGTTTTAACAGGGCTTCCACGTGATCTCCCTCTCGGTTTTCTAAAACGTCCTGAGCTTCCTCATAAGTGAAGCGTCGGTCTGAGTTGATTATCGTTCTGCCGAACCATTGGTCAAGCACGTTGGCTTTATTGTCCATTTCGAAGACGGCTGAGAAGCACAATTTGTCTTCGTTCGGACGTAATGAGCAGACACCGTTGGATAGTCTCTCCGGAAGCATGGGTATAACGCGGTCCACCAGATATACGGACGTTCCCCGCTCGTATGCTTCCTTGTCCAGCAAAGAGTCCGGTGTCACATAATGAGAGACGTCGGCGATGTGCACGCCGATTTCGTAGTTTCCGTTGTCCAGCTGCTGGAAAGATATAGCGTCATCAAAGTCTTTGGCGTCGAAAGGGTCTATTGTAAATGTCAGGATGTCACGGAAGTCCCGCCTTTTGCTGATTTCCTCTGCGGGGATTTTGTCGGGGATGGCATTCGCTTCGTCTTCGACTTCTTTCGGGAACGAAAGTGGGAATCCGAAATCCGCAAGGATGGCGTTCATTTCGGTATTGTTCTCTCCCTTTTTGCCGAGAATGTCTTTTACGGTACCTATCGGGTTTTTTGCATTCTTTGGCCACTCGGTGATTGACACAACTACTTTCTCTCCGTTTTTAGCTCCGTTCAGGTTGTCGAGCGGAATGAAGATGTCGTGTATCATCTTTCGGTCGTCGGCCAAAAAGAAGGCGTAGGATTTGGAGATGTCTATGGTTCCTGTAAAATCCGTTTTGGCCCGCTGTACAATTTCGACAACTTCTCCTTCTCGTTTACGTCCTTTTTTTCGTTCGTATACGTGCACTTTTACGATGTCGTTGTGCAGCGCTTGCCGGAGCTTCCGTGGGGCTATATAGATGTCGGTTTCGAATTCGTCGTCAGGAACAACATAAGCGGAACCATCGGCGGTCATGTCTACTTTGCCTGTGATGTATACGTTAAGTTGGCGGAGCTTAAACTTTCCGCGTTCCACCTGCAGGAACTTGCCGGATTTAGATTCGTCTGTAAGAATGTCGGCTATGGCCACTTTGGAGTCCGCATCTGTTAGGTTCAGTTTCGCCGCCACCTGTTTGTAGTTTAATGGGGCGTTTTTGGATTTCTCAAATATGTCGACGATAAGCTGTGTTAATACGTCTTTGTAGGGATTTTCTTTTCGTTGTTTCATGTGTGTTCGTTTAACTTCCGGCGGCCGTATGGAGGACTGTATTAGCACATAAAAAATGTACAGGTCTTCCTGGCGGTCTAAAGAGGAGGGGAGCCAATGGTGCACCGCGCATCGGGTAACACCCTCCATATATAATTAACTAAGATACTAAAAAAATGTTCGATTCTGGCAGAAATCAACCCTTGCTCAGGTTATAAATGTAAATGGTCTATTTTTTATTTATTTTAGCTATTTTATTTATCTCATATACATTGATATATATTATTTATAGCTAAAATAGTATGAGGGGAAAAGGGGATTTAAAGTCCCAACGGTGCCATTTGGGCTTGTTTCGTTCTTTATGCTAAAATTATAAATATGTATCTTATGTTTTGTTTACTGTTGTTAATTTATTAATTATCAGATTTTTCTTTTTTTAAAGCTAAAATATGTATCGATTTTTGTATTGTTTTTTAGCGGGGTGAAATGCCAAAAAAAACGCTTCCTTGTGGGAAGCGTCGGGATGTAGATATCTTTAACGTATACCGCTTATTTTTGTGCCTTCTGGCAATGGGCGCATAGGCCAACAGCGTTAAGTGCGATGGCATGCAGTGTAAAATCAGGCGGTAGCCCGATCTTTGGCAAACTCACCTCATCGAGGCAATAGACGCTATTGCATACCGAGCAGATAAAATGTACGTGTTGATCGTGGTGATGATTTTCCGTACAGTCTGCCGTACAGATGGCATAGGTCGCCGTCCCATGCAAGTCGAAGATTTTGTGCACTATTCCCTTTTCCTCGAAACTCGAAAGTATCCTGTATAAAGTCACCCTGTCAATATCCTTTCCGACAATTTTCTCTAAATCCGGTTGGGATATGGCTGCATCTTTTTGCGTTATCTCTGTTAAAACACGCAGTCTGTGCGGCGTGACTTTTAGTCCGTTCTCCCGAAGTAGCTTACCGAAATCTCGGCTTTTCTGTAAAGTTTCGCTTACCATGATAGATGTAAAATTACGGAAAATTTAACAAAACTTCGAATTGGCAGGAAGCCTCTTTCTAGTAGCTACGTCCGGCGATCACTTCCACGGCGGCATAAAAAAACTCCTTAGCGATGAAGCTAAGGAGCGTTATTTACGTTCGGATTCTTTAGATTCCTATTTGCCCGCGGCCTTCGCGTGGTCGGCCAGGAATTGGGCAAGTCCGCTGTCAGTTAACGGATGTTTCAGCAAAGATAATATAGCCGATAGCGGACCTGTCATCACATCTGCTCCGATCTTGGCACAGCCTAAAATGTGGGCACTGTGACGAACGGATGCCGCCAAAATCTCTGTTTTAAACCCGTAATTGTCGTAAATCAAGCGGATTTCCTCGATCAGTCCGAGTCCGTCAACCGAGATGTCATCCAAACGGCCGATAAATGGAGACACATACGTTGCGCCAGCTTTCGCCGCCAACAGAGCTTGACCTGCCGAGAAGACGAGCGTGCAATTTGTCTTGATACCTTTTTGGCTAAAGTATTTAATAGCTTTTACGCCGTCTTTAACCATTGGAACTTTCACGACGATCCGTGGATGAAGCGCAGCCAGTGCTTCTCCTTCTTTTATAATGCCTTCGTAATCCGTCGAGATAACTTCGGCGCTCACATCTCCATCTACAATTTCGCAGATCGCTTTGTAATGGTTCAATACATTTTCGTCGCCGCTGATCCCCTCTTTAGCCATTAAACTGGGGTTAGTCGTAACGCCGTCGAGAACGCCTAGATCTTGTGCTTCTTTGATTTGAGCTAGGTTTGCTGTATCAATAAAAAATTTCATGTTTGATAGGGTGCTATATGGTAATTTAAAAAGATTTCTAAAACATAACATAGTTATTTCCGTTACAAAAGTAGCTATATTATTTTTATAAGTGAACTCGTAGTGCATTATAAGCGCTCAAATTGTTAGACGGTACGGCACGATCCGTGGGAGCGTGCTCGACGCGCTCGGTCCGATGACAACCATTGTTACAGCTTGTAATTCTGGAGCTTATATTTTTACGGAGCAGAATGAGGCAGGTCCACGGTAAGTGACATACGGACAGGTATGTATTGCGGGGAGTAAAAGTGTTCATTCATTAGGTTTATCATTGATAATCATATGGGATATTCGTTACTTTTGTTGTGGCAATCATTCGTGGTCTGCCCTTTTCATAAGTTCAATGGTCGGTTCAACCACGGATGTTTTATTCTTATCGAGTCTGATCAAAACATTTTGTCTTCCTGATGGATATATTCAGATCCCTTTCTTACCCCAACTTTCGTCTGCATGTCATCGGCCAGTCGATCTCGCTGTTGGGTACCTGGATGCAGAGGGTCGCGATTAGCTGGCTGGTCTATGAGATGACGGGATCGGTCTTCTGGCTTGGCTTTGTACAGTTCATCTCGCTCTTACCATCCTTGGTGCTTTCTCCTTTTATTGGGTCGTTTGTTGATCGCCATAAAAAATATAAGCTGGTTTTGGCTACGCAGATAGGGTTAATGATTCAGGCGGGTATTTTAACGTTAGTAGTCGGTCTAAGGTGGGAGAGCGTTCTGCTGCTTTCCCTTTTAGGGTTCCTCCAGGGTATAATTAACGCATTCGACGTGCTGGGGCGGCAGTCTTTACTCGTCTCGTTGGTAGACAAAAAAAGTGATCTTCCGAATGCCATCGCGCTCAATTCATCGATATTCAATGCCGCTAGAATGGTGGGGCCGGCAATCGGCGGCATCTTGTTAACAGCCTATGGTGAATTTGTCTGTTTTGGGGTGAATTTTATCAGTTTCATTCCTGTAATAATATGTCTTCTGTTGATGCGGGTAAAGGAGGACCGAGCTAAGCTGACGAAGGAGAGTAATTGGGATGGGCTTGTAGAAGGTTTTAGTTACCTACGGAGATCTCCTCATATTGCTTCGTTGGTGATTGTCCTTAGTTTTTCCAGTCTATTGGTGATCCCCTATACATCGCTGCTACCGGCCGTTGCGAAAGATCTTTTCTCGGGCGATGAATCTACGTTTTCCTGGTTCGAAAGCGCTGCGGGCCTTGGCGCGATGATCGGAGCTATTAACATGGCCAGCATTAAAACCGGACAAAATCTACGTTATCGGGTTTTGTTTTCAGCGTTTATGATGGGGGCGTCGCTGGTGCTGTTAGCGTATGCGCACTTCCTTCCTTCGGCGTTGCTGTTCACTGCAATGGTCTCCTTCTCCATGATGATGCAAAACTCGTCGATCAATACCTACATCCAGACGCATGCCGTTCCCAGCTATAGGGCGCGGGCTATGAGCTATTACGTGACGGCATTTCAGGGTGTAGCGCCGATAGGGGCCTTATTAACCGGTGCTTTAGCAGAGTCTATTGGTCTAAAAGCCACGCTGTATACCATGGGCGGATTGGGAATAGCAATCGCGCTTAGCTTCTATACGTACCTGCGGCTGCATATACACCGTCGTCTATTTAAGTTTTAGTGGTCTGTCCCGTAGGGTGAGGCTTTGTTTCCTATAGTCTATCCGTGCTCCAAAGGTATGGAGAATATCGCCGCCTAGCACGCCGACTACCGGTGCCAACTGCATCTGCTCATACGCATAGTTGATTGAGCTTAGGTCCAATACAGCAACAGGGTAATTCTGTCGTTGCCAACGTCCGATCTTTAACAGCGGAATATCTAATATGAAGCTCTGCATAGAATTGGTGCCGAGCCCGCTGGAGAGGATGTCGGTGCTTTGAAACTGTTCTTCGGGAATCCCGGCGTTTAGTAAGGTGTTTTTGTCGAGTACCGTTTTCGAGGCCCCTGTATCGACGACCATCTTAAAGTCGCGATCAAACAGGTTGGCCTCAATCAGGATGTGGTAACCATCACCTTGTAGGTTTAATACGTCAAAAGATATTTTTTGCATGGGTTCAAAGATAAGATAAACCCATGCAAAAAGTAGGCGCTAAATGATATTGCTGTCATTCAGCACTTGGTTCATATTGCGTACGGCTGCCGCACTGTTTTTGAAGAGCTCCTTTTCCTCATCCGACAACTCCAACGGTACAATACGATCCCATCCGTTCCTGTTGATGACAACGGGAACGCCAATATTGATGTCTTCTTCTCCGTATTCTCCTTCGAGATATATAGAGGCGGTAAATAGCTTGTTCTGGTCGCGGACGATGCTCTCCACCATCGCTGCTGCTGCCGCGCCGGGGGCGTACCACGCCGACGTTCCGATTAGGGCCGTCAACGTTGCGCCGCCCACCATTGTTTTTTTAACGACTTCCTGCTGTTCTTCTTCTGTCAGAAAATGAGCTACCGGGATACTGTTCCACGTGGCGTGCTTGATGAGCGGAATCATGGTGGTATCGCCGTGCCCGCCGATCACGATGGCTTGGAGATCGTTCGCCGACGCGTTAAGCTTCTGGGCAAGCTGATACTTAAAACGGGCCGAATCCAGCGCTCCGCCCATGCCAATGATGCGGTTTTTCGGGAGGCCGCTGGTTTTGAGTGTGAGGTAGGTCATGGTGTCCATCGGGTTGGAAACGATCAAAATAATGATGTCCGGAGAATACCTGATGAGATTTTCCACTACCGATTTCACAATGCCGGCGTTTGTACCTATTAACTCTTCGCGCGTCATTCCGGGTTTTCTGGGAATTCCAGAAGTAATGACCGCCACTGCTGAACCTGCGGTTTGTATATAGTCGTTCGTAACGCCTTTCACCGACGATTCGAAGCCCAGTAAAGCTGCGGTTTGCATCATGTCCTGCGCTTTCCCTTCAGCAACGCCTTCTTTGATGTCCAACAAAACGATTTCTTCCGCAATGTTTCTACGTACGAGGTTGTCTGCCGTAGTGGCGCCAACCGCGCCTGCACCGATGATCGTTATTTTCATATGTAAACAGTTATTAGGGTGTATGTATTGTATTCATTGGAAAAAATAAGCTTACTCGTTAGTTTCGGATAAAAGAACGGATGTTGTGTAGACGCCGACGGCCTACTCTCACTGTCAAGCATAACGTTGCAAATACAACGGAGCTGTGCCATTACCTTCTGCGGCTGAAAGCCAGCTTTCATAGAGGAAATATACTAAAAACTTATGGCAATAATGTTTTTAATGGTAAGATGTTTGTCATTTGTTCGAATTTGCAGCAGGGCTCGCATTGCAAGCCAACACTGTTTTGGGAAAGGTTCATTAGGTGGTAGCTTTTGAGGTGCTGGTAATGGGGCGGATGGTGGATGGCCCAGCCGTTTGCTGCGTCTTTCGACCGCGCCGGCTGGACGTCGTCGGAAGATGAAGAAACAGCCCGGCTGGGCCCGAACTTACGCTGGACTAGAATGGATAGCCGATAGCGAGGTTAAATACGAGATTGTTTCTACGCCAATCGCCGTCGCGGATATCGATGTACTTGAATACCCAGCGGTCGCCCGGTGCCCGGTAGGGGACCCGTAGCGGGGTGGCAAGGTCGGTACGCACCACCAGAAAATCCAGATCGACGCGCAGCCCCAAACCGGCACCAACGGCCAGCTCTTTGTAGAAATCTTTTGTCAGCCTGCCCCCGGGTTTGTTTTCGTCTCTCCGCTGTAGCCATACGTTCCCTGCATCTATGAAAGCCGCCCAGTGGAACATTCCGGATATCTGAGCGCGGTATTCGGTATTCAGCTCCAGTTTAAAGTCTCCGGTCTGATCCGCAAAGAAATTATTCTCGCCGATGTTCTCAGGGATAGTTGTGCCCGGCCCTACGGCGCGCGCGCGGAAAGCACGCAGACCGTTCGGTCCACCCGAAAAATATTGCTTCAGGTAGGGAAGGGACCGTGAATTTCCGTATGAGTAGCTCGTTCCAATCATCACGCGGGAGGCCAACTGGGAGGTGGATGACAGTTTCATGTAGTGACGGAAGTCGGCTTCTGCCTTTACGAACTGCGCATACGCGGTGCCGAATAATTTCTTAATATTATCGTCTTTATAGTTTGCTCCTTGGATGAGCCCGAGAACGTTTCCTGACGTATTTAGTCCTGTTTTTACAAAGAACGTATGCGTCCGTGCAGACTCCATGGTGTTGGTGAAGGTGTAGGAATAGTTAGGCCCGAATGAAAACTGAGGATCCACAATATGTCTTAATGTAGGAACGGTATCCATCTGCGCGCGATAGTCGTCGGAAATATTACGGGGCTGCACATAGATAATTTCCGCCACGGCCAGGTCGTGCTGCTTTTGTTCGTTCTCCTTCCAGTTGTACCCATAATTCATCGTCAAGGAGTTTAAGGTATATGCATTTCTTCTGTTCAGGAACTCATAGCCTACTTTTGCGTACGTCTTAGGGATGAAACGGCGTGAAGGCGCCCATTTATATGGTGATAATAGCCGCGGCCAAACGATACCCACCTCCGCCCCGTAGCGAATGTAGCTTGAGTTCAGATTGACGTTGCCTCCGGTTTGCGTTTCGTATCCTCCAAAGACAGATAGGTTTAATGTTTCGAACCCTCTAAAGGCATTACGTAATGTCCAGCTTACGTTGGCCTCTGTTCCATTGTAAACCGAGGCTGTCTTCCCTAATACTTCGAAGCGTATGGACTTTCGCTGCATTGGCGTAAGGTAGTAGTAAACATCCATAGTGTTCGCCGAGTCGGGGTTGTCCACGAAGTTGTTTTTCACAAACTTAAACGCGTTCAGATTGACCAGGTGACTGATGGTCATATTATGATCCGTCCGATTGTACGTGTCTCCTCTATGAAAAAAGATGTGGTTTGCGAGGACAGGCTTCCGGTAGGTGTTCGCGGGGTCGATGATATAGTAGTTATCCCTGAACAGCTGCGACGCCCGTGGCCTGGTCGTTCGGAATCCTTCTGACGTTTGCGTATAGTTTGGGTAAATGAATATATTTCCTATCTTTTGCGGAGATCTGGCTTTTTCGGCAGTTTCGGGTTTGACGGTTACATACATATCCACTTTGTCATTTCCTTTTGTACTGTCGACCTCCACGAGAATGTTGTCCGGTGAAAAATAATAGTATCCCTTGTTTTTCAGGTCGTTATCAATCCGATCCCGTTCGTTAAGGATAACATCGAGGTTATAGTTGCTTCCGATTTTGAGCAGTGTACTATCCTTGGTACTAAGAATGTCGCGGCCCAGGCTGCTGCTGGAGTCTACTTCGAAGTCTACTTTGGCGATGCGATAGATATTTCCGGGAAATGCATTATAATTTACTTCTGCAAACTTGCCATCGATGATGGTGTCGGACGTTACATAGGCATGAAAAAAGCCGAGGTTTTCCATGCGGTTGCGTAGGAGGTTTTCGTTATACTCGCGGTTTACATCTTCGAGCAGTACGGGTTCCTCGCCCCGCTTTTTCAGCCAGTTTTTTACAGCGCTATTCGTGCTATCTGGCCCGCCGCCCATATTCCATAGACCTAATTTGATGCGCATCCCGAGGAACTTCTTATTGGGTTTGGGCGTCAGCATGGTTTCGAGGTGATCCTCGAATGCTTCTTTTCGTTCCTTTGGAATACTGTCTTTGTGGATAATGACATTTCCGCCGTTGTATAGCTTTTCGTCTTCGGCCAGATATTTGGTCGGGTTACAGGCGGCCATGGCGACAATCAATAGGCCAGCCAATATAGGTTGCCGGTTAGTCTTCATAGCCACTCCTTTCTTCTTCATCATCTTCTCTTTGGACGGTCGGTGTCGCATCTAATTTACTTTTTGTAGAATCGTTTTTATCTCGTTCTTCCTGCTGTTGCTGGTTGGTTTTGAGTTCTTCTTCGCGGATATATCTAACGGAATCCTGCGTGTTGTTTTGCGTGCTGTCTGCATCCCTGCTTCGTTGTTCCTGTTCTTCACGTTGCCGTTCTTCCATGCGCTTGCGGAATTCAGGGCTGTGTCTCATAAGGCTGTCGCGAATTACGAGGCGCACACTATCGCGGTAGGCCGAGTCGGTTTCCATTCTTTCCACGTCGAAGCGACGGCGGAAACCTCTGCTGTCGGTATTATAGTATTGCTCGAGGGCTCGTGAGCTCATGAACAGCTCCTTGAACCTGTCGTAGCTCATGTTGATGATAAAACCTATCCCCGTTTCCACGAACTGTCCCTGAAGTGTCGCCTGGTATTGATTTTTCCGATAGACGCGGGCGAAGTACCTACCATCTTTAGATAACTGATATTCGAGCGAGATGTCTCCCGCGATGTTTGTCGCTTTTTCGCCCGGTCTTGTATTTCCTTCCACTTCAAAGTTGGAGCCGATTGTAACTTTCAGGCGGTCATCAAAGAGCATTTTCGAGACGCCCACGTTCAGGTCGGTTCTCGTCTGGGCATTTCCTGTAAGATAGTCCTCCTCCGATTGTAGGTTGAAGTCTAGTTCCACGCCCTTTATAAGGTCGGAGGCCAGGTTATTAAGCTGGCTGGTTAGAAACGAGCTCACGGTGCTGCGTGCCAAACCTTCTGCTCCTCCGCCACCGGAAAGGCTCTCGAATGGGTTGGAGGACATGAACCGTCCAAGGGCGATTAGGGAGAATACCTGTTTGTTCAGTTCTGCTGGGTCTGACCGGATATTTGCCAGAGCGATATTCACTTTGCTTACGACATCTTGTGAGGCAATGGCGTTGTTTTCATCTAGATCGATGTCAAAATTGATCTCCGGTTTGAAAAGCTCGCCCGTGAGGATCAGCTTCACATCAAAAGGAATACGCTGTTTGTACGGATTCTGGCTTTCCGAGCCGATTTGAGATTGTACAAGCTCTAACGTAGAAAACCGGTTTCTATAGATAGCCGTAATGTCGAGTCGGGCGTCCAGCGGATCGCCGTTCCACGTGATGGTGCTTCCTTTCTGGAAGATAAAAGGTCTTGAGATCGGGCCTAGGGAAAACGTATAATCTCCTTTTTCCACGGTGAACGTGCCCGACATGGTTATCTTGTCGCTGGCGTCGATCGTCGTGTTCAGTTCGGCTATCCCCTGAATATTTAGAGCGTCCTGCGTTCCTTCGTCGAGCACGACTCTAAATTTGGCGTCCCGATCTGTGGATAGGTTGAGTGCGATGTCGTAACCGGAGAGTTTGGTCGCTGTAGTCATGGAATCCAGGCGAGCAAAAACGTTAGCACGGGCGGTGTCGCTTCTGTTGACAAATTTAACGACGCCGTCGCGCTGGGCTATGCCAGGGTCGTCGTTGGGAACGATAAATACGAAGTCTGTTTTGTCATTCGCTTTTACGCTTCCGTCAACCCGCGGATTATCGAGGTTGCCCGTGATACGCAGGTTCGACGTCAGATAAAGTTTGCCAAAAAACAGGTCGTTATCCTCCCTGGTCGAGTTGACTGCGGCGAAATCATCCATGTTCAGGTTGAGGTTGAAGTCAAAATCGGTATAAGTTGCCGTCCGTATGGATCCGTTAAGCCGCGTGGTGTTGCCGCGCGAGTCTTTGATTTCAAACTGTCTGAACTGTATGCCTTGGTTATTAAACCGTATAGCCTGATTGTCCATCAGCAGGTCGGCATTGAGCATGGCAATGTTAAGCTTTCCGTTTCTGAATACCAATTCGCCGTTTATCCGAGGTGCGTCTGCGGTTCCGGAGATTTTTAAGTCGCCGACAAGGTCGCCGGCACAGTCTTCGAGATACCCAAAGCTGAATGCCTGTACCGTGGTTAGCTTCATCGGTTTTAGGGATAACGTAGCCTCCATGGACGAGGGCTCTCCAGGGGGGCTGATAAAATCGCCGATAAGCTGGACGTCATTGCCATTACCTGTAATCTTGATGTCGGCCGAGAATGTATTTTCTCTGATATTGTTGACGTTAATCAGGACGTCTCCGACGGTATCCTTTCCGAAGTAGAACTTCTCAATGCTTAAATCGGAGACGAAGACAGGCTTGCTTTCTAGGCGCGATACCGTGGCTGTCCCATTGATCCCTCCGCCGACCTGCAGCATTTCGGATTCCAGAATTTCTGTAAAAGTCTCTATACGGAAATTGTTAAAAGTGAGATCTAGGGGAGCATTCGCTGTAGAATCTTTTGACTGGATGAGGAACTCCTGGCCATCGTTGGTCAGGCGGAAGCTGTGTGCGAGGATCCCATCTGATCCAAAGTGAAGGCGATTGGCGGGGTCAATCTGCCACTTTTCGTAGTTTAACATGAGGCCGTCCTGATTGAGGTTCAGCACATAATTGTTTTCAGTCACCTGCATTTTTGCGCCTAGATGGTACTGTTCCTTATCAACTTTGTCCTTGATCCACAATCCGAAATCCAGATTGTTTTCAACGACGCTACCGCTGAAAACCGTGTTATTTAGTTCTATGTTGTTTACTTTGATCTTATTAATTAGGGCCGCGTAGTACAGCGTGCTGTCAGCTGTGGTCAGGTCGACACCCACATTCTCTATTAGTATACCGTCGTACAGCAACCGCGGCGCTATCAACTTGGCCATGATCGTTTTTGACTCACTATTGAACGTTCCATCCAATGTTATGTCGCGCATCTCCTGCAACTCGGGGACAAAGTCGCGGATAAAGCGGGAGTTGTTCAACGTCGCACTGAACTCAAAGTTCTGCGGTTCGTATGCAAGTGTCGTCGGAGGTGTGCCCTTGGGATTATAATACATGTGTACGATGTCCTGAATGGACGCGCCGAGCTCTGTCAGCCGGTATTTGCCCACGAGATGTGCCCGTAGAAACTCTGATCGTAAGATCAGCGTATTCCTTGACGTGTCCGCGCGGGCCGTCAGGGTTATGCTATCGAGCGTGTATCGTTGGTCGTTATAGGCGATGGAGGAATTGGACACGGCCAATGTCCCGTTTAGAAAGTCGGGGTCGGCGGTTTCAAAGTCGGCAACTATCTTACCATGGTACCGGAGGTCGTCGTCCATCAGCTTTAAGTTCTGCAGATTAACGCTGTCTATCATTAATGTCGCCTGAAGCTTGGGATAAGTGCCCCGCATGTCGGCGGCAAAATCCATGTTGAACTGTACGTTTGGATCCGGACTTGTCACCGTGCCGGCGATATCTCCTCCCGCCGCCTGCACGTCCAGACGTATATCATGATACCGATAGCCCAACGCGTCAAGCCGGTTAAGCGTGCCCTCTACGGAGGCGTTCATGTTTTTGGGATCCAATCCTGTACCTGTGACTTTCGCTTCCGCAGACAGTATCCCCAGAACGGAGTCCTGATTTAATATACTGCCGATATTGAAGTTGTCGATTGATACGTAGGCGTCATAGGTGGTGTCGCGCCCCATGGTCAGATTACCGTTGACGGTGGCATTCCCCTTCTCCGTAATCAAGCTTAAGTTGGCATCGAACCCCTGCATCCCGCCCTTAAACGTTCCCGACAGACTGATAGCGTTCGGCAGCTGTAAACTATCTGGAAGCAGCGATTTGGCAACGAGTCGCTCAATGTCTGCCCTTCCTGTTGTTAGTTTTCTGAGCTTGAGGTCGATATTGAATCTGTCCATATCCGGAAGTCCGCGTACGATGGCGCTGGCCAATAAATGCGTCCGTTGAAGTGTTTTGATCTCAAGGTTCGGAATAACAAGATTGTCCATACGCCCTTTTACGGTCCCATCGATGTAGAACGACCGTGCAAGTAGAGGTTTCATGACTTCCATTGTATCCAGAAATGGTGCGAAATATCGGATATCCCGCATATCTATGGTAGACTTGCGTATACGGGCGTCGACCTGCACGAGGGAAGGATTTTCCGATAGCGCGTTCAACGATGGATACGTTACTTTGATATGGTCGCGTATGGTCGTTAATGGCGTCTCTGCAAGGAGGTTCGTAAGCTCTACGCCGGTGTTGCCATATACAAAATCACCTTGCAGGGTCTTTAACGTAAAGCCAGAATGATCTTTGGCCGTCAGCTTTTTCAGCGATCCTGAAATAGAATCTGCAGCGTAATAAAAATCTTCCAGATGCCCCAAAAAGTCGGTAATATTAATGTTAAAGTAGTCGAACCCTTTCGTGCGAGGCTGGTTGTCGTCGCGAAAGGCTACGTTGGTCTTATTGACGATCAGCTTATCTGCGGAAACCACCCAGTTGACAGGTGTGCTGTCCCCGCTGCTTTCGGGAGCGCTTTTTTTCGATGTCTTTCCAAATAATACCTTGGCGTCGGTTTCGTCCAGGGCGACTTCATCGAGCCGTACAATTTCGTTGTTTAAGTCTAGCTCTTTGATGTTCGCGGTAAGCTTTTTGATGTCAAACCTCGTGTCCATGGCGGAGGATGCGTCCTGGTATTGCACCAGGATATTGGAAAGGTCTATGGTTCTGATATCCAGATCGGGCAGGAGGGACGTTTCCGCCGTGTCCGAGCCGGGAACGCCAAAGTCGGCAGCTGAAGGGATCTCCTCGTCCGATGCCGGCGCCCATTGCTTTATCACTGCAGTAAGCCCATCGACTTTCAGGTTGGGCATGGAAAAAGCCATGTTATTCGTCAGATCAAATTTCTTGACTTTCGTGTCGAAGTGTTGCAGACGGATGCTGGCATTCATGCCGATGACTTCATCGTTGTATTCGAAATGGATGCGCTTGAACCGGACGTCATCGATATCGAAGATTAAAGCTGATGCCGTATCTGTTGTCGGGGCGCTTTCTTTCTCGGAGGAAAATGCTGCGACGATATAATCAAAGTTAAACGCGCTGTCGGGGAGTGTTCGATTAATTTTTGCGGTAATTCCTTCTAATTCAAGCTCTTCGATCTCAACGGTGTTTTTTAACAGCTTGAACATGTTGATGTCTACGAGCAGCCTATCACCGGCTATCAAAGTGTCTTTGGACTGGTCTTCGAAATAGACGTCTTCAAGCACCAGCTTTTTAGGAAAGGTAATGTTGACATAGCCGATTCTGACCGGCGTTCCAATCTTCGTCTCGACATAGTTTGTTACTTTTCCTACGACGTAGTTCTGCACGGCCGGTATCCGGATTAGAAAGATGACAAGTAAAATAAGAGCGATGATGCTACCTATAATCCACAGTATGGTTTTTAAAGCTATTCGTCCAAATCGATTCAAAGCGCTTCTATTATATGATGACGTTATTCAATAAATAAATTTATAACTTAAAAACGTAAATAAAGTTCAAATGTTTAGTTTGATGGACATTATTTACATGATTAAATAAGAACAAAGATAGTATTTGCTGTCTAACAATATAATGGAATACGGTAAATAGGGGACGAGACGAAAGTGGATGGATTGTTAGGGACTTCTCGGCTCCTCAGTTAATATCGTGGTTGGTGCGACTTGTTTACCGTTATGAAATTTAATAATATAGATGAAATCGGTTCGGATTAGCTTTTTCCTCGTCCTGTGAACTTCCGGTAGTTTTTTTTCGTTCAGCTATTCCATCCCTAAATTGCATCAACGCCTTTCGTCTAACATGTTTCGCTGTATCAAAAACTTTTTTTTGTAGGCGGTAATTTTCTGTTTGCATATTTCAATGATTTTTTCTAAATTTGATTTACCGATTATTAATTGATATGAAATACTCATGTTTAAAAGACGAGCGCAACCGGCTCGTTGATTCCAGCGAAATCAAACGGTTAACTGTACACGTGACAGTGAATAAGCAGTACTTGACTATTTCCTGCAACCTTTAAAAAGCCGTTAAAATTTCATGAAATCTCTTTTTTTATCAGTCATACTTTTTTTACTGTCTTCCGGATTGTATGCGCAGGATTTCTCGTTCGGTAAGGTCAAACAAGAAGATTTTGCCACAGCAGGCCCGCTCGTCGACAGTACAACACGGGGCATCGTGCTGAATGAATACGGCTATGCGAATATAGAACTTAGTCCGATTGCCGATAAGGGCTTCGAAATAGAATATTATTACCACACGTTGATCAGAATTCTTAACAAAGACGGATACGAGCATGCTAATTTTACTGTCCCACTCTATATAGATAATACCAGAAAGGAAACCTTGGTAGAGATTAAAGGTATCACCTATAATCTTGAAGGAGGGAAAGTGGTCAGAACCGAGCTCGCTAAGGAGAACGTGATTCCCGAAAAAACATCAAAAAATCTGTCGCAGGTAAAGGTTGCCTTTCCGGGAGTGAAGGAAGGTTCCATCATTGAACTGCGTTACAAAACCAAGTCGCCTTTTCTGTTTAGTCTAAATGCGTGGACCTTCCAGACCGATATACCGAAATTAAGGAGTGAGTTCGTTACCCGCATTCCCGAAATCTGTACCTATCGGGTGAATTTGAAGGGCGTGCTTGCCTTGACTGATCGTAAGATCGACAACTACAATACGCAATTAAGCACAAGTGTGGGCGAGGTCAGAGGAGTTAAAACCTCTTATGTGATGACGGATATCCCAGCGTTTATTTCGGAAGATTACATGACGGCAGCGAAAAACTTCACTTCGGTACTCACATTCGAACTGGCCCGTTATGCCATTCCATTCGGCCCTAGCGAGACGTTTTCCTTAACGTGGGAAGACGTCTACAAGTCGTTGCTTGAGAACGAAGATTTCGGAGGGCAGCTGAAGAGGAAAGCGCTTTTAAAAGACTTTATTGATCCAATTGTACGGGAGGGCGGGACCGACTACGAAAAGGCACGCCGGATATATGCTTTCTTTAAGCAGTATTTTAAATGGAACGGGAAACATGGCATTTTCGCCGAGGCAGGAATTAAAAAGGTGGTTGAAGCACGGACAGGAAATAGCGCAGACCTGAATCTGGCGTTGATTAGCGCGTTGAGTTATTGTGGCATACCTACGGATCCGATTATTCTGTCCACCCGGGATAATGGCTATGCGGGCATTTATTCGGCGGCCATTTCAGAATTTAACCATGTTGTCGCCAGAGCCAAGATAGGCGACCAGTATTACTTTCTCGACGCAACGGGCACCTATGAACCTTTTGGAAGTTTACCGCTAAAGTGTATTAACCATCAGGGGCGTAGTATACCACTGAACGGCCTATCGGATTGGGTGCCTTTACAGTCAAATCTGATAGCATCTTTACATGCCGATTTCGTGGGCGATCTCCGCGAAGATGGAACGCTGGTGGGACAGCTCGTTTTAAGCAGAGGCGGGTATAACGCTTCCGCAATGAGAGCGGAGGTCAACAGCTATAATTCGCTCGAAGAATATTTAGAGGATAGGGAGAAAAAGCTGTCCCACATGACGATATCAGGGCATCAGCTCGAAAATAGGGAAGACTACGACCTGCTGCTGAAAGAATCTATGGACATCGAGGTCGCTAACTTTGCCACAGTGTCCGGTGACGAAATACATTTCAGCCCGCTCGTGTACGGCAGGACGGAGAGAAACCCTTTCAACCTGGTATCCAGAACTTATCCTGTAGATATCGGCTCCAAGCTACACGAAAACCTGTCTTTTTCGATCCGTGTTCCAAAGGGCTATACCCTGACCGACTCGCCCGGGAACAAGCTGAATATGGCGTTGCCGAATAGGGACGCGCGCTATGTATTTACGGTATCACAAAAAGACGACCTGATCAATTTACAGGCGATAACACAAGTTAATAAGCCTATCTTTCTCCCGGAAGAATATTTCGATCTGAAGGAGTTCTTCAACAGGATTATCCAATGTCAGAAGATGTCATTGACGTTACATAAAATCAATTAAAACCCGCGTTCGCACAAAAGCTTTACTTATATAATAATTTGGTTAACGTGCAGCTAGTCCGGTAATCGGCTAGCTGCCTTTTTTTCGCGCATAGGCTTATAACCTGAGCGATATTTTTAGACCGGGGATGGTTAATAGCACATGGTCACAGCTAACAGCCAAAAGCCAGTTCAGCCACTCTCCGTAGAGTTGGCGAAGCGGTCTGTATGGATGGGTCTATAAACAGAAGTAAGACTCCCTTTTATCGTAAGATCCTTCGTGGCACTCCGCTTCACACGAAGAATAGCGTTGTAAATCACATCTTAAGATCGCGTTGTCGTTCCTCCTGTCGACGACGCTGTTTACGCTTTTTGATCTGGCGGGGAAGTGACGATCACGGATTGCCAATAGCCTCTCTAAGGGGGCTTTTTTTATCGAGTTGAGAACCTACAGGAGCTCTAACGAGAAGCGGCCTCTATCTGTCTGGCTGACCGACCTTAAAAACTCCTGAAAAGAAGCGTACTGGGCAGGATCATAAACCCCTTGTTTTATGACGAGTGTTCGGCTGCATCGCAGGGTGTTCCCTTCAATCGCTGCGGTAAATCTATACTCCCCCATTGGGCAGCTAAATTCTTTCTCCGTCGGTACCATCTGTTTATTGATATCGTCCGGAAGCTCGATCTCAATGTGATCTTCATCCGTGAAGCCACGGTTGATATATACCTGTTGTTGGCGGTCGTCATACCGGGGAATCGTTGTAAACGTATTGAACAAGGAAGACGGAAGCATCAGCCTCTTATTCGAATGAAGACCGATATTGGATATTGACAGCGAAAGGTTTTCTACCAGGTGGGGAGAGTCGTCCTTAACTTCCTTATAGGCGATGTCGCTAAAGCTGATGTTGTTGATATCGTAGTGTTTTGCCAGCAATTTAGGTTTCTCCGTATTATTTGCATGTAAAACATCCGCATGGTTATTGTACTGGGTTCCATAGAATTTAGTAACCAGCCTCCCTTTCAGATCGGTGTTAACGAGTTTTAGTTTGCCTATTCTTACTTGTTTGTTCTCCAGATGGGTATAGGCAGGGGTACGCAGAACTTTTCCACCTTGTGGTGTGCATGCCAATACCAGGCGGTCGTCTGTAAAGTTTCCGAGGAAGCCAAATGGCATCTCCTGACTGGTACATTCAAGCCACGTCGTATCCTGCTCAAACGGAATACATAGAATGATGTGATTTCCGTCCTGTACATTTGCAAAGTCTGCTTTCAGGTCCTGTTTGAGGTTTCCCGCCTCAACGATGCAGTAATACGAGGGGATATCGACAAGCGCCAGCAGGTTTTGCATATAGTTTACCAGCGCTTTGCAGTCGCCGTAACCATAGCGGTCGACATCGCTGGCCTTAAAAGGCTCGAGGCCGCCGATACCAACCTGTATGCTGATATATCTTGTTTTTTCCTGTAAATAACGGTAAAGGACTTTTGCTTTCTCTTTGTCGGTCGTACAGTCTTTCGTTAACTGGAGCACGTTGTTCCGGACGGTTTCATTTAAGTCCTGTTTGCCCTGAAGTAGGTTTTCGTATACCCACTTTCCGAAGCCCTGCCAGTCGTCGAAAGCGCCCTTCCTTCCGTAGTAGGACACCTCTTGAGGTACGATATAGACCGATATGGAGCGTTCCCGGAAGTTGCGGGTGTAGGATTCTTCTTTGACAGCAGGAATATTAGTAGCTTCCCACTTGTGTAGAACAAATTTATCGGTATGGCTCACAGACGCTGCTGCGGGGACGTTTTGTGTATATGTACGCACGGCAGCGCCCGCAGGGGCAGCAAAGATATATGTACTTTGCTCTACCGATACTTCCGGACTGAAGTTTGGGTTCCAGGCTGGTATGGCGAGGTTTTGTTTGTGCTGAATCTCATATTCGACCTCAATAGTGTATGGATATGTTATTGCGTGATATTGATAATATTTTAAGCGGGTATCAGAAAACATAGAAAAGCCGTCTGCGGCGCTAACATCCGTGAAATCTTTGTGATTGATCTTTCTGATCGGCGATCCGTCTGCATCGTAGATCGTCCCTTTGACAGATTTAATGGTTGCGCTTTTATCGTAATATAATGGAATGTAGGCATAATTGTCGCCATTCCTGTTATAGACGGTGATTGCTCTTTTCACTTTCTGAAGGACATCATGGGCGGCGCGCATCTCTATGTAAACCGACTCGTTTCTGATCGTGACGGCCGCACGGGATTTCAGTGCCTGCGGTACCGATTCTACCGCATAATTTAAGGATTGTGCGCGGCTCATCAACGTTCCGAACAGCAAAAGGAATATCCATAGAAACTTCATAACAATTGGTTTTTTTTCATTACTAAGATAATAAAATCATGACATTAGCAGGAAATAAAATGTGCTTTTTTGGTCTGAAATGTCGATACATAAATCCGAAGGCGATGATTAGCAGGGAGTAGCTATCTGGTACCTGGCGAGCTGGGTTGCAGATGAAAGCGAATTTGCGTAAGTTTGGTTAATCAAGCTAAGTCATGGAAAGAAGAAAATTTTTAAGATCTGTAGCGGTGGCGGGTACATCGGCTACAATCATGCAGTCCTGCACGACAGTTTCCATCAACGAAGGAGGAGACGACCTGTCTGGTGGAATCATCGTTCATTCCGTTTATTTCTGGCTAAATGAAGGCATTACGGAAGACGAGGAGAAAGACTTTTTGAACTTTTTCGAAGCCCTCAAAAAAGTTCCGGGTATAAAGCGTTTTTATGTGGGCAAACCTGCCTCAACCACTCAACGTGATGTTGTCGACAATTCGTTCGACTACAGTCTGCTTGTCACATTTGCCAACATGGACGACATAAACACGTATGAGAAGCATCCGGACCACCTTGCTGCCGCGGAGAAGTACAGTAAATATTGGTCAAAAGTTGCTGTCAGAGATATGGAACTTATGTAGACGCCCCGACCCATTATCGTTTTAGAGCGGAAGCATTGCCCGGTTATCTTAGATAGTCGGGCGATGCATATTGCGTTCGAGCCGGCGGATACGCCTTTTGTTTTTGCCATCCACATGAGAAGCCACGGCCCAGATGGCAGCCGGTAACCAGCCGATCAGTGTGATCTGCAGAATCAAACATACGAAGCCGATCAGTATTTTGCCCCGGAGAAAAAAAGACAACCATGGGAAGAGTACTGCTATCAATGTCATTGTTTTTGTCGGTTTAGTGTGTGAAAAATATTACTTTATATCGATGATTCCGCTTTTGGAAGCAATGTCTTCCTTCGTCCGCTGAAAGGATACGTGCCATCCCAACAGTGTTCCGATAAGCAGTCCGAGGATAGAGAAAAACGGGAGAATAACAGCAATAACAATCGCGGCAATCAGCGGGAGGCTTACGTATTCTCGGCCGGTTTTCGATGAGATGGCGATTTTCGTCGTCCGCAACCAGTTAAATGCCTGCTGAAAGCCGCTGCTGATATTTTCACTGTTTAGCTGAAATGTTGTTTCTGATTGTGTTTTCATATTACCTTTTGTTGATGTTAAACCTTATTTGTTTTTTGTTTACACAAAGATAACACGATAACGGCTGCTGGCCGAGGCTTACTAGGCGAACTTCGCCGCATTTTCGGTGAATATAACCCATTGATCGGTGAATCTTATCTGATTACTCCGGAACATGGCGTGGGCGTCGAAGCTGGGGCGGGGAAACTCGCCACGTGAGAATATCGATTCACCTTACTATTTTTTATAGAGTTTTTCGTGGCGGAGTTCCTGGCTGATGTCCGAGTTGTCTACGACCGTATCAACAAATCTGTATTCTTCTTCCATGGATTCAAAATCAAATTCGCAAACCTGCTTTTTTAACTGTATGAGCTCAACCAAGAGAAAATCATTAAATGAGTGGAACAAAAGGTGCTTTCCAACAGGCTTTTTGGTAAACGTATAGATGGCCTGCGTGTCGATATGGAGGCAGATCGGCTCGCCTGTAACGGATTCTGAAATCACAACGTAGCCGGCGAGTGTATCGTCGGAAAATTGTTCGGCTAGAGCGGCTACATGCCTGCTCTGGTGCAGCCACTCCAACTCCGCCGGTTTCCGCAAGTAATACATAAACTCCGCGCTATCTGTCCGTCCAAAATGTTTGTAGTACAAGCGTATTTCACCCCCCCAATCCAAACGTAATTAAGCTTGTCTCTTCCTGTAGGGAGATGCCCTGTGCAATGATATCGTATTTATGGAGAAACTTTTTAAGATTGTCTGCCCAATGTATTTCACCGATCTTCTGTAGCGGTAGTACGTGTTTAGTTCCCATATTTTTTCCTCCTGGCGCAGATCCGAATTGATCTTATTATTCTTTAAAACATCTCTTTTTAGCTGTGGTTTCGTTTTTTTTGAAATAGAATTTCAAAAAACTTGTGCCGCGTTTCGCTTTTCATTCCGGAATCCTGTCGACGCTCCCTTTTTCTCCCAAAAGTATGCTGCTGCCCTCGGCCAACGCCTCCAGTCCTGTGCCGGCCGCTAATGCTATCCTAAACTGCGTAAGCTTTCTTCCAGAATGGCAATTTTTGCTTCTGCATCTGCCTTTTTGTTTTGTTCGTTCTGTACAATCTCCGGTTTGGCATTCTGAACAAACCGTTCGTTGGAAAGCTTCTTTTCTACTGATGCCAAAAAGCCCTTCAGGTAGGCGATCTCCTTCGTTATACGTTCTTTTTCGGCAGCCACATCTATGTTGCTTTCCAAGGCAACATAACATTCGTCTTTACCCGCCAGGAAGCTGACCGCGCCGTGGACTTTCTCGCTGACGAATGTAAGTTCAGCAATATTGGCTAGTTTGATAATGCTCTCCTGATATTTCTTGAAGTCGATAACTGTTGCATTAATGGCTAATGGTAAAGCGACCTTGGGCGAGATGCCTTTTGTATTGCGTATACTCCGTACCTCTGATATGACTTGCTGTACAACTTCAAATTCCTTGATGATTTGCTCGTCAAAAGGTTGTGTTATAGGATACGTTGCCACGATGGCACAATCACCCTTCTCCCGTGCGCCGAACAGCTCGTCGTGCCACAGTTCTTCCGTGAGGAACGGCATAAATGGATGGGCTAATGCGAGGACTTTCTCAAAGAAGGTTTTAACCGTCTCTAATGTCTCTGTCTCGATAGGCGCCTGATAAGCCGGTTTTACCAGTTCCAGATACCAAGCGCAGAAGTCGTCCCAGATGAGCTTGTATGTGCTCATTAGGGCGTCAGAGAGCCGGTAGTTTGCAAAATGCTCATCTATGTCGGCTACAGCTTGATTAAACCTGTTTTCAAACCATGTGGCCGCCGTCTTTTGGGCATCCGTAGCAGGTTGGTCAACCGTTTCCCAACCTTTCACCAGGCGGAAAGCATTCCAGATTTTGTTGGCAAAATTTCGGCCCTGCTCGCAATAAGAAACGTCGAACATGAGGTCGTTACCCGCAGGAGAGGAGAGAAGCATGCCAACACGTACACCATCGGTGCCGTACTGTTCCATCAATTCGATGGGGTCTGGCGAATTGCCGAGCGATTTGGACATCTTACGCCCCAGTTTGTCGCGAACGATCCCTGTGAGATATACATTTCGGAAGGGCGGCTTTTGCGTATAATCATGTCCCATAATAATCATACGGGCCACCCAGAAGAACAAAATTTCCGGCGCTGTTACCAGGTCGTTGGTCGGGTAATAATAATTGAACTCCGCATTATCCGGATGACGGACACCATCGAATACGGACATTGGCCATAGGCCGGAAGAAAACCATGTGTCCAACACATCGTCCTCTTGGCGTATCCCGTTTGTTGATTTCCCCAGGCTTTCAAATTCAGCCACTGCCTCAGCTTCCGTTTTGGCGACTACCCATTCATTGCGGTCGTTATACCAAGCCGGAATCCGTTGCCCCCACCATAGCTGTCTGGAGATACACCAATCTTTTACATTTTCCATCCAATGTTTATAGGATGCGAAGAATTTCTCGGGTATCAGCTTTATCGTGCCGTCTTCGACGTATTCTAGCGCGGGCTTGGCCAGCTGATCCATTTTGCAGAACCATTGCATCGATAGTTTGGGCTCGATAGCGGCATCCGTCCGTTCCGAGAAGCCTACCTGCGATTTGTAATCCTCTATTTTATCGATCTGTCCTGCTTCTTCCAGCATTTTGGCCACCTTCTTACGGGCAATGAAGCGATCTTCTCCCACCAGAATCTGCGCCTTTTCATTCAGTGTCCCGTCGTCATCGAGGATGTCGATAACTTCGAGGTTATGCTTCTGCCCAAGTTCGTAGTCGTTTAAGTCGTGCGCTGGGGTAACCTTCAGGCATCCGGTTCCAAATTCCATCTCCACGTACTCATCCGTGATGATCGGAATTTCGCGGTTTATCAGTGGCACCAGTGCCGTCCTGCCTTGTAAATGGCTATATCGTGTATCGTTTGGATTTATACATATAGCGGTGTCCGCCATAATCGTTTCCGGACGGGTGGTGGCAATGGTTACATATTCGTCGCTGTCTTTTATCTGGTACCGGATATAATATAGTTTCTGGTTTACTTCTTTGCGGATTACCTCTTCATCAGAAAGGGCTGTTTTTCCTTGCGGGTCCCAGTTCACCATACGCACCCCGCGGTATATATATCCTTCCTTATAAAACTTTATAAAGGTGTCGATGACGGCCTCGGAAAGGTCGGGATCCATCGTAAATTTCGTTCTGTCCCAGTCGCAGGAAGCGCCGAGCTTTTCCAATTGCTTTAAGATGATCCCGCCATATTTCTCCTTCCATTCCCAGGCATATTTTAAAAATTCCTCGCGCGTTATCGACTTTTTGTCAATTCCCTGTTCTTTTAACATAGCAACCACCTTTGCTTCCGTTGCGATCGAAGCATGGTCGGTACCTGGAACCCAACAGGCATTCTTGCCCTGCATGCGCGCCCGTCGGATCAGAACGTCCTGTATGGTGTTATTTAACATGTGCCCCATGTGCAGTACGCCGGTGACATTGGGCGGCGGCATCACGATGGTGTAGGGCTCTCGCTCGTCCGGTGTGGAACGGAAAAAACCGTTTTCCATCCAATAGGAATACCACTTTTCTTCTGCTTCTTTAGGATTGTATGTTTTTGCTATACTCATGTTCGATTTGGAAGTTCAAGACGCAAAAATAGACAATTACTCACATTTTACGGAATGCTCCGTGTAATAAAATGTTGCTGATATGACAGGTTTTTCACGAACTATTATGGAATAACTGTATTTTTGCGGGTTATTTTATTTTTAATAATTTGTTAGACGAATATTAACCATGGAGAGAAGGCCCGGCTGGCGCGCCAACCTGTCATTTTTTTTAGCCCTGTGTGGCTACTGGATGCTGTTATCCTTTTTGGACAGGATCGTTTTTGCGATAAGCGTATGGCATAAAATTGAGGATCCGATCGATGTACTCTATGCTTTCTGGCATGGGATAAAACTGGATCTGTCTTTAATGGGCTACTTGCAGGCACTGCCATTTTTGTTCTTTTTCATTCAGCAGCTGTGTTTGAAAATAAGTGTTTCTGCCTGGATTTTAAGAGGTTATGTATTTGTGCCCACGGTTCTTTTTGCAGCGGTGACGACGGCCAATCTACCGCTCTATGAAGCGTGGGGCGAAAAGATCAGTAAGCGGGCAATTACGCTGGGCATGGGCGCTATTGGTGGGGTGTCCAACTCTATCGATTTCGGAATGGTATGGCGGGGGGCGGTCGTACTGGCCGTCTTTTTCCTCTGCGCACACTATTTCTATCATCTCGTTGTTGTACGTTATGCCAAATATGCTGCGCTTCCCAACCGTTTCGTTCAAGCGGCGGCGCTCGTCGTCGGCGCGGCGTTGATTTTTTCGCTTATCCGGGGCGGATACGGAAGGGCAACATTGAATCAAAGTTCCGTGTATTTTTCCGATGATAACATCGCCAACCACGTTGCAGTAAATACGTACTGGTCGTTTTTAAAGGATTTAACCAAAAGCACAAAAAGGAACCCTTATAAGTTCATGAGCGAACAGGAAGCTTCACGGGTTGCCGAACAGGTATTACGGCCTGCAAACGACTTCGAAGAAGTTTTAACGACCAAGAGGCCCAACGTTATTCTGGTTTTACTGGAAGGCATGGTAGCGCAGGTTTTTGAAGATCTGGGCGGGGAAAAAGACGTGACCCCCAAGATGAAACAGCTCATGGACGAAGGGATTTCATTTCGTCGGGCCTATGCTGCTGCCGATCGATCCGACAAGGGAATGATAGCCGTCATGAGCGGTTTCCCCGCTCAAGGGCCGGAAAGTATTATCAAATATATCCCCAAACACGAGAAGCTACCGGCTGTAGGGCAGATCTTTGACTCTTTGGGCTATGCGACATCCTTCTACCACGGTGGGCAGAGCGAGTTTTACAACTTTAAATCGTTTATGTTTACCCATGGTGTTGAGCATGTCGTTGATGACGCCGACTTTCCGTTAGGCGCGCAGCGGAACTCGTGGGGGGTATACGACCATGTGGTTGCGCAGCGGATGTTGCATGATCTGGGCGCTGGCGAAAAGCCTTTTTTCAGCATCTTTTATACAATTGTAAATCATGAGCCTTTTCATCTTTCACCGGGCTATAAATTCGGAAACAGTAGTAAAGCTAATGCTTACAGGAGTACAGCGTACTACACGGATACGATGCTGTTTAATTTCATCGAAAAAGCAAAACAACAGCCATGGTACGAAGAATCGGTCGTTGTTGTCACCTCAGACCATGGGCATGTCTATCCGCAGGAGAAGTTTGGACTGGAGCGGCCGGAACGTTACCATATTCCCCTTTTCGTATTTGGAGGTGCGTTAAAAGATGAGTATAAAGGGAAGAAAGTTGATGAGGTGGTGAGCCAACTGGATGTGGCCAGTACGCTGGCCGGTTTTGTCGGTGCTCCGGCCGGCCGATTTCGGTATTCGCAGAATTTATTCGCCCGGAACCGGGCACATACGGCTTTTTTCAATGCTAACGGGACGTTTGGTGTGGTTAATAGCGAGGCTGTGGTCAGTTACGATATGTTGCGCCGCGACGTGGGGTATACGACAGTTCCAAAGAGCGACAAAGAAAGGCGGGACAGCCTATTGCACATCGCAAAAGGATACTACCAAAGGGTTTTTGAAGATTTTTTGGCGTATTAGATAGGAGTTAGAGAAGTTCTTCTGCCCCCTCTGACTATTTTAACTCTTCTAACAACGTCTTTTTGTTGCGGAATTTATAGCGTAATGTAAATGCTTGCTGGTTGCTGATCTGATCGGGGGCGAAATGAAAGGAGGCGGTGAACTTGCCTTCTAAGGGCCCCTTGCGAAACGGGATCCATCCCAAGTCAAGACGATTATACTTATCACGATGGTAGAAGGAGTCGCCCATCGGAAGGTGCTGTGCCTGGCCGAGATACAAGGTGTTCATCAGGAAGAAGCGCCGGAAACCGAGGTAAAGATTCGAAACAAAGCCCCTGGCGACACGGAGGTCATATCTGGTCCGTATGCGGTCGAATCCAACAGCAATGCCCGCGTCGAACGTCAGGGAGTCCAAAAAGCTCCGGTGGCTAAAATCTACTCCGGCGCGGACGATCACGACGCCGTTATCCTGAATGTGTTCCTCGATACTGTCATTACTGCTCAGTGCGTTATGATAGAGCAGTGCGTCGTCGGCAATGAAGAATCGTCCGATTTTATACTTGCCGGACAGGCCAACTACGAATCGCTCCCGAAAATGGTGACTTTGTTTACTCAGCCAATCGATAAACAAGGCTTGTTGTAACTGTTTGTTCTGAAAACCGAGGTACATCCCTTCGATGTTTGGACGGTCATAGAAAAGCGTATCAGAGAGTACCATACGCGGTACGTCTTTTAGACGTTCATAACGTGGCATATGCCCCAGCGCGAAATCGAACTTTTTATTCCTGAAATTATAATAGGCAATCGGCAGAACGCGATCTTTGTTTTCCCGATGCTTACCAAAATCTTGGTTATACTGGATTCCGCCAACAATGCGGTGGTTGCTATCGATGGCAAAAAAAAGACTTGGCGAGAGGAGCGTTCCCAAAATGGTTTTGTCTTCCGTATAGATTGATTTGTATTCCCTGTTGTCTACATAGCCAAAGAAGTCTACGGTCAAGCCGGTTTGTTGCGCAATGGCCGCCGGACAGATCCGAAAACATAGGAGTAAAAAGATAGCTACAACGCGTGTCGATTGTTTCATCAATAGTTGGTAAAAAAATACGTCATTGCGAGGTACGTAGCGACGCGGCAACCGAACGTAGTAAACTCCTGAATGCCATTAGAAATAAGTGCTAATGGATGATCTGTGTTTCCTATCGCCAGATTGCCACGTCGTCATTTTTCCTCCTCGCAATGACGGCGATGACTCAATTATAAATCATCGTATATGTTTACACTTCCAACAACAACCTCGCAGGGTCTTCCAGCAACTGTTTGACGCGTACCAGGAAACTGACAGATTCCCGTCCGTCGATGATGCGGTGGTCATAGGAGAGTGCAATGTACATCATCGGTCGGATAACGACCTGTCCATTTTCTGCTACAGGACGTTGAACGATATTGTGCATACCTAGGATCGCAGACTGAGGAGCGTTGATGATAGGTGTGGACATCATCGAGCCGAAGACACCGCCATTTGTAATTGTAAATGTACCACCAGTCATCTCATCGATTGTTAACTTATTATCACGGGCTTTGGTAGCCAGCGCGACAATTTCCTTCTCAATCTGATGTAAACTCATGGATTCTGCGTTTCTAATTACCGGAACTACGAGTCCTTTAGGAGCCGATACCGCGATCGAGATGTCGCAGAAGTCCGAGTAGACGATCTCGTTTTCTTCGATGCGCGCGTTTACGGCAGGCCATTCTTTTAAAGCCGTTGTTACGGCCTTCGTGAAGAAGGACATGAATCCGAGTCCGACGCCATGTTTTTCTTTAAAGGTGTCTTTATACTTCGAGCGAAGATCCATAATCGGCTGCATGTTTACCTCGTTAAAGGTAGTAAGCATGGCCGTTTCATTTTTAACGCTAACGAGGCGTTTCGCGATAGTTTTACGCAGGGAAGTCATCTTCTCACGACGCTCATTCCGCGCTCCGGCAACCGGAGCAGGAGCTGGGGCTGCAGCAGGCTTCGATTCCGCCGCTTTAGCTGTCGCAGAGGCCGCCTGCGCTTTCTCGGCATCTTCTTTCGTAATACGGCCGTCTTTACCGGTTCCTTTGATGGTGGACGGGTCAATGCCTTTTTCTCTTAAGATCTTAGCAGCGGCAGGTGAAGCCGTGCCTGCTGCGTATGATTCCGGGCTTTCCGGATCATTTTTGGCAGCTGGAGCAGCGGCGCCTTCAGCCGCTGCGGCAGGAGCTTCTTCTTTCTTTTCAGCACCACCGGCAGGAGCATCACCATCTTCGATAGTACATACTACTGCGCCAATTTCTAAAGTGTCTCCTTCTTGAGCTATAATCTTTAGAATTCCGGCTCTTTCAGCAGGTAGTTCAAAAGTAGCTTTGTCAGATTCCAATTCAGCGATATTCTCGTCCATTTCAACGTAATCGCCATCTTGTTTTAGCCATTGTGCCAAGGTCACCTCTGTGATGGATTCACCTACGGCTGGTACTTTGATTTCTAAGCTCATATTTTCTTTTTCTGGTATACCGAACAACAGTTAAGCTGCCGATATGTTTTATATTTGAAATGCTTTGTTAATTATCTCTGTCTGTTGTGCAACGTGCTGCTTCATATATCCTGTAGCAGGGGAACCGCTTTCCGGACGGGCAATATATTTCAGATTCAGTCCGGTGTCGCGGAGTTTGCGTGAGTAGTATGGCCATGCGCCCATATTCTCATTTTCTTCCTGCACCCATACAAATTCTGCTTTGGCGTATTTCTTCCGCAACGTTTCGAGTTGGTCGTATGCAATTGGGAATAGCTGTTCAATACGCACGATCGCCACATCCTTACGCTTATCCGCCTCTTGTTTTTCCAATAAGTCGTAGTACACTTTGCCGGAGCACAGAAGAACACGTTTTACGGATTTAGCCGTAACAGTTGTATCGTCGATGATTTCCTCAAATCCTTTTTCTGTAAAGTCGCTTAGCGCCGACACCGCTTTCGGATGACGTAGCAGGCTTTTCGGAGTCGCTACGATCAGAGGCTTGCGGAATTCGCGGTGCAGCTGTCTGCGCAACAAGTGGAAAAAGTTGGCTGGTGTTGTACAGTTGGCAACGATCATGTTGTTGTTGGCACACAGTTCGAGATAACGCTCGATGCGGCACGAAGAGTGCTCGGGGCCCTGTCCTTCCATACCATGGGGTAACAACATAACGAGCCCGTTGGAACGTTTCCATTTTGTTTCGCCCGACGAAATATATTGGTCGAACACGATTTGCGCGCCGTTGGCGAAGTCGCCGAACTGTGCTTCCCAGATGGTCAGCGAATTGGGGTTTACGGATGCATATCCGTATTCGAAGGCAAGCACGCCATACTCGGAAAGCAACGAGTTATAGATGTGGAATTTATCACCACCTTTCATTTTCGAAAGCGGCGTATACGTCTCGTCCGAATCTTCAAGCGTGACGACCGCATGGCGGTGTGAGAAAGTTCCGCGCTGTACGTCCTGACCGGAAATACGCACACGGTAGTCCTCGTTCAGCAAGGTCGCGTATGCCATCAGTTCTCCCATTGCCCAATCGTATTTATCTGTCTCGATCATTTTAAGGCGATCCTCAAATACCTTGGTGATCTTACGGAAGAATTTCTTGTCTTTTGGAAGCGTATTCATTTCCTTTGCCAAAGCGAGGAACAGCTCCTTCGACACTTTTGTATCTGCAGGTTGAAAGATATCGGCCTGCCTAGCCGGCCGAAGGCCCTTCCAGGCACCGGCAAACATAGGACGCTCGTCGCTGATCTTTTCTACTGCTTTAGCTTCGTCCAGACGTTCTTGCAGCAATGTGCGGAAGTCTTTTTCAAGCAGTTTCGCGAAATCGATATCGATGCTTCCCTGGTCTACCAGTTTTTTAACATAGATAGCCAACGTGTTTGGATGTTTCTCGATCAGTTTATACAGCGATGGCTGCGTAAACTTAGGTTCGTCCGCTTCGTTGTGTCCATAACGTCTGTAGCCCAGAAGATCTATGAACACGTCTGTCTTGTATTTCTGACGGTATTCTACCGCCAGATTGATCGCATATACCAATGCTTCCACGTCATCGCCGTTGACATGAAATACAGGAGATAGGGTTACTTTGGCAATATCTGTACAATAGGTGGATGAGCGGGCATCCTTATAGTTTGTCGTAAAACCAACCTGGTTGTTGATAACGATATGGATGGTTCCTCCCGTCTTATAGCCATCAAGTTTAGACATCTGGATGGTCTCATAGACGATACCTTGTGCGGCCACTGCCGCATCTCCGTGTATGAGGATAGGGGCTATCTTGGACGAGTCGCCTCCATATTTCATGTCGATTTTTGACCGCACCATACCTTCTGCAACGCCGTCAACTGTTTCCAGATGGGATGGGTTAGGAGCCAAGCTAAGGTGAATGTTTTTGCCGTCCTGGCTGGTGATGTCGGAAGAAAAACCAAGGTGATATTTTACATCGCCTCCAAACTGTATTTCCGGGTCGGCCTCGTACATCTTTCCTTCGAACTCGGAGAAAATTGTTTTATAGGATTTGCCCATGATGTTGGTCAATACGTTTAATCGACCGCGGTGAGCCATACCGATTACAAATTCTTCGATACCTAAAGATGATCCCTTTTGGATGACGGAGTCTAATGCCGGAATCAAAGATTCGGCACCTTCTAATGAGAACCGTTTTTGCCCCAAAAATTTAGTACCGAGGAAGCTTTCAAAAATAACAGCTTCGTTTAGTTTCTTTAAAATACGTTTTTTCTCCTCCAATGTAAATTTAGGCGTATTTCTTTCCGCCTCCATTTTATCCTGAAGGAATTTGATTTTCTCTGGATGACGGATGTACCGAAATTCCGCTCCGATAGAGCGACAGTACGTGTCTTCAATAAGTTGCCGGATATCCCTTAGCTTGGCGGGGCCCAGCCCCACTTCCACACCTGCATTAAACACGGTGTCGAGGTCGGCTTCAGAAAGGCCAAAGGTTTCCAGTTCTTTGCCCGGAAAATACCTGCGGCGTTCGCGGACAGGGTTGGTTTCTGTAAACAGATGTCCACGGTCCCGATACCCGTTGATCATGTTCAGCACGTTTATCTCTTTAAGCGCCTGTTCCGGCGTTTCTACGGCTACACCGCCGCCGCCGCTGCTCTGTCCAAAGTCAAAACCTTCAAAAAATTTCTGCCAGCTTACATCTACTGCGTTAGGGTCTTCCTTGTATGCTTGATATAACGAGTCAATATAGCCTGAATCTGCGTTACTCAAATATGTTAATTTATCCATGAGGAAATCTTACGTATAAAAATTTTGCCCAAAGTTAGCAAATAATAAATATTATGTCACGCTTTAAGTGAACAAAATACGCGTTATAACGGCATAAAATTCAAGAAATCGAAATTTTATGCCAAAATTCGAAACAAGCTCTTATTCAGCCCTGCCAAAAAGTTGAAAAGCTGTTAAACGGTCTCTTTTGGACGGTAGTGTTTTTTAACCAGATCCTGCCAGGACGCTTTCAGATTATCCTTGGTGCTGGTGCCTTTCTGTGCAAAATGCAGCCAGTAACCGTAAGTGGTCGAAGGGGCATAGTCGAGCAGGGATTCTTCGAAAAAGCTAGCCCCGGCAAGGTAATGAATGTTCTCCTCCTGCATGAAATACGCGGCTAGAATTTCCCGGTATTCGTAAGGCAGGTTGCCCTCTGTCTTCAATGCGGTGAGTAAGTCATCGATCACCGGATGTCTGCTTCCCTTGGAGACGCATTTTTGTAGCTGCCGTGCACTGGACACGAGGTCGTTATCGGGGTCGAGATTCTTGAAGAAGATATTCGGATACTTCTTGAGCATAAAACGGAAGTAGTCGCGCCATAGCAGACGCAGGATGAGCCGGTCGTATTTCTTCTTGTTTGAAGCCGTATACCGCTCTTTTATTCTGTGGTAATAATACGCCGGGGATACAGCGCCTAAGGCGATGTACGGGGATATGAGGTTGTAGTCGTCCATATCGTCGTAGTCTGGCGCTAACGTTGTTTCTATGGTCTGCAATGCAGAAGCCTCGCCTCCGGGTAGTAAAGACGCACCGCCCTGTGCGATGCTATCGGCTTCAGCGTCGCTATAGCCAAGCTCGCTCAGTGTTGGTATGTCCGTTGCCTCAAGGTGCGGGTGTGTAATAAACGGAGCAACCGGCGGTATAACAGGCCGGACAAAACTTTCTTTTTCGACCTTTTTCTTGAAGGCACTGAAAGCATCCGGAATGTCACGGATGGGAAAGGGAAGATCCTCTTTATGATAAAGCGTGTGTCCGATGAAGTGCTTTAGGTTGATTTTTTCCTGCCAAAGCACAGCCTCTACCAGTTCGGAAATTTTAGTCTCCCTGTTTGCGACTTCCCGATGATGGTAAACCTCTGTGACATCATATTTAGCACAGAGCGTGCCGATTAAGTCTTCAGGTTTACCCTGGAAAACCAGCAGATCGGCCCCCATATCCTGTAGTGTCTTCTTAAAGTGTCTTACGGATTCCAGGAGAAAGCGGGCTCGGAGTATGCCCGTGTTCTTAAATCCCAGCCGGTTTTCACCGAAATAACGTGGGTCAAAGAAGTAGACGGGAATAACAATGTCTCCTTTATTAACGGCCTCCGACAAAATTTCGTTGTCATGAATACGTAGATCATTTCGGAACCATACTAAAATCACCTTTTTCATTCAAATAATTTGTTTTTTAATGGTGATGAAACTTGCATAAATTATTTTATGCTTCTCTATAGGTTAATTTATACAGGCTTCATCAAAAAAACTTTCGCAGAGGCGTTAATAAATATCACAAATATAATGTAAACTATCCACTATCTGGGTTGGGGGAGACATGTTAGCCCTCTTTTGACAAAGTATAGACAATCGCCCCCGCCACCTACACCGGTCGGGGCTATGGGTCAGCTAAAGTATATCGCCGGTTGGCTTTTTTTCACTTCTCCATTGCCGATGCAATCCGAAGGTCCCTCATATTCTAGTTAGGTGATTGGGCTCTCGTTTGTAACAATTATATTTTCACCGAACATTCGGAAGAGTCTTCTGTTATTTGTTATTGAATTTCCTCTTATAAATAAGTCTTCAATAGTGGAGGAGAGCAAGAGGTCCATTTTATATTCATTACATTTTATATAAAATGAATTATTTAGGTTTGAATGCGACTGTGTGTTTATGAACGTATTAATTAGTGGGCTCAATAACTATGTCGGGCGGCGGAGCGTTAGTCTGATGGCGGAAAAGGGTTTTGGAGTGTTCGCAATAACGCGTAATCTTAAATTATTTGAATCCCGTCTATTCGAACCTTTGCGGGCGAAGGTGTATGAACTCGATCTTATCCGGGGTAGCGTAGATTATGATTTTTATATTCCTGATCTTCGGGCTTCTTTTTATTTCACACAGGTGCCTACGTTACAGGATGTCGTGAACCTGAAACTGGAGCTGTTGTCATTGAGGAATTTTATACAGCTGCTGTCTAGGATGAATTGCAGGCGTCTAGTCTATGTAGCAGGGCTGGTAGACCGGGACGAGATTCAACCGATTCTGGATCTGTTGGAGGAGTTCAATATGGACTACACTGTCGTGTTAAAGAATAGTGTCTTGGGAAGAGATGCGCTATTGGACAGAGTTTTTCGAAGTATCGCAGAGCGACGTTTTATATTGTACTCCAAGCAATATGCCGGCCGGTCGTTTCAGCCTATCGGCGTGCGCGATTTTGTGCGGTGGCTGAAGCGGATGTTGGATGTTCCCGCGTTTCACTATAAAGTGCTGGAGGTCGGCGGTGGCGAGATTATCTCGTTTATGAAGCTTTTTGATCTTTACCGTTCATTCCATCTTATCAAGTCGGGACAACGGATCATCAATGTGCCACGTTGGCTGGTTAAATTTCTGTATAGCCGTAAGCTCGATATCAGCAGTACAGACTATGCCGAGCTGACCACGGTAATCCGCTCGGACTATAGGGTCGAAAATGGATGGCAGACGGATATGCCTTTCGAGTTTTCGTCTATACAAACTGCACTGCTGGCCGACAATATGTCAAGGACATAGCGTCCTCTACGGGAGGCGCGTCTTCTCGTGGTCGGCGGTTAGAATTCAGGCTAGCATCGTCTAACGTTCTAACTTATCTCACCATACAAGAAGCGCTCAACAACTTAACGTTTTCACACCGGTACGGATATACAACTTTACGTCTTCACAACTTTCGGCCGTTATTAAGTACATCTGAAAGGTTATAATAATATATGTGTTCTACGGTCCGGCTCCGACGGGAAGGCGGCGACCGTCTCCAGAATTTGTCGGAGATCCTTTTATACCAGACTAATTCTCCTATTTTTGTGGTTGGTATAGCCTATTGTGCGTTGGGCCTCAAAAACCATCCGTGTAATCTGCGTTTGGCACCGCCTGTGCTATTCTTAGCCCGCGCGGGAGGACAGTCGGGGTGCGCAGGATCGTAGCCCGACGCCGTGATACGCAATGGCTGGATAGTATAATATTTTTTTAAGCATGGGATACAAAAGTTTGGCGGCCTGTGTGGCTGACCTTGAGCGGCATGGCCATCTGGTACGTATTAAGGAGGAGGTCGACCCTTATCTGGAGATGGCTGCAATACATATGCGGGTGTTTGATGTGGAAGGGCCGGCATTGTTTTTTGAAAATATTAAAGGCTCCAGGTTTCCGGCAGTTTCGAATCTCTTCGGAACGCTCGACCGTTCAAAGTTCATGTTCCGGGATACGTTAGATCATGTCAAGCGATTGGTGGATGTTAAGATGGATCCATTGTCTGTGCTTAAAAAGCCGTTGACGTATGCCGGATCCTCTATGGTTGCGTTAGGTGCGCTGCCTTGGCGAAGGAAAGCCGGAGCGCCTATTCTATATGGGAGAACGAAAATATCGGAACTGCCTCAGATTGTGAACTGGCCCATGGACGGTGGTGCTTTTGTGACTATGCCACAGGTGTATACGGAAGATGTGACGCGTCCTGGAATTATGAAGGCGAACCTTGGAATGTACCGTATCCAGCTTTCGGGAAACGATTACGTGCAGAACGAAGAAATAGGGCTGCACTACCAGCTACATCGGGGGATCGGTGTACACCAGACGCGGGCGAACGCCGCCGGAAAGCCGTTGAAAGTGAGTGTCTTCGTGGGAGGTCCGCCGGCACACCCCTTGTCGGCAGTGATGCCGCTCCCCGAGGGGCTGTCGGAAGCTATTTTCGCCGGCGCGTTGGGAAATCGGCGTTTCCGTTATTTCTATGATGAAGAGGGGTTCTGTATATCGGCGGATGCAGATTTTGTTATTACGGGCACGGTCTATCCGCAAGAAAACAAACCGGAAGGTCCGTTCGGAGATCATATAGGGTACTATAGCTTGGTGCATCCCTTTCCGCTGATGAAAGTCCACAAGGTATATCACCGCAAAGACCCGATCTGGTCGTTTACCGTGGTGGGACGTCCGCCGCAGGAAGATACCAGTTTTGGAGCTCTCATTCATGAGATTACCGGAAGTGCGATCCCCCAGCAGATCAACGGTCTTCACTCGGTCCACGCTGTTGACGCGGCAGGAGTGCATCCTCTACTTTTTGCGATCGGGAGCGAGCGCTATACGCCATATCAGCGGATAAGCAGGCCACAGGAGGTGTTAACAATTGCTAACCAGATCCTGGGTACCAATCAGCTGAGTTTAGCGAAATACTTGTTCATTTCGGCTTATCAGGATGATCCGTCGCTTGATATTCACGACATTCCTGCTTTTCTTACACATATCCTTGAGCGGATAGATCTGTCAAGGGATCTGCATTTTATGACGAATACGACGATCGACACGTTAGACTACTCCGGCGATGGGCTCAATACGGGGTCTAAGGTAGTGTTGGCAGCCGTCGGTGACAAGAAGCGGGAGCTAAGACGGGAGCTTTCCGGCGGGTGGGCATTGCCGCGGCCGTTTGCGCAAGGGAAGTTAATATTGCCGGGGATCGTTGTTGTGGATGGGCGGCCGTTTACTGGCTACGACGAAGAGGCGTCTGTCATCGCTTCGTGGGCAGCGTCTTTAGATAAGGGTGCCTTGGACGGGTTGCAGATGATCGTGCTGGTGGACGACGCGCATTTCGCTGCGGCGTCGATCAATAATTTTGTGTGGGTTACTTTTACACGGAGCAACCCTTCGCACGATATACATGGCGTGGATAGTTTTATCACCTTTAAACACTGGGGCTGCAACGGGCCGCTCATCATCGATGCCCGTCGTAAACCTCATCACGCGCCCGACCTTGTCAAGGACGAAAGCGTGGAACGTAAGGTTGACCGACTGGGCGCAAAGGGAGGGTCGTTATACGGCATCATATAAGAGACGGCCGCGCTGTCGGGCTGGGTAGGGGCGAACCGCGGTGGTTGGGCTTGTCTTGTTTAATGAATTTTTGTTTTTGATGTTGAAATGTTAACTTAATGTTTCTTTTGTTGTTTTTTTTGCAACAAAAATTGTAAAAAATTATGAATTTAATTTTTTAATACCTTTCTTTGTTTAGTAATTGATATTAAACGTAGAGAACAGTATTAAAATTTAAATTTATGTGTGGAATTGTCGGTGCTTTTGAATTGAAGCCCTCCTCCCCGGAGACCCTAAGGCTACAGGTTTTGGAGATGTCTAAACGTATTAGACATCGAGGACCGGACTGGTCGGGTATTTTTACAAGTGAGAAATCTATTTTAGCACATGAGCGTCTGGCGATCGTCGATCCTAAATCCGGAAGCCAGCCACTTTTTAGTCCGGACGGGAAAGTGGTGCTGGCCGTTAATGGCGAGGTGTATAATCATCAACAATTAAGAAATACATTACCTAACTACCAATTTGCTACCCAATCGGATTCCGAAGTTATTCTCGCCTTGTATTTAGAAAAAGGGCCATCGTTCATTGAGGATTTGAACGGTATTTTTGGCTTTGCATTATACGACGGCAGAGATGACACTTTTCTGGTTGCGCGGGACCATATGGGGATTATCCCTCTTTATTATGGAAAAGACGAGCATGGTCAATTCTTCGTCGCGTCGGAGTTGAAGTCTCTAGAAGGCTTTTGTGTCGACATTGAACAGTTTCCTCCGGGGCACTACGTGTATAGTAAAGGGGGACTTACGCCGCAAAGGTGGTATACGCGCGACTGGGAGTCGTACGATGTTGTAAAAGATGCGGAAACCGATATCGCTAAGTTGCGGCAAGCGTTGGAAGAAGCTGTGCAGCGGCAGCTGATGTCGGATGTGCCGTACGGCGTGCTGCTGTCGGGTGGACTTGACTCGTCGGTGATTGCTGCTGTTACCAAAAAATTCGCATCTAAACGTATAGAAAGCGGAGGAAAGGAAGAGGCGTGGTATCCGCAGCTACATTCCTTTGCGGTAGGGTTAAAAGGGGCGCCCGACCTGATCGCAGCGAAGAAGGCTGCCGACCATATCGGTACGATCCATCACGAGATCAACTTTACGATTCAGGAGGGGTTGGATGCTGTCCGTGATGTTATTTATCACCTGGAGACCTACGATGTTACCACTGTCCGGGCGTCTACGCCGATGTATTTACTGGCGCGTGTCATCAAGTCGATGGGAATCAAGATGGTGTTGTCGGGCGAGGGGTCGGACGAGCTATTTGGGGGGTATCTTTACTTTCATAAAGCGCCAAATGCACAGGAATTTCATGAAGAGACCGTCCGTAAGCTAAAGAAGCTATATCTGTACGATTGTTTGCGTGCGAATAAATCATTGGCCGCGTGGGGAGTCGAGGGACGAGTGCCTTTTCTGGATAAAGAGTTCATGGATGTGGCGATGACCATCAATCCCGCTGACAAGATGATCAAAGATGGACGTATGGAGAAGTGGGTCGTTCGGAAGGCTTTCGAAGATTATCTACCTGAAAGTATAGCCTGGCGACAAAAAGAGCAGTTTTCGGATGGTGTAGGGTATAGCTGGATTGATACGCTGAAGGAGCAGGCTGAGAACCGCGTGTCTGATGTCGAATTTGAGACTGCGGCCGCCCGTTTTCCAGTTAATACACCCAAGAACAAGGAAGAGTTCTATTACCGGACAATTTTTGAGTCGTATTTTCCGTCGGACGCGGCTGCCCGGACCGTACCTTCCGTTAAGTCGGTGGCCTGCAGTACACCCGAGGCGCTGGCCTGGGACGCTTCTTTCCAGAATCTGAATGACCCTTCTGGCCGTGCCGTGGCCAGCGTGCACAACGAAAGCTACGAAAAAGCGAAAGAGACGACCGTTTAGATTGTAGTATCCGGTAAAGCCGACAGTGAATGCCGGTACCGGTCAGTAATAGGCCTATCATGGCGAGCGTGGGCGGACCATGATAGGCTCCATTGTTCCTTCAGGTGTGAAGTATCCTGATCGGGCCGAAGGATGGATAGAGGAGCTAAGGCTCCTTTTTTAGTTATATCCGCAGCGCCCCGACGGAGTGCTATAGACTTTAGTGCCTCATACATTACAGCGGTCTGATCCATATGCGGCGGAAGTCTACCAAATCGCCATGGTCCTGTAAAACAATAGGTCCGGCCCCGTGTGCCTTCATCTTCGGTAATCCTATGTATTCTGTTGTTCCTTCGATCTGGGTGTTGTTCTGTACGAGGACGCCGTTATGTAATACCGTAACCGTGCCCTTGCTGATCAGCATGCCGTCTTTATTAAAGCGCGGCGCTCTGTAGATAATATCATAGCGGTGCCACTTGTCCTCGCCGGCTCTAACCTCTACAAGTGGTGGACGCTGTTTATATATACTTCCTGCCTGCCCGTTTACGTATGTGGGGTTGTCGTTGTTGTCTAGAACCTGGATTTCGTACAGCCCCTGCAGAAAGATGCCGCTGTTTCCGCGGCCTTGTCCTTCACCTTTAACGACCTCGGGGCTTCTCCATTCGACGTGCAGCTGAAAGTCCTCAAACTGCTGTTTGGTCTGTATGGCGCCTGTGCCTGGCTTCACGGTTAGGATGTTGTCCCGGACGGTCCAAGGGGCTGCCTGCTCAGGGTGTTCGCTGCTTACCCATTGCTGTAGTCCGCTGCCGTCAAAAAGGATGAGCGCGTCGCTTGGTATTTCGTTACGGAGCATCACCACGGGCGGCTTAGGCGAGTAAAACTCCGTGTCCTCCGGTTTGAATGTAGTCTGTGCCGTTCCTGCCAGAGATAAGGCTAGGAGGGCGGCTATACTTCCTAGTTGTTTCTTCATATGTAGTGTGTTTGATCTTCGCTTGTTTGTCGTCAGCAATTTACTAATATTATAAGTAAAATTGAGCATTCCTATTTTGTGATTTGGCCTTTCCGTATTTAGATTTGATCAGACCCGGATATTTCCTATGTTTGTGTATGGGTACAATCACGCAGGAGATCGCGCTTCGCGATGTTCGTTTTTTTTCGCCTATAGGTTATTTCGAGGAAGAACGGATTTTGGGGAATGAGTTTTACGTGGATGTGTATGTCCGTTTCCCTTTTCGTCATGTTGATACGGAAGAGCTGTCGAATACCATCAATTATGGGGAGCTCTACAGTTTGCTGTGCGACGTGATGCAGAAAGAACGCAAACTTTTAGAATCTGCTGCCCAGGAGATTCTTTCTAAGATTCAGGGTAAGTACTCTTTCATTGATGAAGCGCGGGTGGCTATCCGCAAGACGACGCCTCCTTTTGGTCATGATCAGGTTCATGCGGAGGTTTCCCTTAGCTATAAGCGATAGTGGACTGTCATTTTGTCTTTATATCCCGATTTTTAGCGACAGTTTGTCTTGTTTTTATTTGTATTACATTCCGGTACGCCGTTTGATTAATGGCAAGTGTACGTAACAATAGAAAAATAGGAGGATATAGATATGACATTAATCAAATTTCCAAGCAGAACTATCAATTCAGATGCGGTTAACCCGTATGTTAACAGCTTCTTTGACAACTTCTTCAACGATTCTTTTATAACGGATCGTCTGATAACCCGTGTCCCAGCGGTCAATATCGCGGAAACGGATAAAGCATTTAAAATTGAGCTTGCGGCTCCCGGGCTGCAGAAATCAGATTTTAAAATCAACGTCGACAAAAACATGATTACGATTTCTGCTGAAAAGAAAGAGGAGAAGAATGAAGAAGATAAGCTGTACAGCAAGAAAGAGTTTAGTTACAGCTCGTTTACACGTTCGTTCTCGCTTCCGGATACGGTCAACTACAACGACATCGAAGCTGAATACGTAGATGGCGTATTGCTGGTGACAGTCGGCAAGAAAGAGGAAGCCATTGTGGCCAAGCGACTTATTGAGGTTAAATAAGAAAAGAGCGTGTATTGGTTTAAAGTGGATAAAGCGTCCCTGCACTTCTGCGGGGGCGCTTTATCTTTTTATTGACCGGTTATTGCGGCCTGGGCAAATACATCACCAAACTTAGCAAATGTCTCGTTGGCTACCTCGGCAGCACGGGAATGGGTTGCCGGATCTTCACCGTACCTGTTCAGCACGTCCGTGAAGACAGTCCACATTTTCCCGGTTTCTTCCCCGTAGCCGGAAAAAAAAGAGGTGCCCGCACTGATGCCGTATTTGTTAAGCATCTGCACAATGTAAGGACCGCCCATAATAGAGCCTTCCAGGACATATAGGGCGCTTAACGCTTCTAAGATGTTGTTTACAGCCGGTACGGCCGGTTCTGGCAGATCCTCCACCTGTCCGCCAAGCTCCTCGATGTCCGTTTTAATATACGATGAATTGCGACGGTTGGCGTAATCGGGCAGTACATCCGCACTAATATAAGGAGCGACGTTTCTTTCTACCGCGCGGAAATAAGCGTAAAAGTTTTTTAATACAGCGGCGTAGTCTGCATTTGAGCGGATCGACTTTAATTGCCGCACGACCACACCTTCTAAGGTTTGGTGTGCCTCTTTTGTGTTTTCTTTAATATATTGACTTAACATCATGTGTGTTCTATTTTATTTTTAAAACGGTTATTTACAAAGATTCTTATTTATCACGGAATTTGTATGCTGCGTTTCGCTCTTTCGTATATGAAAAACGATATTTTTTCATTGTCCCACGGCGCATAATTTGAAATCGCCGAACTGGATCTTATATTTGCCGTACTGATTTATTATATAGACGTCTCGGCACGACTATTCACAAAAGCCTCCTCGGGTAGATCCGAAGGAGGCTTTTTATTGCGTTAAGTCTGGCGCTACCACATGGGGCTCTGGACTGCTCAGTGCGTTCAGAAATGCGACTATGGCCTGCTGCTCATCCGAGGTTAGTTGTAACGGACGTATATGTGGGGAAAGCCTGCCGTTTATTCTTTGGCGTCCCGTGTGGGGCATGCCGCGGTTAAGCAGATCGATGACCTCTTCGAGCGTACCAATCTCGCCATTGTGCCAGTAGGGCGCCGTATTGGCAACATTCCGTAACCCCGGCGTACGGAATTTTCCTTTGTCGGCTTCTAAGCCCGTGGCTTCTTGGCAACCATTGTCCAGGCTTCCTCGATAATTGGTTGCATAACCTAGATTATGGTAGTCCAAATCCGTAAAGAACGGCCCATTGTGGCAGTTGATACACTTGGCTTTGGTGCGGAAGAGATGCAGGCCCTCGATCTGCTGATCGGTCAGCGCGTTATAGTCGCCACGCACGAAACGGTCGAAGGCGGTCTCGCTGCTATGAATACTTTTGATATACACCTCCAATGCATCCAAGATGCGTTCTCTGGTGATGGTGCTGCTGCCATAAGCAGCCTCAAACAAAGCTATATAGCCGGGAATCTGCGATAGCCGCCACGGAATGATGTTCAGGTCGCCATCCATCTCAATAGGCGATTCAATGGCTTCCGTAATCTGATCGGCATAGGTCGTTGCCCTGCCGTCATGAAAAAGATGGCCTTTTAAATACCAGGCATTTTCTATGGAGGGCGTATTGCGCACCCCACCACCAAGAGCTACTTTACGGCCATCTGTCCAGAACTTCGCGGGGTTGTGGCAGGACGAACAGGAATTTTGTATGCTGCCCATACGCTTCTCAAAAAACAGTGTCTTGCCGAGTTGGAGTACGGAAGAGGACGGACCGGTATGCGGGTTGGCGGGCAGCTCTGCCAATTCCCTTTTTATGATGCCGGTGTACCACTCCGCCTCCGGACATTCGGTGATGGCTGTGCTGTATTTCTCCCGGGTACTGCGTAGATCCACGGGTACTGGTTCCGGTGCAGGCTCTTCCCGGTCGGCTACGGGCGACTTGGAGCAGCTGCCCAACAGCAGTAGCAGAATGTATAAGCCATATCTGTTTTTGGTATACTTCACGAACCTTTATTTCAACCCGTGCTTATTCGATGGTCATTTGTTGTCCTATGACGGACTTGTTACCGGCCGTTAGGTTAAACCAAACAGATCCGGTATTTATGCCGGCAGGGATCGTGATCTGTATTTCCGCTGCATTCACAAACTTAACGTTTGGATCGAACTCAACGGCACTATTGTCACTATAATAAAACATCTGAGCCGTAAAGTCGGCATTCTGGTAAAATTTTAAGGCTTGCTCCTCGGTGAAGTAAAGCGACAAGACCTGTCCTGGGGTAAGCGTCGACGGTAGCCTTGTTTTGTCTAACAGCGCGGCTAGGTTGGGAGCATTTAAGTGCATCCGTTCTGGAGCCGTCAGTGTATACCTGCCCGTCACGACTTTGAGTTCGTAGTAGCCGGTGTCCAATGGGGTCGATAGTGGAATAAAGGGCTGAATGACGGAATTCGTTAATTGACGAAACTCCGTTAATTCGTGTTCTTGGCCGTTTGCGATTATGTAGACTTTCGTACGCTCGGCATCGGGTACAAAGTAATCGCCTAATATGCTAAACGTGCTGTTGATATAAATCTCGGTACTCGGGATGTGTAGGTATGGAATAGGCTGTCCGCCTTCAGGACGCAGCGTATAGGTCTTTTTGCTGCCGTCCTGCGCTGTTACGGTATAGGCGGTTGCCGCGCTATAAGGCACAGCTTCGCCCGATGCAGGAGATATGGTTGCACCCTCGGACAGGGTGATAACAGGACGGATGGTTTCGGGTTCTTCTTCCAGGGGTGTCCAGTAGATGATAATCTCCGCATCTTTAATAACTGCCCGTAGTGGTTGGCCGTGCGCATCTTCGATGGTGAACGTTTCTATTTCGGCATAAGGTAAGTCGGGATACTCTGTTTTGCATGCGCTAAACAGTATTGTGCAGCCAATCGCTATAGCCAAATATGTTTTGTATAATGTATTCATATTTATGGTTCTCAAAAAATCGATAATAAGTAGAGGATTTCCTCCGCGGTCTGCCAACGTGCTTCGCGGAGGAAATCCTCAATTCACTTTATAGTTGGTTCACGTTAATCGTAACGGTACCTTGTATGGTTAATGGATTTTGGGTGACAATAGAAGCTGTCGCCGAACCCAAGGTAAATGCCCATACGGTGTTACCACCGTCATTGCTGACCAGCATCACCACACCTGGAATCGGAGTTGCTACTTGATTCTCATAGGTATACCATACATCTTCCCCTACGGCACCGCTTAGCGGCGTTGCATTACCCCAATTTGAAGCCGTAACTGAACAAATATCAGCACCGGTCAGTATTCTTAATTCAGCATTGCCGTTGGCAGCTACGGCGGCATTGGCATGCTCGGTGAAGATAAGTTGCCCACTCGGAATACTGCTCTGTGATGCCGATCCGTTCCCCAGAGTTACGTAAACATTTCCAAAGGAGGAAGGGTTAAAAGGGCTGCCGACATTGCCGGTGACACTGTATGAGTAGCCACAGGAAATAGCGGTTACTTTAGCAGGTGTTAACGGTTGAATAACGGCTGGGTTGTTGTCTTTCGCATATGAAGATAAGCTGAGCAAGGCTGCCGCTGCGACAGCCAGGCTTGATTTGAGGATGTTTTTCATACTCGTTTTTTTAATTTTTGTGTTATCAAATACTAATTTATTATATAGACATCTCTTATCGGAGATAAGCACGTGGCTATTTGGGGCTGACATTCATGTATGTCCTTTCGGAAGTTGCCGGCCAGTCCTTATACATCGTTTCAAAGATCAAAATGGAGGTCGGCATTCCCACCGGAAAGTCGTCGGGTATTTTTAGGGTAATGCTCTCCATGTCGTATTTCACGATCGATAAATCATAGACCTTTCCGGTCTCGGTGTCTGTCGCCTTGACCGATGTAGGGTCTAATATCAGATACTGTGGTGTCGCCTTAAAAACGACCTCTCCGCCTTGTTGCGCTGCCGTACCAGCCGCATAGTTGATCCTGGGCGCCCGGTATTGTATATTGACTGGATCTGCCAGCGTGGCCCGATGGCCCAGAAAATCGATCTGTACATCGTTGTATCCGGTGTCAACGTCCTTCGGAATCGGGATGCTGGATAAACTGTATTTATAATTCTCGCCAGTGACCGGACTAAGAGCGGCTCTTTCAGCGCGGGTATTGAGCTGTACCTCTTTCCCGGTACGACGGGAAGTCAGCCTAACATCTACTAACGCTATATTATTGCTGTAAAAATTTCCATAAATCGTCGGCAAGACCTGCAGCGGATAAGCGCTCGGCTGCGTTGCAGGGTAGTTGTATATGCCCCAGACGACTTCCAGTTGTGGTGTATTCTGCGGAACGATCTGCAGCTTATACGTATTGGTGGTGCCGTCTGCCGCAATCACGGTATAGGTTTGACCTTTGGTGTCCACCGGGATGGGTTGGATGGCTTCCTGTAGTTTCGCTCCGGGAGATACTTTGATGTCGGCATCTATCAGTTCCAGTCCTAGGTAAAATGGTACATAGAGTGTAATGGTTCCTTCGTTTTGGTCGATAGCTCCGTAAAGGCTGGTTCCCGTGGGTACGTTGTCTACCCGGTATTCCAATATTTTGTCCTGCGGAAGAGGAGCGAGATCTTCCTCTTTGGTACAGGAAGCCAATACGAGCCCGATAAACAGGATGCTGAGGTAAGTAAATGTTTTATTCATCATGGGTCTATTGTTTTTTTCTGCATTAAGATTTTTATTGTTTACTGTGTCACTTCAAACTTGGTGCTTCCTTTTTTAGCCAGCACATAATCGAAAGAGAAGTAAGGTTTCTCGTCGTTCCGCTTCCACGTATCGCGCTCCAGTTTATTTTTATAAAGGCTACGCATCCGTACTTTGGCATAGTTGCCGCGAGCGGTGCGGACAATCACTGTACGTGGGCTAACGGTTTTCTTTTCGCCGTTGGGCAGCGTGATGTCGAGCGGTTCGTCAAGTGCGTAGGCAATATGCGCGTTGTCATATGCGCCGTCGCGTACCCGCGTGCCGCCAAAATCGTACAGATACCAGCCTATGGCATCAGACATATCGCCGTTGATATCAGGGCCAACGACATTACGCTGGATCTTGAACTCCGCGTCCGCGGGGATATCCACCACCTCATCAAAACTTTTTTCGACGATCATAATACCGCCTACGCCAGGGCCATTCAGTCCATAATTGGGAGAAACCCCGGTGCCGTTTCCATTGTTCCCGGCGAGGTAGGATCGGTATATACCAGCGAAGGACAGATCCCAGCGGTTGGTTCTGCGGTGAGAAACATCGGCAGGCTTATTTTCTTCCATACTATAATAAATTGGATCCTGATCGCTGTCAGGCGCGCTTCCGACTGGCAGATCCTCGCCGAAGTTGCGGACTTCAATCAAGCGGTTAAACATAGTTTCGGGGATAGCTGGTTCTGGCTCCGGTGCAGGATCACTTTTGCTACATCTGCCGAAGACTACGACAAAGAGCAAGGATAAAGCAATCATCAATAGTTTTTTCATTTTCAATATGATTACGGTGTTGTTATTTAAATTGATTCTAAACAAAGTTAAGATGGGAGTCTATTAAGTCGTGTATGCAAAACGGTAAATCATGTCTGCAAAGTGTTTTTTATCTATACTTATTCTAAAGTCTAGCGGGTATACAGGATTTTCCTTGCTCTAACTCTATTTAAATCCCTGATAATCAACAGAGTAGTATACATAGTTATCGGAAGCAGATTCTTTATTAGGTGTCTCATTCGAATAGATGCTATTGATACGGAATTTAAATAGCAGTGCACCGTCCTTGGAGACGATAAGGGTGCGGTTAGCTATAGGCAAGATATGGTGTACGGACATGTCGTAATTAGACCATCCAATGGTTCCCTCTGGTGAAAATGGGGTTACTATTCCTACTTTGTTATCGGGGGCCGCTGTAAAGTTATCAGCTGCAGTAACAGATTCGAAGGCTTTATCGATGTACGAAAGGGTGTATCCCCTGCTGGTATTGGAAACAACGTCCATATTGCGCTGCGTGGCGTTAAGCGTTAACATCGCATCTTCTGCCGACACCCCATCATTCTCTTTGAAATTAAAATAAAACTGCGGAGCTACGTTTTCAGTTACCGCCCCATCTTCGCCAATGATAAATTGCCTGAAATTACGGAGGGAGTATACCGCTCCATGTCGGGATATTGTTCCTTCGGTGTTTATGCTGACGGAGACGTCAGCGAGTTTTTTTGTTTCGCCGTCTTTAACCATCACGCGCGCTTGATATTCCTGGTCTACCGGCGCCTCGTCCTTGTCGCAGGAAGTAAATCCAACAATTAGTGTGTATGCCAGTGCGGCAATTTTAAATAGCTTGTTCATGTGAATTTTGAAAATTAAAGGTGTTGACATTATTGTGTTTTCAGATTTTTACTACCGTCCGGCTGCACATAGTAGCGGAAGGTGAAGTAAGGTGCTGGCCAGTTCATATTGGTAACGGCTTCGGGATTGCCTTTATAAGCGTTGATGAGTTGCAGCTTGGCGTATTTACCATCCGGTAGGCGTATGGCGTAAGTGCGGTTGGGTAATGCCTGCATAATATGGGTTTGCAGGCTGTAGCGGAACCAGCCGGACGAGCTTTCGGTACCAGCCCATCCGATTTTGTTTACATCACTGCCATCAAAATCTGCATCCGACGGCGCCTGTGCCACAGTTTCATAAGCCTGACGAAGGAGAACGACGGCCGTGTTTTCTGCTTCCCCCCCATAGCCGGGGTTAAATTCGTGAAATGCGTTGTTTACAAAAATCTCCGAATTGTAGGGGCCGGTGAAGGCTAAATCCCAATCCTTGGTTTTGAGCCATTGCGCTGAATCGGTGGCGTTCCTGATCCATATCTGCCGTTGATCCCTGAACCGGAAAAGAAAAATGTGAAAATTTCGTCTTTCTTTTCCGTCAATGCCGTCGCCCATGGATGCTTCCGTGTCGCCCGCCAGATCATAGATAACGCTACTCTTGCCGTCTTCATACAGGGGTTGGGCATTTTCTTCTTTCCCACAGGAAGCCAGCACCAACACCAGTCCGGGAATTATTTTGCCTAGCAAAATAAAGCTCCGGCATTCATTGATGATTATTTTTAATGTATTCATATCTATATTGTTATTCGTGTGTGTTTATCTTTAGCGACATTCATAAATGGGCCACATTTTTTTGCCTGCTAAGCCAGGTTATCGTGGATGGGGCGCGAGCCGGATTTTCATTCCCGTTTATGGACTTTGCCTATTTTTCGCTGCTTCAAATGAGCTATCTTCCTAGTCCTTCATCCACCGATAGCTTAACCCTCCAAGGATGACCCTTCCTGGCTGTCCGAGCATATACCGGTGGGTGAAATCCAATAGGTTATCTGCGATCAGCCGCAGGGATATTTTTTTGTTCAATAAAGCCTTTTCCAGCGTAACATTGATCAGGGTATGGTAGGGGACAAACCTGTCGCCGTCATCGATAAATTGGTTGCCATTGGTTTCCTGGAAAGGGTATTTCCCACGGATGTTCGCGCGGACGTTGATGCTCGTTTGCCAAGGCCGGTATTCATACATCAATTTCAGATTCGCCATATGGCGAGATCGATCTTCGATGCCCCAATAGTCGGACGGCCTGCTCTGCCGGTATTCCCCGGTACCGGCGTTGTTGTATTGGTTGTAAGGATAATTGCCCGCCCGGATGCTATCTAGGACTCCCAGATCTTTGGCAATGAGGTACTGATAGCCTGCCGACAATTGCAGGTCGCGCGTAGCCTGATAGCTGAAAGAAATCTCTATACCTTTGTTAACTGCTTTCGGCAGATTTCGGTAGGTATATATCTGCGAAATACGCGTTCCCGTTGCGATGTTGACGGAGTTGATCTGGTTGTTGATACGGTGATAGAATACTGAAGCTTCTGCCTGAATTTTCGGTATAGGGTTCCAGATCAGCCCGATATGGTTTGACCAGCTTTTCTCGGCTAAAAGGTTGCCGGCCAGCTGGTTTAACATATAACTGTTCTTATAACTGAGTTCTCCAGCGGCCTCCAGACCATTGACGACTTCTTCAAGACGGTCGTTGCCAACAACAAGATAGTTTGCAGAAGGATTGAAGAACACCTGATAACGCATCTTATAGTCGGGAGCTTTAAATCCGGCGCCTGTCCCGGCTTTTAACAATAGTTTTTCGTTGAGGTGATATTGCAGTCCGAGGCTGGGGCTCACCCGTCCGGGATATACATTTGTCAGATCGTAGCGTAATCCAAGGGTGGCCAAGATGCGGTCCTTAGGACGCCACTCGGTCTGTATATAGGCAAACGCTGTTTGTAGGGAGCGTTTATCGTCGAGGTTCTGGTTGTCCATCAGCTCCATGCTGCCGCCCAAACCGCCAGTAAGTTTCAGGTTGCTGAGTGGGTTGTATGCAAATTGCTGCTCGATACGGTGGTCGTATTGGCCAAAAGCCTCCTCACCTGCTAATACTCCCTGATTAAACCATTGTGCCTGTAGCTCGGTATGAAAACGCGTGAGGTAGTAACGTGTCATACTGCGCAGTCCACTGGCAAAGCTGCGATCATAACTAACACCCATGTTGATGTCCTGATCTTTCTGCCCGTCTTCCAGTGTAAGATCGTTCGACCAGGCATTGTACATTTTGGAATTTCTTGCAGCGTAACGCGCCGTGAGACCTATTGTACCATCCTTGCTTGTACGGTAGCGGAGGCGTCCTTGAAAACTGTAGTTTTCATAAGGAGGAAATGTGGTACTCCCCGTCATGAGATACCCCTTGTCTGTATTGAACCCGTCGGTACGGTAGTAATTGCCCGATACCACCACCGATCCACGTTGGTTTGCAAATGCTGTTTCGCCTTCCAGCGTAGCATCTACGGTATTCAGTGTTCCGTATAGCAGGGACGCTTGCGCCTGTGGGGTTATAGCACCGTGACGCGTCACGATATTGATGGCTCCGCCTAATGCATCGCTGCCGTAAAGACAAGATGAAGCGCCTTTAATAATTTCGATGCGCTCGATGTTGGTAACGGAAATCCGCGAGAGGTCGAAGTTGCCATTATTGCGGCCCAGCATCGGCTGCCCGTCGATGAGCACCATAATATAGTTGCTGCTGAAGCCCTGTATCTGTACGCCGACCGCCCGTGACCCTCCAGCGATATCGTTGACGACTGCCACACCGGTCTGCTCCTTCATTACCTCATCAAGCCGACGACTTCCCATCAGCTCGATCTCGCGGCGGGTGATGATCTTCACCGGCATAGCGGCCTGCTCCACCTGAACAAGATTGTCGACGGCCGTTACTTTGCCCTGCACTTCCACCTGTTCTATCGCATGACCTGTGGCTTCCAACCGGATAGAGAGGACTGTATCGATGCGAGGCACGACTGCCTCCAGATGTTTGGTGGTATATCCCATATGGCGGATCTCCAATTGATAGACTCCTTCGTAAAGTCCGCTGAATTCGAAATAACCATACTGATCCGTTTTATAAACCTTGTTGTCTGGTTTTAGTATAACGGTGGCATGGACGATAGGAAGCTCCATCGCATCACGGACATGGCCTCTTAATTCATGCTCCTGCGCGTTGGTAAAAAATGTAATACAGTTGATGAAAATGACTAACAATATAGTTTTTTGCCGATAATACACAACGCTGTTTATTTGTATTCGTTCTAAATAAGCTACAAATGACGGTAATCCTACTCACTTTTTTTCTATGAAAAATGGCAATTCATATCTGCAAATTGGCTTTTCTAGCCTTCGGTAATTGTTTTTGCGTAATGTAATGTGTTGTTTTTCAGTGTTTTTGTGCTGTTTTGTCAACATGACAAGTGACGGCTTTAATTTGTATTTAGATTGATTATTGATTTGTTTTGTATGAGAATAGGACAGGTAAGAAATAGAAAATCGAGCATGAAAAACAGAAGAAATAAGTTTAGTGGATTAAAATGGGCGGTGGTGCTAGTCTTAGTTGGTGTACGCTGTAGCATGGCGCAGCAATTGCGTGTAGTAACCTTGAACAGCGCTATTACTGAGACGGTGTTCGCATTGGGAATGGGGGACAATATTGTCGCCACCGATGTAACCAGCATATCGCCGAAAGCGGCCGCAGATCTTCCACGTGTTAGCCGGAACCGCTCCATATCGGCTGAAGGAGTGATGGCTTTTCACCCGCACATTGTCTTAGCGCCTGAAAAAGACGTTCCCCCCGCTGTGGCGCAGCACCTGCGGCAATCCGGTATTCGGTTCATAGCAATCCGGCAGGAGTTTTCTGAAAAAGGAGCCTATCGGTTTATTCAGGAAGTAGCCAATGCGCTCGATATACCGAAAAAGGGGAAAGAGGCCGTTCTTCGGACAAAGTTGGCCATGGACAGGGTAAGAGCGGTGGTCGAGGAACAAACAGCTGGTCGGACAAAACCGAAGGTACTTTTTATTTATGCCCGCGGTGCGGGGGCAATGAGTGTCGCCGGCAGAGGCAGCAGCCTTGATGCTTTGATTGAACTGTCGGGAGGGAGAAATGCCGTGCAGGAATTTTCGGATTTTAAACCTTATACGACGGAAGCACTGGTTAAGGCAGATCCTGATGTTATTCTGATGTTTGACTTTGGCGTCAGCAGCCTCGGAGGAAAGCGGTCTATTCTGAAGATGCCGGGAATGAATATGACGACCGCGGGACGACATGGGCGTATTCTTGCCCTGAATGCGTCGTTGCTGGTGAATTTCAGCACGCGCCTTCCCGAAGCCGTGGCATCCTTGCACCGGGAGCTGATGCAGTCTCCACAGGAGTAAGGAAGAAAACACCGGAACCGTTTTACAGGGATTAAAAAAGTCGGTATATGGATTAGTCCGCTGGATTTGCCTTCGCAAAAAGAATGTGCGGAAAGTGCATCGTCCTACTATCGTCTATCATATTTTGGAAGAAAGGAAACGTGTCAACAAAACAACGGATTATTATAATGGTACTGACTAGCACTTTGCTAGCCGTAGCGTTGCTGTCTTTAAGTCTAGGAGCTTATTACATAGCAATCGACGACGTCTGGCGCCTTATCCTGGAGAAAATTGGGATGGCGACCAGTGATTCGTTGGATGGTGATGTTCTTTTTGTAGTGCGGACGCCACGGGTTCTACTTGGACTCTTGGTTGGGGCCGCATTGGGTGGGGCGGGTGCCGCGGTTCAAGGTATCTTCAGAAATCCGCTGGCTGATCCAGGGTTGATCGGCATTTCCGCTGGCGCATCGTTATTTGCTGTATTGGTAATAGCATTTGAAAGTATCCTGTTCGTCGGACTATCGCAACTGTTTGGACATTACCTGTTGATCTTGGGATCTTTTGTGGGAGCAGGACTAACGGCATTTATGGTATATCGTCTTTCCTTGAAGGAAGGACGTCCTCAGGTGACGACCATGTTACTGGCGGGAATCGCCATCAACGGACTGGCAGGAGCGCTTACAGGCCTGACGACCTATATGGCAACAGAGCAGCAGTTGCGTACTATTACGTTCTGGATGCTGGGAAGTTTGGGCGGAGCGACGTGGGAAAGTGTGGCCGCGGTCACGCCCTTTATCATACTACCGGTGTTCGGCATGCTGTTTTTCGGAAAGGCGCTGAACGCTTTTGCGCTTGGGGAAACACAGGCCGACCTCTTGGGTATGCGGACCGACAACGTCAAGCTTTGGGTCGTTACGTTGGGCACTCTTGCTGTGGGAGCCGCCGTTGCTGTGTCGGGTATCATCGGATTTGTTGGTCTGCTGGTGCCCCACACTGTCCGCCTGATGGGGGGGGCAGACAACCGGTATGTGCTGGTCGCATCAATCATTATGGGATCGATGGTACTGACGCTGGCCGATGTGCTGTGTCGTACCTTGGCAGCGCCCATTGAGCTACCGATCGGTGTAATAACCGCGCTGCTGGGCACGCCGGTTTTTCTGTATATTTTAATAAAAGAAAGGTAGACTATTTATGTTTGTGTGCTTTCAAGGTATTCATGTATTATGTGGTGCGTTTTGCTCTCCGCTGTTATTGAGGCCTATGTCAGAGAGGAAATGCGGAAGATAGCACTACCTCGGAGACTTATTTAGATGTTGCTTAACACGTTGTACTATGTTACGGGTAGATAAATTAAATTATGAAATCAAGGGTCGAACGCTGTTGAAGGACGTCTCGCTGCAGGTGCGGAAAGGAGAGATCGTAGTTTTATTGGGAGCTAATGGTGCCGGAAAGTCAACACTGATGCGCCTCCTGGCCGGCGATGTGGCGCCGTGCTCAGGAACGGTGAGACTATGTGGGCAGCCGCTGGAAAAATACAACATGCGCCGGCTGGCCAGGCAACGTGCAATGCTCATCCAACAACAGCAGGTGGCCCTGTCATTTACGGTTCGGGAAATCGTCCTGATGGGACGTTACCCACATTTCCGCTCGGCACCACAAGCTGCCGATCTCGCTATCGTGGAAGAGGTGATGGCCTTGTGCGGTGTATCGGATTTCGGAGATCGGGTTTATATGAGTTTGTCAGGAGGGGAGCAGCAGCGGGTGCAGCTTGCCCGTGTACTCGCACAGATCTGGGACAATCCTGAGGGGCTGTTGTTGCTTGACGAACCTATCTCGGCGTTGGACATGTACTATCAGCAAAAGGTGCTGGCTATTGCTAAGGCCCTTTCGCGCCGGGGCTATATGGTGGTATTGATTCTACATGACCTCAATTATGCCGCAAGCTATGCAGACCGGATCGTCATGCTAAAGCACGGACGTAAGTTGTTCGACGGCACTCCCATAGAGGTGCTGACCACTCCGAACATATATACCGTTTTTTCCGTGGAAGCCGAAGTCGACATTAGTCCGTATACCTTACGTCCCTATGTCAGATTCAAGGAGATGAAACTGGATGAACCAGTGATGAGGTGTGTTATTTAGAATTAATTTAAATAATTGAAATAAGTTGTATATCTTTAAGGCATGAATTTGCAGGAACTTTCACTATGCGTGTAAAAAGTAAAATAGTAGAGTTGAGCGAATGGCTTTTTATCGAGGAAGTACCGGATAGCTATGACCCCAATAGACCGTTGGAAGAGCACCGCTCCGTCATCGACAATGAAGCGATGCATATGGAGATATTTCACCTATCTACAAGCGGACTATTTATTTTGCATACAAAAATGTTGTTCGAGCAGGCCATGCACATCCATATCGACATCGAAGGCGAGGCTGTCACGAGCCAGTTTGTCTTTTTTAAATCGGCGGATAATAAACTCCCGTATGGTATGAGTCGCCACAATATCCGGTATATTCCTTCAGCGAAGACCGTACACGGGGTTAAGGAGAATATCGAGTACAGCTATTTTATTGCAGTAATATCAAAGGAATATTATCTCAACCTGATAAAGCGGGACTCGCTGCTTCACGAACATTTTATGCAGGAAATAGAAAAGGGGCAATATGCCTCGTTTTCAGAAGAGGATCTGACGGCGACATATGAGATGCAGCATACCATTACCGAACTGGTTGAATCCAGAAAAACGGGGGAGATCCGGCGCCTGCATACCGAGTCGCGTGTCGTCGAACTGCTCATGTATCAATTTGAACAGTATAATGAAAAGAACGGGAAGCATGCCCCTTTGTTCAATGAAGACGATATCGCCCGCCTTGAGCTTGCGCGGCAGATCCTTGAGCAGCGCCTGTCTAACCCGCCGACGCAGAAAGAGCTGGCTGCGGAAGTGCTGATGAGCGAAAGCAAGCTGCGGAAAGATTTTAAAGAATATTTCTCCGTGACCATACACGACTATCTAACACGGATTCGGATGGAGAAAGCCCGTAGCTATCTACTCGATGATAAGATGTCGGTATATAAAGTAGCGTTGTTAACCGGTTTTGGTCATCAGAACAACTTCAGCAGTGCTTTTAAGAAATACTACGGTATATCCCCGGGAGAATTGAAGTTTTGAAACGTTTAGGAAAAGAAGATTTTAAGTGCGTATTGTTATTCACCCGAACACATGCTGTCCGTAGAGTTAGCGGTCTCTATGGATCGGCTCAAAAACGGGGGGCTGAGATTTCCTTTTTTTGTACTATCCCTTAGTGACGCTCCGCTTCGCAATAAGGACGGTGCTGGGGCCTCGTAGAGGTCCGATGTTTATAGCTTATACATGTTTGTGATTAATACGCCCCCCGTCAGGGGTCGAACTATAACATGCATATATTTCTATAATGTGCAACCCTTCGGGTATATTTTTCATATACGATATATACCAGTCGGAGAATAATTGTATCCAGTTTTTTACTATCTTTGCTTTCGTTATGAAAGTTATTTGGCTCCAATTCCTATTGTCTGTCCGCTACAGAATAGTCTAAAATAGGCTTTTTCTTAGCTTAGACACCGTTAAACAAGCTGTTCCGTGCTTGTTTTATTTCTATTCCCATTTTTATTTATTGATTAAAAGCGCCGGAAGGCATTGGCGTTTTATAGTTTAAAGTGTATGCACGAAAAAGAAAACTGGAAAAAAAAGTTCCTTGTTATTTGGGTTGGGCAGTTTATATCGCTGATGACGAGCTCAGCCGTAAATTTTGCCATCATTATATGGCTGAGTATTGAACATGGATCGGCAGAAGTGTTGGCCTACGGTGCTATAGCCGGGATGCTGCCGGCAGCGGTTATCGGTCCATTTGCAGGAATATACATCGACAGGTGGAACCGTAAAAAGACGATGATGTTTGCCGACGGCTTTGTGGCGCTTTGTACGCTGGTCATGTCGATCAGCTTTTATCTGGGATATGAAAGCCTCCTTTTGATCTATGCAATGCTTGCCTTGCGGTCGGTGGGTTCTGCCTTTCATATGCCTGCTATGCAGGCTTCCATTCCGATGATCGCTCCCGAGCGGGAGCTGTTGCGCATTGCAGGTGTCAACCAGATGATCCAGTCGGTTTCGGCGATCGCCGGGCCTGCATTGGGAGCGCTTGCTATTACACTGCTGTCAATAGGCAACGTGCTGCTATTGGATATCGTGGGCGCTGTCGTGGCGATTGTATCGTTGTTATTTGTCTACATTCCAGATCCAGTCGTTCCCGAAAAGGCTAAAGCGAGTTTCAGGCAGGCCCAGAGCGACCTCCGGTTGGGTTTTAGAGCTATTTTGGACAACAGGGGGCTAACCTGGCTGTTTACGTATTCTTCGATCGCTACTTTTTGTATTATGCCTGTTGCGGTTTTGTTTCCGTTGTTAACGTTGCAATACTTCGGCGGTGGCAAGTTGGAGATGAGCATTATCGAAATGGTGTGGGGGATAGGTATGTTAGTGGGCGGCAGTGTGCTGGGCGTTTTTAAGCTGACGGTCCGGAAGGTCGTCATGATTAACGTTATGCACATGGTGCTTGGCGTGAGCCTTTCTCTATCCGGTGTTATTCCTCCGTACGCTTTTTGGTTGTTTGTGGGCTTGACGGCTATCGGTGGCGTTGCGGCGACAATATATAATGCAAGCTTTATGACCGTGCTACAGGAAGAGGTACGCCCCGAGGTGATGGGCCGTGTTTTCTCCTTGTATTTCAGTATTGCCATCATACCTACCGTGGTCGGATTATTAGGTACCGGGTGGGCGTCTGATCTGTTTGGGGTAAATAATATCTTTATTGTGTTGGGCGCGGTGATTGCCCTCATCGGGATACTGTCTTTCTTTAATCCTTATATAATGGCGTTGGGGAAACGGGACGGCTAGTACATTGGACATAGCAGGGGGGCTTCTTTCTTTACCTCCCCCGCTGTTTTTATATGTTAAGGACGGCGTCTTATCTTATGGACTTGGACTTCATGGATTAAGAAAAAGCTGCCTCTAAGCGACGTCCCGTAGGTCTACCGGCACCACCCGTGATACTCCCTGCTCGACCATCGTAACACCGTAGATAATATCCGTGCTAGCTATCGTGCGCTTGTTGTGCGACACAATAATAAACTGTGAGTTCGCCGAAAAATCACGTATGATGTTGTTGAACTTGTCGATATTCGTGTCATCGAGCGGCGCATCAACTTCGTCGAACACGCAGAACGGAGCCGGCTTGAGTAGGTATAAGGAGAACAACAACGCTGTCGCTGTCAGTGTCTTTTCACCACCCGAGAGCTGGTTGATCGAAAGAGGACGCTTGCCTTTGGGCCGCGCGATAATGTCAATGTCCGACTCCAGCGGGTTGTTTGGATCTGTCAGAATCATGTCGCAGGAGTCTTCTTGGTTAAAGAGTGACCGGAACACCTGAATAAAGTTATCCCGAACTGTATTAAAAGCCTGCATAAACTTGTCGTTCGCCGTCTGGTCGATCTCGTTGATGGTCGCCATCAGCGAAGCTTTCGCTTCTAAAAGGTCGCCCTTTTCTTTCGATATAAATGAGTGGCGGTCATTCATCTCGTCATAGGCTTCCTTGGCCATTGGGTTGATAGACCCGTACGTGTCAAGCTGTTTCTTCAATCTAGTGCAGGTTTCCGTCAGTTCCTCCTGGCTGGCGGCGATGTCCGGCATATCTCCCTCCAGTAAGGTGTTAATATCGATGTCAAATTCAACCGCCAGGCGTTCTTTCAGGCTGTTTAATTCTATCTGAAGTGACGTTTTTTTGTCCTTTAACTCGGCTAGTAAAAAGTCGTTTTGGTCTTTGTTGCGACGAAGCTGCGAAATCGATTCTTCCAGTTCGTTTATTTTTCGCCGGGCGGCGAAGAATTCTTCCTCGATCTCCTGGAGGCCTTTCTCCAGCGCTTCTTTTTGCGCGTACATGGCGACAAGATCATCGTCGTTAACATCTGTATACTGTTGCGCGTCGGTCATGTCTTTTTTGACCTGTTCAAATTCAGCTGTATTTTTTGCTATACGCGTCTCCAAAGATTCTTGTTGGGTTTCACGGTATTCCACATCTTTTTGTAGACTGGATACTTTGTTTTGCTGCTGGTGGAAGCGTATATTCTCTTGATTAAACGCTGCTGATTTGTCCGTTAGGACTTCAGAGAGTTCGGTATACACCTCCTGCAGACTCATGACTTCCTCCTGGCAGTTGGCCTGCTCAGACTTTAACGTGGCTAATGCAGGCTCGGCCGTTTCCAGTTCCTCATTAATGGTCACGATTTTACTTTCGATATCTTGTTTGCGGTTCTGGCTGTTGGTAATGAACGCCTGATATTGCTCCTGCTTGGTTTTTACTGTTAGCAGCTCATTATTGAGACGGTTTAGTATATTCCGGAGCTCGTCAATGACGTCGCGCTGCGACGACAGACGTAAGGTAGCAAGCCTGTCCACATCTTCCGCTTCCTGAGCCTGTAGTTCCTCAATCCGCCGGGTCAGGTCCTTAATCTCTTTAGCCAGATTTTCGAGGTTCTTTGCGCGGCCAATCCGCTTGCCTTCGAACAGGCCGATAGAACCGCCGCTTACGCCGAGCCTGTGTTTGGAAAATTTGCCTTCAGGATGTAGGATCACGACATCTTCGGCAGGCAGTTCCTCATCCAGCGAATCCGCTGCCTCAGACTTTAATAGGAAAACGTGGCGCAGCAGGTGCTCGCATAGCGCTGCATATTTCTTGTCCACTTTTACCACGTCGAGAGCTGGAACAACATAATCAGAAGGTACGGCAACAGACGGGGAGTCCGGCTGTTGTATGGCATCCAGGACGAAAAAGTTGGCTCTCCCACGGGACGCATCACTAAGAAGCTGTATGGCTTGTACGGCTTCCTGGCGGTTCTCGACTACATAGTGGTTCATCACCGGTTCGAGGTAATTCTCGATGGCGACGCGGTACTCCTCCTGGCAGAACAGGATATCAGAAAATAGTGGATATGATTTTTTCCAGCCTGCGTTTTTCCGTAGAAATTTGATGGACTCCGGAAAACCTTCCAGATTATCGACGAGCGATTTCGTAAGGTTATACTCATTTTGTTTGGCGTCGACAAGGCGTGACTCTCGGCTGATTTGCAAACGCGTCTCTGTCAGTCGTTCTTCCACCTCCTGCATCTGCCGCTGGAGCTGCTGCTCGGCAAGGACGGCCGCATCATACTGATTTTGTTGGATGTCTACGCGCGCCTCGAGCTCGGCAACCGCCCGGTTGAATTCCGTTAACTCTTCCTCCTTGACGGTTGTATCGCTCACGGTGCGAAGCGATTCCTGCTGTAAAGCCTCCTTCTGAATGTTCAACACCGCTATGTCCTTTTCCAGCTTGTACGTTTTGTTTTGTATTGTGCTGCTCCGAAGTGTGCATTCATCGAGCTTGGCTTTTGCAGACTGCTGCTGTATGCGGATCTCGTCGACTTCCGTTTTATTTTTTTCAATGGTTTGTTGCAACATTTCCAGCGCCTGCTGTTCCTCGTACAGCTCTTCATGCAGGCGTTTGATGGTGTGGAGTACATGTTCGAGTTGAGACCTGTCCTGGGCCAGCTCGGCAGTTAGCCGTGTTTCTTTGTCCTGCAGGTGTTTAATCTGCTCGTTTTTTATCTTTTTGTCTGATTCGTACGCACGTATTTTATTGATATACTCGTTCGTACTTTTCTGTTGCGTAGCTAAGTTTTTCTCTTTGGAAAGAATGTCTTCGCGGAGTTTCTTTAACTGCTCTTCCTGTTCAGCAATGGCCGAGTGGATTTGCGTTATTGTTTCCTGCTGGATACTTTCCTGTTCGGCTATCCGTTCCAGGTCGGCGCTGAAGCCTTCGAGACGGTAATAGGCCAAGCCCACGCTTGCCTGACGGTATTCGTCTTTCAGTTGGAAATACTTGTCTGCTTTTTTAGCCTGCGCCTCAAGTTGCTTTAGATTTTTGCTAATCTCGTGAAGAAGATCATCCACGCGCGACAGGTCGGACTCCGTGTCTTTAAGTTTAGCGAGGGTCTGTTTTTTACGGACTTTGTATTTAGAGATCCCCGAAGCTTCTTCAAACAAGTTTCGGCGGGAGTTATCTTTGTTGTTGATGATCTCATCGATCATCTTCAGTTCGATAATCGCATAAGAATCTGCTCCTAGTCCAGTGTCCAAAAAGAGGTCGGTGATGTCCTTCAGCCGGCATTTGACGTCGTTGAGCCGATATTCGCTGTCTCCGTTGCGATACAGTTTACGGGTGATCGTTACCGTAGAAAACTCGGTAGGCAATAGCTGACTGTTGTTTTCGAAGGTCAACGAGACTTCTGCTAAATTCGCGGGCTTTCGGTTAGCCGTGCCGTTGAAGATGATGTTCTCCATCTTTTCCGACCGGAGCATACGCGTGCTTTGCTCGCCCAACACCCAGCGTATGGCATCCACCACGTTAGATTTACCACACCCGTTCGGCCCCACGATGGCGGTAACACCTTCATTGAAATTGATGGTGATTTTATCGCCAAAGCTCTTAAATCCTTTGATCTCTAATTTTGTCAACTGCATATGTTGCCCCTCTTCTTTCTAAAAAATCGAAGGACGAAAATACAGAATTTTCAATATAACTGAAAGAGACCGTAATCAGGAGTTGGGAATTAGGCGTTGGTGATTAGTAATCAGAAGTTGGACAGAGGGATGGAGAAAAAGAAAAGGGGCGAGCGAAATGAATCATTTAGCCTCCCCTTTCCGGATTGTTATAAAGATAAATTATGGACTGTCCTATAGTTAGTGTGGTATTACACCAATGTATAGGGGCATACTGTTATCCTCTTTTGTTCCGATCAACAGGATGCTGTAATAATAACCTCTGGTAAAGTTGTAGCTGTCGCGTTCGGCAATCTTGTTGCCATCTGCATCCCTGACTTCGAGCCTGAAACTTCCGCTTTCTTTGGCCACGAAGGTTTGATGTTGCACGGCGGACGCTCCGGTTTCTACTGGTCTGTCAGCAAAAGCGGGGGTGGAGCTGTCTCCGATGAAAAGGCTGACTTCCGAAACACCGTTTGCAAGATTAAAGAAACGGAAGGCCGTTTTATCGCCCAGGTTGTCAATGACCTTATCCTGTGTCATCGCAAACTTGGGTTGGGCGGGTGTACCGTAGACAAATGAAGAGTAGGCCGTACTATCCCTTACTGTGATTGTAGAATCGACGATAGTTTTGTTTTGGCTGGCCGACATTGCCCGCAGGTTGCGGTTTCCTACGTATAAAGATGCTGTAGAATATCCCCTGAACATGATGGGTGCATAGCCCGCATTTAAGGTCCTTCCGTCAATCTGATAGTAAAGGCCTTCCGGACTGGTAAAGGCGTTTACAAAGGTCATAAATCCTGCCGGTACTGGAACTCTATCCTCGTCTTTTAAGCAACCTGCGAAAAATACGAGACTGAAAAGAAGGGTTCCTAATAGCTGTATCGATATCTTTTTCATCTGATTAATTGTTTATTCATATTGTGTTTATTTTCCAATTGCATTCATGAGCTCACTACGTTCGGTTATTCATATTGTGTCTATTTCCAATTGCATTCATGAGTTGGTTTCACCCCACGTATGCAACCGTTGGCCGTCAATGGTATTCGGGAGTCTATGTTTTTCTCCTTTTGCGTGGTAACATATGCTGGTTTCATGCATCATTGTTTTTGGGAATAATACGAGATGGGCTTGCCGATTGCTACAGGGAACAAGACAAAAACTTCCGGAATTCTTGACGGATCGGAAATTTGTGACCCCAGGGGAAGGTAAGACGCAGCAGATGAGTGAGACGGAGGTAAAGTGGAGACTGCTCACACGGTAGCAAAAGACACCCAAAAGTCGTGAAGACGTAAAGGTGTAAAGCGTTTTTTGTATCGTGAGATCACGTTAGCGTGTTAGACGGGGCAAGCTGCGTTCTACCCCTGATTATAAGTCTCTAATCGCAGGTTATGTATCCCTAATCGCGAGAAACGCTTTATCTGCCCATCCGGATCGAATCATATAACGTATGTGTTTCTATAGATAGGATTAACGACGCGAAGAAAACCTACGACGGTGGCGTCAGGCTTTTTGGAATGCTTCCTATTCGTGATCGTCCCCGACGCGTTCTCCCTTTTTATTTTTCTTTTCGTGCTTGCTGTTAAAGTTGGATATCTCGACGATACGGGGAATGCTGCTTTTTGGAGCCATATCGCGTAGCTTCTTTATCCGTTTAGCCCGCTTCAAAATCTTGAATTTTTTATTATCGCGGTATAGGTTCCAGTTCATCAGCATGACGCTCGACAGCACAACTACCAAACCTGCGATTTGTAAAGCTGTTACCTGATGGCTTGTGAAATAGTGTGCCAGTATCAGTGCGACGATCGGGTTAATATACGCGTAAGAGCTGACCTCTGTTGCCGGGCGGTGTTGAAGCAGCCAGATGTAGCTACCGAAAGCCAGTATAGAACCCATTGTCGCGAGGTAGGCCATCGCTCCCCAGTCTACGGGGTGGACAGCGTTCAAATCAAACCGCGCATATTCGCCGCTGACCAAGGCTACAACCGTGAAAGAAACGCCAGCCGACACCATCTGCCAGGCTGTTTTAACCATGACATGGAGATCGTTACTGTCTTTCTGTCCCTCGTTGCGTCTCTTTTCTTTGCTATACTTCGAAATCAGCGATCCGATCGTCCAGCCGATCGTACCGAGGATGAGTACGACCATGGCGATCAGCTTCATGTCTTTATTGCTGTGGCTGTTGTCCGGGGTAAAAAGCTGTTCGGCAAATAACATAAATACACCTACAAATCCAAAAAGGAGTCCCATGACGATAGGCAGGCTTGAAAAATTTTCTTTCCATTTCGGTTTATCAAAAACAACAAACCAGATAGCTGTTGCCGAGGATAGGATGGTTACAATGGCGCTGGAAATGTACTGCTCTGACCAGATAATCGCTGCCATGTCCACAAACAGCAACAGGAAGCCGATAAGCAGGGCATCTTTGACTGCGGGCTTTAGGAAGAGTTTATACCCCCTTAGCCAGCAATAGCTCATCAATATGGTGCCGGCAATAAAGAAGCGGATAGACCCCAATACAAAGGGACTAAAGCTCCTTAACGCTTTCTCAATAAAGAAAAAGGTAGAGCCCCAGACAATGTATACCACAAGGTAGGCCAATACGATCCTAATAAGGGCGGGGGAATCGGTTCGCTGTGTTGTCATAGTCCTTTTCGAGTATACGTGTTTTTCTTTCCGGGTGTGAGCCTTCCAATTAATACGGTTCTACGCAAATGTGATTAATGTCACGTTCTTGGTCCATCTTCCCGGCAACCACCGCCGGTGCAATCGCGCTTCATAGGCGGACGTCTGGCATAGCCATACCAATGACCTATTTATGCGTGGCGTACAAATGGATCTATATATTTATGTATGCGTTAAGATGTTTTTTTTGTTGGTATAACGAGCTTCTGTTCTTCTTTAACCGTCTCTAATACGATTGTCGTTCGTGTGGATATAATGCCTTCAATTTTTCCTAATGTGTTACGCATGAGGTCGACAAGTCCGGCCGCGTCATTTGTCCGTACTTTGATTAAATAACCGTCGTCTCCAGCGATGTCGTGAACCTCTTGGACTTCGGGTATTTCCGCCAGCATGAAACCTACCTTCTGCACGCCGATAATATCTTGCGCTTTGATGAAGATGAAAGACAACAGTTTCTGATCCAAAGCGTTCGGATTTATTTTAGCGTTGTATTGCAGGATGACCTCTTTCTGCTCCAATTTCTTGACACGCTCCAATATGGCGGATGGCGCCATGCCTAGTTCCCTGGCGATGTCCGCGTTGTTCGTGCGCGCATTTTCCTGCATAATGCGCAATATTTGATAGTCGATATGATCAAGGTTGTATTCAAATTTTGCCATAGTGCTGCAAATATAGGTATATTCTGAATTATATTCAAAACTAACTGCTAAAAATAGAATTTTATTCTAAAGTATGTTGGTCTCTCTTTACTATAGACGTTTAGTCGCTTTATCGACTATCTTGTTAAAGGGTGCGTGTTTTTGCGTTTTTGGAAACAAACTTGGGTAAAAAGAATAAAACACTAGCGAATCATACGCGAATTAATTAGTTTTGTTATCATAAAAATACCAAAAAAGTGCAAATAAGAGCGAAATTAAGTCAACTTTCATCTCTACTCTCTGGAGACCTGTTTTTCCTGCCGGACAACCCGAAGCATCAGACGATGCGGATGGCGTATGCAACGGACGCTTCCGTGTACCAGGAAATACCATTGGCGGTAGCCATACCGAAAGGAAAAGCAGATTTGCTACATCTCATCAACTTTGCCGGGACGGAAGGGGTGACGCTGATACCGAGGACGGCGGGGACGTCGCTTGCAGGACAGGTGGTCGGCTCCGGTATTATTGTTGACGTATCGCGGTATTTTAACCGTATAATAGAGTTGAACGTAGAACAGAAATGGGTTCGTGTTGAGCCGGGCGTCATACGCGACGATCTGAACAGCTATCTGAAGCCTTTTGGTTTGATGTTCGGTCCGGAAACATCAACAGCGAGCCGCGCCATGATTGGTGGAATGATCGGAAACAATTCCTCAGGTCTACATTCCATTGTCTGGGGGGATACCCGTCAAAACCTGCTCGAAGCCACCGTGTTACTTGATGATGCTTCCGAGGCTATCTTCGAGCCACTCGACGAACAGCGGCTGTTTGCCAAACTAACACTGACATCCCGTGAGGGCGAAATTTACCGGAAGCTTAATGCATTGCTGACGGATAAAGATCATATTGCTGCCATCGAATCCGGTTACCCAAAGAAGACCCTCACGCGGAGAAACACAGGATACGCTTTGGACTTTCTTGTGGACACGGCGTCGCCGTTTAATCTCTGTCACCTGTTGGCGGGTTCGGAAGGTACCCTAGGCCTGGTAACAGAAGCCAAGCTAAAACTGATGGCACTTCCTCCAAAAGAGGTCGGGGTGGTGTGTGTGCATTTTGCCGATATGGTAGAATGCATGGAGGGAAACGTAGTTGCTCTCTCGCACCGTCCCGAAGCATCGGAATTGGTAGATAAGTATATACTCGACTTTACCAAGGGGCACCCCACTTACCAATACAACCGTTTTTTTATTGAGGGCGACCCGGCCGCTTTACTTATTATTGAGTTTCGGGCAGACAGCGAGGCGGAACTATTTCAAAAAGCGGAAGCGCTGAAAAGCGATCTCCTTTCGAGAGGACTGGGGTATGCTTATCCTTTTGTTGTGGGGGCCGGGCGGACGAACCTCGTGTGGGATGTCCGTAAGGCAGGGCTAGGACTGATCCGTAATTTGCCGGGGGACGAGCAGCCGGTGAATTTAATAGAAGACTGTGCCGTATCGCCTGAGGATCTGCCGGCATACGTCCGCGAGGTACAGCAGCTACTGGCGGAAGAACAGGTGCATGCGTCGTATTATGCACACGCCGGTGCCGGCGAACTACATATAGAACCGTTTATCAACTTAAAAGATAGGGAAGGCCGACGGAAGTTCAGGACAATACTTGAGCGGACGACGGACCTGATCTTAAAATACAACGGTTCCCTTAGCGGAGAACACGGCGACGGAAGGCTGCGTGGAGAATTCATCGGCAAGGTGCTTGGGGAACGTGTGTACGACCTGTTAAAGCAGACCAAAAGTATCTTCGATCCCAAAGGGGTTTTTAATGCTAATAAGATTGTCGACACGCCTCCAATGGATACATCGCTCCGTTACGATCAGGTGGCCGACGGCAATGCTGTGAAGACATATTTTGACTTTACTAAGGAGGAAAGTATTCTGCGGTTGGCAGAAAAGTGCTCGGGATCAGGTGATTGTCGTAAAACCGAGATTACGGGAGGGACGATGTGTCCGTCGTTCATGGCGACCCGCGACGAAAAAGATACGACCCGCGCGCGCGCGAACATGTTGAGACAGTTTTTAACAAATTCAACAAGGAAAAACAAGTTCGACCATGAAGAAATAAAGGAGGTGATGGATTTATGTCTAAGCTGTAAAGCCTGCAAAAGCGAATGCCCCTCGAGCGTGGATGTGGCAAAAATGAAGGCGGAATTCTTACAGCAGTACTATGATATACATGGCGCCTCTTTCCGCTCCTCTGTCATCGCCAACTTCACGAAAAGCCAGCAGCTGGGGTCGTATGTCGCGCCGCTGTACAATATGGTTGTGAAGACGCCGTTGTTGGCAGACATGGTCAAAGCTGTGGTCGGCTTTGCGCCAAAAAGATCGTTGCCAACAGTGAGCTTCACCACGTTGTCGCGATGGGTAAGCAGGCAGAAACGCAATGCCGGCGGGCGCAGAGTATACCTGTTTAGCGACGAGTTTACCGAATACAATGATACGCCGATCGGAGTAACTGCCTATAAACTGCTTACGGCATTGGGCTATGAAGTCGTGGTGCCGAAGCATGTGGAAAGTGGTAGGACCTACCTATCAAAAGGTTTCCTGAAGGAAGCACGGGAAATCGCTAACAAAAACGTTAACCTGCTTAAGAATGTGGTGACAGAAGAGACGCCCCTACTGGGCATTGAGCCCTCGGCGATTATCACTTTCCGCGATGAATATATTGATCTGGTCGATCCATCTAATAGAGCCGCAGCGACACGGCTTGCTGCAAACGCGTTGATGATCGACGAATTTTTGGTACGTGAAATAGAAGCCGGGCGGATCCATCAGGAACAGTTTACCGCCAACGCGAAAAAGATCAAGCTCCACGGGCATTGTTATCAGAAGGCGTTTCACCTTGTTGGTTATACTGAACGGGTGCTGTCCTTTCCGCAAAACTATGAGGTCGAGGTGATCCCGTCGGGCTGTTGCGGTATGGCCGGCTCGTTCGGTTATGAAAAGGAACACTATGATGTGTCCATGAAGGTCGCCGAACTGGTATTGTTACCTGCGGTCCGAAACACGGAGGAGGAGACATTGATTGCTGCCGCAGGCACGTCATGCCGACATCAGATTAAGGATGGAGCAAAAAGACGATCCTTCCACCCTGTAGAAATTTTGTACAGTGCTTTGGCGCTTTAAAACAATTGTTTGCTATCGTTTGTTATTCTTCAATAAAAACTATTAATTATGAAAAGGATACTTTACCCCACTGTTTTATTTGCTTTTTTAGGATGCTGCACGCTCTATGGATGTGGAAATGCATCGGACAAAGGCAAAGGTGCGCAGGGCGGCCAACGGCAAATCGGACAGTATGTGGTGAACCCCGATGTGGATAACCCGTCTGTGTATCTAACGTTAGTGGAATCGCACGAGACAGATTCGTCGGTGGTATATACCGGGAAGTCGTTACACGGTCAGGATACGATAGGTTTGGAGATTGAAGTCATTAAAAGTATTCCCGCGGGCTTATTGGCCGACGGCAATCCGGATAACGAAGGTGGCTTTACACCCGGAGCTATAAAATTCAGATCGCTGGGTGCGGAATCGGATAATTTTGTCCACGCCCTGGGGGCGCTTTATAAAATCCCTGCGCAGAGAAGTATGACAGACGATACCATACTGCCCCTTGTTTTCTCTTCCAACAGGAAGGAAGTTGATCTCGGAAATAACGGCACGTATACGTTTAAATTATTCCTGGACAACGCTGCAGGCTCCGAGGCTGAGGTTTTTGCGGTGCTCGATTTATATAAGCGTCTTTTCGAACTGCGGGCGAAGGACACGACACATTACGAACGCATCGTCTCCGCATTTGAAGGGGAATAAGAGGGACGGTTTTTCAGATGCGTGATGGGGGCTGCTCAGGGTTGGACATATTTCCCGGTAGGGGCGGCCACGCTGTCGCGGAGCCGGCTGGCGGTGCCTTCGCGGGACCCGACGAAAGGGGCGGATGCCTGTAAGGAAAAAACGTCTTTTTCTGTTTCCCGGAATGGAGGAAAATTCATGTCAACAAATGCGTCGCCGATAGAAAAAGCGAGCGTTGTAAAGAAGGAGATAATAAATTTATACATGCTCTCTCAGTTTGTAGTGGTAAAGGTAGGAGCGGCAACAGGGAGCTGAAATAGGATGTAGGTGAGGGACATATTTCTGTCGGTGAATGAACATATTTATTCGGCGGGCGTGTATAAGGCAGGCCCGCCATTTTTCTTTGCTGACGCTAGTTAGTTCATGGGCGGAGAGAAAATCGGGGCACTGCTCCAGACGCCGCATCACCTACCCACGAAGGCTTCGTCACTTAACGTTCTGATAAAATCGATGATATCCAATTTTTCCTGTTCACTCATCGGTATTCTGTTCCCGTTTTCCTTCAAAATAGGATCCAGATTGTCGGCATAGACAACGCCCTCATCAAAATAATCTAACACGGCTTTTAGCGTCGGGAATTGCCCAAAGCTTCCGTAGGGGGCGGTATATTCGGCATTCCGCAGTGAAGGAACGCGGAAACGCATAAGGTCTTCCCGTAGACCCGTCACCCGTGCCCGGCCGGCCTCCTCGGAGCTGGGATTGGCTGGAAAGCCGACGTTTCTAAAGCTTTGGTCGGTGAACAGCGCTGTGTTATGGCAGCCTGCACATTTTGCTTTGAAGGCGCGATAGCCCCGCGCTTCACTTTCCGAAAATGCTGTACCCTCTTTTCGTTTTACCTTGTCGTATTTGCTGTTGGCAGAGATCAGTGTATACTGATATTGGGCCAGACTTCGATATATTCTATCGGGGGTGATCTCCTCATCGCCAAATGCCTTTCTGAACAACACGAGGTATTCCTGTTCTGTTTTTATCTTTCCAATGACCTCCAGAATGGAAGAATTCATTTCTTCGTGCGTGATGATGGGAACAAGGGGCTGCTTTTCTAACTGTAGGATATTCCCGTCCCAGTTGTAGAATTTCATGAAAGCCATATTTTGGATGGGAGGCGTATTCCGTAGCCCGACCCTCCCGTAGATTCCTTTGGCCCGAACCTCATTGTCGGCAAATGCATTGGATTGCCGGTGGCAACTCGCGCAGGAAATGGTATTATTGCCGCTGAATTTTTTCTCATGGAATAGCTTTTCTCCTAGTTCCACTCCATACTTCGTGGGGCGGTTCCTGTCCACGAAACTGTTCAGCGGCGGAAAGCTATCCGGTATCCGTAAGGCAATCTCGGGGTTGTCGTGAGGTACCGGCGCAAGCGTATCCTCCCCGGTGCAGGAGAGGAATAATAAAATGGAAACAATAAAGAGTAGCCTTTTCATACAAGTCGATTTTACGATGTGATAGGGGGCTGCTTCGAAGAGAAATCCGCGACGAGGGTGGTCCCGTGGGTCGTTAGATTCCTCTTCGTGCGCCCTTAACCATGATACTGCTATGGAACCACGTATCGTACCGATACGTGGTTCCACTATGTTAGTTTTCGACATCGGTGACGGAGAACATCCCGCTGATATCGCTCGACCCGTTGCCGCCGAGGTTGTCTACGAATCGCAACATCTGGACAGCCGTATGTGTATTCGGCGTAGCGTCGTTATACGTTGCATTAGGATCTTCATGCTGATTCGGATCGTTTCCCGATTTCAGCGAGAGCGTGTGCGACTTCCCGCTGAGCAGTTTGTCGAAATCGGCATTGATCGTAATGCGTGGACTGTTTTTTCCGACGACGGCATGGCTCGGAAACGACAGGGTAATATCTCTGTAAGCGTCGACCCCCTGTGTATAGCTGTCGGGGTCGCCGTTCGTCCCTACCACCGTGCTTCCCGTGTGGATCGACATCTGTTTATGGTCGACATCATAGAAGCCTTCGATCTTCGTAAAGCGGTATCCGGCCCCCCATTCCCACATCATCTTCGTATCGTTAGCCCCCGCTTCTGTATAAAATATAGGAAATCGTACCTGATCCAACGTGTTCAGATCGGCTCTGACTCCCAAACCAAATTTTATCTGCTTGTATTCTCCAGCAGGGATATTACTGAGCACATAATCCAGCGTCTGCGGTTTCGACTGGTTTACGACCGTGGCGCCTTTGTCCAGGTCGTTAATGTTATAAGGAATCTCGCCGCCTTCAACCTTCACCAGACGGATGTTGCTTATGACATATTTCAGCTCTGAAAAGTGATGAATCTGTCCTTTGGCCGACGTGTTTACGGTGGCTGTCGCAGAGGCGGCGCCTCCAAGAACAATAGTCGTATTTTTAAACGTGTTGTTGAAGTGTAATGTGATGTTATTGGCGACAGGATCGTTGTCCTTGCCGCAAGATGCCAGTATCAGTGAAACGATGGACGGTAAGAAGTATATTAATCGTGTTTTCATATGTCTCTTATATTTGATTTAATCTGTTGTTATTTTTGCTGTGCTGAAACTCTTTCTCGCAGGAGTGGAATTGGTCGGTTATACGGTAAACGCCGTAGTGGGTGTAAGTGCCGGCCACGCTATCGGCGGAGGTACAGAAACCTCCCGAAGGGGTTCCGTATAGTAGCTATCTCTATATAGCGGGCGCCTGTCGGGAATCTCTGTTACCTTGTTTTGGGGGGCAAACGCTACGACGGAAATTGCCAGCATGTCCAGCCGCTGATAGATTGGTGCGGAGCCCGGATCGGTATTTCCCGTTTTCTCCAATTGCTTCTTCAGGTGGCAGGTTCCGTGACAGCCAAGTGCCGGGTTGTTTTTGTTGATGCAAAACTGCTGCTCTATAGCGGCTTGATGCTGTCGGAAGTGCAGGACAATGGCAGCCTGCTGAAAGCCGGCGGACAAGGACAAAACAATCATCAACATACAAAGAGCCGGCTTCATTTTCTAAAAATTAAACTTCAGCGAACTGAAAACATTGCGCCCCATACGGGGTATGTTTCCCCAATCGGCATAGGTGCTGTAATATTCGTTGAACAGATTTTCGGCGCCAACCTGTAACGCCGCCCGGTAATGTCCGATCTTGAACGTGTAGTCTGCAGCAATATTCCATACTATATAAGCCGGAGTGTGATCTTCACCATATTCAGGACTGTAGTTGTCCTGCGCAAAGTCGCCGTTTACCGATGTCCGGATTCCGATGTTGCGGTGCATAAAATGAAGCGAGCTCTGATAGCTTAACGGCCGGATGAAAGGTAAATTTCCGTTTTTGTTGTCCGTAGCTCTGGCGTAGGTGATGGTGCCTTTCCAATGCAGGTGCTGCAAAATATCATAGCTGGCATTTAATGCCATGTTAAAAAGCCTCGCATACTGTAGCGACGTGTAGCCTTTTACACCGACAGACTGATAGTTCATTGGGCTCCCCAGGCTAAGGATGCGCCCCACGATATAGTTTTCGATGTGAAAATAGTTGGCCTTAGCCTCTACAGCTATCCGCTCGCCTTTAAATCCTGCACTGGCGTTAACTTCATAGGAAATCTCGTTTTCCAGATCTGGATTTCCTATATAGTCATAGCGGTCGAAGCTGTTATAGATGTAATATCCATACCCTTCTGACACCGACGGAGCCCGATGTCCATAGCCCGTTCCGACAGACAAATCAAGCTGTCGGAAGTTCAGCTGATAACTCGCATGGAGGCTTGGCAATGCTCTATTCTTTTCCTGTGGCGTTCCAGGGTGAAAAATCCAATTGAACTCCACGTATTTTGAATGATTGTAATTCCAGCCTAGGGAACCGCCAATGTTTAGACGGCTGATGTCGGAAATGTTCCATGTGTTGTTCACGGAAAGTCCGGCAAAACGGGCCGTGACCCAAGGCCAGCTATAAGCAAACATCGTTTTTTTGCTTCGGTCCTGAGGATACATCGTCATCTCGGCAATGGACAGGTTGTTGTAAAGATTCAGTTGGATTTCAGCGCTGTATGCTCCCCGCTTCAGGTTGGCCCGCGACACCAGGCCATAGGTGGTGCTCCACCCCGGCATATCCATATGGACTAAGTTTTCCGGACGTTTAGTATCATCCATATAGTGTTCGATGGCATTGAAATACAACTTGGTATCCAAAACTTTTAAGAGGCCGTCCTCAAAGAGCTGTTTGTACGCTGCCGACGTGATTATTGCGCGTGATAGCCATAGATCCATCGGAAGAGCAGGAAAACCGACGTCGTTTGCTTTATCGTAGATAGCGTCAACCCTTACTGATGAGAGCGCCCCTGTTTTGTACGCCAATCCTAAAGAGGTATTCAATTTGCTATACTGTGAGTGGTTTACTTCGTTGCTATTCCCGTCGTGATAGTTTCCTGCCTTACGGAACGAAATGCTTCCGTCTGCGACGAATTTATCGCTGGAGTAGGCTAAATTGCCAAGGTTGAAAAACTGCCTGTTGTTGCCTTCGAAACCTGTTTGGTAGGCGCCGTTCCACTTCCTGTCCAGACCGAATGGCGTGCTTTTTCTTTTGAGGTCGATGCTACCGGCTACCGTCGCACCATGCATATTGCCCTCTTGTCCTGATGTGATGTCGACGGCAGTCAGATTGTTGCTTTCCACATATGAGGTCACAGGATCCATCTTGTCGGTGCAGGCTCCGAAAATGTGCATGCCATCGATTGTCACGGTGGAGCGTTCCATACTCATGTTGTTCAGCAGCGGTTCCCAGGCGTACGCGCCCCGTTTTATAAAGCTGATATTGTCTGCTGACGCCAGAAATTCATCTACCGAAACGGCCATTTTCATATCCGTCTGGATTTTACGTTTGGCCTGGGCCGTTATGCTTATTTCATCAATGACCTTAGTGCTATCGCGCTGAGCCCGGTTATGCTGCGCACTTGCGTTCAGGCCGATCAATGAAAGCAATAGCGCTGTGTATCTCGTCTTCATTGTCCTAGAATAAAATGTCGATATGTAGTTCGCTTTTCACGCCTTCCACACCGGGGGTAAAATCGTCCGGAACTACCGTGCCCTTTAATATTTGACCTTGGTGGTTCAGCAGAATGAAATTAAGGGTCCAGTTTCCGGTCATGGTGTAGTTGACGATGCCGTGATACAGACCGTCGTCCTCTTGTGTTAGATCATTGTTGTTTGGAGACGAATGATTGCCCATAGACGGCTCAGGCATCCGTGGATCCAGTTGCAACGTGAAGCCGTTCACTGCTGTGTAGGAATATTGTGTGGGATCGGGAAAGCTACCGGAGGGTGAATTGCCCGGTCTGTCGTATCTGTAGATGCCAGCTACCAGTTCGTTTTCGCCGACTTTCGGCCTCTGGGGTGCTATTAATGCGATGAAATACTGCTGGCCGTCCTTCCCTGTGAATGTCGTCATGTTCCTGTTTTTGTTAGCCTGTTCATGGACGGCTACCTCTTGCGTGATGCCATACGACTGGCCGTTGGCGGTGAATCCAATATAAAGTTCCCATTTGGTGTCATTGTCGCTTTCCTCCGTGAACACTGCGTATCCGGAAAAATGATTTTCGCCGTTCCGGCGCAGCAGGTCATAAAGGTGGGGACAGGAGGCGTTTCGGCCGTCTGCATGGGCCACGATCGGAAGAAATGTAACCGCCGACACGTCTGCCTCCTGGTTGGTCCGGCTGTCCATAATTTTCAGACGGAGTTCGTTATAGCCCTTGTAGAACATTCCGTTCAGCGCCTCAATACTGATTCTGTACCCTCCGCTGTGGATTGAATAAGCTTCTTTAAATTCATGATGCTCGATAACGGCCGGATCCGTCTCCGCTTGATAGTCGGTTTTTTCCTTTGTACAAGACAACACGGTGAAGCAAAACAGCGCCGTGAAGAAAGAAAATATATTGTTCATCTGTTTATTCTTGTGTTGATATGTAAATATTGTCCAACGACACTGTATTCACCAGCTTCCATCGCTAAGCAAGGTTTGCGCACAGTCGACTGTACATGCCTGTAATCGCGTTTTAGGCGGTCCATTGCGCATGTTGTATTCGGAGACCGTCGCAGAATACCTGTATCGGACGAAAGTAGATGGAATCCCGTAGCAGTCGAGTAGTTTATTATCGTCGAGCAGTCGGATGGAAAGCAGGTGGGAATCATGCCAAGGCAGATCCGTGCTGCTTTGCGCAAGTGCAGAGCGGATAACTTAGACTAGCTAATGCTACTGGAGGTACTTAAACGATAGGGGGGCGGAATATAGCGGTGTGGTAGTTAAACCGGTAGTCGGCCAGATACGGCGACAAAGGTTCTTTCATTATATCCATATGGGGAAGGGAACTCGTAAAAAAGGTCTTTTCTTTGTGTATATAGTGGGCACTATATTCGTATGCCGCAAGACTCTTTTTGGTTTCCTCTTTCTCTTTTTCTTTTATCTTTTTCATCAACACACACTGGCCGTCGCAGTGCAGCTGAGGTTTGTCCTTGTTAATACATTTTGCAATGTAGTCGGGCAGATGTATCTGATATTCCAAGGTCATGATACTGCGATAGAACGAGTGCAGTGTCAAGGCGACCAATAGCATATATGTGCAGATACTTCTCAATCGGAAACTTTTTTTGACAAACTTACATAAAACTTTTATAATTCCGTTAAATTCGTCGTATGGTTAGCAGGCTTTTGTTTATTATCTTCATGCTGGCATGGGCCGCAACTCTTTTTTCTCAACGCTATCATGTCGATAGGACAGCCATCGGGAAGCTAAAAGACAGCCGGCTTAGTGAGCTGTCGGGGATTATTGGAGCCTCGTTTGATTCGACGTTGTTTTGGGTTCATAATGACAGTGGCGATAGTGCGCGCATCTTTTTGGTCGATGCTAACGCCCGGTTAAAGGCGGTTTATTACCTCGAAGGTGTGCATATCGTGGATACAGAAGATATAACCATGTTCCGGGAGCAGGGGCGGACATTTTTGGTGTTGGGGGATATAGGCGACAATCGGGGCGTTCGCCAGCATATTTATCTTTACATATTTGAAGAGCCGCACTGTGAGGCGGGAAAGGAGATTGTTGAGATCCCAGCACAGCAAATCCGGAAAGTAACCATGCGTTACGAAGATAGGCCCCGCGATGCGGAGGCGCTATTTGCCGATCCAATGGACCGGCGCTTATATCTCGTTTCCAAACGCGATTTTCGGGCCGGATTATACCCCATAGAGCTCTCATCACTCACCGACGGGGATTTCCTTATCTTGCGAAGAGCGTGTGATCTGCCGATGACGTTTGTGACCGCCGCCGACATGAGTGCCGACGGCGCGGGACTGTTGATAAAAAACCTAACGCAGGTATTTTTCTGGCAGAGGCGTACGGGACAGCCTCTGCTCGATTTGCTGGGCCAACAGCCCGTAGTGTTACCTTATCATCCGGAGCCCCAGGGCGAGGCTATATGCTTCGGACGGCAGAATTCCGTTTTTTATACGATAAGTGAACGCCCATTAGGATTAGATGCTTATCTTTATCGATATAAAATAGTCCCATTAGATTAAAGATGGATACATTTTGATTTTATGAAGAAACTTCTTTCGTTTTTCGCTATCGTCATCTGTTTAAAAACGGCTCACGCAGCCAGGGTGGATACGGTCGATGTACCCAGTGCACGTATGAACAAGGAAATTAAAGCTGTCGTTATTTCGCCCGAACATACGAAGGCTACCCATGTCCTCTACTTATTGCATGGCTATTCGGGCAAATACAGCGACTGGGTAAGACGCGCGCCCCGGCTCGCCGACCTTGTCGATGCCTACGGTTTTATGGTTGTCTGTCCGGATGGTGGTTATGATAGCTGGTATTGGGATACCGAACAGGCAGACTATCAGTACGAGACTTTTATCACACGGGAGCTTCTGCCCTATATTGAAAGGAGTTACGGCGTAGGCAGCGACCGGTTTAACCGCGGAATTACAGGACTCAGTATGGGCGGGCATGGGGCGTTGTATCTGGCTTTTCGCCATCAGGATCTTTTTGCCTTCGCGGGGAGTACCTCCGGAGGTGTGGATATCCGTCCGTTTCCGAATAACTGGAACATAAAGCAGCGCATTGGAAGTTATCATGACCATCCCAACGCCTGGAATGAACATACGGTGATGGGGCTGATCCATCTGATACAGCCCGGAAACCTCCAGCTGTTTATTGACTGTGGAACGGACGATTTTTTCTTCGACGTAAATAACCGGCTGCATGAACAGCTTACCTATCATAATATACCTCATCACTATTTAACCATGCCGGGAAAACACGACTGGAACTACTGGTCGCGGTCTATCGACTTTCAGATGGCCTTCTTCAATCAATGTTTTCAGCGTACGGAGGCGACGAAATAACAGTAATGAACAATTTTTTTTTGATTTTCATGACTCTTCTGTTTTCCGGTACGGTCATGGGGCAGCAGGTTGTCCTGAATGGTGTTGTCAGAGACGCCACCTCAGGCGAAACGTTAATAGGAGCCGTGGTGTCTTTGCAGAATGGAGAGACGGCCACAAGCACGAATGCCTACGGTTTTTATTCCCTTTCAATGCCGGCAGGCGAGCATCAGGTACTTATCAGCTACGTGGGGTATCAGACAGCGGCGAAGGCAGTCCGGCTTACAGCAAACCAACGTCTGGATGTCGAGCTGACGCCATTGGACAACCAGATCGATGAAGTTGTTGTGTCGGCACGGCGTGGCGATCATCATGTTCGCGATCCGCAGATGGGTGCCTTTAACTTCAGTATGGAAGAAATTAAAAACGTGCCGGTAATTTTTGGAGAGAAAGATCTATTAAAAACAATCCAGCTGCTGCCCGGTATACAGAGCGGGGGAGAAGGGTCATCAAATTTCTATGTCCGGGGAGGCGGGGGCGACCAGAATCTGATTCTGCTGGACGAAGCTACCGTATACAATGCATCCCATCTGCTTGGTTTCTTCTCTACCTTTAATTCGGACGCGATAAAGGATGTGCAGCTCTACAAAGGAGGGGTGCCCGCGCAGTTCGGAGGACGTATTTCATCCGTATTGGACATCTCCATGATGGACGGCAATAAAAAGCGATTCGCCGCAGAAGGCGGCGTAGGTTTGATAGCATCCAGACTCAAAGTGGAGGCTCCTATCGTGAAGGATAAAGGTTCGTTCATGTTAAGTGGACGCCGTACATATGCAGACATGTTTTTGAAGTTGTCTAAAGACCCCGATATCAATAGGAGTAAATTATATTTCTATGATCTTAATGCTAAGGCAAACTATAAATTTGATGACAAAAATACCCTATATCTGTCCGGCTATTTCGGAAAGGATGACCTTGGGTATTCAGATCTTTTTAGCTTCGACTGGGGAAACGCGACGGCAACAGTTCGTTGGAACCATCTTTTGAATGATAAACTGTTTAGCAACACCTCGTTGATATATAGTGATTTTACCTACCATGTACAGGTATCCAGCGATAATAGCGACTTTAAGATTGCATCAAAAATACGCAACTGGAACCTGAAGCAGGACTTCTCGTATTATGCCAATACCGACAATACATTCCGCTTCGGGATAAACATCTTGCGCCAGTCCATTCATCCGGCGAGCCTTACAGCGGGCGAGAATACCGCAGTCAATTCAATCGACATGGATAGCCGACAGGGCCTCGAACTGGCCGCGTACATGTCCCATGAATGGAAACCTTGGGACAACCTATCTCTGATTTATGGCGTGCGTCTGAACGATTTTGCGGTTATGGGCCCTGGCACCTTTTACAGCTTTGATAGTGACGGGGAACCGATTGCGGAGCGATATTATGGAACAGCGATCGTCAAACATTATCTAAACATAGAGCCGCGGTTCTCGGCCAGCTTCCTCATAAACGAAGAAAGTAGTTTAAAGGCCTCCTATAACAGGATTGCGCAAAACCTGCATCAGCTCACCAACACAACTTCAAGTTTGCCGACAGATCAATATGTCGTCAGCAGCATTAATATCAAGCCGCAAACGGCCGATCAGGTTGCCCTCGGTTATTTTAGAAACTTCAAGAACAATAAGTATGAGTTTTCGGTGGAAGCCTATTATAAGCATATGGGCAATCAGATCGACTTCCGGAACGGAGCGGACCTGCAGGCAAACAGGTACTTAGAAGGAGAGCTTCTTTTCGGGATAGGACGGGCTTATGGGCTGGAATGGTACCTGCGAAAGAGCAGTGGCCGCTTAAACGGCTGGGTAAGTTATACTTTGTCCAAAAGTGAGCGGAAGTTTGACGGTATCGATGGCGGACAATGGTTTAGAGCTCGTCAGGACCGTACACACGATGTATCTGTGGTGGGCATGTATGAGCTTTCGAAGAAGTGGACTTTGGGGGCTACGTTTGTATTCAACACGGGCAACGCTGTGACGTTTCCCAGTGGCAAGTACGAGGTGGGAGGGCGATCGATGCTTTACTACACCGAGAGAAACGGCTACCGCATGCCCGATTACCATCGTCTGGATCTGTCGGCGACATATGAACCCGGCAGAAGAAACAAACGCTTCCACTCAAGCTGGACTTTCGGCGTATTTAATGCCTATAACAGAAAAAACGCATATATTATAGACTTCCGGGAGAATAGTAGCAATCCCAACATAACAGAGGCATATAAAATTGCGCTCTTTGGTGCTATTCCGTCTGTTACCTGGAACTTCAAATTTTGATAAAGAAATGTCCATGATTGCCTGCACACAAGTACAAATGAACAATTATTTACATATGAACGTTCGATTGTTTCTACTATGGATCGGTTCTCTGTTTTTATTGTCCTCCTGCGAGGAGCTGATTGATATTGACTTAAACGAAGGGGATCCCCGCGTCGTCATTGAGGCGCAGCTGTCGGACCTTGGAGATGTACAGCGCGTACGTGTGTCGGCGTCGGTGGCATTTAATGAGCCCTTCAACTCCAGGCCGCTGGCGGGTGCGACGGTGGTTGTCCGGGATGACCGAGGAGGAAGCTTTCTCTTTCAATATGAGGATAACGGATATTATGTACATCATACTTTTAGGCCAATGGTTGGGAGAAGCTATTTTCTGCAGGTCAACGTGGGCCAAGAGCGATATGAGTCGGTGTGCCGAATGCCCCAATACGTAGAGGTCGATTCCATTGGGGTGCTGGAAGAAACAATCTTCGGAGATCCTTATTACTTCGCTACTTTTAAGTTTAACGATCCGGCAGACATGCCCAATTATTACCTATACGAGCTGTCCATAAATGGCGGAACGTTTCGTTTTGCTTCGGCCCTGAACGACAAGTTTAACGACGGGCTATATGTGACACACCAGATTTCTGACCTGGAAACCGACCTGATGGTCGGAGACAATATCACCGTGCGGCGGTACTGCGTCGATCGGAGTGTTTATCAGTATTGGAGTGAATACCAGAGTACCAATCCCGGAACGGCGGCGCCTGGGAATCCGACGTCAAATATATCGAACGATGCGCTAGGGTATTTCTCCGTCGCTTCGGCGAAGGAATTCGCGATGCGTATTGAAGCCCGCGACATAGGGGATTAACGTCTTGATCCCGTTACAGCAGGGAAAAAGTATAACCCCGCTCTTGTAGATAAGCAATCGCTCTGGGCAGTGCATACGATAGGCGGGGCATAGCTTTTACGTTATCGTGGAATACGATGATAGAGCCGTTGCGACTGTACCGTACAACGTTTCGAAAGCATTTTTCGGGTGTAAGATTTAAATCAAAATCGCCCGATAGTACGTCCCAGAAGATGATGCGGTAGTGTTTCGAAATTTCCTTCAGCTGGGACTTTTTAGCCCGGGCGTATGGCGGGCGGAATAGGTCTGTTTTTGTAAGCTCCTGGCACGCTTGGATATCCTTCAGATAGGTAGCGTCCCCCGTATCCCAACCGCGCAGGTGATGATACGTATGATTGCCTACCTGATGTCCATCTGCTAGGATACGTTCGAAAATTGAAGGGTTTTTTCGGATGTTGTCCCCGACACAGAAGAATGTTGCTTTTACATCGTAATAGGCCAACGTATCCAGAACGAATGGGGTGATCTCCGGTATAGGGCCATCGTCGAACGTAAGGTATACTTTTTTTTCTGTTCTAGACTTATTGAACACCACTTCGGGATAGCACCAGCGTAAAAAAAAAGGAGCGTTCACAAAATACATGTTGATAATATCAATTTTTTGTCTCAAATTTAGGAATCATTTATACTTAAATTACGAAATGATAAGAAAAATATCTTCCTGTATATTTTGTTTAATGGTTTTACTTGGTATGCAGATGCCGGGATGTTACGCGCAGATTACGTTGGAAAATGCCATTAAGACCACGCTGGAGCGTAATCTGCAAATTAGACAGGCACAATTTGGCTATCAGCTGACCGAGCAGGATCTTTATCAGTCGAAATCGGAGTTATATCCGAATTTGTCGTTTGGCGCCAGCAACTCCTACAACTATGGATTGACGTTCGACCAGACATCGGGGCAGTTAATCCGCGGAAACGATTGGACGAGTAACGCGGGGGCACAACTTTCATCTAGCGTCGCTATATTTCAGGGATTTCAGAGGATAAACCAGATTAAAGCAAACAAGATACAGCTATCTATCGACGCTACAGAGGTGGACAAAATAAAAAATGATCTTACGCTGTCGGTCGTCACCAACTATCTGGAGGCTATTACCAATGGGGAGCTCTATGAAGCGGCTATGCAGCAGGTTAAGCTATCGAGGGAGCAGCTGCGTCAGGATAGCATTCAGTTTTCGGTGGGCAATAAAACGGTTGCCGACCTTGCTCAGGCGGAAAATCAGGTCGCTACCGACGAACTTAATATTATGACGTCTGAAAATGCGTATCAGCTCTCGCTGCTTAACCTCAAGCAGTTGATGGAAATGTCCCCCGATACCGTATTTACGCTGGTTAAACCGAATATTGCAGAAGTTATGGCCGAGTATGCGATCACTTCCTTTGACGACGTTTTCAATAAAGCGTTGGCCACACAGCCCGTCATCGAACAGGCAACGTACATCAAGAGCCTGGCTCTGAAAAATATCGACATCGCCAGAGGTGCATTTTTTCCAACTATCAGTTTATCCGTAGGTTACGGTACAAACTATTCCTCGCAGGCGTTTGATCCAGTAACGAGGGCAAGATTGGACTTCTTGGATCAGTTTAACGAAAACAGGTCTTTTCGGGGAACGGTGGGGCTGGAAGTGCCGATTTTCAATAACAACCAAACGAAGGTAGCGGTAAACAAAGCAAAAATAAATTATCTGCAGGCAGAAAATGACGAGGCCATCGCCCGGCGTAATTTAGAGAAGACCATAGCACAGGCAATCCTTGATCTAAGGTCGGCAAACAAGCAATACTTCGCTTCGCAGGTGGCGTTCAATACATCGCGCGTGGCCTATGAAACGATCAAGGAACGTTATGATGTCGGCATGGCGAACTCTATAGAGATGTTTACCGCCCAGACGAATATGAACAAAGCGGAATTCGAGATGATCCGAAGAAAATATGAAATGGTATTTCGGGGGAAAGTAATCGACTATTACATTGGCAATCCTATTACATTCTAATAAAATATAATTCATGGCAAAGAAAAAGAGCAATCTGCCTAAAATACTGGTAATCGCTGCGGTCTTGATTTTAATCCTTGTCGTTGTGGGGAGCAAACTGGGATGGTTTGGTGATGGAGCGGAACAAAAGGTGGCCGTCGATGTTGTTGAGGAGAAAACGATATCCGAACTTGTTTCTGCGAGCGGCAAGGTGCAGCCCGAGTTTGAAGTGAAGCTGAGTTCTGAAGTGTCAGGCGAGATCATCGAACTGAATGTCCGAGAAGGACAGGTAGTAAAAAAAGGAGACGTGTTGTGTCGCGTAAAGCCAGATTTATTGCAATCGAGCTATGATCAGGTGGCCGCTATGGTAAGCCAGCAGCGAGCCAATCTTGCCGCAGCCCAGCAGATGCTAAGGCAACAGGAAGCGAACTTCGTAAACACAGAGGCAATTTATAAAAGAAGCCTCGAGCTTTTCGAAAAACGCGTTATTTCTGCCTCCGAAATGGATAAGGCGCGGGCCGACTACGAAAGTGCCCAGGCAAGTATAGAATCGCAGCGGCAGCAGGTGGTGGCCTCCCGTTTTGCCGTGAGCCAGTCGCAGGCACAACTTCAGGAGGCTGGAAACAGCTTGTCCCGAACGACCATTTACGCCCCCTCGGATGGCGTGGTCTCCCTACTGTCGATAGAGCTGGGAGAACGTGTCGTCGGAACGGCGCAGATGGCCGGTACCGAGATTATGCGTATAGCAAATATGTCCACAATGGAGGTCAATGTCGAGGTAAACGAAAACGATATCAACAGGGTAAAGGTAGGCAATGAAGCCACCATCGAGGTGGATGCATTTCAGGGCCGGAAATTCAAGGGGGTGGTGACGGAGATATCGAGTTCTTCGACCTCTACTGGAACGACGACTGCTACGACTTCGGCAGAGCAGGTGACTAACTTCAACGTGAAGGTGCGGATCGAGGCATCGTCCTATGAAGATCTAATCGATGAAAATAATATCCATTCTTCTCCGTTTAAGCCGGGACTTTCCGCGACCGTCCAGATTCATACCAAGTCAGATAAAGGACTCATTGTCCCGATTCAGGCCGTAACTGTACGTTCATCGGACGCAAAAGCGGATTCGCTGAGCAACGGCGAAATGAAAGAGTACGTTTTTGTGCTCGCAGGCGATGTTGTCAAAATGACGGAGGTCAAAACGGGAATACAGGACGACACCAACATCATTGTTAAATCTGGACTGAAGAAAGGAGATGAAGTTGTATCCCGTCCGTTCAATGCCATTTCCAAGACACTGCAGGACGGCACACGGGTGAAGAAGGTGGCCGCCAGCGAATTAAAATAAGGATTCAACCTGGAATATGCTGAGGTGAAAAAAACGTTGCTTTTCTTAGAGATGAGTGAGAACGAGCGAAAAGGTTTTCTCGTTCTGCTAGTCATTATTGTCGCGGCAGCCGTTGTCCCTCGGATCTATATCGCTTACGGTGGGAAACATGCCGAAGATATCGTCTATACGTCAATCAGCGAAAAGGCAGAAGCCGATGAATATTTCCAGCCGCAGAAAGATGAGGAACATTCAACCACCGACGCGCTTAAACAGAAAGACGACCATCGGCCAACGAAATATCGTCTGTTTCCTTTCAATCCGAATGGCCTGCCGGTGGAAAAATGGCAGGAGCTGGGGTTTACGGATAAGCAGATACGGGTGATTAAAAACTACGAGGCAAAAGGGGGACGCTTTTCGTCAAAAGCAGACCTAGCCAAAGTGTATTCTATTTCCGATAGAGATTTAGAGCGTATAGGGCCGTACCTCGTGTTTGAAGAGCCTAGGCGTCCAACACCGGCGGCGGTTCGTGAACGCGCCTATGCGCAGTCTCCGAAAAAGAAGCTTTTGATCGATCTGAACACTGCAGATACTACCGCTCTGAAAGAATTACGCGGAATCGGTTCCGTTCTAGCTACACGCATTGTTAAGTTTCGTGATGGTTTAGGTGGCTTTCACCGGGTCGATCAACTGAGGGAGGTCTACGGTATCTCCGACGATCTGTTTTCTACGTTGCAGCCGTATCTGCAGATAAAAGATAGCACAATAAAGCAGCTGGCGATAAACAAGCTGACGGAAGATGAACTCGCATCCCATCCCTATGTTTCGAAGAAGATGGCCTCGCTGTTATTTCGTTATCGGGAACAACATGGCGACTTCCGGTCGTTGTCCGACCTCCGAAGGATGTATGCTGTGGACCCCGAGTTTTTGCGTAAAATTGAACCCTACTTGAAATTCAACTAAAAGAATGTTAGAAGAACAAATAAAGTCCGCCATTCGGGATATCCCTGATTTTCCGCAACCGGGCATTGTATTTAAAGACATCACCCCGATCTTAAAGAACCAAGCCTTATGTAGCGCCATTGTGGAAGAATTCGCCGACCGCCTGTCGGGGTTACACATTGATGTGGTTGCCGGAGTGGAAAGCCGGGGCTTTTTGTTTGGGATGATGCTGGCCAACAGACTGAATGTTCCCTTTGTCCCTATCCGGAAGCAGGGTAAACTTCCGTTTAAAACTGTAGCTGAGTCGTATAAACTCGAGTACGGTCAAGCCACCATCGAAGTACATGAGGATGCCTTTTCACGGGGAAGCCGTGTCCTACTGCACGACGATCTACTCGCTACGGGCGGAACGGTAGTTGCGGCATCGAAATTAATAGAGAAGTTGGGGGGAGTAGTTGCCGGATACGCATTTGTCGTAAGCCTGACGTTTCTACAGGGCGGGGGGCGGTTAACGCGATTCAGCGACGAAATTGTGTCTTTAGTCGAATACGACTGATCCGCCCGAATGCTTCAGGCTCGTCATCGCAGTTTCATGGAGATTCAACTCTGTAAGTCGATCATCGTGTTTACGATTCGCCGGCTTCACAGCTTTGTCGATTATTGCTTATCGAGTGTGTGAGGGAGCTCCGTAAGGCAGGAGAGAAGTCTGCATGACTTGCAGAGCCCCTTTGTGTTACCTCTTGTAATATTTCATTGCTGTCGGTATCAGTTTCTTGATATCGTTGATCCTTCTCGCATCGCTGGGGTGGGTGCTCAAAAACTCCGGCGTAGAATTGGCCGCCTTCGCAGATGCCATCCGTTCCCAAAAACCTACGGCGCTTTCAGGGCTGTAGCCTGCCATCGCCATAAATATAAGACCTAATTGATCGGCCTCTGATTCATTATTGCGGGAATACTTCAGTAAGGCCAGCTGTCCGCCTATGCCATAGGCGTTGTTGAGTAGGCCTTGCACGATGGAACTCTTACCTGCGGTAGCCACCCCCAAAACCTGTGCGCCCACCTGCATTGCGTACTGATTGGACATCTGCTCCATCGAGTGGCGGGCGATAGCGTGGGCTATCTCGTGGCCCATAACCGTGGCAAGTCCAGCTTCGTTGGCAGTAAACGGAAGAATCCCCGTGTAGACCGCAACCTTTCCTCCAGGCATGCACCATGCATTGACATCGCTACTTTCTACGAGATTAAACTCCCAGTTGAAGTTGTACTGCTGAGCCAAACCTTCGGCGGCCAAATATTGATTAACGGCCGAAGCAATGCGATTGCCTACGTTCTTGACCAACGCGGCATTTGAAGTCCCCGTAACAACCTTGGTAGAAGATGAATTCAAAAATTCCTTGTAGGCTACCGCTGCCTGTTCCTGAATTTGCTCGTCACTTACGAGCGAAAGTTGCCTCCTGCCCGACAGCGGGACAGTCGAACAAGATGCCAGCACCGCTGCAAGCGCCACCATCGACGTATATCTATATATCTTTTTCATTGTATTAATTATTGATTCGTGTTTGCATCTATTGTATTCGTGAATGCTTCGCATTTTCTTGTGATGAAGGATATCGCAATTTATGCACATTCACCTATTAAATTTCGTTTTCACCGGCGCCCGGTTGTCCTGACCCCTGCTGTTTGCTCCGATGAAATCAATGAACGATCCCATTGTGTCGGCATGCCACGGACTACGGGAACCACACAAGGTAAAGCTCTTAATTTTTATACAAAACTTATGCCTAAAACTCAACGTTGCTTTTTCTTGAATAAATAGATCTTCGATTCGTGTCCCTTCAATAGACGCTCGATATTTTTTTGGTGGGTTACCAGTATCAACGCACAGATGGCTATCCCGTACAAAAGTACAGCCGGCACAGACGTGTGAAAGATAAATGCAATGCTGAACGGAAAGGTAAAACCGGCCAGTATGGAGCTAAGGGACACGTAGTGTGTGAAAATGAGTGTAAGCAAAAATACGCTTACACAGCATAATGCTGCTTCGGGATGTATAGCGATCACCATGCCGAATAATGTTGCGACGCCTTTTCCCCCGCGGAAGCCAGCAAAGACCGGAAAGAGATGCCCCAACACGGCGATGACACCCAAAGCTAACTGGAAGTTGACAAATTGTACAGAATTCGGGACACCCACAACTGCCGAATCCAGCAGGTAAGGTAGGTTAGTAGAGGTCCACCCTTTTAAGATATCGACGAACATGACGACAGACCCGGCTTTTTTGCCTAGTACCCTGAAGGTATTGGTGGCGCCCGCATTTCCGCTTCCATATTCACGGACGTCTACCCCGTAGAACGCACCTCCAAACCAAACAGCCGACGGGATAGATCCAAATAGATAAGCTAATATGACTATGCCTACTAAATAAATTGAAATCATATATTAATTTAAGCCTACTAAATATAACTATATAATCTTGGCCTTTAAGCTTAAATCTAAACTTTTAACGGAGTGCGTCAATGCTCCTACAGAAATGAAATCTACGCCCGTGAGCGCATAGTCGCGGATAGTCTCCAAGGTGATTCCGCCCGACGCTTCGGTGACAAGCTTCCCATCAACGAGCTCGACAGCTTCTTTGACTTCGGCTACGGTAAAGTTGTCGAACATAACCCGGTCAACATAGGTGTGCTTTAAAACCTCTTTCAGCTCTGCGAAATTACGTACTTCGATTTCTATTTGGATATCTAGCTTGTTGTCTAGACGATAGGCCTGTGCTTTTTCGAGAGCATTAGTAATTCCCCCGGCATAGTCTACATGGTTGTCCTTGATCAAGATCATATCATACAGTCCGAACCGATGGTTTGCCCCGCCCCCGATGTGTACGGCCTCTTTCTCCAGAAAGCGTAGCAGAGGCGTTGTTTTCCGGGTGTCAAGGACTTGCGCCTTTGTCCCTTTAAGCTGTTCGGTATACTGTTTCGTACGGGTGGCTATTCCTGACATGCGCTGCATGACGTTGAGCACTAGACGTTCGGCCTTCAATATGCTGTGGATAGGCCCTTGTACATAGAAGGCAACTTGCCCTGGTTCTATCGGAGATCCATCCTTTAATAAAATATGCGCGTTAAGCTTAGGGTCAATCACCCGGAAGATTTCCTGTGCAACGGAAACTCCGGCCAATATGCCGACGTCTTTTACGAGCAGCTTTGCTTCTCCTAGTGCAGCGGCATCGATCGTGGACAACGCGGTATGATCACCTTCTCTAACATCTTCCTCGAGCGCCAATTCAACAAATTTCTCCAGTTTACTTAACTCAACTGCCATCTATTCGAATTAAATTATTTAGCGAAGATGACGAAAATATATTTTATTCTAAAATCTTCCGGCCGTTTTTTATCCATTGCCGCCAGCTTCTATTCGTAGTTCCGTTATTTCGAACTGCTCATTATTTTGCACGATTTTTAAAAAAACGCGGTACACATTGCCGCCCGATTGGAGCGAGAAGACGACAAAAGCACTCGACGAGCTTCTGGCCCTCTGCACCTCCTTTAGCCCGGTAACCTTGTTTGTGCGGAAAAAGTCTTCGAGTAGAAGTTCGGCTTGGAACTTGGTGTAGCTGCCCTCGTCGCTCTTTATCGAAAGATGTAAGTTGTTCGAGAAATGCGCGCTTAGCCGCTTAGCGCTGCCTGTTTTTAGTACCGCTGTTATTTCCTTTACCGTATCTTCGAAAGAAGTCGAGGTGAAAGCGTACGACAGCGAATACGCACTGGTTAATATCGCCACGCAAAACGCCTTGACCATCAGCATAAGAGGATTAAAAACCGAACCCAACCACATAACATATCTCCCTTTTTATTGTTGTTATGAATACTAAAATGATGCCAATAATCGTTCTTTTCTGCGGCGGTCGTTCGCCGTATGCCGAATTTCGTATATCTGGGAGATAAGGATATTGCACATCAAAATGAATTTAATTAAGTTTGTGTGTGATTAATTCAGAAAATAAACGAGTAGCGCTATTGATCCTAGACGGTTTAGGATATGGCAGAGAAGATAGTTCAAATGCTGTAAAAGCAGCAAAGACCCCTTTTTTAGATCATCTATTGACAACCTATCCGAACAGCCGTTTGGAGGCGTCTGGAGAAGCTGTCGGACTACCTGATGGTCAGATGGGAAATTCAGAAGTCGGCCATATGAATCTTGGCGCCGGACGTGTTGTATATCAGGAACTCGGGCGTATCAACAAAGCAGCCAACGAGGGAGAGTTCAACAGCAACGCCGTGATTCAGGAAGCTTTTTCCTACGCAAAAGCAACCGGTAAAAAGGTGCATTTTATAGGTTTGCTTTCAGACGGGGGAGTGCATGCGCACATCGCCCACCTGAAAGCTTTGTGCGATGCTGCCGGCAAATCGGGACTTCATAGCGGACAGGTGTTTATCCACGCATTCATGGATGGCCGTGATACCGACCCGAATGGGGGATTGGGATATATAGCGGATTTGCAAAGCCATCTGTCCAATAGTGTCGGTACAATTGCAAGTGCGGTGGGCCGGTATTATGCGATGGATCGCGATAATCGGTGGGAGCGTGTTAAAGAGGCCTACGACCTATTGACCAAAGGTGTAGGAACGCCTACGTCCGACATCCAACAGGCCATTGAAGATTCATACAAAAATGGCGTAACGGACGAGTTTATTAAGCCCATCGTGGTAACAGGACCTGACGGACGTCCGTTGGCTACAATAGCGGATGGTGATGTCGTGTTCTGCTACAATTTCCGCACGGACCGCGGCCGGGAGATAACAATAGCATTGACACAGGAATCATTCCCGCAGTACGGAATGACCCCACTATCCCTTCACTATGTGACGATGACCTCGTACGATGATACCTTTAAAAATGTACACGTTGTCTTTCAAAAAGATAACCTCACCAATACATTGGGAGAGGCGTTAAGTGCGCAGAATAAAACGCAGGTACGTATTGCTGAAACGGAGAAATACCCACACGTGACGTTCTTCTTTTCCGGCGGTCGGGAAGACGAATTTCAGGGTGAAAGGCGGTTGCTCATTCCGTCGCCAAAAGTGGCGACATACGATCTACAACCGGAGATGAGTGCCGAGGGGATTACCGAAGCCATCTGCAAAGATATGATAGAACACACACCAGACTTCATCTGCTTGAATTTTGCCAATCCGGACATGGTGGGACATACGGGCGTTTTCGACGCGGTTGTCAAGGCGGTGGAGACAGTGGACGCCTGTACAAAACAGGTCGTGGAAACAGGCTTGGAACAAGGATATTCTTTTATCATCCTCGCGGACCACGGAAACTCGGAATTTATGGTAAACGACGACGGATCGCCAAATACAGCGCATACGACCAACCTCGTTCCATGCATACTGATAGACAAAGACTACCATCACATTAACGACGGTAAACTGGGAGATGTTGCTCCGACGATACTAACTTTATTGGGTGCACAGATTCCTACAGAGATGAGCGGAAATGTATTGGTATAACGAAAATTATAAAAGATGGAAAGCAGTAGCGGCCGCGGCTGTTACTGCTTTGCTTTTCTCATGCGGCACTAATGAAAAGCCCGCGGCAAAAAGCCGTCCATTTATAGATATCCCTGCTTTTTTTAAGGAAGAGGTAAAATCTTTGTCGGCCCGTAGACCTAGCGTGGTGAAGACTGTAACCAAGGACACGGTGTCCGAACGGAAGGAGCTGCAGGTGGAAAATTGGGCCAACGAACTATCCAGTTTTATGACGGTCGACCTCAACAAGCCGGCATATGCCGGTCATCTTCAGAAAGACAGCACGGCCAACACCGTAATCATCCAATCGCTAGATCCTGCAATAGACATTTCCCGTGTAGAAATTCAGTATGGAGCGGACGGGAAGCCCCACGAGTTTCTTATAAAGCGCACGATTAAAAATTCGCTGTACGAAACTAGGGAGACGTTACACTATAAGAAGGGGGCGAGCTATAGTCTTGAGAAGCATCAATCGGTCCTTGTGCTTGGCGACAAGTACTATCGGATTGAGGGCATCATCGAATAATAGCCGGCAAGATCTCCTGTTTCGTGAACGACCCTGTCTGACAACGCTGGGCAGGGCGACTACCGTGGCTTACGTTGTGCGAAATACGCTTCTATCTTTTCCAGCGGGAAGGCGTTTAGACAGTTTGCTGCGGACAGACCTCCTTTTCGTGCGGCATATACACCATATCGCATATCGGCGAGTCCTTCTGTACGGTGAGCATCGGGGTTGATGGAAAGCAGCACGCCCTTTTCCAGTGCATAGCTCTGCCAGCGCCAGTCGAGGTCGAGACGCAGCGGGTTAGCATTTATCTCAATGACCACGTGGTTGGCGGCACACGCGTCGATGACCTTTTTGTAGTCGATTGGGTACCCTGACCGGCTTAATAGCAGACGGCCTGTGGGGTGCCCGAGTATCGTGGTGTACGGATTCTCAATTGCCCTGATCAGGCGCTGCGTAGCTTTTTCTTCGTCCATGCGGAGATTGCTGTGGATAGACGCCACAACGAAATCAAACCGCTTCAGAACTTCATCCGGATAATCTAAGGATCCGTCGGATAGTATATCAGACTCGATGCCTTTAAAAATCCGGAACGGAGACAGTTTCGCGTTAAGCAACTCTATTTCCGCCCACTGCTGCTCTACGCGTTCTATGGACAGACCATTGGCATAGACCGCACTTCTGGAGTGGTCGCAAACGCCGAGGTACGACAGCCCTAATTCGTCTTTGCTATAGCGTGCCATCTGCTCTACGGTGTGCATTCCGTCACTATAGGTGGAGTGGTTGTGCAGTGCGCCCTTTAAGTCTTGGTATGTAATTAGTTCGGGAAGCGTATGGCTTTGTGCCAATCTGACCTCACGGAGGCCTTCCCTCAGTTCCGGCGGTACGTAAGACAATCCTAAGGCTTCGTAAACAGCCTCTTCTGTCGGCATCGCGGGCAGATCTTCCGCGATAGCTTTTAGCGCGGAAATATGGTCTTTGCTACCCGTGGTCAATAGCAGATCGATCGCCAGATTTTCTTTTTCGGTGGAAATGATCTGATACCGTATACCAAGATCATCTGTAAATAGCAGGGAAGAATCAAATGTCTCCAAGATGGTGTAACCTCCCGCGTTTTCTGCCCACGAGGCAATCTGGTGTATCGCTGTAGTGGTTAGAATATCGACAGAAGATATAATTTCGCATTTCCTACGGAGCTCGCCTGTCAGAAAATGTTGGTCGCCGGAAAACCCGCTGGCTAGTGTATCAAGAAGTTCTGCTGCCAGTTTTTCGACTTTGGCATACAGAAACAGTCCCTGATTGGCGTTCGAAAATTCAATAGCTTTTCGTATCTCTTCCTGCGTTTTCAGACCAAATCCTTTGGCCTCGACGAGCCTGTTTTCGTTACACGCATAAAGTAGCTCCCCCACAGACTCAATCCCGAGCTCTCTCCAGATCACCTGGATCTTCTTTGGCCCCAGACCTTTAATTGAAAGCATGTCCAAAACCCCATGTGGCGTCTTGGACACCAGCTGATCTAGCTCCGGAAAAGACCCGGTTTCGATAATCGAAATAATCTTTTCGGCTGTGCTTTTTCCTATTCCCTGCTGTTCACTTAGCTGATCAGGCGTAGCATCCACCGCCGGGAACGGGAGTTTGTTAACTTTAAAAGATGCGGCAGCCATAGCTTTCGTCCGGAACGGGTTCTCATTGAACACCTCCATTAATTGACTGCACAGTTTGAATGTTTTTGCTATGGCCTTATTTTCCATGTTACGCTAAGAATGTTGATATGTTGTTTCCTCTTTTTCAGCTTCCGGTCGTGTATAGCGATTGATGATCAGCCGGATCCCGCTGTTTTTGGTAAAAAACTTGATAGACCAGTTGACAAATGTTACCAGTTTATTCCGGAACCCAAAGATAGAAACTAAATGCACAAACATCCACGTCATCCATGCTAAAAATCCTTTCATGTGGAAATTCCCGAGGTCGACAACGGCCCGGTTACGTCCCACCGTGGCCATCGACCCCTTATCAAAATACTTGAAGTTCTCGACAGTTTGGTTGTTCATGGTGCTGAGAATGTGTTTGGCGACATATTTTCCTTGCTGTTGAGCAACGGGAGCTACGCCGGGGAGACCCCGAGGGGTCGAGTCTGTTATCATTGCGGCGACGTCGCCGATGGCGTAAACGTTTTCCATACCTTCGACGCGGCACTGCCCATCTGTTTGGATACGGTTACCTCGCTGAATGGTTTCTGCTGCTATGCCCGCTGGAAATTGTCCCATAACACCGGCTCCCCATATTACCGTCTTCGTTGGGATAGACTCGCCATTGGAAAAGGTAATTGTATTGCCGTCGTAGCCGGTCACCTGCGTGTTCAGCATGACGTTCACGCCCAGCTCTTTTAAATATCGTTCAGCGTCCTGGGACGATTTTTCAGACAAAGCACCAAGGACCTTGCCCGTTCCTTCGACGAGGAATACTTTCATCTCGTGTGTTGACAGTTCCGGGTAGTCCTTTTTTAGCATATGTAGCTGTATCTCGGCTATCGCTCCCGAAAGCTCGACGCCGGTAGGACCTCCGCCAACGACGACAAAGTTGAGGTAGCGCTCACGGTCGTGAAGGTTGCGTCGTAGAACAGCTTCTTCCAGGTTTTGCAATACATAACTCCTGATGTTCAGTGCTTCGTGTATACTTTTCATCGGAAGCGCATATTTTTCGACCTGCTTATTGCCGAAAAAATTAGACGTCGCTCCCGTTGCGATAATGAGGTAGTCGTAATCATAGTCGCCCACTGAAGTTTTCACGATTTTCTCTTTCTGGTCGATCTGTAGTACCTCAGCCATCCTGAACCGGAAATTCTGCTGGGATTTGAACATCTTGCGGATAGGGAACGAGATGGCGTCGGCGGCCAGCGTTCCTGTTGCCACCTGGTACATCAGGGGTTGGAAAGTGTGGAAGTTATTCCGATCTATCAGCAAAACCTCGACCTCTTTGTCTTTAAACTGCTTGGCAGCTTCTACGCCGCCAAAACCGCCGCCAATGATGATAACCCTTGGAAAGCTTCTTTCAGAACGATCTAATAACATATAAACTAATTTTGTTCAAATTTGAAGTAGGTTGCAAATATCCGACAGTTTCGTTACATTAACATTAACTTATCTTCATATTTATGAGAGCTTTTCAGACACATTTACATTCCTTGGTGGATAGTCTGGCTATTCCGGAAAATGTCCCGACTGAGTTAGATCGGTCAAAAACCTCCGTTACATAAAATTTTGCCGGTCCAGAATTTCAGAATTTGAACCTACTTATTCCTTTCTTACAAAGGTAAGAAAACTTAGTGTTATTTATACACTTAGACTGATCATTGTAGTGCGCCCTTGATGACAATGGATAATCCGTCGTTGTCGTTCGTCAGGTGCAGCTGGCACGCCAGCCGGCTGTTGTCGTTGGCATCGGGTAAGGTATCGAGCATGTCCAGCTCCTGGTCGGACGGATCGGGGAGACGTCCGCTACCTTCTTTGATCTGAACATGACAGGTAGCGCAGAGGGCCATTCCACCGCATGTAGCCAATATATCATACTCTGACGCCTTTAGGATTTCCATCAGGTTTAAGTTGATATCTGTTGGTACCTCGATCGTGCGTATCGTCCCATCGCGGTCCTCTACGAGAATATTGATAAGATTTTCCATTTTAAAACGCGTTAACTCCATTCACAGTAGTATACTTAAAACTCAGCTTTTTATCGGGATGCACGTACTTAAAAGCGCTTTGACACATTAAAGCTGCTTCGTGATAACCGCAAAGTATCAACTTTAGCTTGCCAGGATACGTGTTGATATCGCCGATTGCATATATTCGCTCTACGTTGGTACTATAATCAAACGTGTTGACTTCGATTGCGTTTTTATCGAGGTTTAATCCCCAATCGGCAATAGGACCGAGTTTTGGACTGAGGCCGTATAGTGGGATAAAATGATCTGCGGATACGGTAACCATTTCTTTTTGTTTGTTCGTAAGATGAACCTCTTTCAGGTTGCCGTCTCCTTCCAATGCCACCAAATTGTGGGATAGCAGTAGGCTTATCTTTCCTTGCTGAGCGAGGTTGAACACCTTTTCTGCAGAATCGGGTGCACCACGAAACGAGTCACTCCGGTGCACTAAGGTGACTTTGCTGGCAACGTCCGCAAGGTATAACGTCCAGTCTAAGGCCGAGTCGCCCCCGCCCGCGATGACTACATCGGTGTCGCGGAAACGCTCGGGATCCTTGATCATATAATGTACGTACCGTCCCTCGTATACTTCCAGATTCGCCAGCTCCGGTTTACGTGGTTCAAAACACCCGAGTCCGCCCGCGATAACAACTACCTGGCAGTGTACGAGCGTGCCGTCTGAACCGACGACGTGGTAAGAACCGTCATCCTGCTTTATTAACGTTTCAACACGTTCGCCTAAACTGAATGTCGGCTTAAACGGAGCAATCTGCTCCATCTGATTGTCTATCAGTTCCTGGGCCTTGATCATAGGGTACCCCGGAATATCATATATAGGTTTGTGTGGGTAAATTTCGGACAGTTGCCCGCCTACTTGAGGCAGTACGTCAAAAAGATGACATCTCATTTTTAATAGGCCGGCTTCAAATACGGCAAATAGTCCGACAGGGCCGGCGCCGATGATACATATATCTGTGGTGATCATATCGGTTGATTTAAGTTGTTGTATATCGTGTTCAAAATTCTCGTAAAATGTGCGAAGTCCTCTTCGGATAGGTTGCTCCATGCCTTCATCCGTATTTCCGCAACTGCAGGCGTCAATTCTTCTACCTTTTGTTTGCCGTTGCCGCTCAGCATGATCTGCAGACAACGCCTGTCGTCTGGATGTTCGACACGCTGCACTAATTCTTTTTTTATCAAAAGATCGATGATACGTGTTAACGTCGGCTGGTCTTTGCCGCATTTTTCAGCCAGATCCTTATGTGTCATCGGATCGTCGTTATAAAGAACTTTCAGGATCGCCCATTGGTCGATCGTGATATCAAAGTCTTTCTGTGCAAATGCCGCCTGCGCGTACTGTTTGACGCGTCGGGCAGTTCTGTCCAGCAAAAATGAATATTGCGTGTATTTTTCTTTTAGCATAGCAATTATTAGTGTGACAACTAAAATAGGGAATAGTTATGATAATAAAAAAGAATGCGAAAAAATTGTTTTTCCGTGACCTTGCATGTACAGTAAGGGGATGGTCCGGAACAAAAAAAGCCCCCGGTTCAGTTCTCCCGCGAGCACTGAACCGGAGGCATAAATACGTGTTATAATCCGCGTCCTATAGCTGTAGGCTTAGCCGTGGATCCATTTAAATTTATACTGTATTTCAGGGATCTTTACCCGCTCCGCCAGTCTTGTTAAGCGGTCAGGAAGTTTCATCAGATAGTCTCTCGCCTTTTCTCCTTTTTCGTTAAGTCCCGTTATTTTGTCGATCGCCCACTCGTCATTTAATGATTTAAGGATGTCGACGTAATCGAGCGCCGTATATACTTCCAGGCGCTGTGCAGCGTCGGAAAAATGGGCGAAGGCTTCTCCCTGCGGCTCGCCGGCTTCGCGGAGAAAGTGTGCCGGCATAACAATTTTTTTACGCATCATGTCTTCAAAAGCGATCATCACTTCGCTGGCGTCTACCTTGATAGCCTGTGAAATAAAAGACATATATGCCTTGGCATGTCGGGCTTCGTCTGAAGCGATAACGCCACACATCTTGGCCAGCAGACGGTCGCCGGATTTTTTGGAGATCGCTGCAACACGGCGGTGCGAGATGTTTGTGGCCAGCTCCTGGAAAGACGTGTAGATAAAGTTCCGATAGGGGTCAGCTCCTGTCCCGATATCGAACCCATCCTGAATAAGATACTGTGTCGATATTTCGAACTGGCGCATGTCTATGCGTCCTGAAAGGTATAGGTATTTGTTAAGGAGATCGCCGTGGCGGTTTTCTTCCGCGGTCCAGGCGCGCACCCATTTCATCCATCCACCTTGTTCGTTTTTTTCGACGTCTTCGACCATGGTGAGCCACGATTCATAGGTAGGAAGCGCCTCTTCTGTTATGGTATCACCGATCAAAACCGCTACTAAGTCATATGGAAGTTCCTTTGCGCTCTCTTGCAAATCTCGCACCTCCTCAAAAAAAGTGTCACGTGAGGCATCCGGCAAAAAATCAGCTGGCTGCCACATTTCCTCCACCGGTTTCAGGTACTCGCTCATCTCATTTAACATGAACGGTTCCAGGTAGGCCATCACTTCTTTTCTCGACCCTTCAGGGATATTTAATGGTAATTCTTGCATATGCTTACAAAGATAGCCAAATAGAAAGAAATTATTTACAAAATAAATGACGGGAAAGTTTAAAAATTTCTTGAGACCGGCTGTTCATGCTGATAAAAAAAGGATCCCCGTATATCTACGGATACGTGTAAAAAAGTTTCCCAGCGGAGTGCCGTCCATCCATACCGATGCCGATGTGGCGTTCCGGCTACTGCAGCAGGCAAGTGAAAAAGAATACACTGGATTGACCTATTTTCTTGCTTAATATACTAACTTTGTAGAACATTTAAGGAGACAACATTTGGGAACTTTTGATATATTAAACATCCGTAACGATTTTCCTATTTTAGACAGGCAGGTCAATGGTAAGCCCCTCATCTATTTAGATAATGGAGCCACAACGCATAAGCCTAAACAGGTTATCGACGCAGTGGTTCGCTATTATGCAGATATGAATAGCAATGTACACCGTGGGGTACATTATTTAAGTCAGATATCGACAGACGCATTCGAAATTACGCGCCGGAAGGTGCAAGCATTTATCAATGCGGCACACGACCACGAAGTTATCATCACCAAGGGTACTACAGAAGCCATTAATATAGTGGCCACCTGTTACGGTAGACCTTTTATCGGTAAGGACGATGAAATTATCATCTCTGCCATGGAGCATCACTCGAACATTGTGCCGTGGCAGATGCTCTGCGAGGAGAAGGGCTGCAAGCTGCGCATTATCCCGATGAATGAACGTGGTGAATTGGACCTCGATGGCTACCGCAGTCTTTTTTCAGAGCGTACAAAGCTGGTGTCGTTTACATATGTGTCCAATGCATTGGGTACTGTCAATCCTGTGAAAGAGATGATCGATATTGCTCATCGGTACAATGTGCCTGTTCTGGTGGATGGAGCACAGGCTATTCAACACCTAGCTGTCGATGTACGTGCGCTTGATGTAGACTTCTTTGCATTTTCCGGCCACAAGATGTACGGCCCGACAGGCGTGGGTGTACTGTATGGTAAGGAAGAGCTGCTCAACAAGATGCCGCCCTATCAGGGAGGAGGTGATATGATAAAGGATGTTACCTTCGAAAAAACCACCTATAACGAGCTTCCTTTTAAATTCGAAGCGGGAACGCCCAACATCGAAGCAGGGATCTGCCTGGCAGAGGCTATTGACTATATTAACAGTATCGGGCTTGATGCCATAAAAGAGTATGAGGACGGGCTGTTGGCATACGCTACAGAACAGCTGGCACGGGTGGAAGGGCTACGGTTCATAGGAACAGCAGCACATAAATCTTCCGTTATCTCTTTTGTGGTCGACGGTATTCACCCCTACGATATTGGTGTGATATTAGACAAACTGGGTATTGCTGTCCGTACCGGACATCACTGTGCGCAGCCCGTTATGGACGGGTTCCAGATACCGGGAACAGTTAGGGCATCGTTGGCTATGTACAACACCGCGGAAGAGATTGACGCGTTAACGTCGGGCGTCGAACGGGCAGTCCGCATGCTCAAATAAATTGAAAAATGACAATAAACGAAATACAAGACGAACTGATCGAGGACTTTGCCTTTTATCAGGACTGGATGGAAAAATATGAATATATTATCCAGCTGGGTAAGGAAGTTCCATTGATCAAGGAAGAATACAAGACGGACGACTATATTATCAAAGGGTGTCAGTCGAAAGTGTGGCTGTATCCTGAGCTGCGCGACGGGAAAGTCTACTTCACCGCGGACAGCGATGCGATCATCACGAAGGGGCTGGTTAGTTTGATGGTAAAAGTCTTGTCAGGACATCCGGCTCAAGAAATTGCGAAGGCAGATCTTTATTTTATCGACCAAATAGGATTAAAAGAGCATCTGTCCCCGACCCGTGCGAACGGCTTGCTGTCAATGGTCAAGCAGATGAAGCTGTATGCATTGGCACTGGGCGCTAAGAGCTAGCTGGCTGAACAGGATGCGTACGGCGTTCGCTTAGCAGTTTTGTACTTTTATGTGCGAAGCAATAATAGGCTCGCCGAAAAATATCTTGGCTTTTTTTTCGAAATCATCCGGATCGTCGGTGGTATAAAACTGCGTGGACTGGCTTTTCGAACATGCGGACTCGACCTCAGGATGCCTATACAGATAGTCGGTCAGGCTATCAGCGATTAATGGCCCCTGTGCCAGGAGGTGTATATGCGGCGGGACGAACTTATTGATGGCGGGTAGTAGCAGCGGGTAGTGCGTGCACGCAAGGACCAGTGTATCTATGTTGTTGCTCTGGGAAAGCAGAGTCTGGATATCCCGTTCTACGAGGTAGTCGGCGGCAGGGGTGTTGATCTCATCGTTTTCAACCAGCGGCACCCATAGCGGGCAGGCGTGTTGATACACTTTCATTTCAGGATGAAACTTGTTGATCTCGATTTTATACGACTCGGATAGCACGGTTCCCTGTGTGGCTAATATACCTACTTCATTGGTTTCCGTAAACCGGTCAATAGACTCCGTAGTGGGACGGATAACGCCCAGTACCTTTTTTCCCGGAGGCAGATCGTTCTGCTGTATTGTCCGTAACGCTTTTGCAGAAGCTGTGTTGCATGCCAGAATTACCAGGTTGCACCCCATATCAAACAGGGTAAACACACATTCTTTGGTAAACTGGTATACAGCGTCGAACGAACGCGGGCCGTAAGGAACCCGGGCATTGTCGCCCAGATAGATGTAATCGTACTGCGGGAGTTTGTTCTTGATCTCGCGGAAAATGGTTAGACCGCCGAATCCGGAATCGAATATACCTATAGGCCCTGTTTGAGTTGTATCCATAGCGGCCGAATATAATGAAAAACTTTCTGGAAAAGTAAATAAATGCTATCGTGATCGGGGACCCACGCTGTTTTTGATGAGAAACGAAGTATCACTAAGGATACACAAAAAACAGGGGGAGTCTTTAGGCTCTTTTTATTATGCTGTCCGTCGAGACCCTGTGGATCTCGGCGGACAGCCATGATGGTATTTTATGTCTCGCCGCACCATTTCTGTTGGTCAGGCGGACACCGGAGATTACTTAAGCAACGATGGCTTTTCTTTGTAGGTCTTCCACAGCAATTCGCCGAATAATGTGTTTGTCCAGGCGAACCAGTGGCGGGTGAACTTCTTCGGGTCGTCCTTGTGGAACGATTCGTGCATGAAGCCCGTATCGCCATGGGTTTTCCGTAGCGTCTCTATACAGGACCTGATTTCATTATCGTCTGTAGATGTAAACGCACGCATGATAATTGCCATTGGCCAGATCATGTCGCGGCCGATATGAGGGCCACCAATACCTTCGGCTGCCGTTCCCTTGAAAAAGAAAGGATTCTTTTCTGACAGGATGAATTTACGGGTGCGTTGGTAAACTTCATCGTTCACATCAACAGCGCCCAGGTAAGGCAGCGCAAGCAGTGACGGAACATTTGCATCGTCCATCATGAGGTAACTTCCGAATCCGTCGACCTCATACGCATACACACGGCCGTGCTCGGGGTGATCAATGATTCCGTACCGGTTAACGGCCGCTTCAACCTCATTGGCAAGCGCCTCCATGCGGCCGGCTAGGTCGGTGTTGTTTTTTACCTTTCTCAGGATTTCTGCAGACTGGCGCAGGCTCGTCACGGCAAACAGGTTGGAAGGAATGAGAAACATAAAGATGGAACAATCGTCCGACGGACGGAAGGCAGAGCAGATCAATCCTACGGGATTTACGGGGTAGCCGAGCCCATCCACCTGCAAGGTGTCCGATCCGCGCGAAGTGGTGCGTGAGAAGACATATGGTCCGACATTTTCTTTACGCTGTTGTTCAATGAAAGTTTTATACGTGTTCTCCTGTGCTTTAACCCACTCATCGTCGAAAGGCGTAGTATCGTTGGTTTCTTTCCAATAGTGATATGCCAGCCGGATAGGGTAACAAAGCGAATCAATTTCCCATTTCCTTTCATGGATACCTGGTTTCATATCCGTATGATCGGAGAACCATTCGCCTTTCTTTGTCGGATCATTATAGAACGCATTCGCGTATGGATCAATATTAATGCATTGTGTCTGTTTATTGACCAGTCCGAGGATAAGATCCTGTAGCTTACGGTCCTTTTTCATAAATTGCAGGTAGGGCCACACCTGTGCACTGCTGTCCCGAAGCCACATGGCGTCGATATCGCCGGTAATCACATAGGTCAGCTTTTTAGACGCTGTAGACTCGTCGTATACGGTAGTGTCGAGTGTGTTTGGGAAACAGTTATTAAAAAGCCATCCCAGCTCTTTGTTGCTTACATTTTTTTGGAATTCAGCAATGGCATTTTCAATGACTTTGCTTGAAAAATGTCTTTTGTCTGCAGCCACACGTACGGTAGGAAAGGGGTTTAGCGATTCTGCAAATGAAAATTTGCTGGCCATTACACCTGCACCCAGAGCAGCGGCATTTTGAAGAAATGTTCTACGTTTCATATGTAATTAATTATTTTTCAATAGCCATATGGAATGTCCCGATTGTTTTTATTTCTGTTTTGTGTGTCGGCAATCGTGGCCATTTCATTCTATCGTTTGTTTTTTTGTGCTATACAACATGGTTATCGATTGCCTAAGATATAAAAAATATCGTAAATCAAGCGAACGCTAAACGATTTAGCACATGTATATCTCCAGATTGCAGATTGTGATTATTATGTCTAGTTTTGTTACAAAATTTTAGGAATAATAATTGTTGGGAGAAACCCGATATATTTAAACAATTTATGAAGCGACACCACTTTCTTCTTTCTTCACTTGCTCTTCTGTTCACAACGCAGGTATTGGAAGCCCAGATCAGAACCCAGCCCTATTCATATCAGCATTATCAAAAGTATGATCGGTTTTTATATTCGCCTGAAACCAGGATACATACGGCGTCAAAACCTTTTTTGTTAAAAGGCGACCTGTTGACGAAGATGGATTCTGTGCAGTCCTTAAACCAGGCCGGGTCGGATAATATCTTTATGCGGAAGATCTTTAATGAGCATCTGGTGGAAGTTGAAAAGGAAGATCACACCTTCTTCCTCGATTTTCTTCCGGATTTTATGATCGGGAAAGAATTGATCGGCAGTGACAAGCGGACAACCTGGTTGAACACAAGGGGATTTCAGGTTGGACTTACCATCAAAGACAAATTTACCTTCTATGCGAACGCATTCGAAAACCAAGGTGTATTTGCCGACTACCTGACCGACTATGTCAATCGGAATCAGGTAATGCCCGGACAGGGGATTGTCAAACATCAGGCGAATAATGAAAAAGACTGGATGTATGCCACGGCCAGTCTAACATATGATTTCAGCGACTACTTCCAAACAACCCTGGCGTATGATAAGAACCACATCGGCGACGGTTATCGGTCTCTTCTACTTTCCGATTTCTCTTCGAATTACGCAAATTTGAAGTTAACGGGTACCATCGGTAATGTGCAATACACGTCTATATGGGCTTATATGACTGATCCCAAAAATCCGCGGGTCGATTCGCTGAATGCCGGGGGACGCTTCGGAGACGGCATCAAATGGGGAGCCTTCCAATACCTGGACTATAACGCAACGAAGCGCTTATCAATCGGTTTTTTTCAAGCTGTTGTCTGGGCAAACAAAAATCAGGCAGGACACCGCGGATTTGATTTCAACTATATCAATCCTGTGATGTTTATGCGTCCCGTGGAATCGAACAATTCGACTTCCCCGGATAAAATGTTTCTCGGACTAAATGCCAAATATAAAGTGTGGAATAACTTAACGGCATATGGGCAATTCCTGCTGGGCGAATTTACCGCAAAGGAATTTTTTGCAGGTAACGGATACGCGCATAATAAATGGGGAACACAGATCGGGCTTAAAGGCTTCGACATATTCCGTGTTCAAAACCTTAACTTTCTTGCCGAATATAACGTCGTAAGGCCCTATACGTACCAGCATTTTGTTTCTATCTCCAACTATAGCAACCGGAGTGAGCCGTTGGCACATCCGCGTGGAGCTAACTTCAGAGAACTTGTCGGTATTGCAAACTACTCGTGGAAAAGATTCGATTTTTCGTTGCAGGGAGTTTACAGCCGTTTCGGAACGGATCCGGAAGATGGGAGCAACATGGGGGGGGACATCTTCCAGTCTTATAATAATATTCCTAACCGGTACGGAAACTACATCGGACAGGGAGTGCGGAACGATCTGTTCTTCGCGGATTTAAAGGCGGCGTATGTGCTGAACCCCAGATATAACCTGCGGTTCGAAGTAGGCTATACGCAGCGCTACAACCGTATTGAAAACTCAGCAACAGAAAAATCCGGCGTTATAAGTTTTGGCCTTCGTTCTTCTTTCCGTAATTTTTACGGAGATATCTAGGATATTGCTATCTTTAGCATCTGCAGAGAAGCTGTCTGACGAGCTTGAAGCGTAGTCACGGTAACCGTAGTTGGGTGGAATCGGCGCCGGTTTAAACGGGTGCTGTTCAGAAAATGCACCAAACCTTCAAAGCAAAAGAGGCGATGCGGCAAGCGCACGTAGCGCGTTCATGGACATCTTTAAGATGATTGATAGGAAGACAACTTGTATGTTGACGTCATGAGCTCGCTTTGCTTCGCAGCTGCCTTCGACAGGCAGCTTCGTTTCTCAGGTTCGCGGTAACGCGGCATCGGCTTTTAGGACAGGCTTATTTACACCAGTACTAGTTATGAAGAAGATTATTATTATCAATGGACCCAACCTGAACTTATTGGGGGTCCGGGAAAAGAGTATCTACGGAACAAAAGATTTTCAGTCGTATTTCGACGAACTGAAAGCCAGTTTTGCCGGGGTTGAGCTTTCTTATTTCCAAAGCAATCACGAGGGGGCCATCATTGACAAGCTGCATGAGATCGGCTTCAATTTTGACGGTGTCGTTTTAAATGCCGGTGCATATACGCATACTTCCGTTGCTATCGGCGATGCCATTGCGGCTATCACGACGCCTGTCGTTGAGGTTCATATATCCAATGTACATAAACGGGAAGAATTTAGACACCATTCTTATTTAGCAAAAAATTGTGTCGGTGTGATCTGCGGTTTTGGGCTTGATAGCTATAAACTCGGCGTTCAAAGCTTTCTATAGCCGATTTGGCGTCGCGACAATGTGATGCTATTCCTTCAGTTCAAAAATCATGAGGATCGAGATGAAACAACTTTGAAACGATCGTTCCGAATAAAAAGGACATGTATACGTTCGTGGACAACGACGGGCCGTGTTGGAGATTTCCGGCTTGAGGAAGCCTTGGAGAACTCCTGTATACGGCTGCGGACAGTGTTCGGAAAGCATGTTTTCTGATCCTCGCTGTCGTCTCCCGTTATAGAATACGTTCCGTGGCGGGCTTGCCCGCGAATAGGTGGATACACAGAGAAATAACTGCGGCCGCGCCCATGACAACGACCATCGGATAGGGCGTATTGTTATGAAAGAAACTTACCAAGCCTGATGTTAATGCGCCGATAGCCATTTGAACACAGCCCAAAAGAGCGGAGGCGCTACCAGCCAGCACTTTGAAAGGAGAGAGGGCCATGGCAGACGTGTTGGGAAAAATGAAACCGTGCCCTAGCAGGTAGCAGAAAATTAAGCTCAAAAGAACGGGAAAGCTCAAGGTGCCGGTCATGAGGCAGCCTATCATGATGACGGCTATCACCGATTGCCAGAGATTTGCAATTTTACTAATCTGCGGACTGCTCCAGCGTTTCAGAAGTACGCGGTTTATCTGTGTTGCGACAATCATCGCCGACGCGACAAAAGCGAAAGCCAGGCCATATTCGGTTTGGGATAGTCCAAAGTATTGCTGCATAACGAAGGAAGAGCCCGCGAGATAGGCGTATAGTCCGGAAGAAGCTATCGATCCGACGAGGCAATAGCTAAGAAAGGTCTTGTTTGTGAATACCTGCCAAAATTTGCCGATAATAGCCGTGGGACGCAGCGAAAAATCTTTGTTGCCACTATACGACTCGGGCAGGTAGAAAAAAGTGGCGATTAAGATAATAACACCGATGACGAGCAGCGAGCCAAAGATATAATGCCAGTCCCAGTGGCTAAGCAAGAATGCGCCGGCGCTCGGCGCTAATATGGGCGAAATGGCTATCACCAACATGAGCAGGCTGAATACCCGAGCTGCTTCCCGAGGCTCGTAGTAGTCCTGGATCATGGCTCTCGAAGCCACCATGCCCGCACAGCTGCCCAGCGCCTGCATAAAACGGAGTACAATAAGGTGTTCAATATCGCGCGTCAGAATACAGAAGAATGTTGCCATGATATAAATAAGTAGACCAACAAGCAAGGGCTTTTTCCTGCCGAATCGGTCTAATAAAGGGCCGTATATCAGCTGTCCGAAGGCAATGCCCACAAAGAAGCTGGTCAGCGAAAGCTGAACCCGGTCTACGGAAGTTTCGAAGTCGGCGGCGATGGTTTGAAAAGCAGGAAGATACATGTCGATAGAGAATGGCCCTACCGCAGATAACAGTCCGAGAATAAATAGAATGACGGTTCTGTTGTTTGTGATTTTTTGTTGCATAAAAACGACTGTTAAAAAAAAGCCCATCTTGTCAGATGGGCTGTATTTACTTGCTGATTTCCTTCGGTTTTCGGAAAATCAGATATAAGCCTCCTAACATAAACGGAATACTCAAGAGCTGGCCCATGTTAAACTTCATGCCATCCTCAAAAGCCTCTTGGTTTTCCTTAAAGAACTCCAGTGCAAACCTCGCGCCAAACAAAAGAACAAGAAAAACACCGAACAAATAGCCCGCTTTCGGTTTCCGGTTGCGTTGGTACATCGTCCAGAGGATCACGAAAATGACCACATACGCCAGGGCTTCATATAGCTGGGCAGGGTGCCTCGGCACAGCATCTACCTTTTCGAACACAACCGCCCACGGCACCGAGGCCGGCAAACCGATAATCTCCGAGTTGAAGAAGTTTCCTAAGCGGACAAAAGCTCCCGCCAAGGGTACGACCAGAATCAACCGGTCGGTAATCCACATGAAGTCTGTTTTGGTTTTTCGGGAAAACAGCCATAGGGCGGTCAAGATCCCGATAGCTCCGCCGTGACTGGCTAGTCCCTGGAACCCCGTAAGTTCGAAGTTGCCGTTTATCATCCGGAAAGGAAGGATCATTTCCAGCGGATGTTGTATGTAGTAGTCGAACTCATAGAACAGGCAGTGGCCCAGGCGTGCCCCGATCAGCGTTCCCAGAAAAATATAGATGCTCAGCTGATCCAGCAGCTCCTGGCTTTTGCCTTCCTTTTTGAAGATGTTCAGCATAAGGATATACGAAACGACGAACGCGGCAAGGAAGCACAGTGCGTAGTAACGTAAACCAAACGAACCTATCTCAAAGATAACCGGGTCAATATTCCAATGAATGGCAGTTAAGATGGAAATCATAGTCGTAAATTGTCCGGTAAACTTAGATAAATTTGTGTTGATATGCAATTATAATTACGTGAATGAAATAATAGGAATTCTGTAGTCTTTTTTGGAGAGCCTGTCCGTGTTATTATTAGGACTTATCTGGAGCGATGGCAGTTTTGAATGTCTAAGATGAATATTTTCCATAGCACAGCCGATGCCTTAGGTGATCACCTGGACGTGTTTAATGGGTTTGAGTAGAAAAAAGTGGCGATTGTAGAATTGCAGGCGCAATCAAGGGGTCTGTTTTGGAGCGTTGGAAATCCCCATCCTAGTCCGTTAGTGCTCAAAGCGATAGCGATTGTATTGTTGTATGAGTCCAGGATCTGGTAGTCGCCCCCTGTTCAATCGATATCAGCGTTACCCTCTGTAGTCGGCATTTGAAATCATCCTAAAATTTTTCTAATTTGTGCGCAAATAGTGTGAATATGGCAAAAAATAAAGGAAAAGAAAATAAGAAGCATGTATCGGTCGTAACTGACAAGTCGTTAAAGTTTTTTGAGACTTATATAAACAACCCGTCGCCCACAGGCTTCGAGTGGGAGGGGCAACGCTTATGGCTTGACTATATAAAGCCGTACGTCGATGAGACCTATATTGACAACTATGGCACGGCCATGGGGATCATCAATCCGAAGGCGCCTTACAAGGTGGTCATTGAAGCACACGCCGATGAAATTTCGTGGTTTGTAAATTATATCACGAAAGACGGGCTTATTTACGTCATCCGTAACGGCGGCTCCGATCACCAGATCGCGCCCTCTAAACGCGTCAACATTCATACGGACAAGGGCATGGTGAAGGCCGTTTTTGGATGGCCGGCCATTCATACCCGTTCGGGCGAAAAAGAAGAAGCGCCTACCTTGAAGAATATATTCCTGGATTGTGGGGCAACCTCTAAAGAGGAAGTAGAAGAGATGGGTATACATGTAGGGTGTGTTGTCACATACGAAGATGAGTTTATGGTATTGAACGATCGCTATTATGTAGGCCGTGCCCTGGACAACCGGGCAGGCGGGTTCATGATTGCGGAAGTGGCCAGGCTGCTGAAAGAAAACGAAAAGAAGCTGCCCTTCGGCCTTTACGTGGTCAATTCCGTACAGGAGGAAATCGGATTGCGAGGAGCTGAAATGATTGCCGATTATATTAAGCCGAACGTGGCGATTGTAACCGACGTTACCCACGACACGCAGACGCCTATGATCAATAAAATTACCCAGGGCGACTTAGCCTGTGGGCAGGGGCCGGTATTGTCGTACGCACCGGCCGTACAGATTAACCTAAACCGCCTACTGATAGAAGTGGCAGAGCATAATGGTATTCCTTTTCAGCGCCAGGCATCTTCCCGCTGGACGGGGACGGATACCGACGCCTTTGCCTATTCAAACGGCGGGGTGCCCTCGGCCCTGATATCGCTGCCCTTACGGTACATGCACACAACAGTCGAAATGATTCACAAGGAAGATGTGGATAACGTCATCCGTCTGATTTATGAAGCGGTACTGAAGATCGAAGCTGGTCAGGACTTCCGTACGTTCAGCCACTGATTGCAAGACGAAATATATCTTGCATCTAAAGGTAAATTTATCTAAGTTTAGAACGGAAGAATTAAATAAAAGTGCAATGGACGTCAATTTTATGGATTTGAAAAACAACAATAACGAACCCGAGGAGAATAATGAGTTGAGTATAGAGTTGAGTGAAGAGATCGCGGAAGGGATTTACAGTAATCTGGCTATCATAACCCACTCGAATACAGAATTTGTTCTCGATTTTATACGTATTATGCCTGGAGTTCCCAAGGCTAAGGTGAAATCAAGAATTGTTCTGACACCCGAGCACGCCAAGAGGCTGCTGGGTGCTTTGCAGGATAACATTAACCGGTTCGAAGCGGCCAATGGCGCTATCAAAACAAACGATCCGGCGTTGCCCATGAATTTTGGAGGGCCGGCTGGAGAAGCTTAGTCGTTAAAAGTGAAAAGAGAGAGCTGCAAGGTTCTCTCTTTTTTATTAAAATGTTTGCAACCTGGGCACATTGATCTGGGGCGGTGAGTATCTGGAGGTGGTTCGGTCGGATCAGGTTTTAATGTACCTTCCGGCCGGTAGACATCACCCACCGCGTAAAAACCAATCGCTGGCTCGTTTGTTGTAGGTTAGGAGGCTTATGGATATACAAGTTAGAAATTTAACGGTAGAAGATTATAAGGATTTAAAGCGTTCGATGGAGAAGGCTTATGGAAACGATTCAGGGCAGGTGTGGACACGCGAAAATATCGAAGATCTGATCGGTCTGTTTCCGGAAGGACAACTATGTGTGGAAGTGAATGGCCGCGTGGTTGCCTGTGCACTGTCGCTGATCATTGATTCCAAAAAGACGAACATCTACAAGAAATATTACGAAATCATAGACGGCGGGAAGTTTTCCACGCACGATTACGACGGCGATACGCTGTACGGAATCGAAGTGTTTGTACATCCCGATTTCCGTTCGCTCCGGCTGGGCCGGCGGCTATACGACGCGCGGAAGGAGTTGTGCGAAGAGATGAACTTAAAAAGCATCGTGGCGGGAGGTCGCATACCGAATTACCATAACTATGCTGATAAAATGACCCCGCGTACGTATATCGAAAAAGTTAAGCGAAAGGAGATTTACGATCCCACGTTAACTTTTCAGCTATCGAATGATTTTCATGTCAGCAAAATTTTAAAGAATTACCTGCCCGAGGATAAGGAATCGAATGAGTTTGCGACGCTACTAGTCTGGGACAATATTTATTACGAGCCCGACGCAAAGTCGAACTCGGCAACGCGGCAGACGATCCGTTTGGGATTGGTACAATGGCAGATGCGCGCTTTTAAAGATATCGAGGAGTTTTATGACCAGGTTGAGTTTTTTGTGGATACCGTCAGCGATTACGGAACAGACTTTATCATGTTCCCGGAGTTTTTTAACACGCCGTTGATGAGTCCCTACAACGATTTGCCTGAGCGGGCAGCAATGGAAAAGCTTGCAGATCTGACAGACGAAATCATTGATAAGATGCAGCAGCTAGCCGTATCTTACAACGTGAATATCATCGCAGGCTCCATGCCTATCGTAGAATATAAGAAGTTATATAACGCTTCTTATTTATGTCATCGGAACGGTAAGCTGGACGTCCATAAAAAAATACATATTACGCCCAATGAGCTTAAATATTACGGGATGGTTGGTGGAAACGAAATTAACGTCTTCGACACTGACTGTGGTAAGGTGGGGCTTTTAATCTGTTACGATGTCGAATTTCCCGAAGTTAGCCGTATTATGGCTGATCAGGGGATGCAGATGCTATTTGTTCCTTTTATGACCGATACGCAAAATGGATATATGCGTGTCCGGGCATGTGCGCAGGCGCGTGCCATCGAAAATGAGTGTTACGTGGCCATTGCCGGATGTGTAGGCAATCTGCCGCGCGTTAACAATATGGATATACAATACTCCCAGTCGGCGGTCTTTACGCCATCCGACTTTGCCTTTCCAAACAACGGAATTAAGGCCGAAGCGACACCAAATACGGAAATGGTGCTGATCGCCGATGTAGATCTATATGCTTTGCGGGATCTGCATGAATACGGAACAGTGAAAATACTAAAAGACAGGAGGAAGGACCTGTATCAGGTGAAAGTGCTTAAGTAACGGACGGGTTTATGTGCCCGGCCGGAGGTTATACAATCCCCAGCCAAGGGTCAGGGTGCACACACGTGCGTTTTAGCACATCTTCTGCGCAAGGTGACTCTTACGAACAATATGACACGGAAAGCTGAGGAGCTGTTACCGAAGCCCGCCAACAGCGCTTTGGATATCGGTGTCTTTAAAATGGCGTTACGCTACCACTTCCTCGTAATCATCCGCCCTCGGTATGTTGGCAATGATCGGAATCCACTCATCGGGGACGGTTGTCAACTTGCGCTCCACTAGATTTAGCCAGGCGCCGTCGACATTTACAGTGGCGGCCTTTACACCATTCTCTTTGTAGATCTCGTGCCGAAATGAAAATCTAAAGTTCTTCAAGTTCAGTTTAACGATTTCAACTTTGATTTTTATATGTTCGTCTAGCCCTATTTCCCTGTGGTAGATCAGCTCTTCCCGGAAAAGGATAGGGCCTATGTGTTTTTTTGCGAACTCGTCTAGCGAAAGCCCGGCGCGTTTCAGCATATTGCTCCGCGCCTGGGCGCAGAAGTCGGCATATGCCGAGTGCCGGAGATGCCTGTTGGGGTCCAACTGGGACCACAGCACCTGTCCTTCAAAAAAAATATTTGTTTGTTCCATACCAACCAAGATACGGAAAGTTAAACTAAAATAGGAAGGACAATCGTTGCCAGGGTACGGCAGGTCTCCGTTTTCTTTCAAACAAGCTTCGTTGCAAAGGGCGCGTTGCTGGGCGTCCGCCGTGACGCCTCGCCGAACACGGAAGGCAGGATAAGGGTAATTGCTCCGCCTGCCGTCAGACGGGTGAAACCAATTGCATGAGTATCGCCGTTAACCATCCTGCATATGTTCCTATAGCATATCCGAAGACGGCGAGAATAACGCCTACAGAGATCAACGATGGGTGGAAAGCTGCCGCGGTGACGGTTGCCGATGCTACGCCTCCGACGTTGGCCGTGCTTCCCACGGCCAAGTAAAAAAATGGAATCTTCATCAGCTTGGCGACACCGATTAACAATAGGGCGTGAATGCTTATCCAGATCAGGCCCACGATAAACAATCCCGGATTGTCCAGAATGGCCGATATGTCCATTTGCATGCCTATGGTTACAACAAGCATATACAGCAACGTTGTCCCCAGTTTTGACGCTCCGGCATTTTCAAGCTTGCGGGCAGGGGTAAACGAAAGGATGATACCGATGACTGTGGCAAATAGAACCAACCAAAAGAACCCGTTCGTGAGGGAGAATTTTTCCAGCTGGGGGAAATGTTCCGCCATATATGCGGAAACCGGTGTTGCCAGTAACGAGGAGATACCCGTCCCGCCGAGGGCCAGGGCCAGCATGAAAATGAAATCTCTGGATTCGGGAATGCGGCTATTCGCCTGGGTCCGTTCGTCCATCTGCCTGGTTAGTACCTTGACATCCGTATCGTCAGCCTTTAAAAGTCTGTCAATAGCCTTAGACTTCGTAGCTCCGTATAACAACAGCGCCATCCAGATGTAAGCAACAAACACATCAACGGCCAGTATAGCCGAGAATAGCTGAGGCGATGGTTGCAGAATTTCTTTGAGGGCGACCTGATTTGCACTTCCACCAACCCACGAGCCCGCGAGGGCTCCCAGCCCACGCCATACCTCATCGGGGCCTGCACCGCCAACTACATCCGGCGCAACAATCGCCGTAAGCCAGACGGCTGCTGGACCACCTACAACAATGCCGATTGTTCCGGTGATAAACATCAGTCCTGCACGTTTACGCATATTCCACATCTCCCGAAGATCTAAATTTAGTGTGAATAGAATCAGGCAGGCGGGTAGAAAGTAGCGGCTGCCAATACTTGTCAGCGGCGAATTTATCCCGTCGATGACGCGAAAGGAATTGAGCAAACCGGGTAAAAAATAGCACAATAAAAGAGGTGGGATAACGGAGTAGAACCCTTGGATATACCTGTTTTTCAGTGTGGACGTATAGAAAATAATTCCCAGCACAATCATTAATATACCGAAGACACCGGCTTGGTCAGTGATTAAGGGGGTAAATTCGTTGGTTGTATTTTGCATAATTTTCGGGCAATTGCTAAATTGCTCGTGAAAATATGTAATATTTTCGGAACCACCGCTGTTTTTTTATTATTCTTGCATAAAGATGCGTGGTTTGGGGCGCTTTTTGGTGGACCTCCGTGTCTGCCAGCCGGATGCCGTTAATTTTGTTAGTTGAATAGTATGAAAATTCGAATTTTGGTTGTAGGGTGCGGTAATATGGGGAAGTCGCACGCTAAAGCTTATCACTTGTCGGAGGGCTTTGAAATTGTCGGGCTTGTCGCTAGGGGAAAAAGTAAGGATGAACTGAACGCAGCGTTAGGTGCAAGTTATCCCACCTTCGACGACTATGCAACGGCGCTTGCTGAGACAGTCCCGGATGCGGTGTGTATTGCTACCTATCCCGACACGCACGAGGCATATGCTGTAGCGGCCTTCGACAAAGGGGCACATGTTTTCATCGAAAAGCCGCTGGCAGACAGTATAGCCGGTGCCGAACGGGTTGTGGAGGCTGCAAAGCGCGCAGGTAAAAAACTGGTCGTTGGTTACATTTTACGCTACCACCCATCCTGGATGAAATTCATTGACATCGGTAGAGAACTCGGAACCCCTTTGGTGTTTCGTATGAATCTGAACCAGCAGAGTCATGGATACATGTGGGATGTGCACCGTAACCTAATGAAGAGCCTTAGTCCGATTGTAGACTGTGGTGTTCATTATATCGACGTGATGTGCCAGATGACACCCGCGAAGCCTATACTGGTGTCTGCCATCGGCGCGAGGCTCAGCAACGACATACCGCCAGATAACTACAATTACGGCCAACTGCAAATCCGCTTTGATGATGGATCGGTCGGCTGGTATGAGGCGGGCTGGGGGCCAATGATCAGTCAGACGGCATTTTTCGTCAAGGATGTAATCGGGCCACATGGTTCGGTTTCTATTGTCGCTAGCACGGCGGGTGGTGAAGGAAAATCCGATGCAGTGGAATCGCATACCAAAACCGAGTCGCTTCGGGTGCATCATGCGGCTATCGACGACGCGAACGAGTTCATTATGCAAGATGAGTGGATCAATCTTCAGGATGAACCTGATCATCAGGAGCTGTGTAATCGCGAGCAGGCCTATTTTCTACGGGCGATCCGCGAAGATCTTGACTTGTCGAAGCCGATTCAGGACGCTGTTAACAGTTTGCGCATCGCATTTGCCTGCGATGAATCCGTGAGGACAGGGAAGGTTGTCGAGTTGTAAAGGTGTGAAGTTGTAAGATGCTTCTTTACAACTTTACGGTATATTAAGATATTTATGTGTCTGCAAAGAGATCTCCCACTGTGGATGTTCCTTCACATAATCGATAATGAGGGGAGTCATCTCGGCAGCGCGTGACCACTCGGGCTGTAAATATAGCTTACAGTTTTTGCCTACAAATCTGGCGTGCTCCTCTGCCCACTGGAAGTCGCTTTTGTTAAACACAATGACTTTCAGTTCCCCTGCGGCATTTAACACATCGGGGCGGGGACCTTTAAATTTTTTCGGAGACAGACATATCCAGTCCCAAAAACCGGAGAGCGGATAAGCGCCTGACGTTTCTATAAAAGTTTGTATCCCCTCTTCTTTCAAACGCCGTGTCAGGTAGTCGAGATTGTATATTAAGGGCTCTCCTCCGGTGATAACGACCGTTTTTGCAGGGTGAAGCTTGGCATTTTCAACGATCGCGTCTGCCGGTGTGAGCGGGTGCAGGTCAGCGTTCCAGCTCTCTTTCACGTCGCACCAGTGGCAGCCAACATCGCATCCGCCTAAGCGTATAAAATATGCCGCTTTACCGGTGTGGTAGCCTTCGCCCTGTATCGTGTAAAATTCTTCCATGAGTGGAAGTAAAGTGCCGTCTGCTGGAACCTGATTTGACATGTTCTTGTTTTTTTGAGAGCACAAAGGTACAAAAATAGCCCTATATAATAACGTTAGTTGCCAGCTGGGGGTCAGGAATTGACTTAATTGTGAAGAAGTTCCCTGCCGGAATGTCGACGTAGCCCAATAAGGCGTGCAGGAACGCATTGCCGGAAAGGTTGTACCTCGCGTTTTCTTTTCTTAAAGATATTGAATACCTTTGCTTTTTGTTAAAAACAAGCGTACCTGCGGCACCAAGGTAATTGTACACCTTGCGCGGTTAGGTTTGTATCTTTAAATAAATTAAAATCATATTCGTAGATGATTAACATTACACTGCCTGACGGTTCGGTACGTCAGTATGAAAACGGGACAACAGCCATGGAGGTTGCCCTATCTATTTCCGAGGGGTTGGCGAGAAATGTATTAGCAGCCGAAGTCAATGGTGAGGTGTGGGACGCTTCCCGCGCCATTGAAAGCGATTCGACGGTAAAGTTGCTTACGTGGAACGATCCTCAGGGCAAGTCAACTTTTTGGCATTCGTCAGCTCACTTGTTGGCCGAGGCATTGGAAGCCCTTTATCCGGGGATTAAATTCGGTATCGGCCCTGCGATTGAAACAGGCTTTTACTATGACGTCGATTTCGGCGACCGCGACTTCTCGTCCGAAGAATTTAAGCAGATTGAAGACAAGATGCTTGAACTGGCAAAAAGGAAAGAAGTGTTCGAGCGTAAACCTGTTTCTAAAGCCGACGCTTTAGCTTATTTTGCGGAAAAAGGAGACGAATACAAGCTCGATCTGATTAAGGATCTGGAAGATGGAAAAATCACTTTTTATACACAAGGAAACTTTACAGATTTATGCCGGGGGCCACACATTCCAAATACAGGTTTCATAAAGGCTATTAAGCTTACCAATGTGGCCGGAGCATACTGGCGGGGAGACGAAAGTCGTAAACAGCTGACCCGTATCTATGGTGTAACCTTCCCGAAGGCTTCCGAACTTTCTGACTACTTAAAATTTATAGAAGAAGCCAAAAAACGGGATCATCGCAAGTTAGGCAAGGAATTGGAGCTTTTTGCCTTTTCTGAAAAAGTCGGTGCCGGATTGCCATTGTGGCTGCCAAAGGGAGCTACATTACGCCAGAAGCTACAGGACTTTTTACAGCGGGCGCAGATCAAAGCTGGATACGAGCCTGTCGTTACGCCCCACATCGGTCATAAGCAGCTGTATGTTACGTCCGGTCATTACGAAAAATACGGTGCTGATGCATTTCAGCCTATCCATACGCCGGTGGAAGGCGAAGAGTTCTTCCTGAAACCGATGAATTGTCCGCACCATTGCGAAATTTATAAAACAAAGCCACGTTCCTATAAAGACCTTCCTGTACGCTTTGCGGAATTTGGTACCGTATACCGCTATGAGCAGTCGGGCGAGCTCCACGGGTTGACGCGTGTGAGAGGCTTTACGCAGGACGACGCGCACCTGTTCTGCCGGCCCGACCAGGTGAAGGATGAGTTTAAGAAGGTTATTGACCTGGTGTTATATGTTTTCGGAGCTTTAGGGTTTGATGATTTTACGGCTCAGGTGTCTCTTCGCGATCCGGAAAACCGGTCGAAATACATCGGAACAGACGAGAACTGGGCCTTGGCTGAGGCCGCTATCATCGAAGCTGCGGCAGAAAAGGGACTTCCCACCGTCGTGGAATATGGAGAGGCTGCGTTCTATGGGCCGAAGCTTGATTTTATGGTGAAGGATGCGCTGGGACGAAAATGGCAACTGGGGACGATTCAGGTTGATTACAACCTTCCTGAACGTTTCGAATTGGAATATACGGGAAGCGACAATCAAAAACATCGTCCGGTGATGATACACCGCGCACCGTTCGGTTCGTTGGAGCGATTTGTAGCCGTGCTGATTGAACACTGCGCGGGGCAGTTCCCGTTATGGCTTGCTCCTGAGCAGTTTATCGTCCTGCCAGTGTCAGAAAAATATGAAGAATCTGCAAAAACTCTTTTAGAATCGCTAAATAATTCCGATATTCGCGGACTGATTGACCTTCGTGACGAAAAGGTCGGTCGTAAGATTCGTGACGCAGAAGTTAAAAAAATCCCGTATATGTTGATTATAGGGGAAAAAGAGACGGAAAGTGGCACAGTTTCTGTTCGTAAACACGGGTCTGTAGATTTAGGATCAATGAGTCCACAGGCATTTAAGGAATTATTAATTAAAGAAATAACCGTTTAATTTTTAAATATTTGGCATTAAATAGAGGTGGTGGTCCTAGACCGCCAATGAGAAGGAAAGAACCAGAACATCGCATTAACGAATTTATCAGAGTACCGGAGGTACGTCTGGTCGGCGATAATGTAGAACAAGGAATTTATCCAACCCGCAAAGCGTTAGAACTAGCTGACGAGTTGGAACTTGATCTCGTGGAGATTTCGCCAAATGCAGTTCCACCGGTTTGTCGGATTATAGATTACAGTAAGTTTGTTTACGAGCAGAAGAAGAAACAAAAGGAAATTAAAGCGAACGCGAAGCAAACTGTTATCAAAGAGATTCGTTTTGGTCCGAATACGAGCGACCACGACTTTGAGTTTAAGCTGAAGCATGCTATTAAGTTTCTGGAGAGCGGTGAGAAAGTTCGTGCATATGTTCACTTTAAAGGCCGCGCGATCGTGTTTAAAGAGCAGGGAGAAATTCTCCTGTTGCGTTTTGCGCAGGCGCTGGAAGATTACGGTAAGGTTGAACTATTGCCGAAACTGGAAGGGAAACGTATGTTTTTAACCTTGGCACCGAAGACTGTAAAAAAATAGAATTCTAACAGATTGATATAAAAATAATTGAATTATGCCAAAAGTAAAAACCAATTCCAGCGCGAAAAAACGCTTTAAATTGACTGGAACAGGTAAAATTGCAAGAAAAAACGCTTACAAAAGCCACATCTTGACAAAGAAAACGACAAAACAGAAACGTAACTTGACAACAACCAGTTATGTGCATGATGCTGATATGGGCAATGTTAAACGCATGCTTGCTATCGGTAAATAAGTTTTATCTCAATTTTTAATAATAATTTTTTTAACCGGGTATCAGGTAGTAAGATTGCTGAAAAACGTAACACCTTATACCAAACTAAATTTAATAAGATATGCCACGTTCGGTTAACGCAGTAGCTTCGAGAAGAAGAAGAAAAAGAATCCTGAAATTAGCAAAAGGCTATTTCGGATCAAGAAGCAAAGTTTATACTATTGCTAAAAATACAGTAGAAAAAGGTTTACAGTACGCTTACCGCGACCGTAAAACCAAAAAACGCGAGTTCAGGGCTTTATGGATTCAGCGTATCAACGCAGGTGCACGTCAGCATGGAATTTCGTATTCTCAGCTGATTGGAAAATTGAATGCTAAGAATGTCGGTTTGAACCGTAAGGTATTGGCTGATTTAGCATTAAATCACCCAGAAGCTTTCAAAGCAGTAGTTGACGCAGTAAAATAAAGTTGTAACCGTTATCAATTTGTTAGATATTAAAAGGAACCTTCGGGTTCCTTTTTTTTTTGTTACCGATATTGCGGGACAGTCCTTTTGAATGGTCGCAGACGTTATTGTCTATTGAATGATCATACCCCGCAGCATGGGGGCGGCAGGGCAATAGGCGAAACGTCAGGACGGATAACGTCGACTGCACGCCGTGCTTGCCGAGAAAATGCGTATCTTGTAGAGAAGTTAGGTCTAATTGGCAGTTTTATGGAAAAAATGCAGATATCTATTGTTTTTCAGCCCTGCGAAAACGGGGTTCGCTTCGTAGCGTCATTAAAGCAAGCTGCTTATCGTCTGCTTGAAGCGTCCTATTCAAGTTACCGATCGATCGCGCACATCAGTATCTGTAATCTCCTGCTTTCGGAAAGAGAGGTGGACGTGATCGTTCGCCGTCTAAGGGAAGGTCTGAAGTACGAGCATAGTCAGCACGTGTATTTTGACCGATTCGCGTCATACCCTTCGTCGGGGACATTGTATATGGCTCCTACCGTATACGCGAGGAATTTCCTAAAGGGAAAGATACGGAAAATAGCGGAGGAGATCAGGCAGGTAGTGCCGGTGCGGCCGTCGGCAGATCCTCATTTAACTATAGGCCGCGGATTGGAGAAAGACGATCTTGAGCGTCTGACGAACGCAGCGGTATTTCAGCAGATCGATTTCGATTTCTTTTGTAACGGAATCCTGCTACGTAAGTTTAATCCCGAAAAGAAACATTACGAGCCGCTCTTGGAAATTCCGTTTGGCGGAGAGGAACGTCCGGATGCCGCCGGCGGCCAGCTCGCTCTTCCCTTCACGTAGACATCAGCAAAGCCTTTTTCAGGATGCGTAAGCTTGTTGCCATTTCCTCCTGATCTAAGTGCCCAAATCCTATGCGCATGGCTGTCATGCTGGCATTTTGGTACAGGATGTTTCTCGGTATAAAGAGATGGTCCTCAGCACAATGCTGGCTCAACTGGATCAGGTTTACCGGTGATTTAAACGTTGCCCATACGGCGAGACCTCCTGCCGGCTTGTTTGCCGTAAGCCAGGGCTTAAATTCGTCGGTTAACATATCGATAAACTGATTGCGGCGCTCCCGATATATCTTTAAAGACTTTTTTAGATGCCTTGAGATTAAACCTTCCTCAATAAGTTCACCTAAGGCCTGTTCCATCAGCACGTCGCCCTGTCGGTCTATTATCCCCAGCAGTTTACGCATTTCGACCATAATATTTCTGGGCGCTACGATGAAGCCCGTGCGGAACCCCGGAGCCAGCGATTTACCAAAGGAACTTATATAGATTACCATTCCCGATGTGTCCGCAGTGGCGAGCGGCAGGAGGGGCTGTTTGTCGTAATGAAAGTCGTAGTCGTGGTCGTCTTCTACGATGACAAAACCGAATTCCTGCGCAAGCTGTAGAAGTAACATGCGGCGCGCGGGGCTCAGGCTGACGGTCGTGGGGTAGTGGTGCTGAGGCGTAACATACACCATACGTACCGTCTGTCGCGTACACAGGGCTCGCAAGGCATCAGTGTCAATTCCCTCTGCGTCAACCGGCAATGGATGGATCCGCGCACCATTCTTCTGAAAAACCATATTGGCCGAAAAATATCCCGGCGAGCCGACCACCACCAGTTCGTCCCGCTGTAACAATATTTCGGATAGGATAAAAAGGCTCATTTCCGGGCTCCTCGTGATAAGAAGATTTCCGGCTGATACATGTAGGCCCCGCGACAAGCGCAGGTAGTGTGTAAGTTGTTCTTTAAAGTATTCGCTGCCTTCGTGATTATAGTATCCCATTTTTTTACGGTTTCGTTTCCGCTTCATGTTGGCGCTATAGATTCTGGAAAGGTCCTCCAGCTGCGTTAAACGGATGTCGGGTGTGCCGTCGTTAAATACGTATGCATAATCGGCATAATCGTAGGGGTTGTCCAGCAACATGGAACGTTTAAAGACGAAGCCGGTGCATTTGGGGTACGTTACGTCGGAATCTTGTCGGGCCTTTGGCTCGGGGATGGACGAAGCTATGAAGGCGCCGCGGTTGGGCTTGATGACAATCCAGCCCTGTGCCGATAGCTCGTCGTAGGAAGCGACGACAGTATTGCGGTGGACATCTAGCAGAATGCCTAGCTGCCGTGTGCCGGGAAGTTTCGTGTCCGGCGGTAATAGGTTGCGCTGAATAGCCATGATGAGCTGGTTGGCGATCTGTAGAAAGATCGGTGTCGTAGCGTTCCGATCTATTTGGATAATGCTTCGGAATGGAATGTCAACCGGACTAGGCATAATATAAAAACTGGCATACTTAAACCTGCCGGCAAGGTACTACATTTGCTTCAAATCTGAAACAAATGGCCGATCTTTTAACAAAAATAGTCCATGACGCAGCCGACAGGCAGCTCAATACGCGGCGATTCGTCCTGCACGATGCCCGGTCGACGATGGGCAACGAAATAGATACCGTAATACCAAAATATCATGCTGATGAAAGACCAATCGATGTTGCGCCACGACTGGCGTGAAGAGGAGCTTCTGGCCGTCTACGACAAGCCGCTGCTCGAATTAATCTATGAGGCAGCCACGGTTCACCGGATGTGGCATCGGGCAGACGAAATACAGCTCTCGACACTTCTTTCTGTAAAAACCGGCGGATGTCCGGAAGATTGTTCGTATTGTGGACAGGCTGCGCGTTATCACACCGGCATCGAAGTGCAGTCTCTGTTGCCCACCGAGACGGTTATCGCCCATGCGAGAGAAGCGAAAGAGCAGGGGGCTTCCCGCTTCTGTATGGCTGCGGCATGGCGGGAAGTGCGCGACAATCGCGATTTCGACCGGATCATAGATATGGTTAAAGGGGTAAATGCGCTGGGAATGGAGGTCTGCTGCACATTAGGTATGTTGACCGGCGAGCAGGCAAAGCGTCTGCAGGAGGCGGGGCTGTATGCTTACAACCATAATCTGGATACGTCGGAAAATTATTACGACGAGATCATCTCTACACGTACATTTGACAACCGCTTACAGACGATAGCCAATGTACGTAACGCAGGCATTACGGTCTGCTCCGGTGGAATTATCGGTCTGGGCGAATCGAAAGCAGACCGCCTCAGCATGTTGCAGACATTGGCCAATATGGAGATACACCCCGAGTCGGTCCCGATTAATGCATTGGCGCCGGTCCAGGGAACACCGCTGCAAGATAATCCTAAGGTGGATATCTGGGATATGGTACGCATGATCGCAACGGCGCGTCTGGTGATGCCTGCGACGATGGTACGCTTAAGCGCCGAACGGACGGAAATGACCGAAGCAGAACAGGCTTGGTGCTTCATGGCGGGAGCGAACTCTATTTTTACAGGGAAACGCGAAAAGTTGCTGGTGACACCCAACCCCGGTATCCCGGAGGATCTGGACATGCTGGCAAAGCTGGGACTGAAACCAATGAGCAGGTCCTGAGCCGTACGTGATAAGCTGCCCGTATCACCGGCGGGCGGCTCCTCACGCTGCCACATAGGGAGTAGCGTGAGCCGTGCATATTGATTTTTTTATGCGAAGGCATCCCCTGTAAAAGCACCCCTGGTGATTTACGCTGGTAACGAACTGTATATTATTCTTTTACCTTTTATTTATATCGCTTTTCCCATCACTGGGAAAGCGTGTTTATGTCGTTAAAATTCAGAATCGACATAAATCCCGTAATATTTTCCTAAATTGCAGGGGAAAGGCTCCCTTGGTACATCTTCCGTAGTGGGCTACTCTCATCAACTATTTTTAACTTTTTGTTGATATTCATAAGATTTTTTAAGATTAACCCGTTGTGCATTATGATTTAGGGTTAAAATAAGGGTAAATAAGTTGCTCATTACGCTGATAATCAGTAAATTGTTTTAACCACAAAACGATTTAGAATGAACAACTTAACAGCAAATTACGAAAGAATATTGGAAGTTTTGAGAAAAATATCGACAGACAGGCAATTACCTATGCAACGCAGACGTCCAGCTATGAGCGACCTTGAGTTGATCAGTCTGAGTTTGACAGCAGAATACATGGGTATTGATAGTGAAAGCGATCTTTTCCGAAAGTTACCGTCTTGTCTTCTAAGTAAAATAGACCGTACAGTATACAATAGAAGGAAACGAAGATTGATGCCTTATCAAAACGCTATCGGTCTGAAGCTTGCCGAATCTTTTAACTCTTGCGAAGATGTATTTATCGTGGATAGTATGCCTTTGGAAGTCTGTAAAATTGCGCGCAGTTCCCGCTCAAAAATATGTAAAGAAGAACTCTACAGCAGTCCGGCAAAGGGGTACTGTGCCTCACAAAAGATGTACTATTTTGGTTATAAACTCCATGCTGTATGTTCTTTAAAAGGTGTCTTTCAGTCGATTGACCTTACACCGGCGAATGTCCATGATATTCATTATCTGAATGATATCAAAGATCAGATCTCGGATTGCACGCTGTTGGGAGATAAAGGATACCTGTCCCAAACGATACAGTTAAACCTTTTTGAACATGCCAAATTAGATTGGATACCCCAAAAAGAAATAACCAAAAGGGATTTAAACCTCAATTTGGCCTGTTCAGAAAATCTAGAAAGAGGATTGAAACTTTATTCTCTCAAATGTGCGACCAGTTCATGGTTAGACGCAACTATGCCAAATCTTTCGACGGTTTCAAAACCAGGATTTTAACAAAGATTACAGCAATGACGGTAATTCAGTACATCAACAAGAATCTATTCAATAGAAACATAAACAATTTAAAAATCAGCATTATTTAAAATGCACAACGGGTAAGATTATTAAAATTATATTTGGGAACATACCGATGAAAAACAGTTATGAAGCTAGCAAAAAGGGTTAGAATGGTGTTTGCAGATGATTCTGACATCCATCATTTCTATCTTAGCAATTTGTTGCCTGCATTTCCGAATCTTGAACTTGTCCACATGGCGAAGGACGGCAAAGGGCTGTTGTCGTTCTTAGAGCAGCAGGCAGATGTGCCGGACGTCGGGATTATAGACTTACATATGCCTGTTTTGGATGGATTAAGTACTACCAGAGAACTTTTGCAGCGCTATCCCCGTATACGTATTTATGGATTTACGTCGTCGAGCGATGCGCGTGAGAAGGAAATGATGCTGCAGGCTGGAATGTGTAAAATATACGCCAAAAATGAGCTGCGGGAACTGCTGGCAGAAATCGCTGCGTGCAACGGATGAATTTTCTATCGATACGCTTAACCACGGCCGTCTACCCCAATAGCGCAACAGCCTTTTTGTTTTTTTAATCGAGTAGCGAACGATTTTAGTAGTTTTGCACTATGGAAAAAATTCAAGTGCTGAATAACTATATCGCGGCAGTACGCGAAGAACTGCTGCATCACCCCTTATATCAGAAAATTGTTGATATTCATGGGCTGAGAACCTTCACCGAGGGACATGTGTACGCTGTTTGGGATTTTATGTCTTTACTAAAAGCTTTACAGGCACAGCTAACGTGTGTAAAGGTGCCTTGGTTTGCAAGCCCATACCCCACGACGCGTTACCTGATTAACGAAATAGTATTGGCGGAGGAGTCGGACGAATATATTGACGGCCGGCGTCTAAGCCACTTTGAGATGTATTTGGATGCAATGCGCGGTATGGGATCTTCGGTAGGACAGATAGAAGGTTTCGTTGAGATCGTAAAAAATGGTTCGGGCATGGAAGAAGCGCTATTGCTTCAGCCGATTGATGAACGTATTCGGGACTTCGTACGTTTTACCTTTGAGGTCATCGCAAGCAACGAACCTCATAAAATAGCGTCGGCCTTTACTTTCGGACGCGAAGATCTTATACCCGATATGTTTACATCTATTCTTCGGGAAATACAATCCCGTTTTCCTGCTGCCGATCTGAGTAAAATGATTTATTACTTTCAGCGACATATCGAGCTGGATGGCGATGAACACGGTCCCCTCGCCATAAAGATGATTGAAGAGTTAGCGGGAGACGACGAGCAGAAATTGGAGGAGATGGCGGTCGTAGCTAAGGAATCACTGAAAAAACGTTTGGCTTTGTGGGATGCCATAGCGGATAACATCGGCTGATGTGCCAAAGGAGAAGCCTGCCGTCCTGCAGAATCTATGCGGATCGGACAATGAAAGAAAGCTGCAGGCGTCGGCTCTTTCTGTGTCCATGGTGGATGTTGGCGAACAACGACAGGAATTGTTCCGCAGTGCGCCCGCGTGCGGCGGCAAACCCGTCGGAGCTCCCCGGCCCGTGTTGAGGACGTCAACAATCAGACGGGAATCTTGTTAAGTAGATAACCCGGTGCAACATTGGCTCAGTACAGGCTCCGCCGAAGCCCGTCACGGCGTCTATCCTTCGACAAGCTCGGATGATACCGAGTGCTTTACGGTCACGCTGGGCATTTGGGTAGGCTCAGTACAGGCTCCGCCGAAGCCCGTCACGACGTCTATCCTTCGACAGGCTGTGGATGACACCGAGTGCTTTACGGTCAAGCTGGGCATTTGGTAGGCTCAGTACAGGCTCTGTCGAAGAGCGACATGTTCTGGGCTTTCGGGTAGTAAATGGACGCCATACTGGACAACGGGTAGAAGACAGCAAAAATGAAAATGTTATGGAAAAATTTGAACTTAATGTAGATGGACAGGGGCGGGGCGAACTCGCCTTATTGGTCGATGGTATAAAAGCTGGGAAGATGGACGTTTTCATCCGTGGAAGTGTGCTAACAGTTTATCACACGGAGGTAGACCAGATGCACGAAGGTAAGGGATATGCTAAGCAGCTTCTCGGCGAGCTTGTCCGTCAGGCGCGTGCCCGGGAGTTGAAGATCAAACCCTTATGTCCGTATGTTCACGCACAGTTTACGAGACATCCCGACCTCTATAACGATATTTGGTTAAAAGAGCAATAACCCCGGCCATAGACATCGGGGATGTGGCTGAAAGGCGGGTTTCACCGCCATAGTACGTAGGATCATGAATACGCTTAGAACCGATACCAACGGACAATCCGGTGATACTAAAAAGGATGATTTTTCGCAGCTGGCCACAGCCGTTCACGTTTCGTTCCCGCAATCCCGCTTGTTCGGTTTCCCAGACCTTTTCGACACCTAAAAATAAAATCTATAAAAACAGTAGACTTTATTTAAACTATTGTTATATTTGCTCGTCCGTGTGCCGTTCACATGGCAGAGCAGTAATTTAATAATGGAAAAATGATGATATACCTTCTCAGAAAGCCACCATTGTCTTCTCCGGAGTTTTCCTATTTAGGAGCCAGTTGGGTGAAAGTCGGCCGAATGCGTTAGGATACGGACGTTCCTACGTCCGTATCCTACTGCAAACCACGGGTATCAATTGGCGTTGGCACTTGTATTTATTTACTATTAAACTCACGATCTTATGAAAAGAAATAGAGTACGTTTGTATTCTACCTGTATTTTATTGTTTGCGCTGGGCTTGGAAAGCCCTAATCTGTATGCGCAAGTAGAAACAAAGCCGATCATCAATGCATCGATTACGGGAACCGTCATTGATGGAGAAACCAAGGAACCTTTGGCGGGTGTCACTGTCCAGCTGGAGGCCGTCACCCATAGTGTAAAGACCGATGTAGATGGTAAGTTCCGTTTTGTAACCGGACAGAAGTTGCCGGTTACGGTGGTGGTGACTTATGTCGGTTATCAACGAAAAAGTGTGGTACTCTCCGAGCCGTCTTCTGTAATAGAGTTGAGCCCTTCGGTAGAAAACCTCAACGAGGTAGTCGTTACTTCCCGAAGGCGAAGGGAACAGCTTCAGGACATACCGCTTCCGGTATCCCTGATCCGCTCGGCAACCATTGAAGATGCGGGGGCATTCAACGTGAGCCGCATTAAGGAGATCGTTCCTACCGTACAGCTATATGCATCAAATGCAAGAAATACCACGCTAAACATACGCGGGCTGGGGTCTACGTATGGTCTCACCAACGATGGTATAGACCCCGGTGTAGGCTTCTACCTCGATGGGGTATATATGGCCCGCCCAGCGGCAACATGGCTGGACTTTATTGATATTGAACAAATAGAAGTCCTGCGGGGACCGCAGGGTACGCTGTTTGGAAAAAATACGACGGCTGGGGCATTCAACATTACTTCCCGTCTTCCTTATTTCCACCCAGAAGCCAACTTCGAGGTAAACTATGGAAACTACGGCTTCATTCAGGGTAAAGCTTCCCTAACAGGGCCGCTTATTAAAGACAAGTTGGCGGCGCGCGTCTCGTTTTCCGGTACGCAGCGGGATGGAACGCTCTATAATGTTGCAGCGGACAGAGCAATAAACGACATGAACAATATAGGCTTTCGTGGGCAGCTGTTATATACGCCCCGCAGTGACGTAAAGGTGTCTCTCGTTGGCGATGTGACCAAGCAGCGTCCGGACGGATACGGGTGGGGAATTGCCGGTGTCGTTAAAAATCAGCGATCTGCGTACAGACAGTTCGACCGCATATTGGAAGATCTCGGATACCAAATTCCCTATGAAAGCGCATTTGAAAGGAAGGTCGATCTGGATACGCGGTCCAGGGCTGATAACGAGCTAGGAGGCCTGTCGTTAAACATAGATTATAAGTTAGGGAACGGTACGTTGACGTCAACATCGGCATGGCGTTACTGGAAATGGGTGCCGTTGAATGATAGAGACTATTTAGGCATACCGGTATATACGGTGTCTTCGGGAAATTCCCTGCACGACCAGTGGTCGCAGGAATTCCGATACGCGGGACAGCTTGGCGAGAACATCAGTGGCGTGGTCGGCGTATTTGGGCTCTGGCAGGATCTGAGAACGGACCCGGTACATACGGAGGAAGCGGGAGATGCATTATGGCGGTTTCAGCAGCAGAACGCATCGCAAACACAGTGGGGCCCGGGGCTTATCGACCGAGTGGGCATCCGCACGCGCTACGGAATAAAGAGCGCGAGTCTGGCAGCCTTCTCGCAAATAGACTGGGCCGTCACGCCAAAGCTACATATCCTTCCGGGATTACGGTATAACTATGATAAGAAGACGGCCGATTACGACCGGAAAAAATATATTGAAAATAATATTGCTTACACGGCGGAGCAGTTTGCTGCGGTTAACAGCATCTATTCCGATCAGCAATTTCTCGTTGATGCGGACGCTGCCAATTTCTCGGGACAGCTGTCGTTGCAGTACAAATTTACGCCGCGCTATAATGTGTATACAACCTACTCCCGGAGCTATAAACCAATAGGTATTAATGTCGGCGGACTGCCCGTTATAGATGGAAGGGTGGCGACGGAACTGGCGGAAGTCAAGCCAGAGTCGGTAAACCATGTGGAGTTTGGCTTAAAATCCAACCCGTTGCCCAACACCTTTCTTAATATTACCGCTTACCGGAGTCATATTAAAGATTACCAGACGCAGGTGCAGACGCCCGATCCGGGGGTCAACAGGGGCTATCTGGCGAACGCAGAGCGGGTACGGGTGCAGGGTGTTGAGGTCGACGGAAGCTTTCAGCTGAAGGACTACTTCCGGCTGAATGCGGCGCTGGCGTATACAGACGGTAAATACGTTACTTTTACCAATGCCCCTGTCCCGTTGGAGGAAGTGGGAGGGGAGCTCGCCTTTAAGGACATATCTGGGGGCGTGCTGCCCGGTATTTCGAAGTGGTCTTGGTCCGCGGGGGCAGAATTGACTCAAAAGGGACGGTTGCTTACGCTGGAAGGCCGGTATTTTATAGGACTCGATGTGTTTTACCGATCGGATTTTTCATCTAGTCCATCGCCGTCGCAGTACCTGAATGTCGAAAGTTATGCATTGGTAAATGCACGTGTCGGTTTTAGGGCAACACGAGGCTTGTCCGTCATTGTGTGGAGCCGTAATCTTACGGATAGGGACTATTATGAGCAATTGCTGGCCGCTCCCGGAAACTTCGGACAGTATGCAGGGGTGATTGGTGATCCACGCACCTATGGTGTGACTCTGCGGTGTGCCCTAAAATAGGAGAGTTAAAAGCGGCTTTCAACTTTGGGGTGGTCGCCTGATGTGATTGACGAAAAAAACGAGGCGATACGTAACTTTGTTGTGAAGTAGCGTGGTTTAGGCCAACACTTGTGGCATTTTGACGTTAATTGTCGTTATATTCGTAATTCATAATTTTAGTTAATAATTGGTTAGTAGAAAGGCACCTGAAGCTCCCCGCTTCAGGTGTTCTTTGTTTATTGTCAGCGCCTCGTTGCGCAACCCTAGGTCTGTCGGTATACCGCCTTCTGTAAAGTTGATACATAGCCTTTGGTTCTGCTGTATGTTAGGCTGAGCCTGTCGAAACCTGTCTCGGTGTTTATCCTTCGACAAGCTCTGGATGACACCGATACCGCCACGTTAGGCCGAGCCTGTCCGAAACCTGTCTCGGTGTTTATCCTTCGACAAGCTCTGGATGACACGGAGACTTCCCCACATCAGGATAACAACCAATGCCGATCAGCTCCACATGCAGAACAGGTATATGGGAGTGCAACGGTACCGTCTATAAACGAAAGTAGGTGCCTTCAAGAAGACACCTACTTTCGTTTATAAGAAATAATGTTATTACCGCTTATTAGTTTGTCGGTACTGCTGGCGTTACCGGTGTGGCGTTTGCGCTGATACCTAACTTCGCTTTTACATCTGCTGAGATGTCTTCTCCCCCCTGGAAATAAATGACGCTTCCGCTAGACGTGTCCAGAACATAGGCGTAACCTTTTTCCTTAGCCACCGCGTTGATTGCGTTCATCACTTTTGTCTGTATAGGCGCAAGAAGTTCCTGTTGTTTTTTTCCAAGGTCTTCTTGTGCTACACGTTGCACCTCCTGGATACGTTGCTCGATATTCTGTAACTCCTGACCCAATGTCTGCAGCTCCGCATCTACTGTCGCTTTGTTGGCTTCACTGCGGTTTCTAAGCTTTTCATTTGCGTCATTCTGTTTCTTCTGGTATTCTTCATACATCCCCTGAAGTTCTTTCGTTTTTGTATCGTTCAACGTCTTGAGTTGATCGTTTGCAGTTTTGAATTCAGGAGTCATTTGAAAGATCTCGTCCGCGTTCACATGTCCGATTTTTTGTTGCGCACTTAATGATTGTGTGCCCAACACTACCACTGCCGCTACAGCTACACTTCTAAATAAATTTTTCATTCTTTCCATTTTAATCTTTGTTGCCTACTAAGCGCAGACACGACTTTTTTGTTTTTTTATAATGTTAATAATTAATTCCGATTTTTCGACAAGTATAAACAAAAAAATTAGTTTGCCAAGCTCGGATTGGGCTTCAATCCTAATTTTGTAATGATTTCATTACTTTTATCCAGTGCCGGATTCGCGTAGAGGAAAGTAACCTCGGTACCTCGATCGAGGATAAGATCCAGGCCCTGTGCTGTAGCAACGTCCTGAATGGCTTTGGCCACGCGATCCTCAATAGGCTTAATAAGGCGTACCCGCTCTTTGAAGAGGTCTCCTTCAAATCCGAACCGTTGGCGCTGCAATTCTTTAACTTGCTTCTCCTTGTTAACAATTTCATCTTCTCTGCGTCTGCGCATGTCTTCGTTCAACAGCACCTGATCGTTCTGATAAGCCTGGTAAAGTTTCTCAATTTCTCCGTATTGTTTATCGACTTCCTCCTGCCATTTTGTAGAGAGGTCGTCCAACTGCTTCTGCGCCGCAACATATTCAGGGATATGTTTTAAAATGTACTCGGAATCTACATAAGCGAAACGCTGGGCGAACGCTGCACTTACCGATGTAACAACAAAAGCGACGATAAAAACTATTCTTTTCATAGTGACTGTTCTTTTTACAAGTTGTAGGACAATTATAGTTCCAAAAGGTTTAAAAGCCTCCCATATTCTGCAGGATACTGAAGGTAAAGTTTTGCTTCCATTGGCTTGACTGTAATCCCGGAATCGGATCGAACGCATGACCGTAGTCGATGCCCAACATACCGAAAATCGGAAGGAATATCCGTGCTCCTACGCCCGCCGAACGTCGCATCTTAAATGGATTGACTTCGCTAAACTTATTCCATGTGTTTCCTGCCTCCGCGAAAGCCAGTACAAACACCGTGGCCTGCTCATTTAACATCACAGGGTGACGAAGTTCTAACTGATATTTTGCGTAAATCGGACTACCGGAGTTTATCGCAATATTCGCGAATCCATTGCCTGTCGACTCCGGAATGATGGTACCGTTGGCATAACCACGCATGGCAATAATTTCAGATCCCTGCAGGAAGTCGAATCCCATCATACCGTCTCCTCCCAGCTTAAAGCGTTCGAAGGTAGAGGTTGGTGTTCTGTCGGTATAATTACCCAAATAGCCGAACTGTGCCTGTGTTTTTAATACAAGTTTGCCAGCAATCTTTGTGTACCATTGGCTATCAAACTTCCACTTATGATACTCCGTCCATTTATATCTCACGTTGTCCGGTGCTGTTTGGTAATTAATACTATTCCATGCGGAATAGGGTGGAGTCAGCTGTACCGAAAACCGGAGGTGAGAACCGGAGGTCGGATATATCGGTGCATCGACGGAGTTCCGGCTGATCTCCTGTGTCAGGTTGATGTTATACGCTGTACCGTCGGAGAACAGGAAGTAGTTTCCGTAGTTCTGCAACTTATACTGCTGGAAGGATAGGGACGTATTGATCTGGAAATAGTTGTCGGGCCACTGCAGACGTTTTCCCAGCGTCGCTGTAACCCCTGTCATCCAGATACGGCTTAATTCTTCGTCGCTCACCATCTGGCGACCCGTAAACATGTTAAACCCACCCAACGATGAATTGGACGTATAAGCACTCAAGCCAAAATAGATAGGCTTTTTCCCTCCCAGCCAAGGCTCTGAGAACGAAAAGCTATACGACTGATAACGTTTACCCGACGTTTGCCCACGGATACTCAGCTTTTGTCCATCGCCACGGGGTAGGGGTTTCCAGGCATCTTTCTTGAAGAGGTTACTGGTAGAAAAGTTATTGAATGTTAGCCCCAACGTTCCGATAACTTGTCCTGCCCCGTAGCCGCCGGAAAGTTCGACTTGATCGGAGGGTTTTTCCACCACGGTATACTCCAGGTCGGTGGTCCCCTCTTCGTAGTTTAGGTTCGTTGGCACCGGATTAATTTTTTGCTCATCGAACATACCTAACTGCGAGATCTCCCGCACGCTGCGCATAAGCATTTCCCGCGAAAATTTCTGCCCCGGTTTAGTGTAAATCGAGCGTAGTACCACACGGTCGTTTGTCACATCGTTTCCTTTGACGATCACGTTGTTGATGGTGAACTGCTTCCCTTCGCTCAATACAATTTCCAGGTCTATAGTGTCGTTATAGATCCGCTTGATAATAGGCTGCACACCGAACGTCAGATACCCGTCGTTTTGGTAGAGGGCGCTTATGTCGTCGCTATTGCGTGTGGGCCCGGAAAGCTTCGTGTTTAGCTTCTCTTCACTGTAGATGTCGCCCTTCTCGATACCGAGTATCAGATTCAGTATGGAATCGGTGTACTTCGAGTTGCCGGACCATTCAATATTCCCGACATAATAACGGGGGCCCTCGTAGAGGTTCAGATAAATATCTACTTCATTGTTGTCGTGGCGGACGACGCTGTCCGATAGTATCTGTGCATCGCGGTAGCCTTTGTCCTGCATTTTCGCGACTAAGTTCTCTTTGGCTTCTTTATATTTTTCGTCTTTAAATTTGCCAGGGCCGAAAATGCGGAACCAACGACGGGGTTTCACCCCCTTAAGATATTTCCGGAGCTGTTTGTCAGAAAACGCTTCGGAGCCTTCAAAATGGACCCGGTGCACCCTGATTTTTTTATTCTTCTCCACATCAACAACGACGATTTCGTTGTTGGCCTGTGCTGTATCTTTCTCTGTACGTATTTTTATCTCGGGGTACAGGTAGGATTTTTCGCGCAGGAATTTTTGGATGGTAGACTGCGTGGTTTTAATCAGGTTCGCGTTGACGATCTTTCCCGAGTTCGTATTGAGCCGTTTACGGATCTCTTCGGTTTCGCCCTTTTTTAATCCGTTGATATCGATCCGTGTTAGACGCGGGCGCTCCTGCACCCGTATTTCCAGATAAATATTGTCGCCTTCGATCCGTTCGGCATACAACTGCACGTCGTCGAATAGGTTTTGACCCATTAGCGTTTTTACGACATTAGCCGTCGCTTCGCTCGGAACTTCGATATATTGTCCGACCACCAGTTTCGAAATGGTAATCAAAACATCATTATCCAGATATTCAGTGCCTGAAACGCGGACACCCCCGATGACGTAATTCTTGGGGTCCAAATAACTGATTTCATCGGGATCGTTCAGATTGATGGGGTTGTTGCCCCTTATCTGAGCGAATAATTGTTGTCCTCCAAAAAGTATGGTAAATGCTATTAGATATAGTACGCGCTTCATTTATTCTGTTTTCTCGGTGCTAAAGTACACCAATCTGTTGTTAATTTTTGTTAAAAGAAATAATTAATAACCAACCTATTAATTAGGCCTTTAATTGACGCTGCAAAGGTAAATAAATCCCGGAGCCTGTTTAAATTTATCTAATTATTTTTTTACGTCTCAAACTGTGGTTCTGAGCGCAGGAAAAGGCGTTGCAGCACTCTCGGGCCCTGCGCTCCGTCCAACGCGTTCAGAGAACACAATCTAACGATTTTTATCTATCAACACAACGGAAAAGCTCTTCTTCAAATGCTTACAGTTGTTCGCTTGTCTTGCCGAATCTTCTTTCGCGCTGCTGGTAGTTATAAATGGCTTCGAAGAGGTCTTCCCGCTTGAATTCCGGCCACATTTTATCTAAAAAGCAAAACTCGGTATAGGCCATTTGATAAAGCAAATAGTTGCTGATACGTTGCTCGCCGCCGGTACGGATCATAAGATCCGGATCGGGGATCCCGGATGTATAGAGGTTGTCGCTAATCGTCTGCTCATTGATATCTGCCGGGTTAAGTCTGCCGTCAGCGACCTGTTTCGCGATAGAGCGTGTGGCCTCTACGATTTCGGATCGTGATCCATAGCTTAATGCCAGCGTCAGCACGCAGGCCGTGTTGTCCTTGGTCAGGGTTTTCGTGTCTTCAAGCTTAGCCTGACAGTTTGATGGCAGATCGGCGATATTGCCGATGGTGTTAAGGCGTATGCCGTTCGCTATGAAGGTTTCGGTTTCCTTGGCCAGTGTGTTGACCAGAAGCTCCATCAACGCCTGTACCTCGAACTTCGGCCTGCTCCAGTTTTCTGATGAAAAAGCATACAGTGTCAGGTATTTTACACCGATGTCTACGCACCCTTCCATCGCCTCGCGGACAGCAGACACGCCGTTCTGGTGTCCAAATATCCGAAGCTTGCCTATGCCTTTGGCCCATCGGCCGTTTCCATCCATGATAATTGCTATATGTGCAGGCAGATTCTCTCTATTTATTTTCTCTTTGAAACTCATCTGTGTGATTGTTTAAATATGCCGACAGCGATGCGTGTTGGTGTTATTTGTGTTTAAGGTGATACCAGGTTTAGAAAAGCAATTCCGGGACAGCTGTTGCAGATGACATACGTACAGGCTGCCATAGCCGCCGGATTTCCCGTCTGCGGGCTCTCCTGCAGGTCGGGGCACGGAGCGGCAATGCTGGACAATGTATGAATATGGCTTCACAAACTTGAAATTTTGGTGTAAAGATAACGGTTTTCGGACAATATGAGATATATGTTTAGTAACTGCGTTGATTACGGCCGTGCGCATAACCCGCGTTTGATTCTTATTTCGGTTCAGAATGGATTTGACAAACAGGCTAATCCAATAGCTGCACCGCGCTGACTTCCCTTGGTTCTCCCGTAAACCGACACCAGGACGGCGGCACTTGCTATAGAATTTTTGAGCTCATAATAAAAATAGACGGACGCCGGTTAATAGTTTCGTACATCGAGTCCCCAAAGTAACTTTTCGCGAAGTGTACTGAAAAAGCTGTCAGACGCCAGGCGGATGAGGTGGATCCGGAATGGAGCCCTTCGGACACGTAGCTTTGTGCTGATATCCAGCGTTTCACTTTTAGAGTCACAGCTGAGGATGTATTTCTCCGTCCGGCTTTCTATTTCCAGCTCCAGTTCGCTGTCGGCGGAAATTATAATCGGCCGCACGTTCAGGTTGTGTGGCGATATCGGGGTAATAACGAAGTTGCCGCTGCCAGGCATGATAATTGGCCCCCCGCAGCTTAGGGAGTACGCCGTTGAGCCCGTCGGTGTGGCGATAATAACGCCATCGGCCCAATAGGAATTTAGCAGTTCGCCGTTTAAAACGGCGTTTATAGTGATCATTGATGAGGTGTCGTGCCGGAAGACGGTGATATCATTTAATGCAAAGTTTTCCGTTCCGAAGATTGTTTTATTGCTTCCGCTGACCTCCAGCAGATCGCGCGCCTGCAGCGTATAGTTTCCTGCAAAGATGTCATCCAATGCCTGAATCATTTTCGATTTGGAGATGGAGGCAAGAAACCCCAGTCTTCCAAAGTTGATGCCGGCTATCGGTATGCCGGAGTCCCGCACCTGCGAAACGGCAGACAGCATCGTTCCGTCGCCTCCTAGGCTTAGCAGAAACATAATATCGCCGGGCAGGTCCTTATGATTATGGTATAAAAGAAAGGTCTCGGGACACGCAAACTGCTGTCTTAAGAACTCGTAAAAATCTGCGTGGATATAGATTAATATATCCTTTTCTTTCAGATAGGCAAACAGCTGCTCCACGTAGGGAACGACCGATGAGTTGAAAGCCCGTCCATAAATGGCAATGGAATTTTTCTGCATGGGAAAAGGGTTTGACAAACTTATGCAAAGATGCTAAAAAAAAACGGCATGAGCACCTATCTGCCGGCTTTGCTACGCACGGCAGGTTTAGTGCCTTCATAACGAGAGGTGGCTACAGATTCAAGTAGTTCATCAGGATATCATAACGTTCTTTGATATCCGAATCCTGACTGCCGTCGTTAAAGGTGGCTTTGACGACATAGTCAAACCGCCAAAGTGAAGCGACAAGCGTGGAGATATTTTGTTTATCGACCTTGATGGTCATCTCAATCTTGGTCGTATTGGGGATGTCCCTGACGGCGGCGTTTAAAATACGGATATTCTCTGATTCGAAAATATGAGCGATATGGGAGAACGACACATCATTCTTCCCCAATTCTAGTACAATGATTGCACCGGGCTCCTTGTTGCTTAACGTTTCATTGACAGACGACAGCAGATCGCCGAGGGTGACCACGCCAACATAGTTGTTTTCCTTGTCCAAAATCGGGAGTACTTCCAGCTGGTGGGCGCTCATGTACTGTAAAGCGTCGTATACATGTTGATATTCGTATAAGTACACAAAGCGGAGGGAAACCATTAAGCTGTGCAGCTCATGCGTATCATCATGAGCCGCAAGAAGGTGATCCTCCGCGATGACGCCGAGGAAATCTCTTCCGTTAACCACCGGTAGCTGCGAGGTGTGAAGCTCATTCATTTTGTCTAACGTGAAGCTAATGCTGTCATCCGATTTCACGTCGAAATAGTTTTTTGCCAGTATTTCACCTATATACATGATGAGCGCTTTTTTTAATATTAAACATGGAAAAAAACAAAACGTTCTGTGTTTTCACATGTAATATACTAATTTAAAAATAATCGTTGATACCGGGGCAAATTTCATGTAAATAACTTTTTACATCGTGGAGTGCCCATTTTGGAAGGGCTCAAAGGGAATTTGACGGGATTGCCGCAAAAAAAGAAACGCAAAAGAATAATTAGATGAATTTTAAACGGCCTCTAATATATATTTTCGTTAATTTTACGGCATTATTTATCGAAATACAATAGTGTAACACCACCAATGAGCGAAGAGATAGCGCAAGAGAAGTTTATCCAGGTACGTGAAGTTATTCGAAAAAAGAGCCCCGGTTTGGCGAAATGGATTCCAAGGCCGTTAGTCAGCTATTTGGAGCGGGTAATCCATGAAGATGAGATTAACTACATTATGACGAAGTTCCGCGATCTTTATGGGCTGGACTTCGTGAACGCTTTGATCGAAGAGCTGGGCGTGAAGGTGGTGCTGGAAGGGACGGAAAATATCCCGTTGGAGGAGAGTGTAATCTTTGCGTCCAACCATCCGCTGGGCGGGCTGGACGGCATTGCGATTATGCAGGCAATCGGCAGATACCGCCGTGACGTCAAGTTTCTGGTCAACGATATTCTGATGAATATCCGTAATCTGGAGCCCCTCTTTATTCCGGTAAACAAAATCGGCAACCAGGCGAAAAGTGGAATTGTAGCTATTGATCAGGCATATGCTACAGATAATGCCCTGCTGATCTTTCCTGCAGGGTTGGTATCGCGGAAAATCGACGGGCGCATTGCCGACCTGGAATGGAAGAAAAGTTTTATCTCAAAAGCAAAAAAATATAAAAGAGACGTCATACCGGTCTACATCGATGGCAAAAATTCCGATTTTTTCTATAATTTAGCTAGACTAAGACAAAAGATCGGAATAAAGGCCAATTTGGAAATGCTGTATTTACCGGACGAAATGTTTTCGCAGCGAAATCAGACAGTCACAATCCGGGTGGGCGAACGTATCCCGTACGGTTATTTTGACAAAACCAAAAGCGAACGTGCGTGGGCACACGAAGTGAGAGAGCGAGTTTACAGAATGGGGGACAAAAAATAGTATATGCAAGAAATTATTGCTCCAGTAGAGAGAGAATTAATAAAGGCTGAGTTAACGAAAGAAGCCTTCATACGATATACCAACAACGGGAATAATGAAGTTTATCTCGTGAACTATCATACGGCTCCCCATATCATGCGTGAAATCGGGAGACTTCGGGAGCTTACCTTCCGGGGGGCAGGGGGAGGAACGGGGCTGCCGTTGGATATCGATGAGAATGACACCTGCGAACATAATTACGACCAGCTGATCGCGTGGAATCCCGAAGAGGAGGAAATCATCGCCGGGTACCGCGTTATCAAGTGTAAAGATGCCATAGATGCCGAGGGCAATGTGCATCTATCGACTGCACATTACTTCCAATTCTCCGAGAAGTTTAAGACGGATTATCTGCCCTATACATTAGAATTGGGACGCTCGTGGGTGCAGCCGCGTTTTCAGCCGGCGATCGACAACAGAAAGGGACTATTTTCTTTAGATAATCTGTGGGATGGACTGGGAGCCCTGGTGGTCATTAATCCGGATATTAAGTACCTGTTTGGAAAGGTAACCATGTATCCCCATTATAACGCAACAGCCCGGGATCTTCTGATTTACTTCATGGAGTATTATTTTCCGGATAGGGAGAAGCTGGTCCTGCCTTTTAATGAACTGAATGTAGGATACAAAACCGATATCACGCCTTTTTTTGGGATTTTTGACGGCCTGGAATATAAAGAAGGCTATAAAGTGTTAAATACCAAAGTCCGTGAACTCGGAGAGAATATTCCTCCATTGATCAATACCTATATGAACCTATCGCCAACGATGCGCACATTTGGTACGGCAATGAACGACGAATTTGGCGAAGTGGAGGAAACGGGTATTATGATTACGCTGGAAGATATCTACCCCGCCAAGAAAGAACGGCATATGATTACCTATGAGCGGGACAAATATTACGGAAAACGCGAGCGGAAGTAAGGTTTGCGTATTGAGATGGGAGACATGTTCTGAGGTCTCTTATCTCATATCGACTACCGCCCTTTTCTTAACATTTCAATGTGTGGAATATCGTCTTCCAGATACATATCGCTGACGCGCTCAAATCCGAGGCTTTCATAAAACCGTTGCAGGTAAAGCTGTGCGCTGATCCTTATCGGGGTGTTGGGATATTTTAGGTTCCAGTACTGTATGGCCCGCTGCATGAGCTCTTTTCCCAATCCATATTTTCTGAAATTGGTGTCGACAACTACGCGGCCTATGGATAGGTCCTCGTAGGAGATTCCTGCAGGAAGTAAACGCGCGTAAGCTACTATACGATCCTGATGCTGGCCAAACAGGTGGAAGGCCTGCAGGTCTTTATTGTCGCATTCGGGATATAGACAGTTCTGTTCCAGCATAAATACGTCGATACGAAGCCGCAGGATCTGATAAAGATCCAACGCGGTGAGGTCGTTAAACGCTTTTACAGTCCACTGTATATTCATTTACAGGCGGTTCAGCAGCTCTTTCACAATTTCCGATAGGGTTCGGCCATCCGCCTGCCCCGCTAATTTCTGGTTTGCGGCCCCCATCACCTTACCCATGTCTTTGGCGCTTGTAGCGCCGACTTCGGCAATGATCTTTTCCACGATTGATGTAATGGCTTCCCGATCAAGCTGCTGCGGTAAATATTCCTCGATGACTTTTTGCTCTTCCGTTTCTATAGCATAGAGGTCTTCCCGGTTTTGCGCTTTATATATTTCGGCGGACTCCTTCCGTTGTTTCACCAGTTTTTGCAGCACCTTTGTCTCTGCCTCTTCCGAAAGATCATCTACATGGTTCTTCTCTGTCTTCGCTAATAAGATGGCCGCTTTTATGGCGCGTAGTCCGCGCAGCCGGACATTATCTTTAGCGATCATCGCTGCTTTTATATCTTGATTGATTCTTTGTTCTAATGACATCGTTCGTATGTTAAATTTGGTATATTATTCTTCTTATCCGGTTTATCTGCAGGCTTAATCCGGCAGATCTCTTTTGATAATTGTCCCGGTGGCTTGTGCTGTTGGCATGACCAGCAGGTCGTTGATGTTGACATGAGCGGGGCGCGACAGCACGAAGGAAATGATTTCGGCGATATCCTGTCCGCTGAGTGGTGTGATCCCTTTATATACGGCCTTTGCGCGTTCCTTATCTCCTTTGAAGCGGACTTCCGAAAACTCAGTTTCTACCATCCCGGGGTCAACAGACGTAACTTTAATGCCTTTTGTCAGCAAATCGATGCGCATCGCCTGGGTCAGCGCATCTACGGCATGTTTCGTCGCGCAATATACGTTGCCGTTGGGGTAAACTTCTTTTCCCGCGATTGACCCTAAATTCACAATATGGGGAGCGGGACTGTTTTCCATAAGCGGAACAGCATATTTGGTAACGTATAGGAGGCCTTTTACATTGGTATCTATCATGCGGTCCCAGTCGCCTGTGCTGCCTTCATGAATGGGGTCCAGCCCCTGGCTCAGTCCCGCATTGTTGATCAGGATATCGACGTCCCGCCATTCTACCGGCAGGTTGGCAAATGTGTTTTCAACCTGCTCCCGGTCACGGACATCCAGTTCAAAGCAAAAGACATCACACGAAGGAAAAAGCTCCTGTATTTCCGACTGTATTTCATGCAGACGCTGTAGTCTGCGCGCACATAATAAAAGCCTGTAACGTGATTCTGAAGCAAGTACTTTAGCACACGCCTCGCCGATCCCCGAACTTGCTCCTGTTATAAGTACTGTTCTCATCATTGAATGCTTTAAGGTCGCTGTATATATTTATTTTTTTAGTCTATTTGATACACTCATAAATGGTACAAAAGCCAAATGTCTGCGGACGGACATGGGTCGTCTGAAAGCCGGCCTTCTTGGTAATAGCCGCAAAACGTTCGCCATCGGGAAAGTTTGCAACAGACTCCGGCAGATAAGAATAGGCACTGGCGTCTTTCGATATCAGCCTGCCGAGAGCGGGCGTCAGTTTATGGAAATAGAAATGATAAAACTGCTTAATCGGGAAAGCCGTGGGATTGGAAAGCTCTAAAATGACAGCTTTGCCGCCGGGACGTAGGACGCGGCAGATATCGGAAAGGCCTTGCTCTAAATTTTCGAAGTTCCGCACGCCGAAAGCGACGGTGACGGCATCAAATGTATTATCGTCGAACTTCAGGCTTTCGGAGTCGCCCAATTGCACTTCGAAACGACCCTGCAGCCCCTTTTTTTCGATTTTCTCGCGGGCGATATCGAGCATTCCTGACGAAATATCCACCCCAATGATTTTCTCGGGATTCAACAGCTTTAACGACTCGATGGCGAAATCGCCTGTTCCGGTCGCTACATCCAAGATGAGTCGGGGGCGAAGGCTTTCTAACGATCGTATCGCTTTTTTACGCCAGATGGTATCTATCCCCATGGTCATCATCCGGTTCAGCACGTCGTAGGTCTTTGAAATGTTGTTGAACATTTCCGCGACCTGTTCCTTCTTTCCTCCTTCTTTTGACTTGTAGGGTTTTATCGTTGAGCTGTCATTTGCCATGTCGCAAAGATACGATATTGACCGTCACCAAAAAAATGAATGATACTGAATAAATTGATACGGAATGGGATAACTGTTTGGCTTAGAAAGAATAGCAGCCATGGAGTCGGATTTTTGCTTGATCTAAACGGTAGGCACCAACGTTTTTAACATGTCCTGAAGTTATCCACATTGGCTTAACCGTTTGTGAGTGAGTGTACTTTTTGTGTTTTTAACACGTTATACACAATAGATGTGTATAAGTTAGGTGTTCTTTTTCAGGGTATTCGGAGCGGTTACGCACGGTTGTTCACGCAACCGAAAAAGGGTGTTTACAACTTATTCAATCGTTCATGTTTATTTTTTATATTTTTGTTACCCCGTTACGAGCACGGTCAATAGATAAGACTTAAAGATTAAACAGAACAACCTTTTTTGGAATGGCGACAGATAACGAATTTTCTAACAACATGGGCGGCAAATCCAATTTTGCAAAGAAGCGTACAAGTCTTAATAATCTTATCGGAGGACTGGGGAAGCTTCCTCCGCAGGCATTGGATTTGGAAGAGGCGGTGTTAGGGGCGCTTATGCTTGAAAAAAATGCATTAAGCGAAGTTATAGACATTCTCAAGCCAGAGTCTTTTTACAAGGAGGCACATCAGAAAATCTACGAGGCTATCTTCAGTTTGTTCCAGCAGACGTCGCCCATCGATCTATTGACGGTGACGGCTGAGCTGCGTAAAATGGGAGCGCTGGAAATGGTTGGAGGGGCCTATTACATCACGCAGTTGACAGACCGCGTTGTGTCTGCGGCGAATATTGAATATCACGCGCGGATAATTTCACAAAAATATATACAGCGCGAGCTGATTAAGGTGTCTACCGAGATTATCAATAGCTCGTACGACGAGACGGCCGATATCTTCGACCTGTTGGATCACGCCGAGAAATCGTTGTTTGATATCGCACAGAACAACCTGCGTCGTGATTCGCGCAAAATGGATGATATCATGCGGGAAGCAATTTCCAATCTGGAGATGCTGCGTGATAGAACAGACGGCCTCACCGGAATCCCTTCGGGCCTAACGGCGTTGGATCGTATGACATCAGGATGGCAGCCGTCGGATCTGGTGATTATTGCGGCACGTCCGGCTATGGGAAAGACAGCGTTCGTCTTATCGGTAGCCCGGAATGCTGCGGTAGATCATCAGCGTGCTGTAGCCGTCTTCTCGCTGGAGATGTCGTCGGTGCAGCTGGTGAATCGTCTGATAGCCGGCGAAACCGAAATAGAACAGGAAAAGCTGAAAAAAGGAAATCTGGCTGACCATGAATGGCAGCAGCTACACTCGCGTATTGGACGGCTCACGGAGGCGCCGATCATCATTGACGATACGCCTGCCTTAAACGTGTTTGAGTTTCGGGCAAAATGCCGGCGTCTGAAAGCGCAGCACGATATACAGATGGTTATCGTCGATTACCTCCAGCTGATGCATGGTAAATCAGAGGGCAAAGGCGGAGGGAACCGTGAACAGGAAATCGGTAGTATCTCCCGTGCCTTGAAATCGGTCGCGAAAGAGTTGAATATTCCGGTGTTGGCACTTTCACAGTTAAGCCGCGCGGTTGAATCGCGCCCCGGAAATAGCAAGCGGCCGATGCTGTCGGATTTGCGGGAGTCGGGATCCATCGAGCAGGATGCGGATATGGTTCTTTTCCTGTACCGTCCTGAGTATTACGGATTGACCGAAGATGAAGAAGGGCGCCCTACAGCCGGGGTCGGAGAAGTGATTATTGCGAAACACCGTAACGGTGAAACAGGTATCGTGCCGCTGAAATTCGTCGGTAAATTTGTTAAGTTCGTGGATCTGGAAGAAGATTTTGGCGGTGCTGGCGGAGATTCTTTCGGTACGCCGGATAGCTTTGGATCGGCCCTTGGTCCGTCGGATGCTTTTAGCAATTTCGGTGGCAACTTCGACACAGGAGGAATAACCATGCCGTCGCGCATGAATGATATGCCGGACGACGCGCCTTTTTAGGCGTTGTAAGGTGCAGGTATATAGGTGGCAAGGGCAGCGTTCGTCTCCCGATCGCTGTAGTTAGCAGATAGATGTCGTACAGGCCTGTGCCTAGGCATGCTGCTCAGGGCTGATATGATTTTTCCTTTCGTTGATACAGGCACTAGATAGGTTCATGTTGCCGTCAGTATAATGATTTATGCTGGAGAGTGGATTATTTTTCTTAATTTTACCGCTACTTTTTAGCAGGACTTTCATAAAATTCAGGAGAAAGATTTGGATTATTTAGCAGGATTAAATCCTTCCCAACGTGGAGCGGTAGAGCAGACCGAAGGACCGGTAATGATCGTGGCCGGAGCGGGCTCTGGAAAAACACGCGTTATCACATATCGTGTTGCCCATTTGATTCGAAAAGGCGTAGATCCTTTTAATATTTTGGTGCTTACGTTTACAAACAAGGCAGCTAAGGAAATGCGCGAACGTATTATGAGTGTCGTAGGGCAGGAAGCAAAAAACATCTGGATGGGAACTTTTCACTCCGTGTTTGCACGTATACTGCGTGTGGAGGCTGAGCTTCTCGGCTATCCCAGAAATTTTACCATCTACGATACCGACGATACGAAAAGCTTAATCCGTGCGATCATTAAGGAGATGAATCTGGACGATAAGCTGTACAACGCCAACCACGTCTACGGCCGTATTTCATCGGCAAAGAACAATTTGATTTCTCCACAGGAGTATAATAAAAACGAGGCCATTATGGCTGAGGACATTGCGAACGGGCGAGGCCAGTTAGGGCAGATATATATGACCTATGCACAACGCTGCTATCGGGCGGGCGCCATGGATTTTGACGACCTGCTGTTTAAAACAAATGTACTGCTAAATAAGCACCCTGAGGTACTGCATAAATATCAGCACCAGTTTAAATACCTCATGGTGGATGAGTATCAGGATACCAACTTTTCCCAGTACCTTATCGTTAAGCGTCTTGCTGCGGTCAATGAGAATATCTGTGTCGTAGGTGATGACGCGCAGAGTATTTATGCCTTCCGCGGTGCGAATATTCAGAATATTTTAAATTTCCAGAAGGACTATCCTGATGTCCGTATATTTAAGCTCGAGCAGAACTATCGCTCCACGAAGATGATCGTAAACGCGGCCAATAGTGTAATCGCGAAGAATCAAAATCAGCTGGAGAAGAATGTGTTTTCCGAGAACGAAGACGGAGAGAAAATCAAGGTAACGCGCGCGTTCTCTGATAATGAGGAGGGTAAGATTGTCGCGGAGGCGATCGCACAGGAACGGGCGCTCAAAGGACTAAAATATAAAGATTTTGCCATTCTGTACCGGACGAATGCGCAGTCTCGCGCCATGGAAGAAGCATTGCGGAAGATAAATATTCCGTATAAGCTTTACGGGGGCACGTCATTCTACCAACGGAAAGAGATCAAGGATCTTATAGCCTATTTCAGGCTTACATTCAATCCGAACGATGAAGAGGCATTAAAGCGTGTAATAAATTATCCGCGAAGGGGCATAGGCGACACCACGCTGGAAAAAATATTGGTGGCTGCAGACAAGCAGCAATACCGGCTTTGGGATGTGGTGGTTAATGCCCCCATGTTTTTAGATGGCCGGAGTGCGGGGGCTGTCGGGAATTTCGGACTGATGATACAGAGTTTTCAGGCAGTTGCCAAGACAAACTCCGCGTTCGATACAGCCATGCATATTGCACAGCACTCGGGGATTCTGAAAGATTTGTACGAGGACAAGTCTGTAGAAGGTTTGAGCCGGTATGAAAACATTCAGGAACTTCTCAACGGAATAAAGGAATTTTCGGAGCGTGAAGATATTGCGGAAAAAGGCTTGGACGTGTTTATGCAGGACATCGCCCTGTTGACGAACGACGACAACGACAAGGACCCCAATGCGGATACGGTATCTCTGATGACTATCCACTCGTCCAAGGGGCTGGAGTTTCCCGTGGTGTTTATCGTCGGACTCGAAGAGAATTTGTTTCCTTCCCAGCTATCGTTGAACTCGCGTTCAGAATTGGAAGAGGAACGACGGCTATTTTACGTTGCCGTAACGCGGGCAGAAAAAAAGCTTCATCTCTCTTACGCCACCTCGCGGTACCGTTGGGGTACGCTGAACAACTGCGAGCCTAGCCGTTTTCTTGATGAGCTGAACCCAGCCTGCCTGGAACTCGACTTCCAGCCGCGTAGCAGCGCTGGGGGGGCAGAGAGCTTTCAGTCTGAGCGTGTAGTATGGAAGCAGCGGGAAGCCGACACGTTTTCAAAGCCAAAACCCAAAGTGGTCAAAACGACATCGATTCTGCCGAAGGCACATGTGCCGACCCCGGGTTTTGCTCCGTCGGACACATCCGGATTGCAGGTCGGCATGGAAGTTGAGCACGAACGTTTCGGATTCGGTAAAGTGATTAATCTGGAAGGAAACAAGCCGGATATTAAGGCAACTATTTTTTTCAAAGAGTTGGGGCAGAAACAATTGTTGCTTAAATTTGCAAAACTTAGAATAGTACAATAGATATAAAAGGTAAAAACCGCGCTGAAATAACATCGTTTTCAGCGTAAAACTACAGGATATGGATTTCGATTACAACAGTACCCGCCCAAAGCTCATTTTAGCTGAATATGGAAGAAACGTGCAAAATATGGTTGACTATATCTGCTCGCTTCCAACGAAAGAAGAAAGAAACCGATATGCTCAGGTAGTTATCGATATGATGGGGGTCTTAAACCCACATTTGCGGGACGTCTCTGACTTTAAGCATAAGTTATGGGACCATTTGCATATCATCTCCGATTTCAAGATAGACGTTGATTCTCCTTACCCTGTTCCGAGCCGTGATGCTATACACCAAAAACCGGAACTCCTCAATTATCCGCAGCACCCTATCCGGTATAAGCACTACGGATACACCGTAGAACGCATGATTGAAAAGGCTTTAGGGATGTCGCAACCTGAACATAGGCAGCGCATGGCTTTGGCTATTGCTAATTTCATGAAAATGGCATACGTCACATGGAATAAGGACAGTGTACAGGATGAGCACATAATCCAGGATCTTGCAGAATTGTCGAAAGGACAGTTGACTTTGTCGGCCGATACTGTGTTAACGAAGCTGGAGTTCAAAACACCTCCTCCGGGAAGCCGTACCAAAAGTGCCAGCACCGTGAATAACAACCAGAAGAGCAACAACAACGGAGGTGCAAAAAAAATGCAGAGTGTTCAAAAGAAAAGCAACGGCCAGAAAAAGAAAAAAAAATAGTTTTATAGAAGCTGTAAGCCGAAGGGCAATTGCATAGCGGACCTCGTTATCCAATTGCTCTTTTTGTTGCGCCGCCTATCTGAAACACGAGTGATAATAAATAGTTGAATAATCCATAGATCTCTAAAAGACGAACCGGGTGAAGCGGGCTCATTTATTCCAATGATGCGTGCACCCAATAAATAATCATTTATATATGAATGCATTCGAAATAATCGGGGGGAAAAAATTGTCAGGGGAAATCGTCCCACAAGGTGCAAAGAACGAGGCTTTGCAAATTCTCTCGGCAGTGCTGCTAACGGAAGAGAAGATGACCATTAGCAATATTCCGGATATCAAGGACGTAAACAAGCTGATCGACCTTTTGGCGGCGCTAGGTGTATCGGTTAACCGGATAAATAAAGATACTTACGAATTCGAAGCTAAGGATATCAACATAGCGTATTTTCAGTCGGAAGAGTTTAAGCAAAAAGGAGGAGGGCTCCGCGGATCAATTATGATTGTGGGGCCGCTGCTGGCCCGTTTCGGTAAGGCCGCGATTCCAAAACCGGGAGGCGATAAAATCGGTCGCCGGCGTCTGGATACGCATTTTCTCGGGTTCGAAAAGCTGGGTGCTAAGTTTGTATATGATGCCGATAATCATTTTTTTAACGTCGACGCTTCTGAGCTTAAGGGCGCCTATATACTGCTGGACGAGGCTTCCGTTACAGGAACAGCGAATGTAGTGATGGCAGCTGTCTTGGCTAAGGGGACCACGACCATCTATAACGCGGCCTGCGAGCCCTATCTGCAACAGCTGTGTAAAATGCTGAACCGTATGGGGGCCAAGATATCCGGAATCGGCTCTAACCTGCTGACGATAGAAGGGGTGGACAAGCTGGGGGGGACTACGCACCGTATGTTGCCCGATATGATCGAAATAGGTTCTTTTATCGGTCTGGCAGCAATGACCGGCTCCGAACTGACGATAAAAAACGTCTGTTTTACGGAACTGGGTATCATTCCGACCGTGTTTTCCAAGTTGGGAATTAAATTTGAATTACGGGGGGACGATATCTTTATCCCGTCGCAGGAGGGCTACGAGATAGACACATTTATCGATGGTTCGATACTGACTGTTTCTGATGCTCCATGGCCCGGGTTTACGCCGGATCTCCTGAGTATCGTATTGGTTACGGCAATTCAGGCCAAAGGAAATGTGCTTATCCACCAAAAGATGTTTGAGAGCCGCCTGTTTTTCGTCGATAAACTAATCGATATGGGCGCGCAGATCATCCTTTGCGACCCCCATAGAGCTACCGTGATAGGGCTGAACAAGCAGACGAAATTACGTGGAATTGAGATGACGTCTCCAGATATCCGTGCAGGCGTTTCATTGCTTATTGCTGCCCTTTCGGCACACGGAAAATCGGTCATCTATAACATTGAGCAGATTGAGCGGGGGTACCAGGATATCGAAGAACGTCTGAAAGCACTTGGTGCAGATATCAGACGTATTGATGCCCAGCCTTCTCATTAATATAAATCGGGTAGTTCAGGGGTTGTTGCCCAGCAGTCTCTGAACTACCGTCCTGTGATGAAGGTTTTTTATAGCCAATAGCCAACAGGTTGTAAAGTCGTTGATTTGTAAAGTTGTGGAGGTCTTCTCCAACTTGTTTAGCTAATAGCCATCAGCCAATAAGTTGTAAAAGTCGTTGATTTGTAAAGTCGTGGAGGTTGTCTAACTCATCTAGCCAACAGCTCGTAGCCAATGTCCAATAGCCAACAAGTTGTAAAGTCGTTGATTCGTAAAGTCGCGGTGGTTCTTTAACTCAACTAGCCAATAGCCAATATACAATAGTCGACAAATTGTAAAGCCGTGGAGGTCTTCTCTAACTTGTTTAGCCAATAGCTAATAGCCATCATTCAACAGTTCTTATTGATTTTCTGTAGTAATTCGGAGTATGTGTCGGTATTTTGATTGTTGTTCTGTTTGTTTTGTGGTTTGTGCCTTTGTTTTGGGGTGTTTTTTTATTTTTTTATATTAATTTAATGTGTTATGTTAAATTTTTTTAAAAAAAATATTGATTTCTTGTTGGTATTGTATATAATTGTATCGGAAAACAATATAATAATATGTCAACGTCGCAAAAAAAATCATTATTTCCGTTTTTTATCATGGTGATCATTGTGATTGCCGCGTTTTTTAACCCTTCTTTGCCTAAAAACACGTCGGAGCATGTGTATGATGGTGCAGATGTTGCGTGGATGCTTGCTTCAACCGCGCTCGTTTTAATTATGACGCCGGGATTGGCATACTTCTACGGCGGGATGGTCAAGAAAAAGAACGTGATCTCGACAATGCTGCAAAGCTTTATCTGTATGGCCGTCGTGGCGGTTTTGTGGGTCGTTTTCGGCTTTAGTCTGGTGTTTGGCGATACAGTCGGCGGGATAGTCGGAAACCCGACGACCTTTTTTATGTTCAAGGACGTCTTGGACCATGAACCCTGGGGTGGAGCGCCGACAATTCCCTTCGCACTATTTGCCATGTACCAGCTGAAATTTGCGATCATTACACCGGCGTTGATAACAGGTGCATTTGCCGAGCGCATCCGGTTTACCTCGTACATCCTTTTTATCTGTTTATTCTTTATTTTTATATATGCTCCATTGGCGCATGCTACGTGGCATCCGGACGGTATCCTGTTTAAAATGGGAGTTCTGGATTTTGCCGGAGGAACCGTCGTCCACATGTCGGCAGGGTTAACGGCCTTGGCTTCGGCGATATATCTGAAACAGGGTAAGAGCTGTAAGGAACATACACCTGCGCGTATCACCTATGTGTTACTCGGTACCGGTCTGTTGTGGTTCGGCTGGTTTGGATTTAACGCAGGATCTGCTTTCGGTGCGTCGGCACTGGCCGCTACAGCGTTGGCGACGACGACAGCTGCGTCTGGTGCGGCGGCCGTCATGTATATTTTGTTTGACGCTGCCCGTGGGACGAAGCCATCGGCCATGGGAACATGCATAGGAGTGGTCGTAGGTCTTGTAGCGATAACGCCTGCTGCTGGATTTGTAACCGTACCGCACTCTATCGTTATCGGAGCTGTTGCAGCAATTATCAGCCGTCTGTTAATCGATTGGCGGACAAAATCGAATATCGATGACACATTAGACGTATTTCCAAGCCACGGGGTCGGGGGGATGGTTGGCATGATCCTAACGGGAGTGTTTGCTCATTCGGCCATCAATAGTGCCGTGGAAACAAACGGCTTGTATTATGGCGAAACCGGATTGTTCACTGCCCATCTTATAGGGCTTCTCGGTGCTACCGTATTCATCCTGGTTTTAGCCTTCGTGTTACTAAAGGTCGCCGATCTGATCACACCGTTGCGAGTGAGCGAACAAGAAGAAGAAGAAGGTCTGGATCTGTCGCAGCACGGCGAAAGACTATAAAGACCCGATATGTTCATCCTGAGCCTGTCGAAGGATAGACATGTCGTGATTCAGCGGAGCCGGTACGGAGCCCGCCGACGTAGTCACTATGACATGAATCCCTTGTATCTGAATGATGTGCAACGGGTTATAAAGATATCATTTTACTAACTAAACCAAATTTTGAATTGCCCCGCGTGCCGTCCTGCACGCGGGGATTTTTTATGTCGGCTGTCATATACGGAGTTGAACAGTGCATCGGCGGCGATCGAGGAGGGATGCCCTAACAGGAAGACTGCAAACCGTAATCCGGATCTCCGGGGTTTTTATTTACTAAATAATCCGCCATTATCTGCTTTAAAAAAATTATATTTGCCAATTAGATTTATTGGATAAAAACCTGTATGAAGCATATACGTAATTTCTGTATTATCGCGCATATTGACCATGGGAAGAGCACCTTGGCCGACCGTTTGTTGGAATATACGAATACTATTTCCCAGCGGGAAGCGCAGGCGCAGTTATTGGATAATATGGATTTGGAACGTGAGCGCGGCATTACGATTAAGTCGCACGCTATCCAAATGGAATATACCAAAGATGGCCAGCAATATATATTAAATTTGATCGATACGCCCGGACACGTAGACTTTTCGTATGAGGTCTCGCGTTCGATAGCGGCCTGCGAGGGGGCTTTGCTCATCGTGGATGCTTCGCAGGGAATCCAGGCACAGACGATTTCAAATCTCTACCTGGCATTGGAGCATGATCTGGAGATCATCCCTATTTTGAATAAAATGGATCTTCCCGGGGCGATGCCCGAGGAGGTTAAAGATCAGATTATCGATCTGATCGGCGGGAAGCGGGAAGACATTATTCCTGCATCGGGAAAAACCGGGATGGGTGTGCCCGATATCTTGCAAGCTATTATCGAACGGATTCCTGCACCCGTGGGGGACCCCCAAGCTCCTCTGCAGGCATTGATCTTCGACTCGGTATTTAACTCCTTCCGCGGAATTATGGCCTATTTCAAGGTGGAGAACGGCGAGATCAGAAAAGGCGACCGGGTGAAGTTTGTCGCTACCGGAAAGGAGTACATTGCCGACGAAATTGGTACCTTAAAATTAAATCAGGTGCCGAAGGATATGATCAGAACGGGTGACGTCGGTTATATCATTTCCGGTATCAAGGAAGCGCGGGAAGTGAAGGTGGGCGATACCATTACGCACCGTGACCGTCCGTGTGCGCAGGCCATTCAGGGATTCGAAGAGGTAAAACCGATGGTCTTCGCGGGGATTTATCCTGTTGATACCGAAGATTTCGAAGAGCTAAGGGAATCCATGCACAGGCTGCAGCTGAATGATGCTTCGCTGGTTTTTGAACCGGAGTCGTCCGCAGCCCTGGGCTTTGGTTTCCGCTGTGGTTTCCTCGGAATGCTACATATGGAGATTATCCAGGAGCGCCTGGAGCGCGAGTTTAATATGACGGTCATCACCACGGTACCGAACGTGTCTTACCGCGCCTTCCTGACGAAAGACAAAGAGGAAATCACTGTCCATAACCCCTCTGATCTACCCGATCCGAGTAAGCTGGACTTTATTGAGGAACCCTACATCAAAGCAAACATTATTACCAAGTCCGACTTTGTCGGGCCTGTCATGTCGCTGTGTATACAGAAGCGCGGTACTATTGTTAATCAATCCTACCTTACGGCAGATCGCGTGGAGCTGACTTTCGAGATGCCTATGGGAGAAATCGTCTTCGACTTCTACGATAAGCTGAAAACCATCTCCAAAGGTTACGCTTCTTTTGATTACCATCAGGTAGGGTACCGTAAATCGGATCTGGTAAAGCTGGATATCCGTTTGAATGATGAGCCGGTCGATGCTTTGTCTTCGTTAATACACCGAAGCAATGCCTATGAGTTTGGAAAGAAGATCTGTGAAAAACTAAAGGAACTTCTTCCGCGGCAGCAGTTTGAGATACGGATTCAGGCATCGATCGGAGCCAAAATCATTGCGCGGGAAACGATTTCTGCACTTCGGAAAGATGTAACGGCCAAATGTTACGGTGGGGACATCTCCCGTAAACGTAAGCTGCTCGAGAAGCAAAAGAAAGGGAAAAAGCGTATGCGTCAGGTCGGTAATGTGGAGATTCCGCAATCGGCATTTATGGCGGTACTTAAATTGGATTAATTATTTAATGGTCAGTGAATAGTAAACCGTTGACCGTGTCTGGTACTTTGCGGCGAGCTGCCCACCATACCATTCACCGGCAACTAATTACGGGACAACTGAGCACTGTCACAACTGTAATACGATGAATTTATTAGACGGAAAGCTGGTATCAGCAAAGATCAAAGAAGATATTAAACAAGAAGCGGCTTCCTTTACTGCGCAAGCCGGTCGTAAACCCCACCTTGTGGCTATTCTGGTGGGTAATGACGGCGGAAGCGAGACCTACGTAGCCAGTAAGATGCGCAACTGCGAGCTGGTGGGGTTTGAATCGACCAATATCCGGTACGATGTGGATATTACGGAAGCTGAGTTGCTCGCCAAGATCGGCGAAATTAACGAGGACCCCACAATCGACGGGTTAATTGTGCAGTTGCCCCTTCCGAAGCATATCGATCCGGATAAGGTGACCGAGGCAATCGATTACCGTAAAGACGTGGATGGCTTTCACCCGATTAATTTGGGACGGATGCAACGTAACCTCCCTTGTTTCATTCCTGCGACGCCTTATGGTATCATGTTAATGTTGGAGCATTATGGAATCGAAACTTCAGGTAAGAAGGCTGTCGTTGTCGGCCGTAGCAACATTGTTGGTTCACCGATGAGTATTTTACTGGCGAGAAACAGTACTCCCGGTAACTGCACTGTTACTTTAACGCACAGCCGTACGGCAAACCTGAAGGAGGAGATCTTAGCCGGAGATATTGTGGTGGCCGCAATAGGCCGCAAGAATTTCGTTACCGCGGATATGGTAAAGGAAGGTGCCGTCGTGATTGACGTTGGTATAAACCGTGAAGAATCGGCCGAAACAAAATCCGGCTTTAAGCTTTATGGAGACGTCGACTTTGAAGGTGTTTCTAAAAAGGCGTCATGGATTACGCCGGTTCCGGGAGGGGTCGGTCTAATGACGATCGTCGGACTGCTCAAAAATACATTGGAAGCAGCGAAGGGTACTATATATCCCAAGTAGAAGAATAATTATGTTTTTTGGTACAATAATTGTTTGATGAAGAGAATTAACCATCAAAATAATTAAAAGAAAAAACATGAAAAAATTGGCCTTATTAGCATTGATTGCCGGAACGATTAGTTTCGCAGCATGCAACAACAGCCCGTCCAAGGACAAAAACGCCGATGGAGAGGTATCAGCCGGCGAGCAGCTTGACCATACCTTGGACTCTATAGACGATCACGCCGACCATGCACATGCTGCATTGGACAAGGAGATTGAAGAGGCAGAGGCCCGTGTTAAGAAAGCACAGGCGGATCTGGATGAGGCTGTGAGGAACGGCGACAAGGAAGCGGAAACAGCAGCACGTAAGGCGCTGGATGATGCAAATACAGCTTGGGACAGGGTAAAGGCGGCTGCTAAGGATGCCGGACACTCCATTGAAGAAGGAGCCAATAAGGCCGTAGATGCAACGAAGGATGCTGCTCAGGCAACGGGCCGCGCTATTGATAGGGCGATAGATAAGACTGCCGACAAGGCGAATCAGGTAGCCGAGGATGCAGAACGCAAGGCAAAAAACGTTAAGGAAGCGCTTAAGAACTAAAAAGATTGTAATGATAGACGGAAGCCGGACTCCCCATGTCCGGCTTTTGTTTTTGGAGGAGCCGGGATAGACTTAGCTGCCTGCGATGAGGTAGACCATCTAAGATATATTGCGGATCCGTGTAATTTCTCTAAGTTCGTATATGGACATGAACACCAAACGCACGCTCGTAGATCTTTGTGCCAGGCACACAGAAGAACGCCTAAAGGAAATCATGCATAGTATCTCGGTGGCTCAGGAGGGCATCGAGAGCGACACAAAGAGCAGCGCCGGGGACAAATACGAAACGTCGAGGGAGTTGATTCAGCAAGATCTGAGTAGGCTCCAGGAACAGCTTCATCAGGCGAAGCGGGATCGGTTGGCGTTAGATCAGCTGGTATTGGAAGAGCGGGAACGAGCCGGTGCGGGCACGGTCGTCGTCACGGAAAAGCTGCTATACTTTATCGCAATCAGTCTCGGAAAACTAACCGTCGAAGACCAGGACTTTATTGTGGTTTCGCCGTATTCGCCGATCGGAAAGTTGCTGATAGGGAAAGGTGCGGGAGAGGAAATACACTTTAACGGAGCGTCTCAGAAAATACTCGCCGTGCATTAGCATGTTCCGGAATGAAAGTAAATTCCAAACAATCTCTTTTAGATATTGTTAAGTAGAGGAAGAATGTATGGTTCTACCCTTAATGGAATTATCATGAAGAACAAAGTAAAAAGCTGGGTTTTTATCCTGTTAATGACGACCGCTGTTGTCGTAGGAGCGATTTCCTGCAAGCCGAAGGTATCGGATGCCGATCTAAAAGCGAAGATCGAAACGGTAACCGCCGATCATCCGAATGTTGTGGTCAGTGTAAAAGACGGAGCTGTAACGCTTTCCGGTACCGTTGCATCCGAAGAGGACAGGAGTCGGTTAGCGGAGGTAGCAAAAAATGCAGATCCCAACAACGTTAAATCTGTTGCAAATGAGTTGACGGTAGAAGCTGCACCGATTATTACGAACACAGACGACGCCGACCTGACGGCGAAGGTAGCGGATGCAACCAAAGATTATCCTTCGGTAAAAGCGGAGGTCAGCAGTGGTATCATTACGGTTACGGGCAGTATCGAGCAGACCCGTGTACAGCCGCTGAAGATGGCGTTGGATGCGCTAAATCCAAAAAAGGTAGACATGTCGGGATTAACTGTTAAATAGGCAAAACCATGGGATTGTTAGATAAATATAAGACGCTTTTGGATACGGCAAAGGCCTCTGGTATACCGGATTTACAATATGCTGAGCAGGAAGGGGTGCTTCAGATAAGGGGCACGGCGCCGAACGCTGATACAAAAAACAAGTTATGGGATGTATATAACCAAATTGATCCGAACTTCCTCTCCGGCGATGTCGTTATGAACATAGATGTGTCCAGTGCGGTGGAAGGAAGTCAGGTGCGGGTGGCCACGCAGGAATCAAATCTAAACATCCGGAAAGGCCCGGGCACCGATCAGCCTATTGTGGGAAAGGCGGCGAAAGGGGAAGTCATCATATTGATCAGCCGTGCAAATGATCAGTGGTGGCTGGTACGGACGAAAGATGGAGAAGAAGGATACTGCTACGCGCAGTACCTGGAGCCGGTTGAATAAGCGTTTTATAGAAGAGCGGACCTCGAGGCTTCCTTCTTGACACCCGTCGCAAGGGCAGCGCTTATAAAAGCGCAAAAAACCGTCATTGCGAGGAAGAATGACGAAGCAATCTATTAACTCCTATTCCCTGTTATTCTTTTTGTTTACCCAACTATGTTTGAAATATATAGAAAATTGATCTGATTTTTTGCCCGGAGAAGCCTCAAAACAAAATGGCCGTGGTCATTTTCCCAACTCAAAGTTTGTTTTTGTAAAGTGACCGCGGTCGTTTTTAAAAACGAACGTTCCATTTTTTATTTGACCACGGCCATTTTAGGGTATAAAAGTACAAAAAAGGCCGACATCCCAAGATACCGGCCAAGCGTTAACCAACAGGAGCAGTTATCCTAAGATCCGTCATGACTTTCCGGATGCGGAGCGCTATTCCCGAAGATCGGGCGCTTGCCGTGCGTATGGCTAGGCATATGGCTTTCCGGCGTTGCCGGACCAGTTGGATTATCGATTTTCTTCGTGTTAAGTTCTATCATTTTTCTAAAATATTATAGTTAAATAACAGTTGAATGCCGGCGGTCTCTTGTCTTGCAGCAAGCTCTTTCCGGGGACGATTCCGATGTTTGTATCGCGGGCCGGTGCCCTTCCGGGTACCCGACACGGCAAACATACACTGATCGTCAGAAAAACGTGTCCAAAATGTCCGAAATTGGTACAGATGTCCTTAATTGTCCTAAAATGGGTATAAATGTCCCGAGATATTGCTTCCCATCGGTCGTATAGGAATTACTTTTTTAACGTGTGGAGAATTAACTTCTGCAAATCCGAAAAGGCTGCGTGCTCCGGCTCCACGGTATAGGCCAGAAGGATGTCGGTTCTGATCTCTGATTCACTGGGATTCAGGAAATCAACGGCAAGATGTGCATACTGGCTCTGTACGCTTTGTGGCACAACGGAGATGCCCGCCCCGAGATGAACCAATTCCAGTATAGACGGAACATTGTTACATTCATGCCTTAAATTTGGCGTAAAACCGAGTTTTGCGCAATACGCTATCATCTGGCTATGGTATATAGGTGCGTAGTTGGCGTGATACGATACAAAGGGCTGCCTGGATAGTTGCGCAAGATCCTCCGGCAGCGGCATGCCGCGGGGGATTGCCAAAACAAAGCCATCTTCATAGAGCCTTTCGGTTTGTAGTTTCGCGGAATAATTAGGTCCGCGGATAATACCGAAATCCATTTGACGGTCTTCCAGGGCCTTAATCTGCTGCTTGGTGGATAATTCGAACAGCTTCGTCTGCACGAAAGGGTATTGCCGTTGTATCTCCTGTACAAGCCTGCCGAGTTTGGATTTGTCCGTCGAGCTGATGTAGCCGATCTTGACATCCCCGGCAAATGAGCCGTGGATCCGGTTGGTCAGCTGTTGGGCCAACTGCAGGCGCCTCAACATTTCAGACGCTTCATGGAAGAAAAAACGCCCTGCTTCGGTGAGGGTGACACGTCTGTTGTTCCGGAGGAATAGGACAGCGCCAAGCTCTTCTTCCAGTTCCTTGATCTGTCGGCTTAATGGAGGCTGGGAAATATAGAGCCTTTTTGCGGCTCTTCCAAAATGCAGCTCTTCAGCTAAGGTGATAAAATACCGGAGATGTCTTAGTTCCATACGATATAGGTATTGATAGATGATAAATATAGTATTTTTAAGGTATCACCTGATTAGGTAGTTTTGAAAAAAAAGAAAAGGGATGAAATCAACAATCCGCGAGATCGAGGAACGCTTTGACAAGGATGTGGAGCGTTTTGCCAATTTGGACACCGGACAGCAGACAACATTGGATGCCCGTTTTAATATGGAAATTATTACAGAGGCCATCGCGCGTCGATATCCGCGCCTAAAATCGGTATTGGATATAGGGTGTGGTGCCGGGAACTATACGGTGAAACTTTTACAGAAGGCATCCCCTATGGACATCACGTTAGTTGATTTAAGTCAGAACATGTTAAACAGGGCGGTTGAACGCGTGCAGAAAGCAACATCGGGGAAGGTTACCGCTATTAAAGGAGACTTTCGTCAGATAGCGTTGCCCAGCGGCGGGTACGACGTCGTCATCGCCACTGCTGTGCTGCATCATTTACGTGACGACCGCGACTGGGAGGAATGTTTTGCAAAGTTGTATAGGTTGCTTAGGAAAGGTGGAAGCATCTGGATTTTCGATCTCGTTTACCAATGCGACGAACTGCTACAACGCTACCTATATCACGATCTTTATGGCGAGTATCTTGTTTCACTGAAGGATGAGGCTTATCGGGATGATGTCTTCGCATATATAGACAAAGAAGACACACCCCGCGATCTGCTATACCAGTTGGATTTGTTACGGAGCGTGGGCTTTCAGAAGGTGGACGTCCTGCATAAAAACTTATGTTTTGCTTCCTTTGTAGGATTCAAGTAGTTTCGACGCGCGTGTTTCGGCGAACGTCAAACGATAACCTTAATTCTTGCGTTTACGCTGGACTATCTATCCTAGATCATCCAGCGTAAACGTGTCTTTAAGCCGTACACCTTTTTCTGTATGCTGCAGTGTACAGCAGGCATGTACAGGGTCGTGCTCCAGAAACAGAATATATTCCCTGTCAACAAACTCCGGCCAGTAATGCTGGCGCTCTTCCATAGTCGTTAACGGCCTAACATCATAGCTCATGACGTAAGGAAGCGGGATATGTCCTACGGAAGGCAATAAATCAGCCATGTATAAGATGGTCTTATTCTTGTACCGGATCTGCGGAAGCATCATTGCTTCCGTATGGCCGTAGGCATAACGGATGTCAATGTTGGCAGAAAACGGTTGCCCTTCCTTTATGAAGCACAACTGTCCACTTTCCTCGAGGGGCAGAATGTTCTCCTTCAGGAAAGAGGCCCGCTCCCTGGGATTTGGCGATAGAGCCCAGTTCCAGTGCTTTTCGTTGCTCCAGAATCTTGCGTTCTTAAAAGCCGGGACCAGTTTGTCCCCGGCCCGCATGACAGCTCCGCCACAGTGGTCAAAATGAAGGTGCGTTAGGATAACGTCCGTAATGTCGTCCCGATGAAAGCCATATTTGGCTAAGGACTTATCCAGCGTGGCATCCCCATGGAGAAAGTAATGACCAAAGAATTTTTCGTCCTGCTTGTCTCCAAGGGCCGTATCGATTAACACGAGCTGACTTCCGTCTTCTATTAAAAGTAGACGGTTCGCCCATGTACAGAGGTTCCGTTCGTCGGGCGGATTTGTTTTTTGCCAGATCGCTTTGGGCACGACGCCGAACATTGCGCCGCCGTCTAATTTAAAGAAACCGGTATCTATCGTGTATAAATTCATTACTACTTAAACAGTCCACCAAGCATGCCGCCTAAGCCACCTTTTTTTACCGCACTCACGGCATCGTTTAAGTTCACCTTGCCGTCGCCGTCCTGATCAAGGATTGACCCTGCGCCGCCACCTGTAAAGGAACTGAGTATGTCGGCAATGTTAAGGTCGCCGCTTTTTATCTTCGCCGAAATCATGCTGATGACCTTGGGAAGGATAGAACTGGCAAAGTTGCCCGCAGTGGCACTGTCTATACCAACATTAGAACCCAGCTTCGAGGTGAGCGAGGAGATCATGTTTTGCACTACCGGATTGGAGGTTAGCGCATTGCTGTCCTCACTGCTGAATATACGGGTTAGATCACCCATATTACCGCCAGAGACAGCGGACTTCAACCCGTCGATCAATGAACTGCCTGTTTCTTTCGCCACATCACCTGCGAGGTTATTCGAAATACTGCTGTTATCAACTTCCTTGTTGATCAGCCCTTGTATAAGTTGCTGAATGTTTTCCATATCGGTTTTTTAATTTGTGTAGACTAAAGGTAATAAAATGATAGCGACAAAAAAAGACGTCTCCACGTGGAAACGTCTTTTTTTCGTTGTTTCGTAATCGAACTTAATGTGCACTCAGATTTTTAGCTTTCTCCGGATCGAAGTTGGCTTCCAGTTCAGCCAGCTTTTTCTTTCCGTAAGCCATCTTAGTGATGACATAGAACAATACGGGGACGATGAATATTGCCAGAAGCGTTGCTGCCGTCATCCCACCGAATACGGTCCAACCGATGGTCCGCCGTGCGAAAGCTCCGGCGCCGTTGGACATCATCAAAGGTATAATACCTAAGATAAAGGCAAATGACGTCATGATGATAGGGCGCAGCCGGAGTTTAACAGCATCCAGAATGGCGTCCAGCAATGGCATACCGATATCGACCCGTTCCTTTGCGAATTCGACAATCAGGATCGCATTTTTCGCGGCAAGACCGATGATTGTGACAAGTCCGATTTGTGCATAGATATTGTTATCCAAGGTCGGAATAAACATAAGCGTCAATATAGCTCCGAATATACCGATAGGTACGGACAGGAGAATGGAAAACGGTACCGACCAGCTCTCGTAAAGAGAGGCGAGCAGCAAGAACACGAAGATGATACAAAGTGCGAAAATCATAACTGTGGTATTGCCGGACTGACTTTCCTGCAGTGATAATCCGGAAAAGTCGTAGCTGTAGCCGTTCGGTAACGTTTCTTCGGCTACTTCCCGCAAAGCACGTAATGCATCTCCGGAGCTATATCCCGGAGCAGCCGAACCACTCACCTCTATACTTCTAAAGATATTATAGTGGTTGATGATCGACGGGTTTTGTACCAGTTCCCATGTGACCAGCGTACTTAACGGCACGGACTCGCCCCGTGCATTGTTTACATACAGTTTGTTGATGTCTTCAATGTTCATGCGGTATTGGTTGTCGGCCTGTGTAACCACGCGGAAGTTACGGCCGTACCGTGTAAAGTCATTAATGTAGGCAGATCCGAGATAGGCCGAGATCGTACTATAAATGGACGATACCGGTACGAGCATCTTTTTCGCCTGTTCTCTGTTTACCGAAATTCTGAAGTTCGGCGAATTGGAGTTGAAGAGCGTATACGCCATGCCGATTTCGGGACGCTGGTTGGCTGCAGCCAGAAATTTCCCGACTACGGCTTCAAACTGTTTGATGTCTACCGTTTGCTGATCTTGTATCATCAGGGAGAAGCCGCCCGATGTTCCGAGTCCGGGGATTGCTGGTGGCGTCACCGCTAAAACGCGGGCTTTGCTATAGCTTGCATATTTAGCCATAATAGCACCTGTAATGTCGGCAGCAGTCCGTGTACGGGTAGCCCACGGTTTCAAAGAAACGAAAAGGGTAGCGGCGTTCGATTTGAAAGACCGGTTTAATATGTTAATTCCGGAGATCAGCGTGATGTGCTGAATTTCGGGGAAGTCCTTGCGGAACTGTTCGTTCAGTTCTGTCAGGACTTCGCCTGTACGGCTTGCTGCCGATCCTTCCGGCAGGGTGATGCCGGCAAAGAACGATCCATTGTCTTCCGTTGGGATAAATCCGGTAGGCTTGATCTTAAACATGTATCCTGTCCCGACGAAGATGCACAAAAGAATGATAAGTGCTAACGGTGCCCGCCGTATACTTGCTTTTACACCCCGCGAGTACTTGTGTGTTACCCGTTCAAACCATACGTTAAATTTATAGAAAAATCTGTTGAGTCCCTTTGCATCTTTATTTACCGCGGTTGGCTTCAGCAGTAGCGAGCATAGTGCCGGTGTCAACGAAAGGGCGACGAAAGCGGATAACATGACCGAGACGGCAATGGTAATCGCAAATTGCTGATAGAGCTTACCAACCATTCCGGGGATAAATCCTACAGGAACGAATACAGCGGCCAAGATCAGTGCTATGGCAATTACCGGTGCCGTGATATCCTTCATGGCGTGTGAGGTCGCTTCCCGTGCACTCATTTTGTAGTGGTCGATATAATGCTGTACTGCCTCAACCACAACGATCGCGTCGTCCACGACAATCCCGATGGCGAGCACGAAGGCCAGTAAGGTCAGGTTGTTTATCGAGAAGCCAAAGAGTGTAAAGAAGATAAATGTACCCACTACCGAAACCGGGATGGCCAAGACGGGTATCAACGTTGCTCTCCACGACTGGAGGAAGAAGAAAACCACGAATGTCACCAGAATCAACGCTTCTATCAATGTATGGATGACCGAGTCGATCGAAGCATGCACTACCGACACAGTCTCATAACCGACGACATAGTCGACATCTTCGGGAAAGGATTTTTTCAGGTTTTCCAGCGTTTCGTAAATACCGTCAGCGGTCTCCACGGCATTTCCTCCCGGCGTCTGGGCGACCATCATACCTGTCGATATCATCCCGTCGGTACGGGTGTTTGTCGCGTAGCTGAACTGCCCCAGCTCTACGCGGGCGACGTCTTTCAGCTGTACGATAGAACCGTCTTCATTCGCCTTGACGATGATCTCTTCAAAATCCTCAACCGACGAGAGATCCGAATCCGTAATGACCGGATATTCAAATACCTGCGGATTCTGTAGCGGGGGAGCCCCGACAGATCCTCCGGGCATCCGCAAATTCTGCTCAGAAATGGCGGTAGACACATCGGCCGGAGTAAGGTTTAGGGTCGTCAACTTGTTGGCGTCCAACCAGACCCGCATTGAAAAAGGTTGTCCAAACGCGGTTACATCACCCACACCTTTGACACGCATGATGGCATCCTTTACATAAAGGTTGGCGTAGTTGGCCAAAAACTTGTCATCGCGGGTTCCTTTAGGAGAAACCAGAGAAACCAACATCAAGATGTCCGTATTCGCCTTGCGCGTCGTTACCCCCAAGCGGCGGACAGCTTCAGGAAGCGACGGTTCGGCAATACCAACACGGTTTTGAACGTCCAATGTGGCAACGTCGATGTCCGTGCCGACTTCGAATGTTACAGTAATAGCTGACTGTCCGTTAGACGTACTGTTAGATGACATATAGATCATGCCGGGCGTACCGTTGATCTGGCTTTCGATGGGGGTGGTCACCGTTTGCTCCACGGTTTGCGCATCCGCTCCGGTATAGTTTGCCGTTACGGTAACAGTGGGTGGTGCAATCGATGGGTACTGACTTATGGGGAGCGTCATGATCGATATCGTACCGATAATCATGATCAATATCGATATGACAATCGCCGTGACGGGCCTTCTTATAAAAACTTCTGATATCATACTAATTTTGTTTAGGTCTTCGACAATTATTTCTGAGGAGCACTCTCGGCCACTTGAACACCCGGTCTCACGTTCATGATGCCGTCTACAATAATTTTCTCACCAGCCTCAAGACCCGAGTTTACAACGACATTCTCATCTACTTTCAGCCCCAGCTGTACAGGGCGGATTTCCGCTTTGCTGCTATCGTTAACGACATATACATTATACACGCCTAACTGGTCCTGCACAGCCTTGAAAGGAATGATCAATTGTTCGGTCGGCGATGTACTTTTTACATTCATCGTCAGATTCATTCCCGCGCGCAGCGTATTCTGGGCGTTGTTAAACGTAGCCCGTACCGTGATGGTTCCTGTCTGTGGGTTTACGGCCCTGTCAATGATGGATACTTTGCCGGGCGCTTCGTATGTCGTTCCATCGGGAAGTGCCACGGTGATCTCGGTCGCCGACTTTCCCGTCTGATAGGCGACAAACTCAGCTATTTCACGTTCATTGATCTGGAACTCGACGGCTATGGGATCTACCGAGCTGATCGTGTTCAGTAATGTTGTTCCTGCGTTTACCAACGCGCCGTTACGCACTTGGGAGATTCCGACAACACCTGAGAACGGAGCCCGGATGATGGAACGTTGCAGGTTGGTTTGCGCGGTTGTTAACGCGGCCTGCGCGGCCTGCACCTGTGCCTTCTGGTTGTTCACATCTGTGAGGGCATAGTCCAGCGTCTGTTTTGCGATGGCGTCCTGTTCAGCTAAGGTCTGGTAGCGTGATAAGTCCTTTTCAACACGCTGCAGGTTAGCCCTGGCAATTTCAAGGTTAGCCTTGGCCTGGTCCACAGCCGCCTGATAGCGGATGCGGTCAATTTCGTATAACGGCTGTCCCTTTGAGACGAAGGAGCCGTCGCCTACATATATCTTTGTAATATAACCAGTTACTTCAGCTAGTATTTGGGTTTCCTGTAAAGGAACAGCGCTGGCGGGATAACTTTTAACGCCGGCTACGATCTGTTTTTCTACGGTTGTTGTCGTAACGGGAACGGCCATCTGCCCTTGTGCGGCAGCCTGCTGCTGTTTGTCAGAGCCATCTTTTGAGCCACATGACTGCCAGAAAAGCCCTGAACCTATGACTAGTGCGGAAAATAAATAGTTCTTATTCATGATTTCGTATGTTTCGTTGATTGATAAGGTTGTTCTTACTTCGTGATGTCTACTGTTCCCAACGCCCGCTGTATATCCAGCTTACTGGAAAGTACGGCATATAGCGCATTTAGGTAATTTAGCTGACTTGTTTTTAGATCTGTCTCAGCCGTCATCAGTTCCAGGTAGGTTTTTACGCCTGCATCATACTGCAGTTTGATGGTGTTATACACTTCTTCCGACAACTCCATATTGTCCCTGGCATTGCGCCACTCGTTCATATTCGACCGGTAGCTGGCCATCGCGGACGAGTATTCGGTGCTGATCTGGTTTTCAAGATTTTTTAAATCCCATTCGATACGTTCTTCTTCTAATTCTGATTTACGGATCTCCTGAATGCGTTTGGTTCCCGTAAAAATCGGTATGGACAACGACAGACCGACGGAGGAGCTCGGAAAGTTATTGCTATACAGGTCGGCAAATGTATTGTTGAAATAGTTTGCGTTATACACCGCGTAGGCGCCAAGCTGGGGTAAGAACTTCCATTTTTGGTATTGGGTGTTTAGCCTTTGTATATTGCGCAACGTCTCCGTCTGGCGGTACTCGACACGGTTTGCAAAGCTCAGTATCTCCGACGTGTCTAGAAGTATATTGCTTTCCATGGCTTGATTTTCGAAGGACAGGCTGATATTCTCCCGTACGTTCATGCCGAGAAGCATCTTGAGATAATCGTATTTATAGTCCCGCATCTCCTGCGCGGTCTTTAGCTCGGCCCGTGCGTTATTCAGCGATATCTGTGCCCGCTTATAGTCGGTTTTGTCTACAAGCCCCGTTTCGTAGCGCGCGCTGGCTTCGGTATACTGCCTTTGTAGACGAGCTATATTTTCATTAATGATTTTAATGGACTCCTCCGAGGTTAGTATATCGTAATACGCCTTGCTGACATCAACCACGGTATTGATTTTGGTGCTTTCTATGTTGAGGTTATTCTGTTCGCGGACAAATTTAGATGCGCGGGACGCCTGAAATAACTCGGGGCTCAGGATAGCCTGGTCTCCACGGATAGAAAGCGAGCTTGTGTTTCTCTGTCCCATTTGAATAGGAGCACCGTTGATGATGTTCGTGGGAATCTGAATGGCGTGTGCGAACGTACCGGTCGCACTTATCTGGGGAAACCATCCGGAAAGGGCCGATGCGATATCACGCTCGCCGATTTCCCGGTCGATATTGGCTTGTTTTAACTCTATTTTATTGCTTAAGGCATAGGCAATCAAATCGTCCAACGTCGCATTGTTGTCAAGTTGACCGGAGGACGGACCGGTCTGGGCATGTGTATATCCTGCGATACTAAATACGAGGAATAAGAATAAAGCAGCTTTTTTGAATCTCATATTATTGATTTTTAACACCATTCCAAATTATTTCTAAAATATCTTCGCGACCTTTCGCCTGCATTTTACAGAAACCGTAGGTGACCATCTTTACATGGGAGGTGGCTGTCCCGATGTAGATTGAAACCAGCGTATAGAAACTTACGTCCCTGATAATTCCCGATTTAATACCTTCTTCAAAAAACAACCGCATACGGTCTGCACCGTAGTAGGAGGGATTTTTCTTTTGTTGAATGAGCTCATAGTAGGGCGATGAATAAAACTGTTCTATAAACCAGAAAACTTCCTTGTTGGCGATGTAATAATCGACCAACCGATTCCATATGAAAAAAAACTTCTCCTTGTAGGAGAGCGCCTGATCGACATTAAAAATATGATCATTGGTGCGTTCCCTACAATATTTGAAGAGCTCTAAAATTAATTCGTCCTTCGACGAAAAATAATGGTAGATGGTGCCTGTTGCAACATTGGCGCGGGCGGCGATTTGACTCATGGGAGTCCCGTGAAAGCCATACTCATTAATCAGTTTTAACGTACTTTCAAAGATCGCCTCTTTTTTATTTAGCAATTGAACGTTCATTCGGTTGCAAATGTAGTAAAAAAGCCACGCTACAAATGTCAAATGTTTGTTATAAATACGGGTAGTTTCGGGGTTTCGCGACAGATGACGTTACTGTTAAATCTTTGTTAAATGATTTAGCGCTATTGCAGAGTCCGGCGCGTCGCCGTATATTTGTGTCATCATAATTTAGGTTTATAATTGGTTAGTTAGAGGTTTCCATTCTCCCCGTTTGGAAACCTTTTTTATTGGCACTGTTCCAAGGCTTCTTTCACCTCATCCTGTGAATAAGTATTTGTGCTGTTCCCAAACCTCGTTGTCACATAGGTCAGGATATAGGCGATCTCCACCGCGCTTAGCTGAGGAATGCCGGGCATCGCGCCCTCGTATGTTTTCCCGTCAACGATGACGGGACCTTCTAATCCGTTTTTTACGATACACGCCAGAGCGGCTCTATTTGTAGCCAGGTATGCTGTATCTGTCAACGGCGGGTATAGCATACCAAGCCCTTCGCCTTTCGCTCCATGGCAGTTCTGGCAATGTACGCCGTACAGTTTCTGTCCGTTTACCGCATACTGTGCAGTTTCGATGCTTACGTTGGGCTGGCAGGAATAGACGGCCAGGGCATACGTCACGCTGACGCCCAGGACGGCAATAAGGTTCTTGCGCATAGGGTCGATTATTGTTCCTTAAGCAGGATTCCCAGATCTTCCATCAGTTGTGCTACCTGTTCATCATTGGTGCCGTCGTATGCTCCGCGGATACGTTTGTTCTGGTCAATTAAGACTAAATATCCCTGGTGGTCGTAGCCTCCCGGTGCAGCGGAATCTTCTTTGGTATACACCAGATATTTTTCCGCGATGCCATAGATATCTTTCTTCGTCCCCGTAACAAATTGCCACCGCTCATCGTCGACGCCGAGTTTCTTTGCATACGACTTCAAGACACTCGGGGAGTCGTATTTAAAATCGATGCTGTGCGATAGAAAAGCTACGTCGTGGTTGCCGCGGTACTTCTCGTATACTTTGAGCATATTGCGCTGCATGGTAGGGCATATACTGGGGCAGTGTGTAAAGAAGAAATTGGCAATATACACTTTGTTGTCAAAGTCTTTGTCGCTTATGAGTACACTGTCCTGATTGAGGAATGTAAACGGTGGGATTTGATGGTAAACCGTATCCACTACGGTCTGTCCGTCGACAATACGTTCTTCTGTCGCCCGTTCACCGATGATAGGCAGTTTTTTCTGCGAGTCGCCGGTACAGCTGTGGAGCGTCACGGCAAACAGCAGCGCGCCTAAATAGTTATGGAAAGAAGATTTTATCATCATTTATCATGTGGAGTTAATGGTACTAAAACACGTTCTGCGTCCTGCGTAGCTTTTTCGAATGCGGTTTTTAATTGACTGATACGATCAACTTCAGCTTGTTGATAAGCGGCATCGGTACTATCTGGCGTATACTCCTTCATCCACGTCATCATGTTGTCCGTAGCCGATTCGAGATCCGCTTTCAGTGTGCTGAGTTGCTCACGCGTAGCGTTCGTATCCAACGATGGGTTGCCTGCCTTCAACGAGGCGAGATTGCCGAGCAATGAGTCTATCAGCACCGTATGTTTATCAAAGGTGGAGACCTGGGGCATGATCAAATCATGAATTTCAATAGCCTTTGCCGACAGCGCCTGTGCGTCGTTCGTGTCTTGGGCATTTTGGCAGGCTGCTGTTAAACAGGCTAGGGCAGCCGCGGTTACGAATAGTTTTTTCATTAGAATAGTTTGTTTTTATGGTGATGAAGCCTGCGTGTGTTATTCATTTGTGTCTGTTTTCCGTCGCAGTTCATGCAGGTTTCACGTGTTCGCATTGTTATTTGTGTTCATGTCCGAAGGTGTCTGTGCGGTTCGCGGCGCTGGGGGACACGTTCGGAACGTGGACATTACACGTTTTTTATCGTGTAGTGTCCGCCCGGCCCCGGTGGTTGTTTGATCCTCGTTCTACGCTATCCGGCTGAACATCTTCGAAATTACGGGTTTTCCCGCCGAAGGTCAAGTCCCGTATGTATATTTCGTTGTTCGACCTGGCACAAAGCAGTCCGTCGCGGTCCAAAATGTGGATGTCGAATGTTTTGATGACTTTGCCTTTGTTCTTTACCTCGTCGAGTGTTTCCCTGACTTCGTCGTCATGAAGACGGACCGAAAAAGAAAGATGTCTGGTTGCTGGTTTAAGGTATTCTATTTTGGCCGATTTAAGCCATGTAACCGTTTTTCCGATGCCGGCGCGCCGGAGCAGCTGATCTAGAAGCAATGTATGGATGGGATCTACCGCTGAAAAGATCGTGCCTCCGAAAATTGTACGGTTGATATTCATGTTTAAAAGGCTTTTGCGGATGACAATGTCGATCTGCCTGAAGTCTGCATGTACCTTTTGCACCCATATTCGCTGGAAGAAAAAAGGGGGATAAAATCGCAGTATCCATTTCAGTGCCTTCGGAGAAAGTCGCATGATACAAATCTAACTAAAAAGCATGGTATTCACGAAGCTTGGGAAAGCCCATGTCGGCCGCCTGTCTAAGCTAATGGAAAAGGGGAACGCCGCGATTGCTCAGTCGTGTGCCGCAACGTTCGGGCTACATACTTTTGTAGCCTGATTTTTTATAATTCTTGTAATAATTGCAAATCGATCGTAAATTGGCCGTCCAATAATAAACTGTATGGAAAGTCGTTTGCAGCCCTCGAGGGTTTGGTTGCTGGTTCTCGTGGCTTCGTTAGGGTATTTTGTAGATATATACGATCTGATTATTTTTTCGATCGTACGCGTGCAGTCGTTTAAGGATATCGGGATCGGCGAATCGGCGATGCGCGCGCACGGCGAATATGTTTTGAACATGCAAATGGCCGGATTGCTTCTCGGCGGGATCGTCTGGGGTGTGATAGCCGACAAATATGGACGGCTGAAGGTTCTTTTTGGATCGATCCTCCTGTATTCGCTGGCTAATATATATAATGGGTTTGTCCAGGATGTGTCGACGTATGCTTGGGTGCGTTTTATCGCGGGGATCGGGCTTGCGGGAGAGCTGGGCGCCGGGATTACTTTGGTCAGCGAAAGTATGGCTAAAAATAAGCGTGGATATGGAACGATGATCGTAGCGGCTGTTGGTGTTCTAGGTGCAATTTTAGCATACTTTATTTCCGAATGGTTTAGCTGGCGCACGGCGTACTTTGTTGGCGGAGGCATGGGATTATGTCTGCTTCTGCTAAGGATGGGAACGTTTGAGTCCAGCCTGTTTAAGCATCATACGAATCAACAGGTGTCTAAGGGAAATATCGGCATGCTTTTTAGCAGCAGGGAACGGTTGGCCCGTTATCTGTATTGTCTATGTATCGGTTTGCCGATCTGGTTTGTCGTGGGTGTGCTCGTGACCCAGGCGCCGGAGATCGGAAAAGCGTTGCATTCGGAAGTCCCCCTCAGCGCTGGGAAAGGCGTCATGTTTACCTATCTCGGTATTTCAATCGGCGATGTGTTCGCAGGGCTGCTGGCCCAATATCTGAAGTCGCGGAAAAAGGTGGTATTCATCTGTCAGTTACTCATTGTATTCTTCGCCGTTTGGTACCTGTCCAGCGAGGGGATATCGGAGCGGAAATTTCTGGCGTTAGCGTTCTTTATGGGGTTAGGGGTAGGCTATTGGGCAACATTCGTGACGATTTCTGCGGAACAGTTCGGTACGAACCTCCGCGCGACGGTCGCGACCACGGCTCCGAATTTTGTCCGGGGAGCGCTGATTCCGTCGACACTTCTCTACGGCTGGCTTGTTCCGTATATCGGCATCCTATATGCTGCGATGGCGGTCACCCTACTACTGTCCGCTATAGCAATCTTTGCGTTGACCCGCCTGCGTGAAAGCTTTGATAAAGATCTCCATTATGTAGAACATTAACAGACGCGGACGACCGACGCGCAGGGGATATTTAAATTACCGGTTGGGACATTTCTTGCACCGTTTGCCACGTTTGTATTTCTTACAGCATTTTTTGAAGACGCAGCACCCCAGGTCGGGGTTCATATTTAATCCCTTTTTTAGTTCATCAAAAAAGGGATTAGCGGTTTCATCTATATAATCTAAAGCCATAGCCATTCTTCCATTCTCCATGCAAAGATAGCTATTTAGATTAGATTTAAATAATGCTGATGTCGAGTTTTTTTTCCTTTAGGTCAACGGATATCTTATTCGCCGCGTCATCAATGATCTTCGGGTCGTCAGCGTTGTTTAGAATGACCAGATCGCAGATCGGCTTGTAGGGAAGTAGATACGCGTTGTAGGATGGAACGACATGGTTAATCCACTTGTACATGACATCGTCATGGTCGTAGCCCCGTTCGATAAGGTCCCTACGCAGGCGTCTTTCCAGCGCGACAGGTTCGTCGGCATCCAGGAAAATGCGGAAGTCCAGCAGGTTGTTTACTTCTTCGTAGTGGAAAATGAAGAGCCCCTCGATGATTAAGATCGGGGCCGGCTTGATCTCCAACATCTTCGGCTTGATATCCGGATTATTGAATGTGTATTCCTCCCGGTAGATGGTGTTCCCTTCGAAGAGCTGCTTTATATCGTGGAAAAAAGCTTTCCGGTTGATTGCGGTGGGTAAATCGAAATTATATAGCCGGTTTTCTTCCCTAGTTTTCGTATTGGCCGGAATATAATAGTCGTCCTGAGAGATCAGTGTAACCTGCTCGGGCAGGAAATGATTTAGAAAGCTCTTTAAGAAAAATGTTTTCCCCGAACCGCTGCTGCCAGCGATACCGATAACATATGGTTTGTTCATCTAATCAAATATCTAAGCGTAATTTACTGCAAAGGTACACCATATGCTATTTCTATCAAAAATCTTCTGTCTAAAGCTCCGATGTAGGAGGCGGCAGACTTCGAAAGTACTACAATAGCGTCCCGCGTGTCGGCGGTATCGGTAAACTTCCCGACCACTTTCGCGTAGGTCACATTTTTTGTCATCGGGTTAGTGATCTTTAAGATCGTTCCGACAGGGGCTGTCTTGTGCAGGGCGAGATTACTTTTGCCATCGGTCTCCAGATTATCAATCCAGACGCCGATACCTTTTTCCTGTTTCTCGCGGATACCATAGCGGTTTGCTTCGAATCCTAAATCCTGTGTATGTTGTTCTGCCAGCGACGGGGTGTCGATGATTGGCTGTTCGATAATCTCGGGAAGTGGCTCCTGATAGTCTGAGTTTGGAATTTTTAACATTTGCCCTTCTTTGACGGTATTCGAACTTAAGCTGTTCATTTTCTTAATTTCGTCGATAGTCGTATTGAAGCGTCTGGCAATGGCGTATAACGTTTCACTTTTGCCGACTTTATATTCCGTCAGGACTTTTTCTTGCTGTTCTTGTTGTTGTTGCTGTGGGGCGCGTTGATTGGCAGCTGCCGGCACCTGCGGGGCAGGGCGTCTGCCCGTCGGAATTTTTACGGTATCTCCCGGCTTCAGGTTCTTTTTGTTGTTTGCCGACATGATAGCATTGACCTGCGCCTTATAGCGGCGTCCCAGCGCGTAATAGGTGTCTTTCGATTCCACACGGTGGATAATATACACTTCGCCGTTGACGATCTCGGTTCCGATAGAGTCCGGCGTAGCCAAGAGGCCGACCGACAGATCGGAGTGAAGGCCGCCGGCTTTTGCGGTCGCGAAAAACGGGGTACACAAAATACCCGCAAGACCCAGCTTTATATAGGTTGAAATAACTTTTGATTTTCTCATACGGTTGCAATTATACTAAATACGAAACAATTTCCTGTTTATTATATGACATTAAGAATATTTGATTTCCGATCTGAAAATAGGGCTGGGGAATCATTTTGGGCATGTCATATAGCAGGCGATGTTCGTATAGTACTTTGGATGTTTCTGCGACGCAAAGGTTTAAATGGTAATTGCCCTGCTCTTTGGTGTGGTAGGTCCAGAGCAGCTTATCCGCTGACCGGCTTACCCACGGGAGGTCCTGCATGTCGTCTTTGGGCAGGTAATCGGGGAGCGTGCCGCTGTACGGCATTGGCATTTTCAGTGCGGAACAATATTCTTCGCACACATCGGTCTTGGGGATAACCTTTTTTGCCTGCTGTATGTCTATATACTCCTCAAATCCGCTTTGAAAGCTGCGATGTCTCACCTTGATATAATGCAGGCAGGTGTCGACCCATATATATTCCTGTGATAGGTATCGGACATTACCTTGCAGATCCAGTAGCAATATACCTTCTTTGACAGGACGGCTGTCGCCCACGCGTTTCAGGACGATTGTATGATGCTGCAACGCTTCGAGCGTCCACTCTTTCTCAAGGACAGGCCAATGCTCTAACAGGAGATGACCCGCAAAATCGAAGACGTACAGGATGGCATTGGAAGCGTCGGGGGCGCGGAGTTCCACGCCGATCATACGACTGGACGCGTCGACTACGATTTTCCATATTTGAAATGGAAATGTTTTTTCGAATGCTTTATATATTGTATATTTAGTCATTATAGCGACATACAATTAACGAGTCTATATGAACAAATTTACGAAATCCTTTCCGGCTTTTCTTTTTACTTTTTTCCTCTTGTTTTCACAGGCGTGGGCACAAAAGGTTTATAAGGTCGATATTAAGGAAGATATAGGACCAAACGCCTGGCGTACGATGAAGCGTGCGCACGACCGTGCCGTAACGGAGAAAGCCGACGTGTTTCTGATGGAATTGAATACATTTGGAGGTGCCGTGAATTTTGCAGATTCGATCCGGTCGGCTTTGTTGGGTTCCTCCATGAGGACGATTGTATATGTCAACAACAACGCCGCATCTGCGGGTGCCTTGATTTCGCTGGCCGCAGATGACATCTATATGCACAAGGGGGCTAGCTTGGGAGCGGCAAGTGTTGTAAACCAAAGCGGCGATATTATGCCGGAAAAATACCAGTCGTATATGCGCGGACTGATGCGGGCGACGGCAGAAGCGAAGGGGAGGGATCCTAAAATCGCAGAGGCCTTTGTCGACCCCGAAGTTTCTATTCCGGCACTTAAGCCAGATGGAAAGCTGCTTACGCTGACGGCATCAGAGGCTATTAAAGCAGGGGTGGTGGACGCTGAAGTTGGCGGTCTCGACGGTTTATTTCAGCACGCAGGGCTCGCAGGGGCGGGTGTGGTGCAGCACGAGATAACCTTTGTCGATCAAATCATCGCCTTTCTGATTAACCCTATGGTTAGCGGGCTTCTTATATTGGGCATCATCGGTGGAATATATTTTGAACTACAGACACCAGGAATCGGATTTGCGTTGGTCGTGGCTGCGGTTTGTGCGACCTTGTTTTTTGCCCCGCTATATCTTCAGGGTGTCGCAGATCACTGGGAAATAGCTGTTTTTTTGGTCGGCGTTGTCTTGCTGGTGCTGGAGGTGTTCGTCATACCTGGGTTCGGTGTTGCTGGCATATTGGGGATCATATGTGTACTTTGCGGATTAGCATTTTCGATGGTCGAAAACGACTTTTTAGACTTTAAATTAACTAGACCTGGATTATTAATGAATTCATTTTTGATTGTAACAGGAGCGATGGTGCTCGCCGTTGTATTGATGGTGCTTTTTGGAAGAAACCTGCTGAAGTCGCGGGCGTTCAGACGCTTGGTGCTGGCTGATGAACAGCAGTCGGCCGTAGGGTATACCTCTTCGCCCCAGAAAGCAAACCTTATACATAAAAGCGGTATTGCAAAAACTGTCCTGCGGCCGGGCGGAAAGATCGAGATCGACGGCGTATGGTACGACGCCGTGGCACTGGATGGCTTTATTGACGCGGGAGAAGAGGTGTATGTGGAAAAACATGAAAACTATAACCTCTTTGTACGCAAGCTGTCGGATAAACCCAAATTGCAGCCTTAGCAGACGGCGCATAAGAAAGTGTACGGCTATTCTTCGGCCCGGTGCAACAGAGGCCGCTGAGCAGCAAGGCGTAAACAGATGTTAACGGGTGATCTTCGTCGATTTTTTGATATGTGGAGGAGAGAGTGTATGAGGAGTTCCCTGATAACTGCCGATAGAGCCCCGTGAAAAGCCGGGTTGTCGCTAAGGCGATTGAGGAGCCTGTCAGAGCATTGATTGAATAGGGGAGAGTCTGGCCTGCTGCTCGTTTAATCTATCCGTAGCGCTGATGTGGAACGCTACGGATAGAGGCGTCGCCCGACTCCGGTCAGGACAAGCCGGTCCGGACGTGCGTCGCGTGCCGGTATTAAAATTTGGCTCCAAAGGTGAGTACCGCGCTGGTCCGCTGGTGTCTGATATCGGCAGCCGGACTGCTTGTCTGCCAGAAGCCTTCGTCTATAACATACGGGCTTACTTTATAGTCGTTTATCAGGTGGACAACAGCGGCGTCCAGATACAGGACATTTGTTAGTTTGAAGCCGAGCCCTATGCTGCCGCTATATTGCTTGTTGTCCGCCCCCTTGTAAGGGTTTCCATAGTAATTAATTCCGGCCCGTCCGCTGATAATATTCGAGAATAAGTACTCGCCGCCAACACGTAAATTGACGACAGCCTGATAAGCGTCTTTTGTCTGCTGATCCCATTCGGTGTCGAGCGCCGAAGTGAAGCCCCCAACAGTTCTCATTTTAGTACTTCCATAGTCTATATATTCTGCATCGGCAGACAGAAAACCGCGGCTGAAAAACTTGGAAGCGCCTAGTCCGAACCGCCAAGGTGTAATGATACGGTACGAGAGATCCGAAGGAGCGTAAGAAGCTTCTCTTGAATCGAAAGATTCTGTTGCCGCTTCGTCTCTGTAATAGTCTACGCCGATGTAGCTTTCCGCGTAGCGGTCGACCGAATACCAAGTGGGCGACTGTATGGTTGCTCCAATATTCCAGTCGACCGAAGGCTTGAAAATCGCACCAACTTTAAAATCTACGCCTGCGCCCTCCAGCAGCTGATAGTTGTCGTCAAATAGTTCGTAATTCGCGTCGAGATACCTGTTGTCGGCGTGCCCCGGCTGGACGAACGTCGAGTTGGGATTGTCCGCAAGTACCGCGCTGCGGTCTTTGGTCCAGCCGAATTCCGAAAACTGCTCTGAGTTTTCGTACCGAAAAGAGGAGAAACTAATATTACCTCCGATATAAAACTTGTTGTTGTAGTTTCCGCCGAAGGCGATAGCCGTCCGCGCACTATGGCCGGAGGTCAGGACATCGCTGATCTGCATTTTGTCGGCTACCTCTCCCGTGATCGGGAAATATCCCTTTGTTGCGTCGCTGAAGCGTTCAACGAGCTTTAAACCGGATAAGTCGTTGGCGAAGCTTTGGTCGTTAAAAAATGCGACGTCATCGCTATACGCACTCACGATGGTGTTGTCGGGGTTGGTGCCTTCATAGCGAACGTTGTTGTTGAGCAGATTGGTGTTTTCGTAGCTGAGCCCTACATTAAAATTCTGCCAACCTGAAAAGCCGGCATTTTTTGGGAAATGGAATACCGCACCTGCATGATCGATGCCGAACCGGCCTTGGTTCCTGCTCGTCTCTGATCCGAAATATGAGCCTCTATTTGCAGCATTGTTGTAGCCGGCTGTAATAGAGATGTCCGACTGTGCAAAAAAGCCTAATCCGGCCGGGTTGCCTGTAATGGAACCGATGTCTCCCCCCAAGGCCGTTTTCGCGTTACCTAAAGCCTTTAGCCGGGCCGTTCCTCCGTTGTTTTCCTGTGAGAAGATAAATGCCTCGTTTGCGGTCTGTGCATGTGCAGCCGTTGCGAGACCTGAGACGAATAACGATGTTAAAAGTATATTTTTCAGCTTCATCTATGTATTGTTGTGGTTAAAGTTCTCCGTTGTACGAACGGACACACTTTTGCTCTGTTTGTTTTTAGAGAATGAGTCCGGCGGCTAACGTAATCATGTTGATGCCTTCGTAATTGCTGTGACTGATCGGTCTATAGCTTGCTTGTGGTAAAAAAATAGCCAATATGAACGGTGTATATTGGCTATCTACGTATGATTGTGTTTTATTGTCCCGAAGCTAGCGTTTGTCTAGCCGTGTGATTAGCCGGTCTTCAACGCGGTTTGTTCGGTTGTAAAAGCTATTGACAGCTTTCACGATCCAGTTGGACCGTGAAAGTTCTGGTCATTACCTTCTACCTCCACCGGAGCGGCTAACACCACCTCCACCGGAGCCTCTGGAGACCCCGCCACCTCCGCCGCCGCGCGACATCGAGCTGCCGGAAGAACTTCTGGACGGCGTATAAGACGATCCTGAAGAGCGTGTGGTACGGGTTGGCGTAGACACAGCTGGCCTTGTTGTTGTTCCGCGGGAGACGTTACCTCCGGAAGCAGGTCTTGTTGTCGATCTAGTTGTTCTGGTAGCCGGACGTGTTACAGAACCGCGGTTTGTGCTCACACCGGAGCCATCACGTACGGTTGTCCGCGTTCCGGTGCGGGATGAGTTGATCGTTCCGTCGGTTCTTGTTCTGGTTGTGGTACCGCGGGTTATGCGGCCATTCTCGGTACGTACACCCGACGAAGATCTCGTGGAAGCCGCCCGTGCTGAGCGTCCGGTCAAGATGCGTCCATTTCCGTCTCTGGCGACGGTCGAACTCCGTACGCGGGACGCATTGCCCACGCGGCTGTTATAGCCGTAACGTGATCCGGTGCGCACGTTGGCGTTCGCCGGTCTTACACTGTAGCGGTTGCCTCCATAAAAGTTATTCCCGTAATAGTTGTTGTATCCGTAAAATGGATGGCCCCAAGCGTTATATCCCCAGAAGTTGCCATATCCATAAAAAGGAGCGCCCCATCCCCAGCGGCCAAAGCCGTAGTAAGGGTAACCTCCCCATCCCCAGCCGAAGCCCATTGACCAGCTGGGGCCCCAACCCCAGTTTGACCAGCCAAAGCCGAGGCCGAAGCCCGGATACCCGAACCAAGGATCAAACCAAGGGTCATAGTACGCCATGCCGGGTGCCGCATAGTAAAAACGGTTGATGCGGTTAGCGTACTCTAAATCCTCGTCATAGGCAGGGCCTTCCACGTATTCCTGATCCGAATAGTCGTCGGCATAGTATTCATCCTGTGTGTGCTGCTCCTCGCTCACTTGTCCATCTGTGTAATAATAATCCGGACTCTGATAATCTCGAGGAGCTTGGGATTGATTATTATACACATCGTCTTTGTAGGCGATCTGCCTACTTGTCGAACACGCGCTAAGCGAAAAAATCGCAGCGAGTGTCAGACTTCCGAATAATAATCTATTTGTTTTCATGATATCCACTACAGTTAAACTTCGTTAATACAGTCTTTATTATTATCTTAGACGCGTATTTTTTGCGGGGGTTTAATCCCGTATCAAAAATATAAATAAAACTTTAGCGCTCGCTACGGTTTTTGGGAATTAGACGAGAATATTACATAAATTGTTACAGAAAAATTGAAATAATACATGGGAAAAGGAATTACAAGCCGGGGTGAAGATTATTCACAGTGGTACAATGACTTAGTTATTAAGGCGGATCTGGCGGAGTATTCCGCTGTGCGGGGCTGTATGGTCATTAAGCCATATGGGTATGGTATCTGGGAGCGTATGCAGGCTATTCTGGATAAGCGGTTTAAGGAAACAGGACATTCGAATGCTTATTTTCCTTTGTTTATCCCCAAATCGTTCTTTTCGAAAGAAGCTTCCCATGTTGAGGGTTTTGCAACAGAATGTGCTGTTGTAACCCACTATAGGCTTAAGAATGATGGTAACGGCAACATTATTGTGGATGAAGACGCCAAGCTGGAAGAAGAACTTATTGTCCGTCCGACGTCTGAAACGATTATATGGAACACGTATCGGGGATGGATCGAATCGTACCGCGATCTTCCGATCCTGGTCAACCAGTGGGCGAATGTGGTACGGTGGGAGATGCGCACACGTCTGTTTTTACGTACGGCTGAGTTTCTTTGGCAGGAAGGCCATACGGCACATGCGACGAAAGAGGAGGCTGTTGAAGAGGCGGAGCGGATGCTGGAGGTGTATGCCGACTTTGTAGAGAATACGTTGGCAGTACCTGTTGTGCGTGGCCGGAAAACCGAAAATGAGCGCTTCGCCGGAGCGCTGGACACCTATTGTATTGAGGCCTTGATGCAGGACGGTAAGGCGCTGCAGGCGGGTACGTCACACTTTTTGGGGCAGAATTTTGCAAAAGCCTTTGACGTGAAGTTCACATCAAAAGAAGGTAAGCTGGAACATGTGTGGGCCACGTCATGGGGGGTGTCCACGCGCCTGATGGGGGCGTTGATCATGGCGCATTCCGACGATCAGGGACTGGTGCTGCCGCCTAAGCTAGCGCCTATACAGGTTGTCATTATACCCATCTATAAAACAGACGAAGAAAAAGCCAATATCGACCGCTTCGTGGATGAACTGACTTTGCAGCTGAAAGGGATGGATATCTCTTTCAAGTACGACGACAGGGATACACAGCGTCCCGGATATAAGTTCGCCGAGTGGGAACTTAAAGGGGTGCCGCTGCGGGTGGCCGTCGGCGCCCGTGACCTACAGAATGGAACCGTCGAACTTGCCAGACGAGATACGCAGACCAAAGAGACTGTATCGCAAGAAGGACTGGCGGTAACGATCGAAAACCTGTTGGGAATTATTCAGGAGAACATTTTCCAAAAAGCGCTCGATTATAGAAACAGCCATATCACCGAGGTGAATTCGTACGAAGAGTTCAAGGAGGTGCTGGAACAAAAGGGCGGCTTCATTTCGTGCCACTGGGACGGTACGGTCGAAACCGAAAAAAGAGTAAAAGAGGAGACGAAAGCGACGATACGGTGTATTCCGTTGGATGCAGAAGAGGAAGATGGCGTATGTATATTCACAGGAAAACCGTCAAAGCAACGGGTACTTTTCGCGAAAGCATATTAATAATCTACGGCCGGGAGGGCGGGAACATTGAAGCCCCTTCCTGGCCGCTATTTACCAAGGGTTGGGTAACAGCGGGTGAAACGTCACGGGGATGGTATTTTTAATTTTAGGTTGCGGCTGGGTTGGAACATTCTTCGGCCAGAAGATGTTGAACGAGGGCCATCAGGTTTACGCAACGACGACGCGGGAAAATAAATGGCATGACCTGACGTATGCGGGGATGCACGCGATACAAGCCGATTTCGACGGGGAGATCTGCAAGGCGGACTTTCCACCGTCGGTAGATTACGTGTTGAACAGCATTCCGGCTACGCAGCGGTTGGAGGGGGCGGTTGTACGGGCGCGATTTCAGACTGTTCAGGACCTGTTGTCGTCCGTCTCGTACAAGAAACACATCTTTCTGAGCTCTGTCGGTATCTACCCCGATGAGGACGGCATATTCACGGAAGAGTTCCCGATTGATAGAAACCAAAATCTATATCTGGCAGAAACTTCCATGTTACAGCTTGGACAAACTCTTGTTTATCGTTTGGGCGGCCTGTTCGGGGGCGACCGCATTTTTGCGAAATACTTTGAGGGTCGGGTCTGTACTACGGGGGAACAGCGCGCTAATTTTATCCATCGGAATGATGTGGCCGCGCTGATCCAACTGGGGTTCCTTCGTCCGTTGGCTTCGTCCGTTTACAATCTGGTGACGCCAGAACATCCGCTGAAGGCCGATGTTGTCCTGGCTTCGGCTGCCCGGCATGGGTTTTCTCTTCCTTCAGGTTTTAATAGTCAGTCGAACTTTCAGAAGGTCGTTTCGGGTGAGCGGATCGTGCGGGAGCTCGGCTACACCTTTTTGTATAAATCCCCGCTACACTTTTAGCTTTTGGTGCACTGCTGGAAGGGCGCAGCCTGTTCAGCGTGAAGCCGACCAGCCGGCTATACCCCTTGTGGCAACGATGCTCTTCTGTAGAACAGACCTGCGAAATCGCTCTTTTCTTAGGGGCGGAATGGCTCGTCACATTCCCACTTCAGCGTCCTGTAAAAAAAACGGGGACTCTCAGCAATTCGTGCTGATCGCGAACGCTTTTTACGGATTCTTTAAGTAACTTCGCTATCGTGGTTGGCTAATGGCGGCTGACTTATTATACTAAATATTTACTATGGAATATAAATTTGCAACAAAGGCGATTCATGCAGGGCAGGAGGCAGACCCTGCAACGGGCGCGGTAATGACGCCAATCTACCAAACGTCGACATATAAGCAAGCCTCTCCGGGTGAACATAAGGGTTTTGAGTATTCCAGGGGGACCAATCCTACAAGACAGGCTCTTGAGGGGTGTCTTGCGGCGCTGGAAAACGGTAAGTTCGGACTGGCGTTTGCCAGTGGGATGGCTGCAACGGATACCGTTCTTCGTCTGCTGAAGCCGGGAGATGAGGTGTTGACCGGCGATGATCTCTATGGAGGTTCGTACCGGATATTCACTAAAGTATATGCCCAGTACGGGATAAATTTTGTGTTTGTGGACACCTCAGACGCTCATGCGGTGGAAGAAGCGATCACCGAAAAGACAAAACTGATCTGGGTGGAAACGCCGACAAACCCTACGCTTAAGCTGGCCGATATAGCAGCTATCGGCGAGGTTGCAAAGAAATACGAGATACTATATGTGGTCGACAATACGTTTGCTTCTCCATATCTTCAGAATCCGCTCGACTTGGGGGCAGACATCGTGATGCACTCGGCCACCAAATATTTAAACGGGCACTCTGACGTCGTCATGGGCGCCTTGGTGTTGAACGATGAGGCGCTTTATAAACAGCTCTGGTTTTATTACAACGCTTGTGGCGGCACGCCCGGCCCTCAAGATGCTTTTTTAGTGTTGCGTGGACTGAAAACATTGCACGTCCGTATGCGGGCCCACTGCGAAAACGGTCGGAAAGTGGCGGAATTCCTAAAGGGCCATCCCAAGGTGGAGCGGGTCTACTGGCCTGGCTTTAGCGATCATCCCGGACACGAGATTGCGCAAAAGCAGATGCGCGACTTCGGAGGGATGGTATCTATCGTATTGAAGGATGCCGATCTACAGGAAACATTCCGCATTGCTTCACGGTTCAAGGTATTTACGCTGGCCGAGTCTTTGGGCGGCGTCGAATCGCTGGTGAACCACCCCGCGACCATGACCCATGGTTCGATCCCAAAGGAGGTGCGCGAAAGTGTAGGCGTGGTCGACAACCTGCTCCGGCTGTCGGTGGGAATCGAAGACGGGGATGATCTTATCGCCGACCTGGAACAGGTGCTGGGAGAGCGGTAACATGCCAGCTTTTGCAGGCAGATTACTCCTTAGGCACATTAAAAGTGTGCTGATTGGGTTATGCTAAATTGTTTTCTCACTGTAATAAAAATGGGAGGGGGGCTGTTTTCATGCAAAATGTTTTGTAAATAATTTTTACCTTTGCAGCATCAATTCAAGCTATGAGTGACGCTATAAAACATGAGTGCGGTATAGCACTCGTTCGATTACTGAAACCCCTATCTTATTATCAGGAAAAATACGGTACGGCCTACTATGGTATCAATAAGTTGTATCTACTTATGGAGAAACAGCACAATAGAGGTCAGGACGGTGCCGGTATCGCAACTATTAAGTTCGATGTAAAGCCCGGAAACCGTTATATTTCCCGCTACCGTGCAATGGGGTCGTCTGCCGTTGCAGATATTTTTGAGTACGTGCAGAAGAAGTTTGCTGCGGTTAATAAGGCATACCCGGTTGAATCGAAAGATACACAATGGCTCAAGGAACACGTCAGTTTTACCGGCGAAGTGCTATTGGGCCACCTGCGTTATGGAACGCATGGCAAAAATAGCATTGAGAGCTGTCATCCCTTCCTGCGGCAGAATAACTGGATGACCCGTAATCTGGTTGTAGCAGGAAACTTCAATATGACAAACGTCGACGAGCTTCTGCAACAGCTGTATGAGCTAGGGCAGCACCCCAAAGAGCAGGCGGATACAGTAACCGTTTTGGAAAAAATAGGTCACTTTCTGGACGACGAAAATCAGGAGCTTTTTGATAAGTTCAAGAAAGATGGATACTCGAACGTGGAAATCAGCGCCCTGATTGCGAAAAATCTCGATGTTGCGAAGATTTTAACGCGGTCTGCAAAGACGTGGGATGGAGGCTATACGATAGCTGGAATTTTCGGTCATGGCGACGCTTTTGTCATGCGCGATCCTGCGGGAATCCGTCCAGCATTCTACTATCAGGATGAGGAGGTTTTGGTGGTAACGTCGGAGCGTCCGGTTATTCAGACAGCCTTTAATGTTCCTTTGCACGCTGTTAAAGAAATCAAGCCGGGACATGCCCTGATAGCAAAGAAGGACGGCACCATCACGGAAGAGATGTTCCGCCAGCCTGTGGAGCAAAAGTCCTGTTCTTTCGAGCGGATTTATTTCTCAAGGGGATCGGATGCCGATATTTATAAAGAGCGTAAAGAACTGGGACGCCTATTGTGCCCGCAAGTGTTAGAAGCTGTCGGCAACGATATTAAAAATACGGTCTTTTCGTTTATTCCCAATACGGCGGAGGTGTCGTATTACGGCATGATGGAAGGGATCAATACGTATGTGCGGAATTATCAGAAGGATGTACTTTTGAACCGTGCAGATAAAATATCGGATGACGAGCTGGAGGAGATGATCAATATCTCCCCTCGTTTTGAAAAGCTAAACGTGAAGGATGCGAAGCTGCGTACCTTCATCACGCAGGATGCAGACCGCACCGACATGGTGCAGCATGTTTACGATACGACCTATGGTATTGTTAAAGATCATCAGGATACAATTGTTGCCATCGACGATTCAATCGTTAGGGGAACGACGTTAAAGCAAAGTATTCTGACCATCCTTGACCGGCTGAACCCTAAAAAGATTGTCATTGTCTCGTCAGCTCCTCAGATAAGGTATCCCGACTGTTATGGTATTGATATGTCTCGGATGGGTGAGTTTGTGGCGTTTGAGGCAGCGATTTCGCTGTTAAAACAACGGGGATTGGCCCACATCGTAGATGAGGTATACCAGCGGTGTCTGGCGTCAATTACAAAGCCAAAAGATGAAGTGGAAAACTACGTGAAGGCAATCTATGAACCCTTTACCGACGAAGAGATATCGGCAGAGATCGCGCGGATTATCCGTCCGCACAACCTGAAGGCTGAATTTGAGGTGGTTTACCAAAAACTGGAGAACCTGCACAAAGCCTGTCCGAACCATCTTGGCGATTGGTATTTTTCCGGAGACTATCCGACGCCAGGCGGGAACAAGGTGGTAAATAAAGCCTTCATGAACTGGATCGAAGGGAAGAACGTAAGAGCGTATTTTAGTAACTAGTATTGAGTAGTTAGTATGGAGGAAAGAGTGTTGTATGTTCCTGCTTTTTTACTTTTTACTTTTTACTTCTTAATTTATTTCATATCTTTGCAGCTCATTAAATATTAACATATATATTATATAACAATGTACGCAATAGTAAATATAGCAGGACAGCAATTTAAGGTTGCAAAAGACCAGTATCTTTTTGTACACCGGTTACAGGGAGATGAAGGCGCTAGTATTGAATTTGACAATGTATTGTTAGCAGAAGACGGCGGTAAATTCACTGTGGGTACACCAAGTATTGAAGGTGCGAAAGTTTCAGCTACTATTTTGTCTCATTTAAAAGGTGATAAAGTTATCGTTTTCAAGAAAAAACGCCGTAAAGGTTATAAAAAGAAAAACGGTCACCGTCAACAGTTCACGAAGATCCAGATCACTGGTATCAGTTTATAATTGAATTTTTAATCTGACGTCTAAGTCATAAATTAAGATAAAGAAATGGCACACAAAAAAGGTGCGGGTAGTTCGAAGAACGGCCGTGAGTCACACAGTAAACGATTAGGTATCAAAATTTTCGGTGGTCAGAAAGCTATTGCTGGTAACATCATCGTACGTCAACGTGGTACACAGCATAATCCTGATGCTAACGTTGGTATTGGTAAAGACCACACATTGTACGCCTTAGTAGATGGTACTGTTGTTTTCCGTAAGAAAGCAAACAACAAATCTTACGTTTCGGTAGTTCCTGCTGAACAAAACTAAGCGTAGTACACAACAGATAAAAAGCGGGGCTGAAGATATTTTCTTCAGCCCCGCTTTATGTTGTTAGCCCCCTGTCATGGCGACGCACTTTGTTTACCCTTCGATAAGCTTGTCTATATCTTTACCGATCGCTGATTTTTTCATCTTGTCTTCGAGTTCGTCGAAGGCATCCTGCGCAATCATTTTTCCGGTTTGTCCGTTTTCGAGGACGAGGATCTGATCGCAACACTCTTTCAGTGTCGAAAAAATATGGGAAGATATCAGTACCGTTTTACCAAGCGACCTCAGTTTCGAAATAATGCTGGTCAATATCAGAGCGCTTTCAAAATCAATTCCATTGTACGGTTCATCAAGAATGAAATATCGGTTTCGCTGGAGAAGTATAGCTGTTAATGCCAGTTTCTTTTTCATTCCGGTAGAGTACTCCGACGCATATTCCCGCAGCGGTAGCTGAAAAATATTCCGCTCTTCAAGATCTGTTACCTGTATACCGCGTGCATCCGCCAGTAGATAGATATATTCCTCTCCCGTTAGTTTGGAAGGAAAGTAAGGGTCAGCAGGCAGTAGCCCGAGATAATTTTTTAAGGGAGTCCGGTCTGCATGGATATGTCCGTTATACGATTCCAGTCCGGCTATGCACCGGAATAAAGTAGTCTTTCCTGCTCCGTTGCTCCCTACGATGCCATATACCTTGCTGGGTTCCAGGATAAAGCTGACATCTTTCAGAACTTCTTTTTTGCCGTACGACTTTGATAAATTGGTGACTGTGATCATGGGATGTTCTTTAAATTTTGGATGGCTTTAAAGTAGTAATAAGGTATGAGGGCGAGGACGAGCGGATAGAATGCCAGGCAAAGGCCCAGCATCGTGCCTTCCGTAATATTGATCTTCCGTGGGTACACAGCATACTTTAGAAGAATGACATACGGGATGAGCATAACGCCCAGCAGACAAACGATGACGCCCTTATAGGCCTCGGCGGGATGTAGGACGGCAAAGGGGAGTAGTATCGGTGCCCATAAAATGCAGAGCTGAGCGACACCCCGGCGGATCTTGTACCAAAGAAATTTCGCCGGCGGGCGATTCTGGTTCCAGTATAACAGCAGGGGCTCTGGATCTTGGTAATAAGAAGCGGAGCACAGGACTACACAGAACATACTGAACAGCGCTAAGTTGATGTTGTCCACTGATAAGCCGATTGCTGCCAGCAGGTATAACACACCGAGTAGAAGCCACGTCTTCCGGACTCCGATGATAAACTCGAAAGGTTTTTTCGCGAATGGTGTCGGGATACGGCGCTTCCAGATCGATGTCGTTGGTGTGAATAAAAATAAAATGCAGAGACCTCCAATTGTCACAGCCAATATAGGGTTGCCGGCAATAACGAGGAGGACCATAGAGCCTAGACAGAGCAGTATATTTTCGAATAGTCTGACCCGATAGTAGTCTGTTTTGGAGAAAACTACTTTCAGAAAATCGTTACGTTTGAAGTCGGACAGCAGAAAAAGAGATTGAAAGTTGGCGAGAACCACAAGATAAGCGCCCCAGGAGGGGGATCGGACGACAAGGTAGTACAGTGCGACATGAAGGCCGATATATGCGGGCACTATGACAAAAGCAGGGAACCCGGCGTCTACGACGTGTCTCTTCAAAGCCTTGCCCTGGATCTGAAAGTAGTTTCCAATCATTGTTCTCCTACTCATCCCATGAATGGTCAGAGACGCAAGGTTGTATCTTGCGTCTCTGACAAACTTACATAAAATGCTTTACTTTTACGTGTGCTGTGTATCGCTATATTGCCATGAAGAACCGGCTTATAACGAGCATACGGAATAGTGCTGCGTTGTTAAATGATCAACATCGCATCCCCATACGAATAGAATCGGTATTTCTCTTTTACAGCAACCTCATAAGCATTCATCACATTCTCATATCCGGCGAATGCGGCGATCATCACCAATAGGGTGGATTCGGGCGTATGGAAGTTTGTAATCATCGAATTCGCTATGCTGAAATCGTAAGGCGGGTAGATGAACTTACTTGTCCAATCGTTAGCAGCCTTTAGGTGTTTATCTGCGGATACCGAAGATTCGATTGCCCGCATGGATGTCGTTCCTACGGCGCACACACGTCGTTTGGAATCTATCCCTTTGTTTACGATCCGCGCTGCTTCCTCCGTAATGATAAACTGTTCGGAATCCATTTTATGTTTGGTGAGGTCTTCAACTTCGACGGTGCGGAACGTTCCGAGGCCGACGTGCAATGTAACCTCTGCAAAGTTGACACCTTTGAGTTCCAATCGTTTCATTAATTCGCGGGAGAAGTGAAGCCCGGCGGTAGGAGCAGCAACAGCACCTTCGTTCTTGGCGTAGATGGTCTGATAACGGAATTTATCTTCCGGTGTTGCTTTACGTTTGATATACTTAGGTAGCGGTGTCTCTCCGAGGATTTCGATGTTGCGGCGGAACTCTTCGTCTGTGCCGTCAAATAGAAAGCGGATAGTGCGACCGCGGGACGTCGTGTTGTCTACCACCTCAGCGACAAGCAGGTCGTCGTCTCCGAAATAGAGTTTATTGCCGACACGGATCTTTCGTGCGGGATCCACAAGGACATCCCACAAGCGTAATTCTTTGTTTAATTCTCTTAAAAGGAAGACTTCAATCGTTGCTCCGGTTTTTTCCTTATTTCCGTACATACGGGCAGGAAATACTTTCGTATTATTTAAGATCATGACATCTTGGTCGTCAAAATAATCCAATACGTCTTTGAAGATCTTGTGTTCTATTTTTCCGGAATCCCGGTGCAAAACCATTAGGCGTGATTCGTCACGTTGTTCGGATGGTTCTGATGCCAATAGTGATTCGGGTAAATTGAATTTAAACTGTGATAATTTCATCTTTTAATTCTTCGCTATAAGTTGTTCCATAGTGTCGAAACATCCAAGTGCAGTTAGGACACCAAAAAGGCTTACAAAGTTAAGTATAATTAAAACTAAAAACTACACTTTTTGGTTTTAATTATTCCTTTGCTGCGATAAATACGTTATATTTATAGGCAGATATGTTTTTGGTTTTCACACTGCTTAAGGAAAGTTTTGGGTTTGCGTTGTCTGCTCTGAAAGACAATAAAACGCGGACGTTGCTGTCTTTACTTGGAGTAACCATCGGTATCATGACGATTATCGGCGTATTCTCGGCCGTGGATACCCTGCGCAACAACCTTGAGGAATCGGTGCGGAAAATAGGGAGCCGGACATTGTACGTCGAAAAATGGCCTTGGGATGGAGGGCCGGATTTTCCGTGGTGGAAATATATCAACCGGCCGGAACCTAAATATGGCGATTTCGAAGCCGTTAGGGATCGGATGACGACAGCAGAGGCCGTGGCTTACTCCATCTATATTTCAAACGCCACGGCAAAATACAAAAGCAATTCTGCTTCGAATATAACCGTAGCTGCAGGCACGCAGGAAATCTTAAAAATCAGAAACCTCGACATTGTGGAAGGACGTTATTTCACCGATCAGGAATCCCGGTCGGGAGGCAATGGCGTCATTCTGGGAGCAACGATCGCTGAAGGGCTCTTTCCAAGAGAGAATCCGATCGGTAACTATATCAGTTTATTAGGCCGAAAGCTACAGGTTATCGGCGTACTGAAAAAGGAAGGGGCAGGGATGCTTATAGATGTGTCGAACGACGACGTAGCGTATATCCCGTTCAGCATGGCCCGAAATATCGTTAACTATGAGAACTATTCGCCCAGCATCTCCATTGAGGTTAAGGGCCGATACTCCTTGGAAGAAGCAGAAAGCGAATTGATCGGTATCATGCGTTCTTCACGACGGCTGCCTCCGCAGCGTGAAGAAGATTTCTCCGTTAATAAGACAACACTGATCACGGCCCAATTGGATCAGATGTTCGGAATTATTAACCTGGCCGGTTTCTGTATCGGCATATTCTCTATTCTGGTCGGTGGGTTTGGTATTGCGAATATCATGTTTGTGAGCGTGAAAGAGCGGACCAACCTGATAGGGATTCAAAAAGCGCTGGGCGCCAAGCAGTTTTTTATTTTGTCGCAATTTCTTATTGAAAGCATATTGTTATGCCTAATCGGCGGAGGTATCGGCCTGCTGTTTGTATTTGGCCTCGCGGCGTTGGTGAACGTCGCCGCCGGCGTAGCAGTTGTTGTGAGCATCAAGATGGTTGTTCTTACGACCGCCCTTTCGACGCTCATCGGGCTGATTGCCGGCATTGTCCCCGCGATTAATGCTGCCCGGCTGGATCCCGTAGAAGCCATCCGGAGCAAGTAAGAGGCCGTTCCGGTCTGTCTGTATTTCCCTCCCAGTATCATGGTGAGGTTCCATCTCGTTGAATAAACAACTATTTGTTTTAAGGTGCGTATGGCTGTGTCTTCTCGCCGGGAACTGTCGTTGCCGGAAGAAAAAGTGGCGTAGGAGGCTTTTTGGAAAAAAAACATCCACTTTTAAAAAAGATATTGTAACTTAAAAGCAATGTAAACAGTATAAATTAGATAGAGAAAATATGGCTGAATCCGAAAAAAAAGAGGAGTTTGCAACCGGGCTAATCGGAGAGGAAACTTTAGATAATATGCATCACGTCAACAACCCTGTGTTGGACGTTCCCGCAATTGAAAAGAAGTATCTGGGAGGGGTTGTGTCCTATGTCAAAGACGGGAACGCGTTTATCTTTACCGATGGAAAGGCGAGTGTGGAGGTAAAGGTGTTTTCCGACGAGATTATCCGCGTGCGGTTGGCTCCGCAAAGCTCCTTTCTTGACGACTTTTCGTATGCGATTAAAAAAGACCTGGATCTCCACCCTACGTCGTTTTCGTTTGACGAAACAGACGAGGCTTACCTGATAGAAACAAGTGCCGTTATTTGCAGTATCCGGAAAGAGAACTTCCTTATGTCGTTTGCGGACGGGGAGGGAAAGGTCGTCAATGCCGACCGTACGCCAATGCACTGGGAAGAAAGTCCGGACTTTGGTGGCTACTACGTGTACTGTACTAAGCATACTCCTTCAGACGAAGCCTTTTTCGGGCTCGGAGATAAGTCGACCAACCTGAATTTGCGTGGCCGGCGGTTTCATAACTGGAACTCCGATACGTATGGCTTCGGCTTCAATCAGGATCCGCTTTATAAAACTATTCCGTTTTATATCGGTGTCACGGAAGGTAGCGCATACGGTATATTTTTCGATAATACGTTCAAGACGTTCTTCGATTTTGCTGCCGAAAAAGCGGATAGGACCAGCTATTGGTCTGAAGGCGGGGAGATGCAGTATTACTATATTCACGGTCCTCTCATGATGGATGTTGTCAAGCGGTATCATGAATTGACGGGTACGCATTTTATGCCGCCGCTGTGGGCGATCGGTTACCATCAGTGTCGATGGAGCTATTATCCGGAGGCCAACGTTCGGGAGGTGGCACAGCAATTTCGTAAACGGCAGATTCCCTGTGATGCGATCTATCTGGATATCGATTACATGGATGGATACCGTTGTTTTACGTGGAATAAGCGGTATTTTCCCGATCCAAAGAAGATGATAGCTGACCTGGCTGCCGACGGCTTCCGGACCGTCGTCATGATCGATCCGGGAATTAAGGTAGACGAAGATTACTGGGTCTTTAAAGAAGGAAAAGAGAACAAGTACTTCTGCCGTCGAGGGGACGATTACTTTATGGAGGGGTATGTGTGGCCCGGACGTTGTCAGTTTCCGGATTACACCAATCCTAAGGTCAGGGAATGGTGGGGGATGCTCTATAAGGGGCTGGTTGAAGATGGCGTTGCGGGCGTGTGGAACGATATGAATGAACCGGCTGTATTCGGCCGTGGGACTTTCCCCGACGACGTGCGGCATTACTATGAAGGCTACCGCGGTTCACACCGAAAGGCACATAACATCTACGGTATGCAGATGGTACGTTCTACTTACGACGGACTGAAAAAGCTGCAGCGCAATAAGAGACCCTTCACAATAACACGGGCTGCCTATGCAGGTACGCAGCGCTATTCTTCGGTTTGGACCGGCGATAATATAGCTACGTGGGAACACTTGCGTATAGGCCTTCTCCAATTGCAGCGCTTGTCCGTATCGGGTCTGTCGTTCTGTGGCACGGACATTGGCGGCTTCACGGGCGAACCTGACGGAGAACTGTACACCCGTTGGATGCAGTTTGGCGTATTCTCGCCCTTTATGCGTGTCCATTCGGCAGGAGATACGCGCGACCGTGAACCGTGGAGTTTTGGGCCGGAATGGGAGGCAATCTGCAAGAAGTTTATTGAACTCCGTTATAAGCTGCTCCCCTACATTTATACCGTTTTTTGGCGACAATATAAATATCGGGAACCTATTTTACGGCCCATCTCGTTGCTGGAACAACATAAGCCGCAAAATCTGCTGCGGGAGGAAGAGTTCGGCTTTGGCCATCATATCCTCGTATCGCCGGTCCTCCATCCGGGACAGCAATCAAAGATTGTATATCTACCTGAGGGGTGTTGGTACTACTATTTTGACAACACCGTTCTTACGGGGGGGCAGGAACATCAGATAGACACCCCGCTGGATGAAATGCCAATCTTTATCCGCGGAGGAAGTGTTATTCCGGAATACCCTGTCATGCAGTATACCGGAGAAAAAAATATAGATGCACTCAAGCTTAATGTATATTGGAACGAAGGTCGACATGATTCAGACGTGTACCTGGACTACGGAGAAACATTTGCCTATGAGCAGAATGTTTATAGTGAAAAGCATTTCATTGTAGAAGGGAAACCGACAAGCTTGACAATTGTACAGCATCAAGATGGTATGTATAATGAACGTTTTGACGCTTACAAGGTTTACTTGATAGGACTTCCATTTGCGATCAACCATATAGACGCTGATGGGACTGTCCTTGGGTTAACAGCGGACGAAAGCGGACAATACTATGTGTCTGTGGAGAAGGAGTTTAGGAAGTTAACCATATCGTAGAAGTAGACAAAACTTAAGTTATGAGTCAGGCAGTCAGCGTATATTCGCTGTTTACAGATTTTGATGTGTCGTTGTTCCGAGCGGGCAAGCACTTCAGGTTATATGAGAAACTTGGTGCACATACAGTGGTGCATGAAGGAAAAGAAGGGGTGTATTTCGCTGTGTGGGCACCCAATGCGCAGACTGTGTCGGTGGTCGGAAATTTCAACGGTTGGAATCCGCATAGTCATCCATTATATGTGAGGTGGGACAGCAGCGGTATATGGGAGGGCTTTATCGGCGGAATTGGCCTCGGAGAGGTTTACAAATACCATATTCACACCGGTTCCGGAGAACACCTGGAAAAGGCTGATCCGTTTGCTTTATTGAGCGAGACGCCACCAAGGACGGCGTCGATCGTTTCGACGACCTGGTACCAATGGGACGACGAAGAGTGGATGCGCAACAGGGAGAGCCACAACGCGTTGAACAGACCTTTTTCGGTTTATGAAATGCACCTTGGATCATGGATGCGTGATCCGGAAGAGCCCGAACGCCTGCTGACATATCGTGAGATAGCGGATAGACTTGTTCCTTACATACGGGAAATGGGGTTTACACACGTCGAGCTATTGCCCGTCATGGAACACCCTTTCTATCCGTCATGGGGTTATCAGATAACCGGGTATTTCGCTGCCTCGTCGCGCTACGGAAGCGCTCAGGATCTCATGTACCTGATTGAAAGCCTGCACAAGCAAGGTATCGGCGTATTTTTAGACTGGGTGCCTTCTCACTTTCCGGGCGACGCCCACGGGCTGTATAAATTTGATGGTTCTCATCTTTTTGAGCACGAAGACCCGAGAAAAGGATTTCATCCGGACTGGAAGTCCTATATCTTCAACTATGGTCGAAATGAGGTGCGTTCATTCTTAATTTCTAATGCCTTCTTCTGGCTGGATAGGTACCATGTGGATGGACTGCGTGTTGATGCGGTCGCTTCGATGTTGTATCTCGACTACTCGCGCCAAGCGGGCGAATGGGAACCTAATGTCTTTGGGGGACGGGAAAATCTCGAGGCGGTGTCCTTTTTGCAGGAATTCAATGAAGCTGTGTACGCACATTTTCCCGATGTACAGACGGTAGCAGAAGAGTCTACTTCCTGGCCCGGAGTCAGCCGTCCGACGTATGGTGGCGGACTTGGATTTGGTATGAAGTGGATGATGGGATGGATGCACGACACACTTAACTACTTCAAAGAGGATCCTATCAATAGAAAGTATCATCACGATAAGATGACTTTCGGTACGGTCTATAGTTTTCATGAGAACTTTATGTTGCCTTTATCCCACGATGAGGTCGTCCATGGAAAGCAGTCGTTGGTCTATAAGATGCCTGGAGATGAGTGGCAGAAATTCGCTAACCTACGGGCTCTTTATCTCTATATGTATACGTTCGTAGGTACAAAACTGTTGTTTATGGGGGCGGAGTTTGGACAGACTTCGGAATGGAACGTCAACCAGTCGTTGGACTGGCATCTTACCCAGTATGCCCCGCACCTCGGTATACAGCATTTTGTTCGCGACCTGAATAGGGTATATAAGGATACGCCTGCGTTATATGAAAAAGGATTCAGTCCCGATGGCTTTCAATGGATAGAGTATGGAGACCGCGATAACGGTGTTTTCGCGTTCGTTCGAAGAGGAGAACGCCCTTCGGAGGAGGTGCTCGTTGTCCTCCATCTGACCCCCGTTGTGCGGGACTACCGTATCGGCGTGCCGGCGTCAGGTACATGGGAGATCATCCTGAATTCGGACGAGGAGTTGTATTATGGAAGCGGTATCCAGCAACATGCTGTACAGGCCGAGGATATTCCTTGGATGAACTGCGAAATGTCGATTACTATTAAACTGCCACCATTGGGTGGTTTCATCTTAAAACGTGTCTAATATGCAGGTAGTACATTTAAGTGTAGAATGCTTTCCGTTAGCTAAGGTGGGTGGACTGGCAGATGTGGTCGGAGCGCTGCCCAGGTACCAGCGAAAAATGGGCGTCGACGCGAGCGTCGTCTGTCCGTATTACGATAGGCCTTTTGTTGAAAAGAACCAGTTCGTTTCTATCGCTGAAGGGTCGTTTTTCCAAGGGGCAGAGGAGCTGTCTTATCAGGTATTGAAAGAGGAAAACGATGTACTGGGCTTTCCTCTGTTTCTGATCCGTATTCCCGGAAAGCTGGACAGGCCTGAGATCTATTGCTATCCCGATGAAGCGGAACAATGGATAGCGTTTCAGCACGCCTTTCTAGATTGGATGAAAGGCTGGGAAAAGAAGCCAGAGGTGGTCAACTGCCATGATCATCACGTCGGCTTGGTTCCGTTCCTGATGAAATATGCTGTAGCTTACCAGGAGTTTGCCTCGATCAAAACCGTGTTTACGGTGCACAATGGCCAGTATCAAGGGTGGATGGATTGGAATAAAGGTGTCTTACTGCCTACTTTCGATACCTGGAAGTGGGGGCTGCTCGACTGGGACGGCCTTATTAATCCTATGGCAGCCGCCATTAAGTGCTGTGATGCGTTTACAACGGTAAGTCAGGGATATCTGCAGGAGCTATATCAGAACGCGAATGGACTCGAGGGACTGTTCCGTCAGGAGTCGGCGAAAGGTTTCGGAATAGTTAACGGAATAGATGATCAATATTGGAACCCAGGAGTCGACACGCTGATTCCCCATAATTATACGTTAAAGAACGTCATGACGGGAAAGAAAAATAACAAGCGCGCCCTGGCCAAAAAGATGGGGCTGGACGCCCGGTACCCGCTATTGGCTTTTATAGGACGTTTTGCCGCGGAGAAGGGTGCTGACTTACTCCCCGATGTGGTAGGAGGCCTGTTGTCCGGGGGAGCTGTCAAGCTGAGCATATTCGTCTTGGGTTCTGGTGATGAGCACCTTCAGACCCGCCTACAGGAGCTGGCTGACCAATATCCCAAAACACTCGCTGTTTTTTTTGGCTACAACGAGGCATTGGCTCACGAGGTATACGCAGCAGCCGATTACCTGTTGATGCCATCCCGAGTCGAACCATGCGGCCTCAACCAGCTGTATGCCATGAAATACGGAACGGTGCCGGTTGTTCGTGGAACAGGCGGGCTTCGGGAAACTGTATTAGATTACGATCAAGAGGAAAAAGGATATGGCTTCGTATTTGAGGAGGCGGACGCCGCTGAGGCTATAAGGGCGATAGAACGTGCCGTCGGGGCGCTACAGGACCCCGTTTCGATGCGTGAGATCCGTAAAAGAGAAATGTCACTGGATTTTTCCTGGGACAAGTCAGCAGAGCAGTATGTTAAATTGTATAACCAGTTATAAAGTGAGATATGATACACAAAGTAGTTTCCCTTGTATTGGGCGGAGGGCGTGGGACGCGCCTATTTCCGTTGACACAGCAGCGTTCGAAACCAGCGGTTCCTATTGCCGGAAAGTACCGGTTGGTAGATATCCCGATATCGAACTGTTTAAACTCCGGGTACAATAAGATATTTGTGCTCACTCAGTTTAATTCGGCTTCCTTAAATAAGCATATCAAAAATTCCTACAACTTCAGCATTTTCAGCAAGGGCTTCGTCGACATCCTGGCCGCCGAGCAGACTATGGAAGGCGATCGCTGGTTTGAGGGAACTGCGGATGCTGTGCGGCGCACACAGAAAAATCTTCACAACGTCGATTATGAGTATGTGCTGATCCTGTCTGGCGATCAGCTGTACCAGATGGACTATTCGTTGCTGGTAGACTTCCACGTAGCGAACGGAGGGGATGTTACCATAGCAACTATCCCGGTAAACGGTCGCGACGCCACTGGGTTCGGTATTCTGAAGGCAAACGAGAAGAACGAGATTACAGCATTCACAGAGAAGCCTGATAAAGATGAAGTGTTGAACTGGGCGTCAGAAGTGTCGGACGCCATGGAACAACAGGGGCGGCTATACCTTGCCTCCATGGGCATCTATGTGTTTTCGAAAGGTGTACTGCGAACGCTGTTGAAGGATAATCCCGGCATGGACTTCGGTAAGGAAATAATTCCTGACGCTATCGGTAATCTGAACGTCTTGAGCTACCAATTTGACGGCTACTGGACAGACATAGGTACGATCCGGTCTTTTTTTGACGCAAACATCGGGTTGACCGATGATATTCCGAACTTTAATCTCTTCGAAGAAACGGTGTATACACGTGCGCGTATGTTGCCCCCTTCTAAGATCTCGGGCACGACTTTGAACAACACCATTGTTGCCGACGGCTGTATCCTTAATGGGGATAAGCTGGAACGGTCCGTCATCGGAATCCGCTCGCGTATCGGCAAGGGAACGGTGATCAAATCGACCTATATGATGGGAACCGATTTTTATGAACATCTGGAAGAAGTCCTGGAACTGGGAACAACACAGCAACCGCCTCCAATCGGCGTCGGCGAACGTTGTTATATAGAAAACGCTATCCTTGATAAGAACTGCCGGATAGGCAATGATGTACGCATAAAAGGCGGCGCGCATCTGCCCGACGGCGATTTCGAAACGCATACTATTCAGGATGGAATTGTCGTCGTAAAAAAAGGTGCCGTTATTCCTAATGGTGTAACAATAGGCTGCTAGTTCATATTACGGAGATAAATATTTGGGCGGATTTGTAGAGGTACATCATCCCGACCTGTAGGGGGCTTCGAGATCCGCTCCGTCGGCGATATCCGACAAATACAACAAAAAAAGGGACACTCAATGTCCCTTTTTTGTTGCTTGATATTCTTTTTACGATAGTTTTCCTAATGCTTCCTTCATACGTCTCAATGCTTCTTTTAAGTTTTCATCGGACGCGGCATAACTTAAACGTATATAGTTGTTGTTTCCAAAAGCATCTCCGCCTACCGTAGCAATATGGCCTTCGTTGAGAAGATAAAGGGCTAGATCGGCTGAATCCTTGATGACGTTCCCTTGTGCGTCTTTCTTTCCAAAAAAGGAACTGATTTCAGGGAAGAAATAAAATGCTCCTTCGGGGAGGTTTGTTTTCACGCCCGGGATGTCGTTTAGTAGGTCGTATACTAGCTGACGTCGGCGTAAGAACGCTTCTTTCATTTTTTGTACGCTTTCCAAACCATCATTATACGCCACAATACCCGCCCGTTGAGCGATGGAGCAGGTGCCGGAGGTTGTCTGCCCCTGCAACTTATCGTTTGCTGCTGCAATCTCTTTGTTTGCCGCAATATAACCTAAGCGCCAGCCCGTCATGGCGTAGGCCTTAGAGAAACCGTTTACAATAATTACACGGTCTTTTATACTGTCGAATTGTGCAATAGACTCATGCTTGTCGATAAAATTGATATGCTCGTAGATTTCGTCAGACAAAATAAAGATGCCTGGGTGTTTTTCGAACACTTTAGCCAACGCAGCCAATTCTTCCTTGCTGTATACAGACCCCGTTGGGTTACACGGCGACGAAAACATGAACAATTTTGTTCTTGGTGTGATTGCAGCTTCGAGCTGTTCTGGCGTGATCTTGAAATCGGCGTCGATATCTGTATCAATAAATACCGACTTACCCTCCGCCAATACAACCATCTCTGAGTAGGAAACCCAGTAAGGCGTCGGGATGATCACCTCATCACCGGGATTAATCAGGGTAAGAATTACGTTAGACAAGGATTGCTTGGCACCTGTGGAAACGACGATCTGCGAAGGCTCGTAATCCAGACCGTTTTCGTTTTTTAGTTTGTTAACGATAGCCTGCCGTAGTTCCGGATAGCCGGGAACCGGCGAATAACGGGTGTAGTTGTCGTCTAAAGCTTGCTTTGCTGCTTCTTTTACATTGTCAGGGGTGTTAAAATCAGGTTCACCCACACTTAGACTAATTACGTTGATGCCTTTAGCGGCCAATTCGCGACCTAGTTTCGTCATTTTTAGCGTCGCTGATTCGGATAAATTATTAATCCTATCTGATAAATATGATGTCGTGCTCATGATTATACAAACCTACATAAAATGCTCGCATTCACCAATGCCTATGACAAAAATTTGTTCCGGCGCGGCTGGCGTTGGGTTTGATGCATGGACCGGTGCGGTGACTTCGTGAAGGCATGGAACGTTGGTGTTCAATTTTTACGTTTTTAGTCCGCCACTCTTTAATCTCTTGCCCAGCTGGCGGTATGATTCGCTCCGGTTACGCTCTCAGAATCCTTTCCATTTTCTTTCCTTTTGCCAGCTCATCAACCAATTTGTCGAGGTACCTCACATTACGGGTGAGTGGGTTTTCAATTTCCTGTATCTTATAGCCACATATTGTTCCGGTTATGAGCGACGCATTTGGGTGTAAAGTTGCCCGTTCAAAAAAGACTTTAAAGGTTACTTTTTCCTCGATTAGCTTTTGTAGTGTGTTTTCATTAAAACCTGTTAGCCATTCGATGACCTGGTGCAACTCTTCCTTCGTTCTTCCTTTACCTTCCACTTTTGTAACATAGTGCGGATAAACAGAAGCGAAAGTTATCTGGGCTATGCGTTCATTGTGTTTATCTGTGGGTTTCATATTGTTCGAATTTAAGGGATAACAGCGATTGTGATAAGCCCGTCTATGAGTTTTCTTTCTTTTTTAGAAATAATGCACTTAGTAAAGCCACGGCCAACCCGATAGGAAGTACTTCGGAATAGGTGACTAAAATGACAAACAGCGGGTTTTTGTACATCTCTTTAAAATCTGCCATTTCTCTGGTCCTGATAGCAAGTTCCTCGGGTGTTGTACACGTTTGCAAGACATGGGCGGTATATACATCGATAAAATCAGGGACGAACAGGTAATAATAGAACAACCAGATTACTACGTACATAGTGGATGCTACGAACGCGATTAACGCTCCTATCTTAAACGCTCTTCCAAATGAAATAGCACCATTTAATTGTTTGTTCCGGTAATTTCGGACGCCAAAAAAAATAAGTGAAAAGAGGACAATTAATGCGGTATAACCCACGATGTCATTCCCCTTGAAGACGGTGTCGCCGTACATCATATTCACCATCACAATCATATTGGCGCATAAGATTGTCCCAATGATGAGGCCAAAAGTCAATACTATTTTTTTCATCGGATAATTTTTAAAGTTCTCCACAAAACTAAAATAGGAGGATAGGATTACCATCATACTTTAGTACCGAATGTCCGAATAACCGGATTTTAGTACTAAGGTATGAATTTTATAGTTCAATGATTCTTAGTTGTTTGGCTTTTGCAATGGCTTGTGTTCGACTTTTAACGTCCATTTTGGAGTAGAGATTGGAAACGTGCGTTTTTACGGTACTTAAAGAAAGGAATATCCTTGTAGCAATTTCTGCATTGCTGTATCCTTTCGCCAAAAGCTGTAAGATTTCGTATTCTCTGCCGTTTAACTTCAACTTTTCAAGTGCAGCTTCGTCAAGGATGAATTCCGTCGATTGGTTTACAACGATTTCTTTTTCTACAATTACGGTTTCGACTTTGGGCTTTATGACTTGTTTTGCCACCCATATCCCCAACGTAGTGAAAAACAGCGCTACAAGTCCGATATAAATATCTATCGCATTATCAACGATTAAGAATTTCCATTGCATCCATTTTAACGCGAATATTAGAACGGCTAACGTTAGTCCGTATAAAATGATATGTCGGAAGTCTTTTAACAACGTCATTGTTTTGCAGGTGTGATTCTTACGTCCTCATCAATTTCTAAGCAATATTGCCCCGTTCTTCGGTGGGCCGTGCTGGGAGAAATAACCGGACGACTAACGGCCGTAGATATCGTTTAGTTCTTTTGCTAACCGTACGCCCGCTTTAAGCAGACATGCTTCCATGGGATACTTAAATCGATAGATGTATTCATACCGTAAATTGGCATTCTGCGCAACGTCATCGTAGATCTCATTGGCCAGTTGATGCGATTCGTAGAGCCACTGTTCAAATGTTGTGTCCGTGAACTGTTTGTAATAGGACTGATCGTAGATATCAAGTACACGCGCATACTCTGTGTAGCTGTATTTCTCGTTGTCGATGAGGTCCGAATCCCACACGCGGTGGATGTTTGCTTTCTTTCCAAAAAAATCGACTTCAATCTTATTGCCTCCGAGATCCTCGGCACGGCTGACATGCATCGGCTGATGCGCATCAGCAAGAAGGTGGACGATAAAATATAGGTGTTGCTGCTGTTCTTTTAAGGAGAGATTGTTGCGCTGTGCCTCGTTCTTTATACGTAGATACGCCTTGTAAAGATTGTTTTCAGGCGAGGCGGATAATGCGGCCGTAAACCTTTCGAAGTCCAGATTGCCTTCGGTATTTAGAAAGTGATACGTGCCTGTGCTATTTAACGCTGGATCTGGATCAGATTTAATAAAGTCGGCCCAGTTTGACCAATAAGCCAGCTTTTGATTTCCGATAATTTTGTGGATGTTTTTCCGGGCTTTTCTGTTCAGATGGTTTTCTGCGATTTCCGCAATGACACGATGCCCCGTCATACCCCAGGCGCTGACCCACTCATGTTGCAGCAGCAGTGCACATGCCAGAACGAGCTTTAAGAGATTTTTCATATATGTTTGTATTTGCTTTTTAACGGCCATAGCAATATTCCTGTGTGCCTGCGCTAGCGAAAACAGGAGTATTTTATATAACAATTTTTTTGTGACCTCTACAAAGGTACACATCTTCTTTTTTTTACAAGGTGTTTTTGGTGAATAGCACTGTGAAAGGAGGGGGGAAGGTTGAACCTCGATCTATTATTTGAATAGATCAAAGCCATATCGGGCGGTCGACCAGAATGCGTCCAGTGCCATCATTCGTGGCTTAAAGAAAGCGATAAGATCGGGCCAGTCCTCCTGCCGGAAAACCGACACCCTTGTATCCAGCCGTTTGCCAATCCGGGAAGTGGGCTTTCCGTACGCATCATAGTATGTGGCATCCCATTCCCATTCCTCGTCAAGCTCGGCATGCAACAGCGTGCGGTAGGTCTGGAACTGCTCAAACATCAGAAGGCGGATGCCTTCATCGGGATGTGCTATTTCTATATATATGTGTGCATTTTTATTATCTGCATCCATACGGAAGAACAGGTGCCTGATTCCTGTTTTATAGTTGATCCAGTTTATTTTTTGTCCATCCTCGCCGGGCACTAATGCCATAAACTGTCCAAAACCCGTCCAGAATTTCTCTTTTAACTTTTTTGCTTCTTCCCTTGAGTACAACGTCTTTCCTTTTTTCAAAGCTATAAATTTATGCGCAAACTTTCGGTTGTCTGTGTTGTTTAATCGCTATGATGGATAAGAAAAAGTCACTGCTGTTGCTGACAGCCGTTGCCGCGGGAACGACGCTGTATAATGTTTTGAAGCCGATCAGGTCAAACGTCTCCGTGGTTCAGGGGTTTGAAAAGGATAGATATTTGGGCGAATGGTATGAAATTGCCCGCCTCGACTTCCGGTGGGAGCGGAATCTGAAGAATGTGATCGCCTCGTATTCTTTGAACGACGATGGGACAATTCAGGTGCATAACCAAGGTTACGATATCGCGAAGGCAAAGTACAGACAAAGTACCGGAAAAGTTAAGTTTGTCCGCGGGGAAGATGAAGGGGCGCTGAAAGTCTCCTTTTTTGGACCGTTTTATGCCGGATATAATGTCGTGATGGTGGAGGAAAATTATCAGCAGGCGCTCGTATTTGGTCAGAATCTGGATTACATGTGGATTTTGTCACGGACAAAAGATATTCCACCTGCGGTGAAGGAGAAGTATCTTGATTATGCCCGACGCTCCGGTTATGCGGTGGACAAACTGGTTTGGACAGTACAGGATTAGTTGCGGTCATCGCTTGCTGTCCCGGTATTTATTTTTTCACGCGCAACATACGCTACAGAAGAGGCGGAACAATGAACCTAAAATGCCTCCGCATGAAGTGGATCGGATGATCTACTTGGCCAAAGAAACATACTCCTGCCGGTGTCGTGGGAAGCTTCGCGTGCAGCCCGCGCCGAAATGGCGTTTATCGCCTGGAAACAGGCAGTAGACCATGCCGGCTCCTAACCACTATGAAAGATGTTATATAGACGAGGTGATATGTTGTAACCTTCTTTGCCGACACTATCCATTTTAACTATTTTTAATGGATGCATTCATTTAAACATTCGGTTCGTGAATGCTGCACTTTTTATTTAGGTTTGGTCTTTTAAAGTTTAATATGTCACAGATTACAATAGTTGATTTAGCGGAAACGTTGGGATTATCTAAATCTACGGTGTCCCGGGCGTTTCGGGATAGTAATGATATTAGCGCCAAAACGAAAGCGCGTATTCTGGCGAAAGCGGAGGAGCTCGGTTTTTCACCCAATCTTTACGCCAGCAGTCTGCGGGGCAACCGTAGCCAGACTATCGCGATCATCATTCCGGAGTTTGGTAACAAGTTTTTTAGCCAGGCAATAAAGGGTATTGAATTGGTGGCGCGCTCGAAAAAATACCACACGTTGATCTACGTCACGGACCACAATGTAAAGAACGAGGCTTCCATTGTGCGCTCGCTGGTCAACGGCCGTGTCGACGGAGTGTTGATATCCGCATCGGGGGAGGGGAAAGATCATAGTCATCTGCAGGCCTTGGTCGACCATAACATTCCAACCGTCTTCTTCGACCGGAGCTACGATGACTTCCGGGGGCATTTCGTTACGGGTAACGACTTTGAGTCGAGCAGGCTCGCAACGCAGCACCTGATCGATAATGGGTGTAAAAGAATTGCTTATCTGGTTATCAATCAAAACGTATCGATCGGTAAGATCCGCATGGACGGTTACAAACGGGCCTTGGAAGATAATCGTATAGCCTTTCAGGAAGAGTTGGTGCTAGACACTGAAAACGACGAAACGGAGAACAAAGCCGCTATCAGAAATCTTATTCGGACGTATCGACCTGATGGGATTTTCGCTTCTGTCGAACGGCTGGCCATATCAGCTATCCGGGTCGCGCAGGAAGAAAATCTGAAGATTCCAGATGACCTAAAATTGATATGTTTTTCCTGCTTAGACATCACGGATCTGTTGAATCCTTCTCTCAGCGTTGTGAAGCAACCCGCGTTTGACATGGGAAAACAGGCCGCCAATTTCCTTTTTCAGTCATTGGACAAACCAACCGAGATGGTTGAGCAGCAGACAACGTTGCTGGAATCCAGCCTTATTTTTCAGGATTCAAGCCAAAGAATCCGGATTTCGAAAAAAAATTAACTTATTACTTTGGAATATCCCCGGAACATTTTATCTTTGAACTGTTTCGGGAACATTCCCGAAATGCTAACAATTATAGAGGGATCACAAGAGTAAGCTGTATTTATTATACTTTATGTTCTTCCATAATTAAGTTTTACGGATTTTTTCGGGAACATTCCCGATGGTTTGTTAACCGCTTTTGAGGATGAAAACGAACATACGATTGCTATGTATGATGGCACTTCGGCCTGTCACCGCTAGGAAGGGAGCAAGAGCTGGCCGGGACACTATCATAAATCTGACAGGATAAACGGATATCACTGGCATTGATCGGTAAACCGATAGGCCTATTGCATATCCCCTGCCCACATATTTAAATGCAAATAATTAAACAGTTAACCATACACAAACTAAACATATGATGAACACATTCACATTACGTAGCGTAATGGCCATCGGTTTCTTAATGTTGCTTTGTACACTGACGTTTGCACAGACTGCACGGCTTCATGGCCGCGTTGTAGATAGCGAAGGGAACGCTGTGCCGGGGGCAACAGTTCAACTCATTGGCCAGCAAAACGCCACCTCTACCAGTGCAGAGGGCGTATATTCTTTTAACAGTGTTACGCCGGGTCTATACAAAGTAGGCGTATTCATGATCGGCTACGATCAGAAGGAACAAAACATCAATTTGGCGGCTGGTGACAACACGCTGAATTTTACCTTGACGGCTATTGCCAGTGGCCTTGATGAAGTTGTGGTCATCGGATACGGTACACAGAAGAAAGGTGAACTAACGGGCTCGCTTACGACGGTCTCTTCGGAAGATTTTCAGAAAGGACTTATCAGCTCGCCCGAGCAGTTGATAGCTGGTAAAGTGGCTGGCGTCCAGATTACCAGCAGTGGCGGACAGCCCGGTGCAAGCAGTACGATCCGCGTACGGGCGGGGGCATCGTTAAATGCAAGTAACGACCCGCTGATTGTCGTCGATGGGGTACCGCTTTCGACCGGTGCGATTTCAGGTGTTGCCAATCCTTTAAGCCTGATCAACCCAAACGACATTGAGACGTTTACGGTGTTGAAAGATGCCAACGCAACGGCCATTTACGGCTCGCGTGCATCGAATGGGGTAATCCTGATCACGACAAAAAAGGGTGTGAGCGGAAAGCCTACGGTTAACTTTAGCTCCCAGAATTCGCTGGCACAGGTGGCCAGGAAGGTCGATGTGCTTTCGGCTGATCAGATCCGTGAATACGTCCACGCTGAGGGGAACGATGCGCAGCGGGCAGCCCTCGGTGATGCTAACACAGACTGGCAGGACGAGATCTACCGGGAAGCGTTCGCCTCGGATAACAACCTAAGTGTAGCAGGGTCTATTCGTTCCAATCTGCCTTATCGGATATCCGTAGGTTACTTGAACCAGCAGGGAATATTAAAGCGCGACCGTATGGAGCGGACGACCGCCGGCATCAACTTTGCACCTAAATTTTTTGACAACAGCCTCCGGATAGATATCAATTTAAAGGGGTCTATATCAAGTTCGCAATTTGCGAATCAGGATGCCATTGGTGCTGCTATACAGTTTGATCCGACTAAACCTGTGCATACTGAAAACCGGTTTGGTAATTACTATGAATGGACACAGTTTAACAATGATACAAAGCGGGAGGATCCGAACCCGAATGCGCCGCGGAACCCTGTGGCGCTGATAGATCTGAAGGACGACCATGGAAAGGTGTCTAGAAGCTTCGGTAATATCCAATTCGATTATGCACTGCCTTTCCTTCCCGAACTCCATGCGAATCTTAACCTCGGGTACGATGTGTCTAGAGGCGAGGGCGGTGTCTTTATTCCGGAATTCGCAGCGTCGCATATTAACACGCTGGGCGAGGTTACCCGGTATAAGAAGGAGATTAATAATACCGTAGGCGAGTTTTACCTGAACTATACAAAGGATCTGACGGATATTCAAAGCAATATCAATGTGACTGCGGGCTATGGTTATTATGATAATAGATCGAAGGAATACAATTTTGACAGGACAAGCGCCGACGGTACAGTATTGAGTACGCCAGCTTTTCCTTTCGATATTCCACATAGCAGACTGATCTCGTATTACGGGCGTTTAATTTATACCTATTCCAACAAATACATTTTTTCTGGGACTGTGCGTACGGACGGGTCGTCGCGCTTTAGCGCAGAGAACAGATGGGGCGTATTTCCTTCGCTTGGCGCGACCTGGCGTATTAAAGAGGAAAGTTTCTTAAAAGAAAATACGGCTGTTTCTGACCTGAACCTGCGACTGAGTTATGGTGTCACGGGCCAACAGGATGGTATAGCCAACTTCTCTTACCTGCCAAATTATGTGCGAAGCGTGAATGAGTCGCTGTATCAGTTCGGGGATACGTTTTACCCGATGTATACTCCCCTAGCATATGACAGAAATATCCGGTGGGAAAGCACCGCGACGTATAACGGAGGAATCGATTATGGGTTTCTCGATGGACGGCTTTCGGGTAGCGTCGATGTGTATTTTAAGAAGACAAAAGATTTACTAAGTACAATACCGATCCCTGTGGGAACGAACTTCAGTAACCTACTGTTGACGAACGTCGGAAATATGGAAAACAGAGGGGTAGAATTCAGCCTTAACGGAGCGGCCATCCGTAACGAAGATCTACGTCTTGACCTGGGCTTTAACTTTACTTACAACCGCAGTAAAGTCACCAACTTAACGGCAGTCGACGATCCTAATTATCTTGTAGAGCAGGGAGGTATATCCGGCAGCACCGGAAATAACATTCAGGCACATGTCGTGAACCACGTACCGTACAGCTACCGTGTATTCAAACAGGTGTATGGCGAAGACGGGCGTCCGCTGGAAGAGGTTTACGAAGACCTGAACGGAGATGGTATCATCAATGATAATGACCGTTACTTTTATAAATCGCCCCTTCCGGACTACTTACTCGGGTTTACGGCGCAGCTGAACTATAGAAAATGGACATTGAACACCGTGCTGCGGTCAAACATCGGCAACTATGTTTATGATAATGTATCTTCCAATTTTGCGAGCCGTTACAATGTGCTTGACCCGAACGGGCCGATAAACAATGCGCCTGTGACGTTTCTAAGTGCGCAGTTTAATCAAAAACAGTACAATAGCGACTACTATATCCATAATGCATCATTCTTAAAAATGGATAATCTGTCTTTAAGCTACGCTGCGGGAAGCATTCTTCGAAACGGGGTTGGACGGCTAACCATCTCGGCAAACGTACAGAACGTGTTTGTTGTGAGTAACTACAAGGGTGTCGATCCGGAAATTAATGGTGGTATCGATAACCGCTTTTATCCGCGGCCGCGAACCTATGTTTTAGGCATAAACTTAGACTTTTAACCCTTAACTGAAAAAAAATGAAACGGATTATATTTTTAGCAATCGGTGCGGCTCTGTTCCTGGGAAGCTGCAGTCAGAATCTGGATTTACGGCCAACAAACGACATCACGGCGGATGTTGCTTATGGTTCGCCGGAGGGATATAAAAATGCGTTGGCCAAGGTGTACGGTAGCTTCGCCTTGACAAGCGGCGCGGGGCCCGGAAACAGCGACCTTGGTGGCATAGATGCTGGGACGTCCGATTTTTTACGCCTTTACTGGAATGCACAGGAGTTGACGACGGACGAAGGTATTTGTGCCTGGCTGGGCGATCCGGGCGTAGCCGAACTCAACTATCAGACGTGGAATTCCAGTAATGTTATGCTACGTGGGTTGTATACGCGGAGTATCTACCACATTACGGTCATCAATGAGTTTTTACGTGAAAGTACCGACGAAAAATTGGCAGCGAGAGGTATTACGGGCGCTGACGCTACAGCTATCCAGCAATACCGCGCGGAAGCTAGGTTTCTCCGTGCTTACCAGTATTGGGTACTCATGGATCTGTTCGGTAACCCGCCGTTTATAACGGAGGAAAATGAAATAGGTATCACACCTCCGCAGCAGATTAAACGTGCCGATCTGTTTGCTTATGTGGAGGCTGAGCTGCTTGCCATTGAAAATTTGTTAGCCGGACCTAGGCAAAACGAATACGCCCGTGCTGATAGGGCTGCCGCCTGGGCACTCTTAGCTCGTCTGTACCTCAACGCAGAAGTGTACCTGGGGCAAGGCAACGGTAAGTATAGCGAGGCTGTAACCTATGCTTCTAAGGTGATTGACGCAGGGTATAACCTGATGTCGGAGTATAATCGGCTCTTTATGGCGGATAACGACCAGAACAACCCGGAGGTGATCTTTCCTATCGCGTACGACGGGGTGCAGACGCAGAATAACGGTGGAACTACTTTTATCATCAACTCATCCGTACACGGCTCGATGACGCCAGCTAATTTCGGAATTCCGGGTGGGGGTTGGGGCGGTAACCGTAGTCGGAGTACGCTGCCGGCCGCCTTTGATGATGTTAGCGGTGACACGGATAAGCGGGCAATGTTTTTTGGCAGTAACCCTAATATCGAGGATCCGGCGGTATTCACGGAAGGATTGGCCGTTACTAAATTCACCAATAAAACTTCCGCCGGTGGGGATGGCCGCTCGGTCAACGGCACATTTGTGTCGACTGATTTTCCGCTGTTCCGTCTGGCTGAGCAATATCTGATCTATGCAGAGGCTGTGCTGCGCGGGGGAGCGGGCGGTAGCAATAACCAAGCACTGGCATATCTTAACCTTCTCAGAGAGCGGGCGTATGGTAACGCGTCGGGTAATCTCACGGCTGTCTCGCTGGACATCGTGTTGAATGAGCGAAGCCGGGAGCTGTATTGGGAAGCTTTCCGACGGACCGACCTAATCCGTTATGGACGGTATACCGGGGGAAATTATCTGTGGCCCTTTAAAGGGGGGCTGGCAGCAGGTCGGGCTGTTGAATCTTTTCGCACCCTTTTCCCTATTCCCGCAGCGGATATGATCGCCAATCCGAATCTAGAACAAAATACGGGGTATTAATACAGGACATATTCAACTTAGGAACTAATGAAAACGTTTAATATAATCGCATTCGCGTTACTATTTGCTCTCCTGGGGGGCGCTTGCAGTAAGGATGAAACCAAGCTAATCGCGGTGCCAAAAGCCGGAGCTTCACTGCAAGCGTCGGTGTCGTCGATTGTGCTCACCAAAGAACACGCTGACGAGACGGCACTGGTGCTACAATGGAAGCCGGCCGACTTTGGATTCCAGGCGGCCGTTACCAACATATTACAGGTCGGAGTGAAAGGAAAGAACTTTGAAGGCGCCCGGGAAGTGGCATTGACGGCGGGTGATAGCAGCTACAGCTTTACCACGTTGGAACTGAACACGCTATTGCTCGCTATGGAGCTACCGGTAGATGAAGCCACCGATCTGGAGCTCCGTTTAAAGTCGACCATCTCTCCGACGTTTACTGAACTTTACTCAAACGTGTTGCCCCTGTCCGCTACACCGTATGCGGCCATCAGCTTTTTGTATGTACCCGGTGCTTATCAGGGCTGGGCTATAGAAACGGCCGAAAGCCTGATTTCGCCAACGAGTAACGGAGTCTATACCGGCATTATCTATTTTCCTGAAGGAGATCTGGAGTTTAAGGTAACAACACAGCGCAGCTGGGATGCAGCGTATGGCGACGACGGAGCAGGAAGGATATCATTGACCGCGTCCGGCAACATTAGAGCGCCCAAACCCGGTAATCTAGAACTAACGGTCAACACAAATGAAAACACCATTTCTTTCAAGGACCATAGTTGGGGAATTGTCGGCGACGCCGCAGCAGGGTGGGAAAACGATATCGATATGCGTTACGACAATAGTGCGCAGCTGTGGAGGGCGACCGTGGAATTGAAGGCCGGCCCGATGAAATTCCGGAAGAACCGTGACTGGGGTACGAACTACGGAGGTGCCAACGGCATCCTAAACGGCGACAATATTGTCATAGCCGAAGCTGGTACCTATCATGTCGTACTAGACTTAGAGAATGGTAAATATAGTCTCACTAGAAAATAAATATCCATATTCATGAATTTGAAAAGAATTTTAATCAGCGCCTGCCTTATCGTATGGATTGCCTTTGCCCAAGGGCAATCCATCCAGCGGGCCGAACCTCTGCATTGGTGGGTGGGCATGCACAACCCCGAGTTACAGATCATCCTGTACGGTACAGATATCGGCGATTGCGAAGTGAAGTTGCCCAAAGCCGGTATGGAATTGAAAAGAGTACATCGGGTGGAGAACAAGAACTATCTTTTCTTGGATGTAGCGATTCAGGGCGATGCACAGGCCGGCATATACCCGATAGAATTATATAAAGGAGGTAGGAAAGTTCTAAGCCGGGACTATATCCTGAAAGACAGAGACAGAAGCCTGGTGAAGGCACAGGGAGTGAATGCAGCTGACCTCATTTACCTCATTATGCCGGACCGGTTTGCGAACGGCGACCCCAGCAATGATTCCGTAAAGGGTATGCGCGAAACCGCTGTAAATCGGGACTCCATGTATTACCGGCACGGAGGTGATATCCAAGGAATCATCAACAACTTGGATTACCTTGAAGACCTCGGCGTGACAGCGCTATGGATGACGCCTGTCTTGACGAATGACATGCCGAAGGCTTCTTACCATGGCTACGCCAACACCGAGAATTACCAGATAGACCCACGGTTCGGTACAGTTGACACATACCGTGAGCTAGGAAAAGAACTGCATAAACGCAAAATGAAACTGATACACGATGTGGTGCCTAACCATGTGGGTTTGCACCATTGGACAGTACTCGACCGGCCGTCATCCGACTGGCTGCACGAATCGGAGACATTTACACAAACCACCTATAAAGATCAAACAATGTTTGACCCCTACGGCACACGGGCGGATAAGGATTTTATGGAAAAGGGTTGGTTTGTAGAAACTATGCCCGATATGAACCACCAGAATGAAAAGGTGCAGAAGTACATTACGCAAAGCCATATCTGGTGGATTGAGGAAGCTGGTGTCGACGGGTTCCGCATTGATACCTACCCCTATAACGATCTAACGTTTATGGGGAAATGGAAGGAGGCAATCCGCTCGGAGTATCCCCGGTTTACCTTTTTTGGGGAAACATGGGTACAGAGCGTAGCAAACCAAGCTTATTTCCTGGGAGGACAGAAAGTGGGTCAGCAAATAGATACGAAGCTGGAAGGCGTGACGGACTTTCAGCTGACCTATGCTATCGGTGACGCGCTGAATCAGGAAAAAGGAGGCGCCGAACGTCTGTACCACACCGTGAGTGGTGATTACCTTTATCCGAATCCTATGGCTAACGTTATTTTCCTTGATAACCACGATAAAGACCGCTTCTTTTCAACGGTGGGAGAGCATCTCGAAAAATATAAAAGCGCTTTCAGCTGGCTGCTGACATATCGTGGGATTCCGCAGATGTATTACGGTGCAGAAATCCTCATGAAAAATTTCAGCAGGCCGGACGGCCTTGTCAGAGATGACTTCAAAGGCGGATTTCCCGGCGACGAAGTCAATAAGTTTACGGCAGCGGGACGTACAGACAAAGAAAATGAGATGTTTAACCACGTCCGCACGTTGGCACAATACAGAAAGCGAAGCCGTGCGTTGCAACATGGAAAAATGACCCATTACGTACCGCAAAATGACGTCTATGTCTATTTCCGTTATGAGGAAGACGAGCGGGTAATGGTCATCATGAACTGTAGCGACGAGGAGCGGGAAGTTGGACTTGCACGTTTCACGGAGGGTACTGCAGGGGCGAAGACCGTTCGGAATATTTTAACAGGGGAGTCGTCTGCGTTGCCTGAACGTGTATCGTTGCATGGTAGACAGACAGTAGTATTGGAGCTGCGGTAAATAGCTACAGGCTGTTACCTCTATAAAAAACGCTAAAGCTTAAAATTATCGCCCATAACAAATAAATGAACGCAAAGGAAATTATAGATAAATCTGCCGCCGTCATATTTGATCTGGATGGCGTATTGGTGGATACGGCCGTATTTCACTACCAGGCGTGGAGACACATGGCCAAGGAATTTAATTTTGATTTTACAGAAGCCGAAAATGAACAATTGAAGGGGGTAAGCCGCGTAGAATCGCTGGAACTGATTTTGAAGTGGGCCGAAAAGGTGGTGCCGGCCGAAGAGAAGGAGCGCCTGGCAAGGATGAAAAACACCTGGTACCTCGAACTGATAGACGGCATGAAGAATGGGGACGTTCTTCCCGGGACCATAGCTTTATTGACCTATTTACGTGGAGAGGGCAAGAAAATTGCTCTAGGTTCGGCAAGCAAAAATGCTGTTCGGATTTTAGAAAAAACAGGTATCCTAGACTATTTCGATGCTATTATCGATGGAAATGCGGTGACGCGTTCAAAGCCGGACCCAGAAGTGTTTCTGAAGGCAGCCGAAGCTATTGGAATATTGCCGGCAGACTGTGTCGTATTCGAGGACGCGCAGGCTGGAATAGCTGCCGCCCGATCAGCAGGCATGGCAGTGATTGCCGTGGACAAAGCGCATGCCTTGACACAGTACGACGCGCGGGTAAACGGCTTGTCAGACCTATCTCCCAATGTGTGGGCTTAGTAAGGGCCGGCCTTATGTCCGGCCCGTGTCTGCCGTGCAGCGGATGGCTCTCCCGGCAAACGGCTTTTGCGCCCCCGGAGTAGAGGTCTTTGGCCGGAGCATATCAGGCGCTGTTGCAAGGCGACTTGTTGGTAACCCGAAGAACGGGGAAGTTAGCCGTGCGTGTGTCGCTGTATCTTCCGGCGTGGGGCCCTTGGTCTTTCTATATCGCTTTCAGCGGAGGTCTTTACGACTTAACTTCTTCACAACTTAACATCTATATATAACTAACGCGGAACATGAAAAACTATATCATACACGATCCTTGGTGCATTATAGAGGATCGATTTAGACCGGAGCACAACGAATTTTCTGAAAGTATTTTTTCCATCGGTAATGGACGGATGGGACAGCGGGCAAATTTTGAAGAGTATTATTCTGGGAAGACCATGCAGGGGAGCTATCTGGCTGGCGTTTATTACCCTGACAAGACGCGCGTGGGTTGGTGGAAAAACGGATATCCGGAATATTTCGCGAAGGTTATCAATGCTGTGCAGTGGATCGGCATCGATATTGAAATCGACGGCGAGAAGCTGGATCTGGCGACATGTGATATCCGGCGGTTTGAGCGTCGTCTGGATATGAAAGGCGGTGTGCTGTATCGTACAGTCGTGGCAACGATGCCGAATGGAAGAACAATACAGGTGGAAACGAAGCGCATGTATCATCTGTTCCAGTCGGACACTGCGTCCTTACAATACTCCTTGCAGGTGCTTGACGCCGATGCCGCTGTTTCTGTGACCTCCTATCTGGATGGCGACGTTATGAATCGCGACAGTAACTACGATGAGCGTTTTTGGGAGCCTATTGCCGAAGATATTGAAAACGACCTCGTGGTTGTCTCGGAGACCAAAAAAACGAAGTTCCGCGTCGAAGCACGTCTACGGCATGTCTGTCGGATCGGCGGGACGGAACAATCGGCAGGAAATAAAACAAAGCGCCGGCTCTACACCGGCGAAAGTTGGACCATGGCAGTCAAAGCTGGAGAACCGATATGTATCGAAAAATACGTGGCGATAGTCAGTTCTATGAACCATCCGCTCGATAAATTGGCAGAAGTGGCTATGGATAGCCTCAGGAAAATAACTTCAAAAGATTACAGCAGATTGATGGCGATGCAGGCCGCTGCCTGGGCACGTGTGTGGGCGGAGAGCGACATACAGATTGAAGGTGATGTTGCGGCGCAGCAGGCGATACGCTTCAATATCTTCCAGCTCAACCAAACCTACACTGGCGAGGATGCCCGGCTGAATATTGGGCCGAAAGGGTTTACGGGCGAAAAATATGGAGGGGTTACCTACTGGGACACCGAAGCTTATTGTTTGCCATTCTACCTTGCAACACAAGATCCTCATGTTGCCCGCAACCTACTGCTGTATCGGTACCAGCATCTGGAGAAAGCTATTGATAACGCCGCCAAGCTAGGCTTCACGGATGGTGCTGCTCTTTATCCGATGGTAACAATCAATGGCGAAGAGTGCCATAACGAGTGGGAAATCACCTTCGAGGAAATCCATAGGAACGGAGCAATAGCCTATGCCATCTACAACTATGTGCGCTATACCGATGATCAGGAATACCTGATGTCCCACGGGCTGGAAGTCTTAATCGGTATCAGCCGTTTCTGGGCGCAGCGTGTCAACTGGAGCGCGCATAAACAGCAATATGTTATGCTCGGAGTAACGGGCCCGAACGAATACGAGAATAACGTGAACAACAACTGGTATACGAACCGGATTGCCCAATGGTGCCTGCGTTACACATTGGCCGTGTTGGAACAGGAGCGAACGAAGCGAGACGACCGCCTAACCGCGCTGCTGGTGAAGGTAAAGTTTAAGGATGAAGAACGTAAACGTTGGCAACATATTATAGACAATCTGTATTTTCCTGAGGACAGAGAACGGGGGATCTTTTTACAGCAAGATGGCTTCCTGGATAAAGAACTGGTGCCCGTGTCCGATCTTCCCCCGTCGGTACGGCCGTTAAACCAACACTGGAGCTGGGACCGCATTCTGCGTTCATGTTATATTAAGCAGGCCGACGTACTGCAGGGACTATATTTCTTTGAAGAGGAATTTGACGAGGAGACAATCCGTCGAAATTACGATTTCTATGAACCACTGACGGTACATGAAAGCTCCTTGTCTCCCTGTGTACATGCGATCATCGCCGCAAAGTTGGCCAAAGAGGAAAAAGCGTATGCGTTTTATCTGCGCACAGCGCGTTTGGATTTAGACGATTATAACAACGATACAGAAGACGGTTTGCATATCACATCCATGGCCGGTACCTGGCTGGCTATTGTTGAAGGGTTCGCGGGGATGCGCGTACGCGGAGGAAAGCTCCATTTCCAGACCTTTATTCCCAAAAATTGGCTAAGCTATGCTTTCCATGTGCAGTATAGGGGTGTTAAACTCCATATACGGGTTCGTCAGGACGGCTTCGAGATCAAAAATCTATCGGACTGTGAAATTAGTATTATCTTTAACGGAGAACCGATCTCCGTATCACCGGAACGGAAGTCTTAATTTATCCGCATGAAAAATATACGTGTTAAACCCCGTTTGTCGCTTGTTCAGATTGTCAATATGAGCATGGGCTTTTTGGGTATACAGATGGGATTTGCGTTGCAGAACGGAAACGCGTCCCGCATTCTACAGACCTTCGGTGCGGATGTCGAGCACCTATCTTTGTTTTGGCTTGCTGCTCCTCTTACAGGCATGCTAGTGCAACCGATTATCGGACACTATAGCGACCGGACCTGGACAAAGATGGGGCGGCGGAGGCCGTTTTTTCTTGCCGGAGCAGTTCTAACAGCGGTCGCACTGGTTCTGATGCCCAATATCGCCATGTTTACGGCCATATTGCCGCCCTTGCTGATTGGAGCAGGGATGTTGATGCTGATGGATGCCTCCATTAACGTGACAATGGAACCCTTCCGCGCCCTTATCGGCGACAATCTGGCGAGCGCGCAGCGCAGTTTGGGCTTTTCGGTGCAGACCGTTCTTATTGGTATAGGGGCGGTAATAGGATCTTGGCTGCCCTATCTTCTGGCTGAATATCTGCCTATTTCTGCGGAAGGCGGTGCCGGAATCGTACCGCAGAATGTAATTTATTCCTTCTATGCGGGGGCAATTGTGTTGATCGCCACGATCTTGTGGACGGTATTTACAACAAGAGAGTATTCTCCGCAGGAGCTCGGGTCTTTTACGGAGGCCGGGGAAGAAGAGCCCAAGATACCGGCGAAACAAAGTCTAATGGTGATTTTTCACGACTTCCGGCGGATGCCGCTCACCATGAAAAAGCTGGGGTGGGTACAGTTTTTTTCATGGTTCGCGCTGTTCATGATGTGGGTGTATACGACACCGGCGGTTGCGGAGCATGTGTTCTATAAGATGGAGGGCGAAAGGCCCCAGCTATTCGAGGAGGCAGCCAACTGGGTCGGGGTGTTGTTTGGCGTCTATAATGGTGTTTCGGCTATATATGCCCTGCTCCTTCCAAAACTAGCCCGCCGCTTCGGACGGACTAACGTACACGCTTTTGGGCTGACGGTAGGTGGATTGTCGCTGATCTCCATGTTTTTTATCTCGTCTCCAAATGTACTATTGCTGACGATGCTCGGCATCGGTATTGCCTGGGGAAGCATTCTCTCGATGCCGTATGCCATCTTGAGTGACAGCCTGCCAGCCCATAAAATGGGTGTGTATATGGGCATCTTCAACTTTTTCATAACCTTCCCGCAGATTGTGTGCGGTTTCTTCGGGGGGATGATTATCAAGTACCTGTTTGGCAGTGAGCCAATATATGGAATTTTGCTTGGGGGAATATTTATGCTGTTGGGGGCGATTTCCGTGTGGCGGATAAAGGAATGACGGATCATACCGGAATTTTTGGGGGAATGTTTTTTTGCATACCATTTCATCACTCGATATAAGAAAAATGCTGTATCTCTTACACCGCGAAACACGCTTCTAAAAGCCTTAAGTTTTGCATTGAATGATTTTGCGGATGCATTGATACCGAGCTGCGGGAATATATTGTTAGGGAATACAGTCCGGTACTCCGCATGAGGTTTCTGATCCCGGTCATGAAAGTCGCCCAGGTGATTCTTATACTGATCTTGGAGCTGTTTGCCGTCCAGCTGGAACAGAAGCCCCAAAAGATGGGCACTGATCGGATGGTTATCCAAACTTAGATAAATTGCCGTTAGGCGCATAATAGCCGCGTTTATATAAAAGCAATTTATCGATCTCTCCTCTGCCATTAAGAACTTTTTTATAGAGGAAATATCCCTTTTAAAAAAGCCCGAATTCCGTCGTCATCCGAGCACTTTCGCGCACAAGGTTCCAATCTCCTGTAATGATCTGTCCGGTATCTAGGATCGTCCAGCGACGACGACGGACTGAATGACCTGCGCAAGTTGTGAGATCTGGTAAGAATAAATAGTTAGAATTAAGGGCGACGCTTCCGGAAATAAATTGTCCGTTGATCTCCTCGTTAGCAGGAGCTGGAATTTGTAAGAAGTTGTTCTTAAAGCTGCTTAAAAGCATTCTACGCACAATAATCCAAAAAAAGTTGCGCGGACGTAATCTTGTCAGCGCTGGCGGATATTACGCCAGCTGTCGACGTAAACTTGTGCGGAGCGGACGCTATGTCGTGGACAGCGGATGACTTTACACCGGGCGCTGACGTACTTACGTGAGCATCAGATGACATAACGTCTACATCTAAGGTGATTTCTTCAGCATTCGATGTAAATGCTTTCACCTTCGACGAGTTTACGTCCATGGTCGACATGTTTACATTCACGGTCGATGTGTTTACGTTCACGGTCGATATGTTTACGTCCACGGTCGATGTGTTTACATCCGCGGTCAATGTGTTTACGTCCACGGTTGACATGTTTACGTCCGCGGTCGAGGAGTTTACGTCCGCGCTCGATGTGTTTACGTCCGCGGTCGAGGAGTTTACGTCCGCGGTCGAGGAGTTTACGTCCGCGGTCGATGTGTTTACGTCCACGGTCGATGTGTTTACGTCCGCGGTCGACGAGTTTACGTCCGCGGTCGACATGTTTACGTCCGCGGTCGACGTAATGACATGCAGCATCAACGTAATGTCGTCCACGTTGGTTCAAATAACGTCAGCAAAGCACTTTTCCTTTTCCGGAGAGGAAAAACTGCTGTATTTTTCAATTAACAATGAACTGTTTTAGATTTTAAAAAACGTACCCACGATATCTGTCCGGTACCGCTATAAATTATTTTAGGTTGATTTTGCCTTGCACGTTAGAATCCCTAAGAGTTCAATACGCTTCGGAATCGGATAGCTGTTACACAGTAATGCGGGGTTAGCATCTCCCGGAATGCCCGTAATTATCGATCTCAATTGATCTTCCCCGGAAAATTTGGTTGATTCTACTTGATACCGGACTTGCATCCTGGACCATCACGAATTCCGCTAGAATGAAAAAAGGGCCGTATCTTGAAATTTGATACAGCCCCTCGTGGAGAATATCGGAGTCGAACCGATGACCTTTTGGCTGCCAGCCAAACGCTCTAGCCAGCTGAGCTAATCCCCCATAAAATTTATGCAAATATAGGACTTAATATGGAATAGTCAAGAGTCGGATCGGAAATTATCAATTCTGAAATCTGACCTATGTCGTCTTCGGTGATGCGGTTGCCGAGCCCTTTGTTAAAAGAGCTGCTGAGTATCAGCGCTGTATCTTTCCGCTCTGCCGTGTCTATCAGTTGGCTTCCGGAATAAAAATTAATTAATGATGTCGCAAAAGTTACGAAATCTGCTAATGTAAATGCCCGATTTTGACTTTGGATATAACGCATATACCTTTCAAAATCGCCTACGATCATCTCACGTTGCTGTGCCGTCATACCGACAAAAGTAGTAATTATTTGGATTAATATACAGCGGTTGTATCTTGATCGGCTGTGCTGCTGCTGCTACCCTGACAACCCCTGCCAAACATGAACCACAGTACGAGGATGATAGCAAAGGCAATCAGCCACCAGATATTTGACCGGCGTACCTTATTAGGTTTCTGTATGGTATGCTTTAAAGGAGCATTATGAACAGTCTGTGGCGGAGACGTATGGGTTGGATCGACGATAGCGTCGGCCGGCGTAACCGGAGGGACAGCGGCACGTCTTCCTTCGTCCATTTTTGTGTTTACGGTAAGTGTACTCAAGGCATTTGGTAACATTTCAACGATACCGGCTCTGTTGTCCTGCAGTGTCGCATAGATATGTTGCGTACTCCAGTCGGCTCCATTTCGTGATAACACTGAGAAGATAGCCGGGACGCTCGCGTATATGAGTCCTTTGGCCGCTTCCGATTTTACGCCGGCATACATCTGTACAGCTTCGACGACCGTAATAAAATTGCCTCCGAACAGTTGCAGCATCAGACTTTGTTGCGTTGCGGCGCTGTTATCCAACTGTTCCTCTGCCGGCGTCTCCACGTTAAACCTCGACGTGGCATTGAGCGTTCCGTAAGTCAGTTTGGCTTGGTCGAGTATGGGCTGAAGGTCATCGGGATCCTTTCTTTGCAACGCCAGCAAGACGGTGGGAATGACACCTTCGAGCCCTTTGCGTAAATGGTCAGGACTTTCACCAAAGCGATTGGCCATGCGTTGTACAACTTCCTGATTAAAGAGGCTTCGGGCGGCGTTTACAATTAAATTTTCCATTTTATCTCCTGTTCTTGTTCCGTATTTGAACAATTTCTGCTATCTTTTGTTTTCGCTTGCGCTTGCCGGCTTAATATTTAGTTTATATTAGCATCTTATCTTTACCGTCATAAAAACATTTGAAATGAAGAAAATTAACGTACTTTTTTATCTCTTTTTATTATTCTTTGTGCAGGCTGTTTCCGCGCAGCAAAAACCGAAATATGTCTTTTTCATGATCGGCGACGGAATGGGGCTGAACCAGATTAATCTTACGGAGGTTTTTCTGGCAGCGCAACAGGATCGTAACACGGTTTTCCCGTTGGCATTCTCAACGTTTCCATACGCGACGTTCGCTACCTCGTATTCCCTATCGCATGGGGTCACGGATTCAGGAGCTGGGGGAACAGCACTTGCAGTTGGCAAGAAAACCAAAAACGGGGTTATCGGAATGGACAGTGCGGGGACAATTTCGTATAAAAGTGTAGCCTACGCGGCCAAGGAAGCAGGATACAAAGTTGGCATCACCACTTCGGTTAGCATAGATCATGCAACACCTGCATCTTTTTATGCGCACCAGCCAAGCCGCAATATGTATTACGAGATTGCGCAGGATCTGGTAAAGTCGAACTTCGACTTCTTTGGAGGCTCGGGTTTTCTTCGCCCTGACAAAAATGCTAAAAACGAGCAGGTACCCTCATTGTTCCCCCGGTTTGAACAGGCGGGCTACACCTTAGCCTATGGGTTAGCCGACTATAAGCGTATCAAGGACAAGGCCGATAAAATTATCTTAATGAACGTGAAAGGTTCCGACAGCGAATCGTTGAAATATGCGATTGATCAACAACCGGGAGATTTAAACCTCGCCGAGATTACGGAGTCGGCTATCGAGTCGTTGACGAGAGGCAATGATCAGGGCTTTTTCCTGATGGTCGAGGGGGGGAAGATCGACTGGGCAGCGCATGCAAACGATGCGACAACGACGATTCAAGAGGTGCTGGATTTTAATGAAGCTGTAAAGCGTGCGGTTTCCTTTTACGAAAAGCACCCCGATGAGACCTTGATCATTGTCACCGCCGATCACGAAACGGGCGGAATCGCCATCGGCAATGGCAGCAGCCGCCTAAACACAAAGCTGCTTGCGCAGCAGAAAGTGTCGCAGACGGCGCTATCACAGATGCTGTCGGATCTGAGAGCTTCCGGCAAGACGGTTGCATGGGACGAAGTAAAGCAGGTGTTGCAGGCGCAGCTAGGCCTTTTCGGTGCCGTAAAAGTCAGTAAGGAAGAGGAAGCTCACTTGTTTGCTATTTACGAAAAGAGCTTCGTAAAGCACGAGGAAGAGGCAGCAAAAAGCCTATATGCGAACGATGACAAGCTGGCCTCGGAAGCAGTGAAGATGCTGAATACTGCTGGATCGGTAGGCTGGGCTTCCGGTAACCACTCAGCCGCCTATATTCCTATTTTCGCCATTGGCGCAGGAGCAGAGCAGTTTTCGCACAAAATGGAGAATATAGACATACCTAAAAAGCTGGCTGAACTGGCCGGCTGGACTATTGACGAATAGTAATGACCAGCTTTTCACGCTGTCGTCCTGAGCGGATGTAAGGGTGATGCGGGAAAAAGGCCCGTCGGAGGTCTTTAGCGGATTAGAACATACTGACTTACACAAGGCGTGTCAGCGAAGAATCACCGGATATTGCGCGGACCGCTGTCGAAGGACTGGCACAGTCGGGCGTCTGAAGCGTCTTTTTATTCACCCAGTCTGCAGCGCCCCCAGGGACCTGCAGACTGGGTGATATTTTAAGCTGGCATATTTTCTATACAGCTATAAATAAGGAGCCAGGAGGCTCTGTCGCCGCCAGCTCCTTATGCGATAAAAATTGTTAAAATCTTTCCGTATGCTAAAAAGGAAGGTCTTCTGTCTCTTCCTGTTCGGCAACGAGCTGCCGTTGCGGATTGGCGCTTTCAAGAACAATAAATTGTTGTACACGGATGTCTGCCACTTCACGTCTAATGTCGTGTGCATCGACGTACTCATGATAAGTGAGTGACCCCTGTATCATCAGACGGGTGCCTTTTCGGCCGTTTTTCTCTAACTTCTCCGCTAATTTGCCCCAGAAAACCAAATTATGCCAGTAGGTTATTTCTACCCATTCACCTTTACTGTTCTTTGAGTATTCGTTTGTCGCAAAACGAACGTTTGATACTTTGGTACCCTGCGTGGTTGTTTTAATCTCTGCATCTGCACCTAGACGTCCAATAAGCTGGACCGCATTTACTAGCATGTTCATAATCTTAAATTTTAATTGTTAATCAATATACTTTGTATTAAATTTATAGCGTCAATATTGCTTGATTGACAGATCAAAGCTAGCGGATTCAGGGGGTGGAGCCGGTAGTTAACCAATTAAATACGACTGTAAGTGTTTGTAAACGTTTGTAAACGAATAAAGAATGGAACAACGACTTTGCTTGACCTGTGGTGCACCCCTTAAAGGACGTTCGGATAAACGCTATTGCGACGATGCCTGTAGAAATGCTTACAACAATAAGCTAAATAGCATACCTAACAACTTTGTCCGGCGCGTGAACGGGATCTTAAAGAAAAACAGACGGATTTTGGAAGAACTCCTAGGAGAGGAAAGAATGCTGAAGATTCCAAGGGAGAAGCTCCTGTCCAAGGGCTTGAATTTTGATTTTTTCACCAGCCAGCTGGCCAATGCGAAAGGACAGATCTATTTCTTTGTTTACGAATACGGCTATCTGCCACTAGATCAGGATGTCTTCCTGCTTGTCCGGCAGAAGCTTTAGCAGCTTCCCCGGCAGCGGTATTACCCCTGCTGTGCCCGCGGGGAAGCGGCCGAGCTGGCTTTAATAAGCCGATGCTATCGTTGGTAATAGACGTTGCCAGTTTATATTTCCTGTCTTTTTGCCTAGCCGCACGATGATTAAGTCCTTTTCTGGGTGTACATAGATGTACTGTCCGAGTAAGCCGTCTGCAAGAAAGTCGCCTCCTTTAGTCGGGAGCCACCATTGATGCTGGTAATACCACGCGCTGCCGTCGCTGCTGTCGGCTTTTGTCGACTCACTCACCCAGCTTTCTGAAACGATCTGCCGTCCGTTCCAGTTGCCTTTACGGAGGTAAAGTCTTCCTAATTTGGCGAAGTCCCGTGCCCGTGCGTTTACGCAACAGAATGTTTTCTCAAGCCCGTCTTTTTTGCGGTCGAGACTCCATGAGGCATCGAATTCCATACCGAGCGGTTGCCATACCTTTTCTTCAAGATAGGAACTGACGGTGCGGCCTTTCAACGCACGCTCCAGAGCGAGCCCCAATAATTGTGTCTGGCCGCTCGTATAGCGGAAACGTTGTCCCGGTTCGTCGGCAAGTTTTAGTCTGTTGATGGCTTTCCGGAGGTTCGTGCCATAATAGAAGGTGGCTACATGGCCAAATGGGTTGGTATATCCTTCGTTAAACTCGAGTCCGGAAGTCATCTGCAGCAGGTGCCGCAAGGTAACTGCGTCAAAGCCGTTTTTTTTCAGTTCCGGAATATAGTTGGTTATTGGCTCGTCAATAGATCTGATATACCCCTCATCAATGGCGATACCGAGAAGTATGGAAGTGATGGATTTAGCTATCGAAAACGAGGCGACTACCGATGTATCGCTGTAGCTGTCGAAATATTTTTCATATTGTATACTGTCCCGCTGAATAACAAGAAAAGCTACTGTATGGTGGTCGGCCAGGTATTTTTCAAAATCTTCGTCCTTGCCGTCGATATGAACAGTTCTGGGCGGTTTGGGCTGTTGGCTTTGCGGAAAGATAAAGGGTGCTTCCGGTGCTTTTATCGCCCGGGCGGGAAAGATTTTGTAATCGGTGATATTTGCATAGTTATAATAAACAAAGCGGCCTAGTTTGCAGGACTGCAGCAGAAAGGTTCCACATAGTAATAAGGTTAAGCCGGCTTTGAATTTCATCTTTTTCCTTCTTTTATGCATGGAGACAGAAAGTTCGGTATTATTAGCTTTAATTCAAAACGTTTTTTAATATAAACCTGCTGTTGATTAAAAAAACGTTAGCTTCTTAAAAGCACTATCGTTTTTGTTGTCCCTGATGTATTTTCGTTGCGCTTCCCGGTCTGAAACCCAGAGGGCAAAGGCCGATGGGCTGGGCCGGCAGCGCCGGCAATAGTACGGACTAGTGCACCGCGGCATCATTTTTTCCGCCGAAGGTTACCATAACCATACCTGTTACGATAACGAAGGAACCCAGTATCTGCATCCAGGATAGAGGTTGTTTAAAAAATAGGGCCATGGCGAGTTGGACCGTTAAAAACGTTCCTCCGGAGCATAAAGCGATAACAATCGGCTGGGGGACGGACTTAAACAGCTGGATCAGAACCCAGCTGGCCGATAACAGCACGATGTTGCCCGCAATGAGCGCAGCCCAGTGGTATTTGGGGTGCAAGCCTCCGTATTTGAAGATGATGCTGGAGATAATCTGGCAGGTCCAGAACGATAAAAAATAGATAATCTTCATGATATTAGCCTTCTAGTTCCATAATTTCTTCGGCCAGTGTTTCCCACGCCTCCTGGAGTTGGTCTAAGGAGGCTTTCGCCGAGTTGTACGCCCTGGTTGTCTCCTGAAGCTTCTGTGCGTCGCCGTAGATAGCTTCGTCGGCGAGTGCCGCTTCCAGCTGTTTCACCTGTCCATCTGTTTCGGCGATTTTCGCTTCTAGTTGGGAAAGTTCTTTGTGTTTACGCTGGAGGACACGGTTTTTATCATCCGAAGGATCCGCCTTCTCCTTTTTGGGTTCTTTAACAATTTTCTTTTCCTGTTTGGGTTCAGTTTTTGCCGGCCGTTTAGCATTCCATTCCTCATATTCTTCGTAAGTTCCCGGATATTCCTTGATCTGTTTGTCCTCAATAAACCAGATCTTATTGGCTACATGGTCGAGGAAATAACGGTCGTGGGACACGACAATAAAGGTGCCCTCATACTGCTGGAGCGCCTGAATCAAGATGTTGACAGAGGCCATATCCAGGTGGTTTGTAGGTTCATCAAGTACGAGGAAGTTTGCATCGGCCGTGAGTGCCTTAGCCAGCGCTACGCGGGACTTCTCCCCGCCAGAAAGCACTTTGATTTTCTTGAAGACATCGTCTCCGGTAAATAAAAAGCAGCCCAAGATTGACCGAAGTTCGGTTTCTGTGTGCTTTGGTGCAAAGGCGACCAATTCCTGCAAAATGCTGTTCTCCAGATGAAGGGCTTCGAGTTGATGCTGGGCGAAAAAGGTCTGTGAGACATTGTGTCCTTTGGTGCAGGTACCCTCAAACGCTTTATCTGCATCTGCCACTATTCGAAGCAGGGTTGATTTTCCCTTCCCGTTGGCTCCGATGAGTGCGATCTTGTCTCCCTTTTCAATGATGGCACCGGTATCTTTCAGGATCTCCAGGTTGGGGTAGGATTTAGATACGTGTTCGAGCGTCACAACATGGCGCCCGGAAGGTTTCGAAAATTTGAAGCTGAAGTTGACGACCGGATTGTCGTCGTCCACGTCATCTATCTTCTCCATACGATCGAGGGCCTTGATACGCGACTGCACCATTTTGGCTTTGCTGGCTTTGGCACGGAAGCGCTCGATCAGCTTTTCCTCTTGCTTGATTTTAGCCTGCTGATTTTTATACTGGTTGCTCTGGATTTCTTCACGGAGGGCTTTTTCTTCCAGATAGAACGAGTAGTTCCCGGCGTAGATGGTCAGCTTGCCTTTCCGCGATTCCACGGTCTTATTGATAATGCGGTCGAGAAAATAGCGGTCATGGGATACGATAACAATAGATCCTTCAAAAGATTGAAGGTAGCTTTCCAGCCATTTGATGGAAGGTAAATCCAAGTGGTTGGTCGGCTCGTCCAACAGCAGAATGTCGGGTGCCTGCAACAGGATGCGTGCAAGCATGACCCGCATACGCCAACCGCCCGAGAAGGTTGCCAGCGGGCGTTCCTGTTCTTCTTCGGAAAACCCAAGGCCAGCCAGGATTTCGTGCGCACGGAACTCAATATTATAACCGTCCAATGCTTCGAACTCTGTTTGTTTATCGCTCAGTTTATGCAGAATATCGTCAGAATAGTCTGTTTCCAGTTTCCGGAGTAGCGTTTCTATCTCTGCATGAAGCTGGTTCTGACGCTCAAACGCCTCCATTGCCACATGTAGAATGCTTTTTTCGGAGTGGTAAGATAGCAGGTCCTGGTTCAGATACCCTATTTTGAGGTCTTTCGCCATGGAGATCGTCCCTGCAGTGGGGGTATAATCGCCGACAATAAGCTTCAGTAAGGTAGACTTACCTGCACCATTTGCGCCGATCAATCCGGCTTTGTCTCCCGGTTTTATGTGCCAGTTGGCATCCTCGTATAATACACGTGAGCCAATTTCGAACGTTAAATTGTTAATCGATATCATTTGGTACAAAAGTAACGAATATTTCTGCTTCTTTGGCTACCTTTGCAGATATGTATAGACTCGTTAAACCAATATTCTTCACGATGGATCCCGAGACCGCGCACCATCAGGTGACAGGGGGGCTACGTAAATTTAACAGGATATGGGGGGCAAAACCCTTACTGAAATCTATTTACACTGTGGATGACCCCCGATTAAAAAAGGAAGTTTTTGGTCTTACGTTTAAAAACCCTGTAGGACTGGCTGCCGGGTTTGACAAGAACGCTGAATACATTGAAGATATGGCGGGCCTCGGGTTTGGCTTTATTGAGATCGGCACAGTGACGCCGCGTCCCCAGCCGGGTAATGACAAACCGAGGATGTTCAGGCTCGTTCCTGATGAAGGCCTGATCAATAGGATGGGGTTCAACAATCAGGGGGCCGATGTCGCCGCCGGCCGTTTGAAAAAGCTGAAAGAACGTAAGGATATAATTATCGGAGGGAACATAGGCAAGAATAAGACGACACCAAACGAAGAAGCTGTAAACGACTATATTTACTGTTTCAATGCATTGTTTGACTATGTAGACTATTTTGTTGTCAACGTCAGTTCTCCGAATACACCGGGGCTCCGAGACCTCCAGGAGAAAGAACCATTGAAGAAAATTCTGAATACTTTGCAGGATTTGAACCATACGAAATATACGCAGAAGCCTATTCTCCTGAAGATTGCCCCAGACTTGACCGAATCGCAGTTGGACGATATCGTGGAGATCGTAACCGGAACCGGAATCGCCGGCGTTATTGCGACAAATACGACGATTTCCAGGGAGGGGCTGAAAAGTGATCCTTCGCTGGTGAGCGAGGCCGGAGGTGTGAGCGGAAAGCCGTTGACGGACCGGTCTACGGAGGTGATCCGATATCTCGCTACACGTTCGAATGGTGCATTCCCTATAATAGGCGTAGGTGGGATTCATTCGGCTGCTGACGCTATCGGCAAATTAAACGCCGGCGCAAGCTTGGTCCAATTATATACGGGTTTCATTTACGAAGGTCCCGCTCTGGTGAGTCGGATTTGTAAAGGAATTTTAAAGGAAATGTAAGGAAGGGTAGCTGAAAACAAAAAAAGCGGCTCACTTTCGTTAAGGGCACTGAAAAAGTCCCCTTAGAAAAAAGGCTAAAAAAAGGAGTGGAAAACAGCAGTTTTCTGCTCCTTTTTTCGTATCTTAATGTAGGCTTTAACGGACATCAGGATGCTCTCTACCCAACAAAA
>NZ_VNHX01000003.1 GCF_008124885.1 Sphingobacterium allocomposti
TCCTCTTTGAAGCGTTCAAAATCAAATTCCTCTTTTTCCATTTGCTGTGTCTAATATAAAAATTCTTTATTTGACACAGTTTACTTTACACCCTCTCTTTCTGCAGTCTTCTTTTAATCGCACCATACAGGAATTGAAATAATCTTTACAAATTTGACACAACCACATCCCCAATTCTTTTAATCGCACCATACAGGAATTGAAATTTCTGTAGTAGCTCTGTACGTGTAGTTGTTGATCCCCTTTTAATCGCACCATACAGGAATTGAAATTCTACTACCTGTCTAATTACATTAGATACCAATTCTTTTAATCGCACCATACAGGAATTGAAATCTACTTATAAGGGATATTTATAGCTAATTTCTATACACTTTTAATCGCACCATACAGGAATTGAAATTTGGATAACATCCAAATACTAGGCGTTGAGCAGATCCTTTTAATCGCACCATACAGGAATTGAAATATAAGATAACCACGGGTAAAAATCTTAATAAACTACTTTTAATCGCACCATACAGGAATTGAAATTCGGAGGAAACTCACGGTTGTTAAAAGTGTGATCCGCTTTTAATCGCACCATACAGGAATTGAAATTCTCGTCTGATGTGGCTAGGTCGTCTATATTAAACTTTTAATCGCACCATACAGGAATTGAAATAGTTTTGCAGATACGTCAAAGAACGTGTTAAGCGCTTTTAATCGCACCATACAGGAATTGAAATGTTTAGTCTGTTTCCTTTGCTCGGCTAATGCTTCCTCTTTTAATCGCACCATACAGGAATTGAAATTTGATAGTGACCTCGGCAAGAAAGGTTATTACATCCTTTTAATCGCACCATACAGGAATTGAAATGCAGCTCTAGAAGCAGCCCCCAAAGCCCTATTGCTCTTTTAATCGCACCATACAGGAATTGAAATCAGGAAACCTCTTTTACTCCTTCAGGCAACTCCACTCTTTTAATCGCACCATACAGGAATTGAAATTGGCATAAGCAAGAACATTTTCACGCCCTAATCTATCTTTTAATCGCACCATACAGGAATTGAAATATTTTTATCGTCGATAATTTTTTGAGAACCATTTTCTTTTAATCGCACCATACAGGAATTGAAATACGTTCAGGATGAGATGGCGAAGATTAAGGCTGAGCTTTTAATCGCACCATACAGGAATTGAAATTGTTTCGGTTAAAATACACCGATCGATACCGGCGTGCTTTTAATCGCACCATACAGGAATTGAAATATTTATAATAGTTGATCTTTTTTGTGGCGCCGGTGCTTTTAATCGCACCATACAGGAATTGAAATCCGTAAAGTATTTCCGATGTTACGTTGTCACGGAGACTTTTAATCGCACCATACAGGAATTGAAATAGCATCTCGGCAACCTTTGTCCTGTTAAAATCTTTGCTTTTAATCGCACCATACAGGCATTGAAATATAAGTGGCGGGCACCGACAGTCGCGCGGACGAAGACTTTTAATCGCACCATACAGGAGCCAATGAACAGCTCTAGCCAGCTGAGCTATTCCTTTCACATCCAAATAGATCAAATGCGTTTAAAAAACACCTAATTTTCACCCGTGCCCTATTTACCCCGCTGAAGCCACTAATTCCCTTTCTGTTCATCAAGTAAGCTTTCGAACGCATAGCTTCCTGAGCCTATCTGTTCCTGCTTTCCATCCGGCAGTATAACAGTTGCTGTCGTATTAACCGGAATCTGTACGCGCAGCCGGAAACGGTTGCCCTCGATCTCCCAGGATGACCCCAGTAATCCATAGCTCGTCATCAGCTCTGCTTTTGCGTGGTTCAGCTTCCCTCCCGGCTGAGGCCTGATGATGATTTTCTTATAGCCGGGAGTTGCTCCGTCGGGCGAGATTCCGGCGACACTCCGGTACATCCAGTCACCGATTGCTCCATAAGCATAGTGGTTAAATGAATTCATAGTTGCTGTTTGGAAGCTGCCATCCGGCTTGATGCCATCCCATCGTTCCCATATGGTCGTCGCCCCCATTTTCACCGGATACAACCAAGAGGGGTAGCTCTCCTGCAGGAGAAGATCATAGGCGACGTCCGTATAGCCAAACCGACTTAATACATGGCACAGATAGGGCGTGCCCAAAAAGCCTGTGGTCAGGTGGTTGCCATAGCTCCTGATGTTCTCGACGAGACGGCCGGCAGCCTGTTCCCGCAGGTGCTCCGGCAACATGTCAAAATTTAAAGCCAATACATAGGCCGTTTGCGTGCCCGACACGAGCCTTCCATTGGCGCTTAAATACTCTTTTACAAAAGCATCTTTAATGTCCTGCAACAAACGGGAATAGGCTTCGACGTCTTCCGTTTTGCCCAGTATTTTAGCGGTATTGATCAGTAGCTGGGTCGAATGGGCGTAAAAGGTCTGGGCAATCAGATATTTGTCTGTCACAGCTGCCCTGCCATCTGTGTCATCATCGGGACGATAAAACAGCCAGTCGCCGAAATGCCGCCCGCTATTCCATAGGTTGTTTTTGGATATCCCGTTGATATAGTCGACCCATTTTTTCATACTTCCGTACTGCTCTTCGAGTATCCGTTTATCACCGTAGGCCATATACATCTCCCACGGGACGATGGTCGATGCATCGGACCAACCGCTGGAACCGGCTTCCCAGTCGCCAATGACATTCGGGATCACATGAGGAATCTTACCATCGGCCTGCTGCTCAGCCTTTAGGTCTTTTAGCCATTTGGTAAAAAATCGGGACACATCCATATTGTAAGCAGCAGTCCGGTAAAAAACCTGCGCATCACCCGTCCACCCTAACCTTTCGTCTCTTTGCGGGCAATCTGTTGGCACATCCAGGAAATTACCTTTCTGCCCCCAGAAAATATTATGCTGCAGCTGGTTTAGCATCGGGTTGGACGTACTGAATGTTCCTGTTTGTCCCATTTCCGAATGGAGTACTATCGCCGTCAGGCCTGCCGTGTCCACGGGCCCTGGATACCCCTCGAGTTTTAGGTAACGGAACCCCTGAAAACTAAAATGTGGCTCAAAAACCTGCTCCGTTCCGTTTAGAATATACTTGTTTTGTGCCTTTGCGGTTCGTAGGTTTTCCGTATAGAAATTACCCGCTTTGTCCAAAACCTCGGCATGACTTAGCGTCACCGCCCTACCCGATGGCCCTTTCACCTTCATCCGTACCCAGCCTGTCAGGTTCTGACCGAAGTCGACAACCGTATCTCCGGCAGGGGTAATCATCAATTTCAGCGGTTTCAACCTTTCCTGCATGCGTACAGGAGGGCCTTCCATAGCCACCAGCTCCGACTTACCGTCAGGTAGGACAGCCACCGGCAGCCATGAAGCATCCTCTTGGTACCCGGTATTATCCCAACCCGTTTTTTCCAGTCTGGAATCATAAGTCTCCCCATGATAAATATCGGAACATAAGATAGGGCCGTAGCTGCTTTTCCAGCTATCGTCTGTTTGGATGACGTCTTTGCTACCGTCGGCATACGTCACCAGTAGCTGCATCAGCAGGGCACGGTTTTTCCCATAATAGCTCCGTTGATTTCCGAAGCCGATATGTCCCTTATACCAGCCATCGCCTAACGTCACGCCGATGACATTCTCGCCCATTTTCACCTGCTTACTGACGTCGTATACCTGGTATTGCAACCGTCCCTTATTGTAGCTGGTCCATCCCGGCGCAAAATAATCGTCGCCGATGCGGCCGCCATTCAGCGCTGCTTCGTACAAACCTTTTGCCGTGATATACACAAAGGCTTGCTTCACTTTCTTGTTGATTTTAAACTGTTTCCTTAATAGCGGGCTTCGCAGAGATGTGTCCTGCCCATGCACGGAAATCCATTGCGCCGTCCAATCTTCAGGCTTCAGTCCTATCTGAAACAGCTTCACAGTGCTCCACGGCGAGGTATTTCCGTGGTTGTCGGTTACCCGTACCTGCCAGTAGTAGCGCGTCGCAGACTTCAGCTCCGGACCGTCATACGGAATATGCACCGACTGATCGCTGTTCTGTTTATCTTTCCAGATCAGATCTTTTCCGGAGGCCAGCCTTTTCCCGTCTAAAGCGACGCGGATTTCGTAGGATGCCTGCACCGTGTTTTTGATGTTACTGTTCAGCTTCCAGCTAAATCGGGGCCGCGCAGTCTCCAGACTCAGCGGATCATCCTGATATTCCGTCCGGAGATCGTATAGGCTTATTTTTTGTGCAAAACCCGGCGTGTAAAAGATAGCGAGCAATGCGATCAACGCGCATATGCTCCACGGTTTAACTGGTTGGTTAGATGATCTTTGTGTCATATTCCAAATATATTTAGAATTTAACAAAAAACTCAAAATATGTTTGGCGCACAGGCTCGTGCACTGCACGACATAATTATTTATTTTTACTTTTAGCTGCCTTTACATAACTTAGAATCTAAAAGCGGCCAATTAACTCATACTTACGATGGAACCTGATGACAATTATATAGAAGTAAACCGGAACTCCTGGAACAGTCGTGTCGATACGCATTTGAAGTCTGACTTCTATAACCTTAATGGATTTCTTAAGGGAGAAACGTCTTTAAATCCAATCGAATTGGCTTTCTTAGGAGACATCAAAGGAAAGAGTATCTTACACCTGCAATGTCATTTCGGACAGGATTCCATTTCGCTGAGCCGGCTTGGAGCTGCCGTGACTGGCGTGGACTTCTCCGACAAAGCCATTGAACAGGCCAAAGCACTGGCTGAGGAAACCAACTCAGACGCAGAATTTATTTGCTGCGATGTCTACAGCCTTGATCAGCATCTTGACAGAAAGTTTGACATCGTCTTTACGAGTTACGGCACTATTGGCTGGCTGCCTGATTTAGAGAGGTGGGGAAAGTTGATCGCCTCTTTTCTTAAGCCAGGCGGCAGGTTTGTTTTCGCAGAATTCCACCCCGTCGTGTGGATGTTCGATGAAGACTTCGCCGGCATCGGATACAATTATTTTAAGGACGAACCGATCTTTGAAACGGAGCAGGGAACTTATGCAGATAAGAATGCAGACGTTTCGCTATCGCATATAAGCTGGAACCACAGCATGAGCGAGGTTATAAACAGCCTACTCAACAACTCCATGCAACTCCTCCATTTTCAGGAGTACGATTATTCGCCATACAACTGTTTTAATCATATGGTCGAGTTTGAACCGAAAAAATATCGGATAAAACATTTAGACAACAATATTCCGATGGTATATGCTATAGTGGCGGAAAAGGTTACAAGATAACATCCGTTACACACATGAGGATGTTTTCCAGCGTTTTCAAAGGTCATGGCAAGGTGTAATTTTTCAGAGGGATGAGGAAAAGATTGCTTCGTGGCCATACCACCTCCTCGCAATGAACGGAGTTCGCTGAGTTCAACCAATACCGGAACGAAAAAAAGTATGACAGACCGCTACTTATGCACCTGTTATTTACTAAATTAGCAGATAAAGCTCCAGATACTGCTTATAAACTTAATCAACATACGCATGAACGAAAAAATTCGCAGGGTCTTCGTTGTCTTCATCGCATTCCATTGTGGACTGATACATCTGCATGCACAGGATCGCGAGACAGCACGCCTGGACTCCTTACTTCAGTCTTTTATTGACAACAACAAAACCAGCGTTCTTACGGCCTATATCGCCAAAGGCGGCGATGTACTATATCACAAAGCGTTCGGGTATAAGGATCCCGAAAACAAGATACCGGCCCATGTTGACGACTACTATGTGCTGTTTTCACAAACAAAGGCTGTAACCACCGTGGCTTTCATGACCTTGGTCGACAAAGGATTGGTAGCAATAGACGATCCGGTCGCCAAATATTTTCCCGGCATACCGGATCAGGTAATCACAAAAGTGAACGACGATGGCACGTACGAAACGAGGCCTGTAAAGCAGCCGATGACCTTCGTGCACCTCATGGCGCATTCTTCGGGCCTCGGCGCGGGCCAGGTCGGTGCACTGCGCCGCAAGGAACGGTCCCCGCAGGGCACACCACCACAAACGGCCAATACGGGCTCCGGTGGCAAAGTTGCCGGTCAGCGGACAATGGGGGTCGAGGGAAGTACGCGCTACCTGAAAGATGAAATGGAAGCTCTGGCGAAATACCCATTGGGGTTTGATCCCGGCACCGACTACAATTACCACATCAGCACGAATATGCTGGCTTACCTGATCGAACGTATATCGGGCAAACCACTACGCGAATATGTTAAGGAGACAATTTTGACACCCCTGGGCATGGATGATACCGATTGGTATTATACAGCGGACAAACTCGAAAGGTTCGTGAAGCCTTACAATTATGTAAATGGCAAACTGGAGAAGGCAACCACGATGTACGCCGAGGGAACCATAAGCGCCGAACAGACATATTGTGAAGGCGCCATCGGCCTCAACGGACCTATAGCAGACTACGCAAAATTCTGTCAGATGTTGCTCAATAAGGGGGAATACAATGGTGTTCGGATATTAAAGCCGGAGACAGTCGAGGCCATGACAGCCATAAACCGCTTGCCTGAAGTAAATGCGGGTGGCAAAGGCTTCCAATTCGGACTCGGGTTTGAGCTCCATAATGAAGAGCGAAAGCCCGTACCTGCCGTTTCCAACAGCGCATTTTCATGGGGCGGCATGATGGGCACGGCTTATATTATTGATCCGGAAAATGATCTTATAGCATTGTTTTACCTCAACATGCTTAAAAAAGAAGAGCTCTATCCCCTGTTTCTGAAGGCAGCCTATGAGCTGATCGATGAGTAAGGCTATCACCGGCCGCGGATTTAAAACAATAATCGGCATTTTTGCAGACATGGAAAACAACATAGACACACGTAGATATCCCATCGGAAAATTCCAGAAACCGGAAATCATAACCACCCAGACGATTGCGCGGTGGATAGATAGCATCGAGAGCTTTCCGGCGAGGCTGAATAAAGAGGTAAATGGGCTAACGGACAGGGAACTCGCAAAACGGTACAGACCGGAGGGGTGGACAATAAGGCAGCTGGTGCATCATTGTGCGGACAGCCATATGAATAGTTTCATCCGGTTCAAACTGACGTTAACAGAAGAAACGCCGACCATAAAACCCTATCTAGAAGACCTTTGGACCGAGCTTCCCGATGCCAGCCATTTACCAATAGATAGTTCGCTCGATGTACTAAAGGGCCTGCACCGCCGATGGACAGCTTTATTGAAATCCCTCACGGAAGAAGACCTTAAACGGCAATTCATACATCCTGAAACCAACGAAAGAATTTCGCTGGAAACAAACATCGGTATATATGCGTGGCATGGCGACCACCATCTGGCCCATATCGTACATGCGAAAAGATCAGAAGAATTGGGCAGTGATATCGCCACCTGATGGTGGAGCGGTTTTTAGCTCCTGGACGGTTTGCGGAAGCACCCGTACTACGGGGCTGGCTGGAGCGACAAGCGCAAGCGGCACACCCCGTGGGCTCCTTTATAAATGCATCAGGATGTTGATCAGCTTCCCAAACGGATCCCTGACATAAAAGCGGCGTACACCCCACGGCTCATCCGCCGGCCCGTATTCGATGCTGTATCCGTATTCCTTCATTCGGGCATGCGCGGTGTCGAGATCGTCGACCTCAATGGACAAGTCGGGAACATCGGTTCCAGACCCTCCTTCCGTAGCAAACGCGATCTGTACGCGCATGTGCCCGGAACTGCCGTAGCTCGCTATCCAACCATGATCCATCAGGACGTCCAGACCTAGTACCTCGCCGTAAAACCGCTTGGCGGCATCGATCTGCGGGGTACTTACATTGGCGACTATCCGTTTGACTTTCATAAGGCTTCGTCCATTGATTATCACGTTACATTTACCCTAGATCAAAGGCCTGACGTCGGCTTTACTTCAGCCATCAGTACTTTGCATCCAATTTATCAAACTTACATAAATTGCCTTTGAGGTGCAATATTATTTCCGAAAGCAGCGACGCTTTCTGCTTTCGGAAATGGAGCGCGGTGCCCACTTCGGCGGTTACATAGCCAAGATGGCGGTTGCCGATGTGCTATTTAGGCGTAATGATGCCTTCTAAGGATTCCGTCATAGGATCAACATCGGGATTAGCATCGTTGATCGTCACTTCAGTGACAAATCTTTCTTTCGGCGTCCGGTATTTAGGCATCTTTACCAACCAATCGTTGGCTTCGTCTCTATAGCCCAACGGGAGAATTACTGCACTCGTATACCCAGTTCCCTCAAGGTTTAGAAGCTTGTCGAGCTTATCTTCTAAAAAGCCCTCCATTGGTGTTGCATCAACCTTCTGTTCTGCCGCGGCGGCCATAGCAATCCCCAACGAGATGTATGCCTGTTTAGCCGCATGGTGCGCCTGATACTCCCTGCCGTAATTTTCAAACCTATCCATAATCGTTTGCTTATACGTATCCATGGTGCTGTGCGGAAGATTTCTTTCGTCCATCATTTCATTAAATACAGCCGTTACCCTGTCGTTCGTATATCCATCCCACGATGCCCATATCAACAGGTGCGAGCAATCAACAATCTGGCTTTGGTTGTAAGCCACCCCTTTAATCTTTTCCAATAAGACCTTGTCTGTCACTACAATTATTTTATAAGGTTGCAGACCTGATGAAGACGGTGCCAGCCGTGCTGCCTCCAGTATATAGTCCACCTTTTCTTGGGGAACACTATTCCCATTCATCTTTTTTGTCGCATAACGCCACTGCAAATCTTTTAATATTGTCATAACTACTTTTTTATTTGTAAAGTTAAAAGCGATCGGTATACTTTTGTCACAAAGTGTCGAAAAATATAGTAACATTAGGGTAACCAACTTTCATATGGATAAAAAGGTAAACGTATTGTCTGGCGACTGCGCTAAAAAATTAAGGGCGATTGATGACACCATGTATATATTAAGCGGCAAATGGAAAATGCCTATTATCGCCCGTTTGTGCTATGGCTCCATGAGATATTCTGAACTGCTTAAAAGTATCGCGGGGATATCAGGCAAAATGCTTAGCCGGGAGCTCAAAGAACTGGAAACCAACAACCTTATCGAAAAGGAAGTCTGGAGGTCGGAATCCATGTCTGTAAGATACAGACTCTCCGAACATGGGCAGACTTTAAAAATATTAACGGACAGCATCGCCGACTGGGGCATTAATCACAGGATGCAGATCATGGAAAAGTGGTAGATAGAAAATTTCCCGATTTATTATTCCTATACGGACACTTGCCCCTCGCAGCAACGTCCACACCGGGCACCGCTGCGCAGGGCTGCTGCCACGTTCAGATCAATTAGCGTCGCAAGAGGCACTATTTTTTGGTCGCTTCTCTCCCCTCCTAGGGTTAACACAGGTAATGCCGGCATTACATTCCCATACTTCCTTTTATCCCTGACGAAGAAACAAGGTGTTCGTACTCTTTATTGTTGAAATAATTTGCTAATTTGTCTACATTATAAACCTTGTGGCGCCGTGCGCTTCGTAAATAGGAGAACCATGTGGGCTTTTGCGATTAAACAGAAAATGAAGGCATCGATACTGCTGTTCACGGTGCTTGGACTCGTGATGCTGATCAATATGCGTGAACAGCGGACGGTTAAACGTATCAATAAGGCGGTCACTTCCATTTACGAAGACCGCCTGGTCGTCGCACAATATATCCTTCGGCTGTCCAAGAAGATGGAAGGCATCATCACGGCCCTTGAAAAGAAGGACAGCAGGGTTACGGCATTGGTAAACACCCACCTTACCGAGGTGACCGCGCTGAATGCACTATACGAGGAAACAACGCTCACCGAAAAGGAAAAAACCAATTTCGAAACTTTCAAACGACTATGTCACACCATAGCCGCAAACAACGAAAGCGGCAACCATGCGGCCGCACTATCAGCCGCACAGCACGCCGGCGAGACCCTCCAGGACCTCTCGCTCATACAGGTGGAGGAAGGAAAGAAACAGCTGGACGAGGTGCTCAATATGACAAGCTTCTCGAACATACTGTCCTACCTGGAACTTGCCGTACTCATCGTCATCGCCGTTATCATTCAGATACTCGTCTTTGCTTCGAAAACGACGATAGGCATAAAAAAGCCCGGAAATGAACGGTTGAATTAACGTGAACGCCTCAAGGTTTGCAAACGGCATTTATCCGTTTTCAGCGCTTAGCTTAGAGCACATGATGTACTTTGCTCCGCGCTTAACGTGGAAAAAGCCTCCTATCGCCCTCCTGTCACGTCAATAAATATACCGGTGGAATAAGAAGATTGCTCCGACGCCAGCCAGAGAATAGCTTCTGCCACCTCACTTGCCAGTCCGCCTCTTTTTAGTGGAATCGAATCTTTTATCCGGTCGATCCTATCCGGTTCTCCTCCCGACGCGTGAATATCGGTATGGATAAATGCGGGGCGTACGGCGTTTACGCGGATACCCTCGCCTGCCAGCTCTTTGGCCAGCCCGATGGTCATCGCATCCACAGCTCCCTTCGATGCCGCATAATCAATATACTCGAAGGGCGCTCCGGTTCGCGACGCAATCGAAGAAACGTTAACGATGGTCCCGCCGGTTCCACCATATCTTGTCGCCATCCGCATGATAGCCTCCCTGCAGCAAAGAAAAGCGCTGAACGTATTGGCCTCAAATATCCGTTGTAGCCGTTGGCGGCTCATACCCTCCATACGGCATTGTTGCTCTAAGATTCCGGCGTTATTGATAAGGGACGTCAGGTGTCCAAACACGGCATCCACTTCCGCAAACAAACGCTTGACATCTCCTTCCTTGGAAACGTCTGCCTGAAAAGCTTCCGCCCGGCCGCCGTCGGCACGGATCCGCGCGACGACTCCTTCGGCAGCTGCTTTGTCGCTGCGATAATTAACAGCTACCGAAAATCCTCTTGCAGCCGCCAGCGAGGCCGTGGCGGCACCTATCCCGCGGCTTGCCCCAGTGATCAGCATGGTTTTCATCTTTATTACGTTTAGAAGTTATACGTCGTCCGTAAAATGTCGCCTGTCTTTGTCCTGCGAAAATTTGCGGCTATTGTAATCGACCGATCTGTTGCGGGCAATCGACAACGTCTGCCAATCTTCATTTTTCAGCATCTTCGCAATGAAGACGATTTGCCCGATGTGGTAAGGATAATGGGCCAGCTGCCTGTTTATCGCCTCCGTCACGGTATGCCCATCATTTCGGATATACACGATTCTTTCCAGATCCTCCGCGGTTAAGCTCTCCAAAGCATCCATCAGACAGCTCCAGCCCTTGGTCCATTGGTTCATTAACTGCTCTCTGTTTTCAAACCGGTCCATAAACTCTGCATCGCGGTTTCTCCAGGGCTTCTCTCCGTCGGTCGTGAGGAAATCCGTAAACCTCGATAACATGTTTCCGCTGATATGGCTTACCAGCATGGCGATACTGTTGCTTTCGCCGTTGTACTGCCAGAATAACTGTTCGTCCTGCAGCTGGGCCATTGCTTTTTCGCCAAGTGCCCTGTAGTACTTGAATTGCTTTACGACGCTGTTTAAATAGCTTTCCATATGGTTTGATTTTAACGATTGCTACGCTGCCCTTAGCGGTCAGCCTTTTCTCCTTCCGGGGATGTTTTCCGTTAGCTTGTCCATCACGTCCCTTATCGCATGCAGATGGTGGTCATCGTGTTCTGCAACGAAATACATCAAATCAGCCACGGTCATCGGATGGTTTAATCTCGGGTGATATAACCGGTATAAAAAATCATCGCCGTCGAAACCGCTCAACGTCCGGATCGTATGTTGCCGTTCCTGCTCGAAACCGGATAGGATATGCTCCAGTCGGCGTTGATTAAAAAGAGCTTTGTCGGTTGCCGCGTTGCTCAGATCCGCTGGCGACATTTCCGCTTTATTTTCCTTTATTTCCAGAAATCGCGTTTGCCAAAGGCGCTCTAAGATCCATAAGTGGCCGATATGCTCTTTGATCGACCATTTACCATCCGGCTTAAAATGCAGATGGTCTTCGGATAGTCCCTGCGTTATTTCCTTTACCTTCAAGGCAGCGTTTTCCATCCTGCTTAACAAGGCCGGAAAATCCTTCCTTCCTAGTCCGAAGTTAAATTGCCGGTCAAACCACTTCCGCACAGCCGGCTTTAATAACAGTTCCATTTTTGTATCGGCACGGCTGTATTCTTGCCCGTCCAGTACGACGTCCGTGAAGCCGAATCTGCGGTATATGGCTATGGCGGTCGTCAGTTTGGTATTTGTAAATAATACCAGTTTGTGCGCACCGCGCTTTTTTGCTTCGTCAATCGCGGTCCTGCAGAGCAGCTTCCCTGCCCCTAACCCTTGAAACCTTTCGTCCACCGCCATTTTGGCCATTTCGTAAACGCCCGTTCCCATGCATACCAATGCGACGGTACCGATGATCTGATTTTCATGCAAAACAAAAAATATCTGTCCTCCTTTGTTCAGAATAGCTTCTTCCGGGTCGGAAAGCAACGCTTCATCCATAGGCTCCACTTCGAAGTACTTCTCCACCCAGGCCCTGTTAAGTTGCTCGAATTGCTGTTGATATTGCGGAGCGTATTTTATTATCTTCATTTCTTATATAATTTAATAACCATACATCTTCTCTAAATTGATTCAGCGAAACTCTTTTCTGAATCAGAAAAAAACCAATCGGTCTTTTTTTAATCAAAAAAAAATTATGCCTTTAAACCGATGATCATTCTTTCCAAAAATGCCATTGCTATTTTCAATTCTTTTGTCCTACCCGTAACTTTCGCCTGCATAAAAGCACCTTCAATCATGGAAATCATGACGACGGCTATTTCTGTCGGATCGGTGTCTTCCTTTATTTCTTTCCTCACCATACCACGCTTTATCTGGTTTTCAATCGATGTCTTCCAGAACGCCAAGGCTTTTTCTGCGCGTTCTTTCAATTTCGGATGTGTGTCATCGGCTTCTGTCGACGTGTTGAGAATCGGACAGCCGGCTTGCAGGTACGGATACCTGAAATAGTTTTTATAGGTATGTGGATAAACCAGCAGTCGCTCAATAGAATTTTCGGTTGCCCGTATCCGCGCCTTCATATGTTCGTTTACTTTGCTGTGGTTGTAGTCGAAGGCCGCCAAAGCAACCTCATCCTTGTTCTCGAAGTTTCCATAGATGCAACCTTTTGAAAGACCCGTTGCACCCATAATATCGTTCATCGAAGTACCCGCATATCCCCTCGTATTGAATAAAGGAGCCGTTTTCTCAACAATAAACTGTCTGGTATTTTCTGACTTGGACATTTTCATAAACCCGATCCATGTTACGGTATAAAGATAAACAAAAATAAACCGATCGGTCTATTTAAAATAAAAAAAGATCGTGTAAAGTTCTACACGATCGTTAGTTAACATCTTACGTATTACAGTTGGATAAAATCCGCTGATTATTTTACGTTTTTTAGCGGAACCGTCTTCTCCAGCTTCACCGACTCCATCGTCGTCGAGTCGGTCAGCACACGGTTGAACCATTCGTCGGACCGGTTGGTGCCGGTACGCTCCATCAGGAAGCGCCCGAGCTCGATCACCTCGGCGTTCGCCATGCGCACCGAGCCGTGCGACTCGGCTTCTCCGAGCGACTCAAGATCGGTGGTGCCGTGTATGGTATACGGCATCTTGTAAATGATGCGGGCCCTACCCATCGGGTTTCCCGGTTCGCCGGGCCGCTTGTACGTTTCGTCCTTTGACCAGTCGCTCTCCGGTGGCGTCCAATCGGGGTTCCAGTCGATCTGGTGAATTTCAAAGTCGCCCTCCGGTGTTGGATATCCCTGTTTACCCACCGCGACGGCATACCGTTTTAGCGTGTCCTCTCCTTCGAGGACATAGAGCTGCCGCTGGGATATGCTGATCTGCAGCCGGACTTCAGGGCGTTCCGGCGGGGTTTCTGTTTTCTTGGCAGGAGTCCTTTCCCTGCATGAGCTGTAGATAAGTACGGTTAAAAACAAAAAAATAAAGCGTTTCATAGGCATCGTTGTGCTATCCATTGTTCTGTCCTAAGAGAGAACCAAATAATGCGACGATAGTTTTTTGATAGGCATTCTTTAAATTGCTTCGCGGCGTGCCGTCGCCTCGCAAGGACGAGGTTTTGACGCCCCATTACCTTCTTAGGATCGGCCTTTTAAAACCGACAGACAAACATCTACGATGTCGTCGAACATACGCTCACTGGCGTCAAACTTCATGGTTACCCGGAACCCGTTGAGGGAATTAAGAACAAAACGGCCCAACGCGCGCGCCGGAAACGCTGTCGTGAAAATGCCTTCGTCTTGCCCCTTCTGTATCGCGTTATACAGTGCCTCCTCCGTATCGCGCATAATCGCATTTGCGATTGTCCGCACATCGGAGTCTACCGTAGCCAGCTCTACCGCAGAATTTACCATGAAACACCCCGTCGGTTCGGCCGGTTCCACAGCCTCGGCTTTTACAGTTTTGAAGATAGATCTGACATACGCCTCGATATCATCTGCTGTCGTCAATCCCTTTATTACCGGATCTATCCGCTCCCGACGGTACAGTTCCAACGCCTTTAGAAAAAGTGAATGTTTATCGCCATACGTGTCGTACATACTCGACCGGCTGATACCCAGATTATCCACCAGATCCTGTGCGGACGTGGCGTTGTAACCCTTCTGCCAAAACAGCTCCATTGCCTTTTCTAAAATCAGATGCTCGTCGAATACTTTTGTCCTTGCCATATGCGTTGCAGGGGCACTATAATGCCCCTACAAAGATACACATAACGGAACAATCGTTCCAAATATAACCAAAAAAATTTAGAGGCGGACAGCGTTTACAGATGCCCCGCCATCGATCGTGAATTCGCCGCCGGAAATAAACGCTGCATCGTCAGAAGCCAAAAACGCCACCAGTTTTGCTACCTCCTCGGGCTGCCCATACCGTTTGAACGGGAATTTACTCTTAAGAAACGTGTGAATCTCTTCGTTTGCAAACTGCCCTTTGTAAATTGCAGGCGTTTCTGTCATGGCCGGTGCGACGGTGTTTACCCTGATCTTCCGGTCGGCAAGTTCTACCGCTGCTGTCTTGCTATACGCCGTAAGCGCAGCTTTCGTGGCGGAATAAACGGACGTTCCTGTCGCAAACGTAAATGCGCTGACCGAAGTCATGTGAATAATTGAACCCCCGTCGTTCATGATCGGAATAAACTTCTCCGTGGTAAAAACAGCACCTTTAAAGTTGATGGCAACCAACTCATCGAAACTGGCCTCGGTAAGCTGTCCTACCGGTTCCTGTAGCGCCACACCCGCATTTACGAACAAAACGTCAACCCTGCCGAAGGTGGATCGTACCTGCTCGACAAGCTTTTCTGTATCACTTATGCTTGCTGCATCAGCACGGATACCGAACACCTGGCCTCCCAACTCATGCACCGCCTGGTCAATAGCGGTCTGATTACGGCCAGTAATAATCACCTTTGCCCCTAGTGCCGCAAATTCTTTTGCGGCCGCATAGCCAATTCCTGAACTGCCGCCTGTTACGACGGCGACTTTGTCTTTAAGTTTACTCATTTTGTCTCTTTTGTTTTAACACTTCATCATTCTTCATAACGGAACGATCATTCCATAAAGTTATATAAAACGGAACGATCATTCCAAATTAAATATTAAATAATTGAAGTGGAGATTCGCGGCTTGACCAAACCAGCCGTAGCCCCTGTTGGGGTCGTGTGATTAATACACGGTTTTCTATTGAGATATAACCCCTATGGAGTCAATTGTCACCCTGGGCTTCGACGAGCCTGTACTGGCCTTGCCGAAGGGCCTGTACTGAGCTTGTCGAAGTACTCATCCACCCATGGTCACCCTGGGCTTCGACGAGCTCAGCCTGACATTGTCGAAGGGCCTGTACTGAGCCTGTCGAAGGGCCCTGTACTGAGCTTGCCGAAGTACTCAACCTGCCGAAGTACTCACCCATCCATGGTCACCCTGGGCTTCGACGAGCTCAGCCTGACATTGTCGAAGGATAAACAACGGAAGAGAAATTAGAAAATATTCCTGTTGATTCCTGATCAGCGAGGACGCAACCATTATAGCGCTCCTATGTCTTTAAGTACCCTTTTGGTAATATCGATTCTGCACTTCGGAAACTGGGGATTTTTATCCGCTCTGTCCTTAGCGAGTCTGGTTGCAAAAAAATAGACGTTATCGTCTTTCTCTACGTAACCGACCCACCATCCCACATCTATACCGTTTTGCCAGCCCCATCCCGTTTTCGCACGAAGGATATAGTCGTCGTTTTGCTCAACAACCATAACCCTTTTTAATATATCGATACTCCTCGCGGAGAACGGCGCCTTACCACTGTATACCTTAACGAGGAATTCTATCTGGTTACGCGATGAAATGGCCAAAGGGCCGAAATTCCAGAAGTCGGCCGCATCCGACACCTGCCGATTTCCGTAACCACAAGCCTTTAGGTATCTTTGGTATCTTTTCCGGCCTATTTTCTTTGACAGCTCCATGAATACCCAGCCCGCCGACACCTCGAAAGCCTCCTTAACCGTCATGTTTTTATAGGTAGAAGGACGGTAACCGTAAACAGCGGTATCTATCTTACCCCGCCACTTTACGATGTCAAGTTCATCTGCAATGACACCGGTTTCTAATGCAATCAGCAAATTGGCGATCTTAAATGTCGACGCAGGAACTTTCTGTACCGAAGATTCAACGCTGTCACTCATGATCCACTTTTGATTTTTATAGTCAAAAATAGTAATGCTGCCTTCAAAACCGCAATCGGTAAAATATTGCTTAAGATTGGCTTGACTGAAAGCACCTCCTACGAAAAGAAAGGTAAGGAAAAGAATGTACAGTGTTCTTGATAGCATCCGGCTGTCCTCCGTTTTTATTGGGCGGAGAAAATTACGCAATTTCCGACAAAAAAAACGGAAAAACGTTTAGCGACGTCGACGCCTGCTGTCCAACGGTGATAGGGGCCAGTTTTACCTGTCCGGTGGCACTGTTTACCGGAAAACTGCGGCGTTTGGCCGTTATGTCTTTTAAAATAGCCAACATTATTCGAAATTTACCGATATGCTTGAAATACGAAACCTAAAAGTATACTATTCTTCGCATCTCGCGCTGGAGGTCCCCTCCTGGGAGCCACCAGCCGGTATCTACTGGATCCATGGTAAAAACGGTTCCGGAAAGAGCACGTTCCTCAAATCGCTCGCGGGATTAATACCTTATCGCGGGGATATCTTGATGCGGGGATTTTCGTTGAGAAAAAATCCTGAAAAGTATCTCCGCCTGGTAAATTATTCCGCGACAGAGCCGGTATATCCTAACTTTCTGCTAGGCAGGGACCTCATTCATTTTTTCCTCTCGGCAAAAGAGGGAACCCAAGAACAGGTAGAGATGATGATCGACGGATTTCAGATGCGCGACTTCATCAACCACCAGCCTATATCCCAGTATTCAAGTGGTATGCTAAAGAAGCTGTCGTTGACGTTGGCGCTCATAGGACAATCGCAGCTGATACTGTTGGATGAACCCTTTGTAACCCTCGATCTTGATACCACGGCTTTTTTACAAGATCAGATATGGGTGCGGCGTCAGCAGGGAGCGACGATAGTGGTGGCGGCCCATACTGATCGCTTCCCCCTTGAAGCGACCATTGTCAATGTCGAATCGGGCAAGCTCAAATTTTGATGTTTTATGCGGAGCATTTTCATAAAGGTTTTCGCTAAGGGCTTTTTTAAAAAATATATCAAGGTGCTTCTTTTCGGCTTCGGTATAATCATCAGCTACTGCTTCTTTACACAGACCGCCGGCGCATTAAAGACAGGGACGTCCGATTATTGGAGCATGCTGCTACCTATAAAAGTACTGACGGACCCTATTTTAGCTGGCTTGTTTTGCTTTGTTGCCCTTCTTTATAGCGGCTTAGCTGCCCGCTATATCGTTAGAGAAATGGCGGCAGAACGAAACCTTTTTTTGCGCTACTCTTTTATAGGCATCCGGAAGACACTTCGCTGGAAAACATGGGTGGCCACCGTATTCATCATTCAACTGCCGCTCTATCTATACGCCCTGTATTCGCTGGCGGTCGGATATCACCATGCCGGACTCCGTTACGGCCTTTTTATCTTGACGTACCTCATCGCACTCCATGTTGGAATCGTGACATACGTAGACCGCACTCTAGCATACGGTACATCTTTTCGAAATACGAAAAGCACAACGCGGCTTGGCCCCCTCCCGCTGGGTCTTATCCCGCTCGTGAACCATGTCCATCATAACAAGATCAGTCTTATCCTCACGAAAGCCGTCGTATTGGTGGCCTTGCATCTCTTTGCCGATCCACTCCAGAAGCAAGACTTCCAGCTGCTGGTATTGCTAGCCCTCATACTCTCCTGCCTAAACATCATCCTTCTGTATCGGGATTTTGTGCTGCAAAGCCAGCAAATGGCCTTTGCCCTAAATCTTCCGTACAAGACATTTGCAAGATTTATCGAGCCTGTTCCGTACTACCTTATATTGATTTCTCCTGAAATAATTTACGCAACAGCCGCCGCAGGTATTCTCCCGGGATTAGGTGTATTCACGATATCGTATGTGGTTTTTCTTTTGCTTCTTAGAAGTGTGATTTTAAGCACCGGGAATCTGCCTTTACGGATAAGCAAAGTCTTGCTGTTCTGTTTTTTTACCGGTCTGCTGTTTATTCTTTATGCGGCGCATCTTATGCTCGTGGGACTTTCCCTTGCAGTAGCCATCCTGCTTTTCTACAGATTTTTTCAATACAGCAAACTAAGAGATAACCATGATTCTTGACAACGACGGGCAGGAGCTTGGCTTGATCGCAACAGTATGACACACAAATATTCCTTCGCCGGTTACCGCCCCTCCGTTTTCCAGAAAATTAATTTACCTTTGAAAGGCAGCTCAGGCGGTAGCCAACACATGACGTGCCCTGGTCGCAGCCATAATACGGAAATCGCCTCTTGACAGAATAAAAAACATAATTGCTGTCCCCATAACGGAAATCCGATCGTCATACGTTCAAACAATAAATAAAACGATGAAAGAATTTGCATTAATTTTCAGACTGACAGACATTTCTGATTTTCAACCTTCGCCTGAGCAGATGCAGGAAAGGATGAACTGGCTAGGAAGCATCGCCGCGCGAAATCAACTGGTAGACAAAGGCAACACGTTGCTGCCTGTCCCCGGAAGCGCCAAAACCGTAAAACCGGACAACGTGGTTACCGACGGACCTTATACCGAAATTAAGGAGTTTATCAGCGGTTATATCGTGATCAAAGCAGCCACCATTGAAGAGGCGGTCGTCATAGCGAAAGAAAACCCCATCTTCAAAATAGGCGGCAGTATTGAGGTAAGAGAGGTATTGAAACGTGACTAGCTTTGAAGAAAACGGAGACACATAACAAACTGTTACCGCATCTATTCCGACAGGAATATGCTAAAATGACGGCCGTGCTCTGCCGTCATTTTGGTTTACATCATATGGACATCGCCGAAGATATTGCAAGTGATACGTTCTTGAAAGCATCGGAGCATTGGGCGCTCAATGGGGTACCGGACAACCCGACAGCGTGGCTGTATACTGTCGCCCGCAATAAAGCAAAAGACTATTTCAAACGTACCGCCATCTTCGAGACGAAGGTCAGAAACGAAATAATACCCGAGAGTATTGAGAACGAAGGGGAATTCGACTATAACGGCCGGATAATAGCCGACAGTCAGCTGGCCATGATTTTCGCTGTCTGCAATCCCGCAAACCCCAGCGAAAGCCAGATTTGTCTAGCGCTTCAGATTCTTTGCGGCTTCAGCGTAGAAGAGATCGCCGACGCTTTCCTTACAAAAATAGAAACCATCAGAAAGCGCCTGCAACGTGGGCGCAAAAACCTGAGGAACAACAGCTTTCAGATTACTACGCTGAACGAAACCGACATCCGGTCGAGGCTGCCAATTGTTCTTCGAACCCTGTACCTTTTGTTTAACGAGGGATATTTCTCGAAAACCAGCAGCAAGCAGGTGCGGATCGAGCTTTGTTCGGAAGCCATGAGACTGACGTTGCTGCTCACCGAAAACACACTGACGAACACCCCTCAGGTGAATGCGCTATTGGCGTTGATGTGTTTTCAAAGCTCGAGACTGGACGCAAGAACGGACATACGTGGCGAAGCAATACTCTTTGATGAACAGGACAAAAGCCGTTGGGATCAATCGCTTATTCAGCGGGGAAACTACTATTTGGTAAACGCAACCGACAGGCAGGAAGTGTCCAAGTACCATCTGGAAGCAGGAATTGCCTATTGGCATACAGCTCCGGCAGACGACAGCAAGTGGACGCATATTCTGCAGCTGTACAATCAGCTTATCGTCGTTGAGTACTCCCCGATCACGGCGTTAAACCGCGTTTTCGCCTTTGCGAAGGTGCACGGAAAAGACAAAGCGATTGTGGAAGCGGAGAAGCTGGGTCTGGAACAAAACAGCTACTATCATGCACTCTTAGGTTATCTGTATGCCCAGACAGCTGCTGCCAAATCCATCGCCCACTACGAGCAGGCCATTCAGCTGACGAAGTCACCCACCGAAAAACGAACATGGCAAAAAGAGATCACACTGCTGCGACAGGATAAACGTTAACCGCTGCCGACCCAGCTCCGGAAGATCCCATAGTCTGGATCGCCATGCCGACCGCCCCGTACATCCGGCGAAAATATCTTATAATCAACAACTTTCCGTTTCAAAATATTTATTAATTTTATTTTTTATGTGCTAACTTAGCTCATCAAATAACTATTAAAACACTAACCAATGAAAACGTTAAAGAGAGTATTGGCCGTCATCGGAATCATAATAGCTATTCTGCTCATCGTCGCGCTTATTGTAAAAAAAGAGTATGCCGTCGAGAAAGAAATTGTTATTGACGCACCTAGACAGGAAGTGTTCAACTATGTCAAATACCTGAAAAATCAAGAAAACTACAGCAAATGGGCCAACACAGACCCGAACATGAAAAAGACCTATCGGGGCACGGACGGAACAGTAGGTTTTGTTTCTGCCTGGGAAAGTAAAAACAAAGAGGTAGGCGTAGGCGAGCAGGAAATTACGAAAATAACGGAGGGCGAAAGAATTGATTTCGAACTCCGCTTTTTTGAACCTTTTGAGGCTACCGAGCCCGCTTACATGATTACGGAGACATCGGGCGACAACCAGACTAAGGTAAAATGGGGCTTTAGCGGCCGTATGAACTATCCGATGAATATCATGCTCCTCTTTATGGATATGGAGAAGATGATCGGCGACGATCTGGAGAATGGTCTCACTAAATTGAAATCCATACTGGAGAGCGGCCCCGCTGCAGCCGACGGAAGCGTCGCCTTCCTCGAGCGCTATTTCAACAGCACGGCCGACGAATTACGCCAGGCGGTGGCAGGACTCAGCGAAGCACAGCTCGCCTTTAAACCGGCAGCCGACAAATGGTCGGTGGCTCAGTGTCTGGAGCACATCATCACATCGGAACAAATGCTGTTCGAAATGGGCCGGAAAGAAATGGAAAAGCCGGCACAGCCGAACCGCCGGTCTGAAATAAAAACCACTGATGCGCAGCTCGTCCAGATGATTACAGACCGTACCGAAAAACATCAGGCACCGAAGGAGCTGCAGCCTGCCGGAAAATACACAGATGCACAGCAGGCATTGGCCGACTTCAACAACGGAAGAAAGCCAATCCTTAGCTATCTGAAAGACGCCGATGCAGACGACATGCGCAACCACATCAGTGAATACCCGACGGGAAAGTCGGACGGCTATCAAAACTTTCTGTTTGTGGCAGCGCACACCGCCCGGCATATCGGACAGATAAAGGAAATCACGGCCGATCCTGCTTTTCCTAAAAACTAGAAGCTGAAAACCAGTGATAAAACTTCATCATGCAAAGGCCCATTTAACAGTAATGGGCCCTTGCGGATGGGGCACATGCAGGAATAAATCGTAAACAATAGCTGAAATGAAAACACCGGGACAAACCGTGGAGGAAATCCTATCCAACGTGCCTCCCGACCGGGCGCCGGCCTTTCAAAAGCTGCATGAGACCATCGTCGAAAACCTACCTTCAGGCTTTGAGGCGGCCATCAGTTACGGCATGCTGGGATACGTCGTACCACATAGCATCTACCCGCCGGGCTATCACTGCAAGCCGGCAGAGCCGCTACCTTTCGCATCCATCGCATCAGAGAAAAATTCGATTAACTTCTACCATATGGGTATATATGCTGATCCAGCGCTGTCGGACTGGTTTGTTGCTTCGTATCCCCAACACAGCAAACAAAAATTGGATATGGGCAAAAGCTGTATCCGGTTTAAGAAGACAGATGACATCCCATTTCAGCTTATTGGCGAACTGATGGGAAAACTATCGGTGGAACAATGGATAAACCTCTATGAGAGCAGGTTGAAAAAGTAACAGTGCGCCGCCCCATTCGCTTGCAAGAAGCTTCTCCTTCGCTGACAGTTCGCCCAAGGTTTCGTTTGGAAAGATGACGGAAAATGATGGTGTAAAAACCATGCCCGTGTCCATTCACGTGCACCACGGGCTTGTGGACGGCTATCACGTCGGACTTTTTATAGACAGGTATCAGGAGCTGATGGATGGCGAAAGGTGACTTTTTTTTTGGAGTCGCCGGCCCTACCGGCTGACTCCAAAAAATGAGGTCTAACACTGGACGCTACGTATGTTTGTCCGATTTAACGTTATCGGCCTTGTCACTGTTAGCCGGCTATTTTCAATGATGTTATCAACCCGTCGGCGATCTGGAGGTAAAACTTCAGTACGACCGGACTCCCTGGAAAGGTGCCCGACACTTCGGCGGTCAAAAGGCTTCCCCCTTCCGTCTCTTCGAAGCTGAGGGGCTTCATCACGGTGTTGTACTCGCTATTCGCTTTGCTGATCCATCGTTTGATCTCCTCGCGGCCGACATACGCATGCCCTTCATCGTGCACCAGCGCTGTCTCTGAAAAACAGGCTGCATAAGCGTCGGGATTAAAATGATACTGTGCGTCGATGAGGTCGGCTACTACTTTAGGTAATTTCATTGTTTTTTATATTTTAAATGTTCATCATATCTATCCTGTCAGCATTTCTACCGGCAACGATAGCTTTTCTAATCCGGCTTAGCCATGCTTCCGCCGGAATTCCGGCGGATGTCGGGATGTGGTACGCCAAGTCCTCCTGATTATACGGTTGGAATGGTTCCCCCATCAATTACAAACTCGGTTCCCGTCAGATAGCCGGCCCTCGGCGAGACAAGAAATCCCACCAATTCAGCCACCTCTTCAGGCTTTGCAAATCGCCCGAACGGCACCCCGCCCAATGCGTTCAATACGCTCTGCGTCGCTTCTTCGACGGAAATGCCCGAGCTTTCTGAGATTCGTTGCATCATCCGTTGCGCGGCGTCGGTCATGATACCGCCCGGCGATACCGTCAGTACCCGGACACCTTTGGATGAGACTTCTTTTGAAAGGCCTTTGCTGTAGTTGATGAGCCCCGCCTTGGCAGCAGCGTACGGAAGCGTCGAATCGTGCAGCGGCAGTTTCCCCTGGATAGAGGCGATGTGAATGATAACACCGCTTCCGTTCTTTATCATCTGCGGTAAAAACGCTCTATCCAACCGCACTGGAGCGAGCAGGTTGATCTGCAGCGTCTGCTCCCAGTCTACATCCGTTAATACGGCAAACCCTCCCGCTGGCGTTTCCGAACCGCCAAGGTTGTTTACCAGAATATCGACGCCACCAAACTTTCCAAACACCTCTTTGGCGACGCCGGCCGCACCTTCCGGTGCGCTTAGATCCGCCGCGACAAAGTATAGACCGTGGCCGGTGTCGTCAGGCGCATTCCGGGCAGTGACAATCACCTGTGCTCCAGCACGCTTTAAGCGCTCCGCGATGGCCTTCCCTGCTCCCTTTGTTCCGCCGGTTACCAGCGCGACCTTACCCGATAGCTCGTTTTGATAAACTGTATTTTCTATCATATGAATCGTTTTGGACAAATTTCCGAAGTATGTTATTTGCCCACAAGAACGGAAAAACGATTCCGATAGGGCTAAATTTCTCCCTATCCCGGCATAAAGCACATAAAATTATTGAATACCATCATGTACTATTGAATTACAATGGCAGTAACGTCACGTTGAGCTTTACTGTCGCTGAACATTGTTGAATGATAAACCTTTATGTCACGCTGAGCCTGTCGAAGAGCGACATCCCTGTCCTACGAGAATGTCAGGCTGAGCCCGTCGAAGCCTCCGGCTTTACGGACATGACAAACCTTTAATATCACGCTGAGCGCTATCGAAGAGCGACATCCCTGTCCTACGAGAATGTCAGGCTGAGCCCGTCGAAGCCTCCGGCTTTACGGACATGACAAACCTTTAATATCACGCTGAGCGCTATCGAAGAGCGAAATCCCTATCCTTCTATAATGTCAGGCTGACCTGTCGAAGAGCGACATCCCTACCCTTCTATAATGTCAGGCTGAGCCCGTCGAAGCCTCCGGCTTTACGGACAATAATAAGCTATAATGCACAGCGGGCTATCGACTAACGCACGGACTCTCCTAGCCCCTAAAATACAGATGGAAAAGCTCTTTCCAGTCGATTTCAGGACACTGAAAACATTTATCCCCTGAACATTGTCCTATGGAAGCAGTATGAACATAATTGATATTATACTTTTGCTCGTCGTCATCGTCTCGGTGTGGAACGGGGTGACGGGGGGATTCTTTGGATGCACGATCAGACTGATCTCCTGGCTTGGAGGTCTGCTAGCCACTTTTTTATTATATAGACATGTGGCCCATCTATTTGAAACCTATATCGCGGATAGCATATGGACCATGCCGCTGTCCTTCCTGTTTACACTACTTGTCGTAGGCTCGGTGCTATCTTTTTTGGCCAACAAGGTTCTGAACGCAATTCCGCCGGAGGCACATCGGCATCGCTTAAACCACTTTTTCGGATTTATACCGGGAGCGATATCGGGATTGTTATATGCGGCCATCCTGTCTACCCTGTTGCTTTTATTACCCTTTTCGGAGACGTTGACGGTAAAGACCAGGGAGAGTAAAATCGCGGAGCAGCTGACAAATGGGCTGGCAAGGGTCGAAAGGCCGTTTGCGCCGGCACTCGACGCCGTAAATCGCTCGATCAATAAAATGACTATAGCGCCGGAATCGTCAAAGAGCATAACCCTCCCCTTTTCGGTCGATAACGCTAAACCCCGTCCAGACCTGGAGCGGCAGATGCTCGATATGATAAACGAAGAACGTGCAAAAGAAAGTCTGCCACCGCTCACCTTAGACGAGGAGCTGACTCCCGTTGCGCGAGCACACTCCCAAGATATGTTTGCAAGGAGCTACTTTTCGCACATCTCCCCGGAGGGAAAGACGCCCTTCGACCGCATCCGCGCCGCTAACATTACGTTCGTTGCCGCGGGCGAGAACCTGGCACTTGCCCAGAGCCTCCCCTTAGCGCACGAAGGACTGATGAACTCGCCTGGCCACCGCGCAAATATCCTTCGGAAAGCGTTCGGCCGCGTGGGAATCGGCATCCTTGATGGAGGGTTATATGGTCTGATGGTCACGCAAAAGTTCCGTAACTAATGTCTTTAAATCTCATTGTTGCGAAAGCCAAAAAACAGAAGCGAGATTTGAGTAGTGAGATTTGAGTAGTTAGAAACTAGGGATGAAGTAACTTTCGGTTCATCCTAGGAGTTCGGGCCTTTACATCTTTACGAATCAACAACTCTACGGCTTATAGCCATCTGCCATTTGCTATCTGCCATAAGCCATAAGCCACCTGCCATTTGCCATCTGCCATAAGCCATCTGCCATAAGCCATTTGCCATAAGCCATCTGCCATAAGCCATCTGCCATAAGCCATCTGCCATAAGCCATTTGCCATTTGCCATAAGCCATCTGCCATGAAACACAGTGTACGGATGAGTTCGCGCCCCCACAAGCCGCAAACTCATCCGTGGCCCCTCGGCGATAGGACTATTTCCCCATTCTGGTTAAAATGGCCTCCATCTCCGCCATGACTTTGTTGATCTTGGCGATAGTGAGGTCAAACGGCTCAGACGTATTCATGTCTACTCCCGCATCCACCAACAGTTCGACCGGATATTTTGTGCTTCCTGCAGAGAGAAAATCCAAGTACCTCCGGCGATCCTCATCCGTCCCCCGAAGCACCTTTTCTGATAGTGCCGTCGAAGCGGTAAAAGAGGTAGCGTATTGGTAGACATAAAAGTTGTAATAAAAATGCGGAATATACGACCATTCCGATTTAATGTAGTCGTCGACTATACAGACATTTTTATCATGTCCGTAGTATCGTCTGGTCAGTTCAAGATACATCTGGTCAAAATCTTCGCCGGTCAGCGCTTCTCCCTTGGCAACCCTATCGTGGATCATCGATTCGAATTCAGCAAACTGGGTTTGCCGGAATAACGTCCCTTTGGCCCCCTCAAGGTAGTTGCCCAGGATGGCTAACCGCGTCTTATCATCCTTGATCTGCTGCAGCATGTAGTCGTTCAGCAGCTCTTCGTTTAACGTCGACGCCACCTCTGCAACGAAGATAGAATAGTCTGCATTGGCAAAATGCTGCTTTTTGTTGGTCAGGTAACTGTGCATGGTATGTCCGAGCTCGTGCGTCAGCGTGGACATGTCATTGTACTTTCCATTGTAGTTCATCAGTATATACGGATGGACATCGTACGCCGATCCGTTAGAATAGGCGCCCGACCTTTTACCTTCGTTTGGATACATGTCGATCCATCTTTCGTTAAACGCTTTCTTTGAAACGTTGATGTAATCTGTACCCAGAGGTTTCAAGGACTTCAGAATATTTTCGACCGCTTCTTCTACGGTATACGCCAGATCGACCTTTTCGACAAGCGGCGCGTACAGGTCGTAGTAATGCAACGTGTCTAGCCCCATCATGCGCTTCCGAAGGTTCAAATAGCGGTGGAATGTTTCGAGATTACCGTTTACGTTTTTGATGAGGTTATGGAAAACCGCTGTCGGGATATTGCCATCGTCGAGCGCCCGCTGTAACGTGCTTTCATATTTCCTGGCTTTTGTGGCAAACAAAGCGGCATTGATATTCCCATAAAGCTGGGCGCCAAATGTGCGTTGAAACTCGTTCAGCTTGCGGAAATACGTTTCGAAGACCTTACTTCGCACATTCCTGTCCTCGCTTGCCCTATACAACGCAAAATTAGCAGGGTTAAGCTTTATGCGCTCTCCGTTTAGGTCGATCTCTGCGTGCGGGAACTCCGCATTAGAAAACGTACTGAAGATATTCGCGGCATTGCCCGACATTAACGAGGAATAAGCCAATACCTTTTCAACCTCTTCGGAACCTCTATGTGCACGCTTGCGAAGCAGGTCCGTCAGATAGAATTTGTAAGTCGTCAGTTCTTTTTCCTGCGTAAAAAAGCGGTTGAGCTGCTCCTCCTGCAGCGTCAATAGCTCGGGTTCCATAAACGATGTTAAAGCTCCGTACTCCGCAAAAAGTTGTTGCATCTCCTGCTTCATACCGGCATATTTGGTGACCCGTGTATCCTGATCAGATTTCATCGACGCGTACGAGGACAGCCGTACCATATCCTTAATGAGCGTGCTGTTGAACGACAACGCCTCCAAAAGGGTGGCGGCCGACTGTGTCAGCTTGCCCTGATACCGGGTTACCTCTTGCATCTTCTGCTGAATTTTCTCTTTCTCTGCCCTCCAGGCCTCGTCAGTGGCATACAGGTCAGATAAGTTCCACTTGTATTTTTCGGGCAGTTCATCCCGTACTTTCATCTGGCTCACAGCAACGGTCGTCGAAAACAACATCGTCGCGATCATCAATTGTGTTTTTTTGCGCATATTTTTAAACAAAAACTTTAAAAAAAGACAAGTAGGTTTATCATGAGTAGTTTACGATGGATTGAATTGCAATCGGTAACGATTTGGTAATGGTGCTTAATGCATTCATCCTCACTAACTTTCCTTGTAAATCTAAAGACAAATATACATGAAGTTTTTTGGAGCTACACACAGACACATAAAAATAGTGTCAAGACCGCCCCGAATTTCCGTACTCGAAGTACAATCTTTATATTTCAGGAAAAAACTCTATGAAAGTATGCGGTCTCGACGTACACAAAGATACGATCTTTTGTGCCGTCCGCAATGGGAAGAAATGCGAAGAGGTTAAGGATTATTCCACACTTACCTGTTCGATCCGGCAAATGGGGGAACATCTGCAAGAGCAGGGAGTCCTTCGGGTGGCCATGGAGAGTACGGGCGTGTATTGGATTCCTGTATGGAACATCCTTGAAGACATGGGGTTCGAACTTCTGCTGGTCAATCCCTTTCTGATCAAGCAGATGCCGGGTCGTAAGAGCGATGTCAAGGATGCCCAATGGATAGCTCTTTTACTGCAAAAAGGAATGCTCAGGGGCAGTCTGGTGCCGAAAGCGGACATCAGGGAGTTACGTGTCTACGCACGCAAGTACCGTAAACTTCAGGGTCGCATGACTTCCGTTGTCCAGGAAATGGACAGGCTTCTTGTTATGTGCAATATCCGTTTGGGCAGTTATGTCAGTGATCTTAACGGAAAGAGTTTCCGGCGTGTCGTGCAAGCCATAGCTGATGGGCGTGATAGTCCGGAGGAACTCCTCTGCCATGTGCACCCACGTATCCGTAACCGGCATGCCGACACGATACGGAATGCGCTTGAAGGTCACATCTGCCCGCATCACAGATTCGCTCTCTCGCTGCTGGATGAAGAATACAGCTTGCTTGAATCGCAGGAAGAACGATGCCTGGCCATGATGGAACAGCTCTGTGCCGATCGCTATGCGGAGCAACTGGAGCTGCTCAAGAGTCACCCGGGCATAAACGACATTGCAGCAATGTCATTCATCGCAGAATCCGGCGGGGAGATGTCTGCCTTTGAGAACAGCGGGAAATTTTCCGGATGGACGGGGCTGCGCCCACGAAATGATGAAAGTGCCGGAAAATACAAGAGTACCGCTACAACCAAGGGCAACAAGTTCCTCAGAACTATACTTGTACAGATAGCATGGGCCGCCATCAGAACAAAAGGCAGCCATTATCAGGGAAAATATGCCCGGTTAGCGATGAGGAAATCCAAAAAGAAAGCACTGATTGCAATAGCCAGGAAGATCGGAACGGTTCTCTGGAACATGCTCGACAAAAAGCAGGAATATGACGCCGGCCTGATGCCTGTATACGACCCGGATAAAATAGCCGCTAAAATTGCTTACCATGACAGAGAACTGCTGAGGCTACAGAACTTGATATGACCCGACATAACGAAAAGTCCGTTTAACTTTGTGGTGGTTCAGAACCCCGCTAACAAATTGGACAAAGCTACGCCCTGAAAAGGGCTTAAGAACACAGACATGGGAATACCAAAAACCCGCAGGAGAAAATCGCACCAACCATGCGGATAGGTTGTTTTGATTTATTATTTATAGGAGAAAGATAAAAAAATGGGCAGATAATTTTAGTTTATCTGCCCATTTTTTACGTGGATAAATTTGAAAAGCACCATCAATTTTTATCGTCTAAGGATATTACCTCAATATCATTTAATTCAGGTGACCCGCCACGATGTGCACATCCAGCTGCTACATAGTATGTGTTATTTATTCGTACAACCTGCGTTCCGTGCCTACCTTTTGTTAAACGGTTTAATAGTTTCCACCCCTTTTCGGGATCGAAGTATTCTACTTCATTATGTGCTTTAATCTGTTTACTGCTCTCACCTCCAACCACAATAAAGCCATTCCCATAATTGATTGTTGCATTACCTGCACGCTGTGTAGGTAAGTCAAATTCTTTTGGTAAGGTCGTCCATTTCCCAGAATTAAAATCAAAAACATCGACTTCGCCATATGTAAGCTCGAAGCCTTTATTCTCTTTTATAAGCGATTTTCTCCCAGCCGTAGCGTAAAATTTATTATTCACAACAACTGCTTGAAAATGGTCACGAACTCTCGGCATATCGGGCAATACTGTCCATTTTCCTGTTTCAGGGTCATACTCATCAAAGTTATTTGAGTTATCACCCCAATGACCATCTTTGGCACCTCCGGCTAAATAAAATTTGCCATTATGAACTACTACTCCTGCCGCACCACGTCTTCTGCTTTCCGGTATTTCCGCCCCCTCCGTCCAAGTATCGTTTGCAGGATCATAGATATAAATGTTTGGAACTGGAATTTCATGGGGAAATTCTCCTGTAAATGCTCCTATCACGTATATCTTGTCCTGATAAGTCACCGCTTGAAAATGGTGTAATTCAATTGGAGTTGAACTTTTCTTTTCCCTGCTACCAGTAGTTGGGTCATAAACATTTACAGGTTTGAACTATATTCAGAATCTTTTTCATAAGGATTACATGATTTGGTGATTATAACAGAAATCGTCTACTCAATTCTTGAGCAGACGATACAACCAATAACCTTGTGTTATTTCACTCCATTTTTAAATGCCGTATAATTCTGTTCATTTTCAAAATAGGCTACCTCACCGCCGTCAGCAATCAGAACGATATAAGCTGTCGCTTTGTCTACTTTCTTCATCGTTTGAGGGTCTAGGGCATAGCGGACACTCTCATCCTGTGGAATACGCTTCTTGCACATTTCACAACATCCATAATAGGTTTTCCCATCAAAAGGAACTTCCAATTGTTGCTTGCCCATGTAGGCATCATTTACCATACAGACAAGGTTGCTTGGTACATGGTCGCCTTTTTTAGGTTCGTTACTTTTTACGTTGCTTGCAGGTGTAGCTGTAGTAACTTCATTAGTTGAAGTTCCTTCATTACTTTTGTTCTGGCTACATCCGATGAGAAGTACCGTGGCAAATGCCACGATACTTAAGAATTTGAACTGTACTTTCATTTTGTTTATTTTTTATTAGGATTATTTGGTTTGTTCGGAACTTCAGTAGCTTCCTGAATTTCTTCCGATCCCATTTTTAATATTTTGTCTCCCTGATTAAGTTCTCCAAAAACTTCTACCTGTTCCGGCATTACACGTCCCTTGCTCACCGGAACATTTTTGGTCTTTCCATTCTCTACACGTATCACATACACGCCCATTCCGCTTTCAACAACTGCGGTTTTGGGAACAAAAAATGTAGGTTCCGTATTTTGTAAAGGAATGGTCGTCTCAGCAACCATATACGGTTTCAGGATATTATTCTTATTGATAAAATCGGCTTCGATCTTTTCAGAACGGAGTTTCAAGTCAAGGCTTCCCGATTTTCTGCTGACCAGAGCAATATGCTTTTGCTGGGGCTGTGATCTCACGTGGAAACGGATCGTGTCACCTAATTTAAGGTAAGGCGTATTGGCTTCCGGAACGGAAAGATTTAGACGTAGTTTCTGATTGTTCTCCACCACCAACAAAGGCTCTTTGTTCATTGGTCCCACATAGGCACCCAGATCCACGTTTCTATCCGTGATTGTTCCGCTGAACGGAGCTTTGATCACCAGGTAATTATTGATATCCTTGATCTCATTATAGGCAGACCTTGCGGCATTCAACTGAGCCTCATCGGAAAGTTTACGGGCCTTGATCTGGTCAAGCGCATCTTTTGCAATAGCTCCCTGTGTTTCGTTGGCTTTCATTGTCCTGTCGTAAGTAGCTTTGGTCGAGAAATAGATGGCTTCCTGAGCTTCCAATTTCGCCTTAGCACTTGCTACCTGCGACTGGATTTCAGGTGCTTCCAATACTGCCAGAATCTGACCTGCCGATACTTTATCACCGATATCTACACGGATACTTTTTACATAACTGTTAACTTTTGCAAACAGGGCTGTCTGTTGGTCAGGCTTTAGCTCACCAGCTAATTTCAGCATTACCTTCGGGTTGGACTTAGATATTTCGACAGTTTCCCAAGGGTTCATCATCATTCCCATTCCCATCCCCATACCAGGCATGCCGCCTTTTTTGGGTTCTTCCTTTGCTGCTTCTTTTGTTTCATTATTGCAGGCGGTCAGCAGCATTATAAATGAAGCTGCCAATATTGTTATATATTTCATTTCTTTATTTTTTTAGGTTTACAAAGTGAATACTTTCCTCATCTTCTGGATGCAGCGAGTTGGATACAATGGATGCTTTTTTCTGAACCCAACCGAATACAAGCGGGAGAACGATCAATACCGAGAAAGTAGAGAAAATCAACCCACCGATTACGGCACGTCCCAATGGAGATACCTGATCACCGCCCTCTCCAAATCCGATAGCCATCGGTAACATACCGGCAACCATGGCCAACGTGGTCATGACAATAGGACGGATACGTAATTTGGCTGCTTCTATTGCGGCTCCAAGTGCATCATTTGAAGATTTACGTATCGTTTCGGCATTTGAAATCAATAACACCGCATTTGCAATCGATACCCCGACCGACATAATCATTCCCATATAGGATTGAAGGTTCAGTGTAGAACCTGTCAGGTTCAGGGCAACCAACGCACCCACAATTACAAAAGGAACAGTTGATAGAATTACCCACGAAACCCTGAAGGATTGGAATGTGGCAGAAAGCATCAGAAATATGACTACGACAGCGATCAATAGTCCTGAAGCTAAGCTTCCTAATGTCTCGTCCAGAACAGGAGCAAGTCCTGCAACCTCAATATTGATACCCTTTGGCAATTCACCAAGAGAAGCTATTGCTGCTTTTACATCTTTGGACGCCTGTTCAAGGTCTTTTTTATGCAGGTTGGCTGTTACCGTTGTATAGCCCATTGTTCCAAGGTTATAACTTTCTCCCATTTCCTTTGTAGGCAGCACCGTAGCAACATCGCTTAATACAGGCCTGTCCTGGTTTTTGGTCAGGGGAAGATTTTCCAGTTCCTCTTTGCTGTTCAGTATATTCTGAGGGGTCTGAACCTGTACATCGTATGCAATACCCATCATACCTCCAACCCAAAAGTTTTTATTGGTATAACGTGTCGAAGCTGTTGCGGCAACCAGTGATTTAGCGATATCCTGTGGGTCCAGTCCCAACTGGGCAGCCCTTGTACGGTCAATATTGATCTGCATCGCCGGATAGTTCATGGATTGTGGGATCTGTTGATCACGCATATAGTCAAGCTCCTTCAGTTTTGCAAGAAGCTTATTTGCCGTCATCATGTTCATTTTCTTCATCATCCCCGACACACGGATCTCAACAGGGTTATTAGCTCCCTGGCTCAAGATTTTTTCTGTTAGTTCAATCGGTTCAAATGAGAGTTGCAGATCGGGCATTTTTTCCTTGTAATATTGACGGAGTTCATCTTTCAGCTCATCTGAATTACCGTTAAATTCTTTAAGGGCTACCTGCATCAGGGCTTCATGCGGTCCCGCATTGTATAGATAGATCGGGCTCACGGCAAATGTTGAAGGATGCTGTCCGATAAAAACCGATGATATGGCAACATTATCCTTACCTACCTTGGCTTTTAGAAGCTCAAGAAAATTTTTCACCTTTTTCTCGGTTACTTCTATGCGGGTTCCGTCGGCAGCTTTAAGCCTTACCTGAAATTGTTTGGAATTGGAAGCAGGAAGTACGTCTTTTCCGGTAATCAGATAAAGGCCGGCTCCGGCAAGGATAACGGCAATCAGGCTAATTCCCACGATAGGTTTCCTGAATTTCATCAGACCCGAAAGGAAGTTTGAAAATTTCTCCCTGAACTTTGTAAACCTGTCTTCTTTATGTGCAGGGTTTTCGCAGTTTACAACATTGTGTTTCATCATCCAGTTTGCCATCACAGGAACGAAAGTCTGTGATAAAAGGAAGGAGATAATCATCGAAAAACCAATGGCCATTGCCAATGGCATAAACAGCGATCCCGGAATACCTGTCATCATAAATGCCGGTGCGAATACGGCAAGGATACATAGCATGATGAGCAGTTTTGGAAATGCAATTTCCTTACACGCATCCCATATCGCCTGTGCTTTTGTCTTGCCCATAGCAAAGTGCTGGTGGATATTTTCGATGGTCACTGTACTCTCGTCCACCAATATACCGATTGCCAGTGCAAGACCTGAAAGCGACATGATATTGATGGTCTGTCCGAAGAGCTTAAGGAAAAGCACAGCAGAGATAATAGAGATCGGAATGGTCATGATCACAATCAGTGCCGCCCTGCGGTCATTCAGGAACAGCAGTACCATCAATCCGGTCAGCAAAGCTCCCAGTACGCCCTCTACAACAAGGCTTTTCAAGGCGTTGGAAATATACACCGATTGATCGAATTCATAGGATATCTTCACGTCATCTGGCATATTACGCTGAATGTCCGGCAGCTGTTTCTTTAGCGTATTGACAACATCGAGTGTAGAGGCATTACCGGCCTTGGCAATGTTGATATATACGGAACGTTTTCCGTCAATAAGGGCATAGCCTGTGGCAATATCCGCACCGTCCTTAACGGTTGCTACGTCACGGATATACACATTGTCCACTGTGCCCTTGAAAATCGGCACATCGCCCAGTTCTTCTATATTCTTCACCGTATTATTGGTCGGTGTCAGATAATTTTTATCCCCGATATAGATATTTCCGGAAGGGGATGTAATGTTGTTTCTGCTGATGGCTTCAACAACCTGTTCCGGAGATAAATTATGTGAACGTAACTTGTAGGGATCGACATTGATCTCAATGGTACGCGGGCTACCTCCGAAAGGTGGGGCTGTTGTCAAGCCGGGTATCTTAATCAGGAACGGACGGGCGTTAAAGTTTGCAATATCCTGTAACTGGTTATTTGTCTTTGTATTGCTACGGAACACCAATTGCCCAACCGGTTGTGATGAGGCATCAAAACGGATAATGAACGGTGGCGGAGCACCCGGTGGCAGGAATACCTGCGAACGGTTGGACAGGGCATTGATACTGGCTATGGCTTCACCCATTTCGGTACCTTCATAGAAAGTAATCTTCATTAAGGTAAGTCCCTGCGTATTTTTACTTTCGATGGATTTGATACCGTTGGCAAACAGCATCATGTTCACATACATTTTCGTAAAATACCCTTCCATCTGTTGCGGCGTGTATCCGTTAAAGGAATGGGCTATATAAACTACCGGCAGGTTCATCTCCGGCAAGATGTCCACTTTCACATCTCTGGTCGCTTTGATCCCAAAGAACAGTAAGCCAAGTACAATGACTAATATGGAAAGTGGCTTTTTTAAAGCAAAACTTATCAAATTCATTGATTCAATTATTTAGTTAATGTTTTTGGGTCAATATTTCAAGATCGCCATGTGATGATGCCAATAGCAGGAGTGCCTGCCATACATTGTTCTGGGCTATCTCGTAGTCAATCTCGGCACGGTTCAGTGCGTATAAAGCCTGCGTATAATCCACTAAAGTGGTCAGCCCGTTTTCGTACAATGCCGTGTGCTGTTTGTAGGCCAATTGTGCAGCGGATAACTGCACTTTGGTTTCCTCAAAGTTTTCGTAGGCATTGGTCAGCTGTGACTGGGCAAGCTTGGACTGGGCGTTGAGCTCTTTGTGCAGGAGATCATAATCCTGCTTCAATGATTGGGTAAAATACTGCTGTTCCTTTACCTTGCTGTTGAAACGGTACAGGTTGGTAATGTTCCAGCTCAACGTAAAACCGAGCAGGTAATTTCCCCTGTCAATACCGACTCCTTTCAGGTACGAGCCTGAATAGGCACTGTTATCCTGCATATAATTGGATTCAAAACCCGAACCACGTCCCTGAAGTACGCCAAAGGCAGACAAATTGGGAAGCCTTTGGGTCTTTACCAAAGATTCGGATTGAAGGCTCTGGTCAACCTTACTTTGCTGTAACTGGAGCAGAGGATGTTTGCTGACATCATTATTTTCAGGACTAAGTATACTTTTGGGTATGCTTGTGCTGTAGAGGCTATCCAGCTGGTAGGTCTTAAAGTCCTCACCCAGAAATACGGCAAGCTGCTTTGAGTATTCTAATACTTTATCATAAGATTTAATCTGCAAAGATTTTGCGTTGGAAACCTCCGCTTTCGCCAATGAAGCATCTACTTCCGGGATCAGGCCACTTTTTGCACGGGAGTCGGTCATTTCAAAAAACACCTGTGCCCGTTCCAGGTTTTTTTCCTGTACATACTGTATGCGCTGGCTGGCCAATAAGTTCAGATAGGCAGCACTCGTTTTCACCTGAAGCTGGAAAATTTCCTGTTCAAGATCTGCAATGGCAGTCTTTTCTTTGGACTGTCCCAGTTTTACCTCATTCTTTATCCTGCCGAAAGTGAACAGGTTCCAGTTGACATTGGCAAAGTAAAGTGAACCAAAAGCGGCATTCCAGTTCTGTTCCGCCAGTGGCAACGAAGTGGATGCAGAAGCCAGACCTCCGTAGGCGTACATAGAACCGTGTACCATATTGATGGTTCCGAAACTCTGCTGCGCTGCAAGGGTTACATCCGGCAGGTATTGTTGTTTTTGAAAAACGGTATTTTGTTCGAATGCAGAAACTATCGATTTTTTGGATTTTATCCTGTCATAGTTTTCAGCGGAACGTTGGAGTGCATTGTCCAGATGCAGTACCTGTGCATAGCTATGAAGACTGCACAGGAGCACTACACCAACAGATGCAATGATCTTTATATTCATTGTTATAAAAATTAGAAATTAGACATAACGAATTAAGGCATAACCCTATGTATGGGCATGCAATTCTTAGTTTCGGAACATCAGATCCTAAATTCTATAAACGCAGTGAAGTATGTAGAGTGGATTACCCCTTATAGGGATCTTGGTAGAACGGTAGGTTGGTTTGGAAGGTTCAGGGTATATTCCTGAAAATTCAAACAATGCCCCCAATGTTTCATTAGGAATCGCTTCGCCCCAGAATTTAACCGACAGGTCAAATCCTGAATATTTATGTGCTGCATTATCTACCTTAACGATCTTGGTTTCGTGCTTACAGCAGCCTTTCTTTTTTTCTTTTAGTTCTTTATTCTTGTTTGAACATATCGGACAGGGTTTGTCCGAATCGACATGGGTATTACTATTCGTCAGACTGTAAAGTTTTACAGCCATTCCCTTGCACATATGGGAGTACTGGATAAAGCCCGTGGACAATACCAGATACAACATGGAAAGGAATATGACGAATAGTTTTTTCATGAATTATTATGCAAATTTAATAAAAATTACAGTTAATTATACATTTTTAGCAGTTGCCTGAGCAATCTATTGTCCAGTCATCCGAATCATTTTCATGTACCGCAATTTTACTGATGATCTCGTCGGCTTCGGTGTCCGTGTAGGTCCCGTAACCATTCACAAATACACCTTTTGCCCCGTCGCTCTTATTGTGCATGGCGTAAAGGATGGCTTCGTCATCCAGGTCGTTCTGCCCGGTAAAACGGTATATCTTATCAATGACCAGATCATTGATGTTGATGCAATGTTTGTCCGGCGTATAGGATGCGGAAACTTCCAATAGGTTGAAGTCTTCGGTATAACCCCGCTGTCTGAGGATCTCCATAACTTCCGATAAAGTTTTCTCTGTTGTGATCATATCTGTTCGTTTAAATTATTTGCTTTTTTTTAGCTGTTCTTTTGACCGTTTTTAACGGCAGCAATTCTTTTTGAAGAATGTATTATATATCCATTTTAGAAATTTCATTGTTTATTTTTTTTTAAATTATCAGTATGTCAATGCAATCCCAGCTCCAAATCCCATATCGCTGTCATAATGTGCCCGCAGTCCGATATTCTTGGTAAAAATATATCTCAGTTCCCCCATATATTCCATATCGGTATTGACCATAAATCCTGCGCGTAAGCGTTTGGATATCGGAATATCCTCCCGCATCAATGACAGTCGGACAATCCCGTCATGGTACACCTCAGCCTGAAAGTTCACCAGCATGGGCAATGTGTACATTACCCCAAGGCTAACGGCACTCCTGTTGTCCTTTTTGTTGGTCTGCCCAAAAATATTTTTTTCATGCTCATCAATACCCATTTTACGGTAACGCCAGTCAAATCCGATGAAAGGCATTAGCCATTGCATCTTACCGATGTATCTTCCCAGATGGGTTTCCACTTCGTATCCGTGCATATCGTTATACCCTAAACGCCATTCTGTCCCCAGACTCCATCTGGCATTCTGAAGCATGGCTTCACCGTCATTACCATTGGTCGCAAAATCATTCTGTGCCATGAAATGCGGCATATTGGCCTCCTTCTGCAATGCCCTGTATGCTTTTGCCTTATCAGGTAGGTACGGGTTTTCATAATCGCCAACGGCAAAAACACGGTTCATACCCGCCATCATGTGGTAAAGGATATGACAGTGGAAGAACCAGTCTCCTTCCTCATTTGCCGCAAACTCTATCGTATCGGTTTCCATCGGCATAATATCTATGATGTTCTTCATGGGCGAATTTTCTCCGTGACCGTTCAATAACCTGAAATCGAACCCATGCAGGTGCATCGGATGGCGCATCATGGAATTATTATGGAGCGTGATACGCAATACCTCGCCTTTCTTTACCGGTATTTTGTCAACTTCTGAAAGTACTTTGTTGTCCATGCTCCACACGTAGCGGTTCATATTTCCGCTAAGTGTAAATTTCAGTTCCTTGACAGGGGCATCTTTGGGAAGTGTCGTGTTACGGGGAGATTTTAGCATCGCATAGTTCAGGGTAACGATATCGCCAAGTGCATTGGCATTATAGCGGTTGGGATCATTGTCCATATCCATACCGCCATGTTTGCTATGATCTGCTTTTTTGCCCGCCTCTCCTGTAATTTCGGGATACATTACCACATTCATATCCATCTGGTTCAGGCTCATGTTCATTCCCATATCATCCAGGTCGCCGTTCATCTTCATCATGTCGTTCATCATCTTCATCCCTTCAAAATATTTCAATTTTGGTAAAGGGGCAATCAGTTGTTTTACGCCATTTCCAATGTAAAAGCTTGCCGATTGTGTTCTGTCTTCCGTAGTTGCCAATAATTCGTATGCAGTTCCTTCACTGGGAATCGTAACAACAATATCATAGGTTTCTGATACGGCTATGATCAACCTGTCCACCTCAACAGGTTCCACATCATTTCCGTCACTGGCTACCACCGTTATCTTACCGCCAGCATAGCGTAACCAGAAATAAGAGGAAGCTCCACCATTTGAAATACGTAGGCGGACTTTATCGCCTGCTTTGAGCGGCTTGCCATCCACGGACTTCAGCTGGGGTGAATTGCTTCCGTTGATAAGGATCTTGTCATAATAGACATCGCTTACATCCATTGCGAGCATACGTTTCCATTCATTTTTCACCTTTGTGCCAAACTGACCTTCCCTGATAGCCTCACCGTAGGATTGCGTAGCCCCTTTTTTGATAGCGGCCCAATCGTTGGCGTTATGCAGCATCCGGTTGATGTTGTTGGGATTTAAGTTTGTCCATTCACTCAGGATAATGGGTACCGTTGGCAGATCATCAATGCCTTTCCTGAAGGTCTTGTCATCTTCACGTTTCTTCATGACAAAATTCCCGTACATCCCGATCTGTTCCTGCAATCCTGAATGCGAATGGTACCAATGGGTACCGTTCTGGATAATGGGAAAACGATACGTATAGGTAGAACCGGCAGGAATGGGCTGTTGGGTAAGATGGGGTACACCATCTTCTTTATTGGGCAGAAAAACGCCATGCCAATGGAGTGAGGTGTTTTCCTTCAGCAGGTTGTGCACGACTATTTCGGCAGTATCGCCCTCGGTAAAGGTTAAGGTTGGCATCGGGATCTGCCCGTTTACCGCGATAGCCCTTTTTTCCTTACCTGCATAATTTACAAGGGTATCCTTTATATAAAGATCGTAGTGCACTACTTTCTGGGCGAATAGTGTATGTGTAAAGAGCAGTATAAATACTGTCTGTAATGTTTTTATAATTATATTCTGATGTTTGTACATTGTTCCTAATTTTATTTATTGCTGTCTTCCATAGCTTCGAACCACTGCGTTAAAACCTGCCTGTCGTTCTCTGAAATGATGGCATCACGGTGGATCAGGGTGTAAGACGACAGTGGCATTTCTCCATCTTTTATCTGTCCGGCTATAGATCTCAGTTTGCTGCGTTTCCTACGTTGAGAATAATCGCCAAACTCGCTGAAATTCAGTTCCTGTTTCCCTTTACGGATATGGTCTGCCATATACCATGCTCCCGGCTGGATGCGACCATACCATGGATACCGGGTATTATTGCTATGGCAGTCATAACAGGATCGAACAAGGATTGCCTTTATATTTTGGGGTACGGCATATACTTTTTCAAAATGAGCTTCAGTTACTTCCTCCGACTGGTTTCGCAACGGCTGGAAGAACTGTATACCGATCAGGATAACAGCCAACCCCAAAATAATTTTCTTTTTTATACCCATTATTACATTGCTTACCCATTACCAGTCAACAGTATAAAATTGAGAATTTTAACAAACCCGGCTATTGTGATTTTTCTTGTTAGATTTGTGAGATTTACTGATTTCTCAATAAATCTCACACAATTAAGCCCATCTGCAAATTCAAGTTATACTACCGGCAATGTGATCCATATTGGGTTTACTTGGCAGCAATGGTCTTCTGCACATTACCGCAGGTCAACATTTCTGCCCCATAATACGGATTCTTGATGTCCTTGCTTTCACTCAGCCATATCGCTCCCTTATTATCATTGAACATCGGGCAATGGTCCTGATATAAGGTCTGGGACGTACTGAACAATGCGATCAGGTCCTTCAGGTCTTCACTAAGGGATGAAAGATGTTCACGCTGGTGGTGAATGTTGCCTGCATTCTCACCGATATGTTCTGCATGTTCCTTGGCGTCATCAGCTATATCCATATATTTCTGATATTTATCGGCAGGTACGGACTGTATGTCTACTTTGTTTAAAGTCGCCAACAGTTTTTTGCCCGCACTTGCGGCAGCTTTGTCGTTATCCGATACCAGAGCATTCTTCAATGACAGGTAATCTGTTACGATAGGTGCAATGGAAAAGCTATTGTTATCGCCCTGTGCTGTTGATGTCCCGTCTTCAATAGTAGCTGAATCGGTTGCTTTCTTTTCTGACTGTTGTGTAGATTGATCTTCTGCTACAGCCGTTGAACCGTTTTCAGGTTGTTCCGAATTTTTATTGGACGACTGGTTACAAGATACTGCTATTGTCATCAGTACAGCAGCGGATATGGATAGTGTTATATTTTTCATTTTCTGTTACTTTTTGATTTTTAATAAACTTGCATTGATAGCCACTACAATTGTGCTCACACTCATCAGTACGGCACCCATAGCAGGGCTTAAAACAAATTTCGGGTAGAGCAGACCTGCTGCAAGGGGGATGGCTACCACGTTGTAGCCAACGGCCCATATCAGGTTCTGAACCATTTTCTTGTAGGTAAGTTTTCCAAAGTCTATCAGCTTCACGATGTCTTTCGGATCGCTATCGACCAGTATAATGTCGGCCGTTTCTGCCGCTACATCGGTTCCTGAACCAACTGCGATCCCCACATCGGCCTGGGCAAGTGCGGGAGCATCGTTCACACCGTCGCCGGTCATCGCTACGATTTCGCCTTTTGCCTGAAACTCCTTGATCTTTTCCTGTTTGTTGTGCGGAAGCACATTTGCCAGATAGCCATCCATACCCAATTTTCCGGCTACAGCGGCAGCAATTTTCTCATTATCTCCTGTAAGAAGAAACGATTTGATGTCCATTTTTTTTAGCTTATCAATGGCAGCCTGTGAACCCTCACGGATACTGTCAGCCAGTGTAATGATCCCGATGACCTTGTTTTCGATCAATACGAAGTTTACGGTTTCTGCCTCCTGATTGATCTCAGTTGGGATTTCGGGCAATGAAAGCTTGTTTTCGCTAAAATAGTTCGGACCGGCTGCCACTACATTTTTACCGTTGACAGTTCCCCGTACACCAATGCCTTGCATATAGCTGAAGTTCTCAGATTTCCATAGAGCAAGTCCCTTTTCTTTCAGTTGGGTGATTATACCTTTTGCGATATGGTGTTCAGAGTTTTGCTGTACAGCGGCAGCGTATTGGATAACGTCATCCGCACTATACTCGTCTGTCAAGGGAATAACCTTTTCTACCGCATGGGAACCTTTGGTAAGTGTTCCTGTTTTATCAAAAATAATGGTGGAAAGCTTTCTTGTGGTTTCAAATGCAGTACGGTTTCTTATCAACAGTCCGTTTGTGGCCGATAGGGTCGTGGAAATAGCGACAACCAAAGGTATGGCTACCCCCAATGCGTGCGGACAGGCAGTTACCATTACCGTAACCATTCTTTCCAGTGCAAAGGCCATATCGCCCGTGCTGGAGAACCAGTAAACGAATGTGATGATCCCGACGGCTATGGCAATAAAAGTCAGCCATTTTGCTACTTTATCTGCAAGGTTCTGGGTGTTTGATTTGGTTGCCTGGGCTTCCTGTACCAGGTTGATGACCTTGTTCAGGTAACTGTCTTTACCAACTCCCGTCACCTTGATCTTAACGGCACCGTCACCATTGATGGAACCTGCGATTACTTTATCATTTACCTCTTTCTTAACGGGAACACTTTCTCCGGTAAGCATACTTTCGTTGATATAGGAAAGCCCTTCGGTAACCAGCCCATCGGCAGGAATTTTTTCACCCGGTTTGATAATAACCGTTTCTCCGTTTTGCAGTTCTTCCAGTTTTATCTTTACAGCTTCACCGTTACGTTCTACCGTAACACTATTAGGAAGCAATGCGACCAATGATTGCAATGCTTTGGATGCCGCCATTTGGGAACGCATTTCCAGCCAATGCCCCAAGAGCATAATGTCGATAAGGGTGGCCAGCTCCCAGAAGAAGTCCATACCTTTCAATCCCAGTGCCACGGCTACCGAATAAACGTAAGCGACGGTAATAGCAATGGCTACCAGGGTCATCATGCCGATAGCTTTGGCCTTGATTTCTCCGACCATGCCTTTTAGGAAAGGCATACCGCCATACACATAGATTATTGTTCCCAGGACAAGCAGCACATAGTTGTCGCCCGTAAATTTGAGATCAAAACCAAGCCAGTGCTGTATCATGTGCGATAGCAGCAGGATAGGAACCGTAATGATCAAGCTGACCCAGAACCTTTTCAGGAAATCACCTGTGCGATGGCCAGCATGTTTGTTATAGTCGTTATGCTGCCCGTGGTCGTGATGGTGGTGGTCATGTTCATGATGATGCCCGTGGTGATCGGTATCATTGGGGTGATTGCCTGCATCCATTGGCACCAGATCCATTCCGCAGAGCGGACATTTGCCAGGTTCATCTTTTATCACCTGTGGGTGCATAGGGCACGTATATTTTTTCATGATCGATTAAAAAATTAAAGATTGTTAAGAATAAACTGAACCCTTTCTTCCGGGGGAAGTACGGGAACGTGGACTACTGGCAGGGACAGGGATTCATAGACCTCTATGATGAGGGAATGGATGTGAAGCTGTTCACTTTCATTTTCCGTACGTGCATAATCCTTGATGAACGGCAGCCTTTCAAGTATGAATACTTTTTTGTAATCAACTTTTGTCAAGGCATCATTTATCAGATCATCGGGTTGTAGCCCCAAAAAACGATAATAGGCAAGTGCATCTGGGATTGCCCTGTCCAGAAACACGGTTTCTTTTGGATCAAGGTCTGCTTCCTGTTCAATCTGCATTTTAAGTACACCCTGCTGAAATTCCAGCTTATTTTCCCTTATCTCCTCTACGGTTTTTCCACCGACAGCCATCGTATCGATGTAATGTCTTGCGTGTTCAATTGCCGTATGGTATCCCTTTCGGATAAGAGGTTTACTACCGTGGTTTTTCCTGTCGAAGGTCCTCCGGTAATAACATACCAATTCGTATTGTTCTTCATGTGGCAGGCGTATTATTTTATGGTTTCTACAACGCTGCCACAGGTAAGCATCTGGGAACCATAGTAAGGGTTCTTGACCGTATTTTCTTTACTGAGCCAGTTTGCCCCACCATTGAACATCGGACAGTGCTGATAGTAAACCGGACTGTCCTGCTTGGAAACCTTTGCAAGCTCATAAACGGGTTTTGAAAGTTCAGAGAAGGATTTTCTTTGTCCCGAAATATCTTTTGCAGCAATAATTTTATCCACACTTGCACCAAAATCCTTTACATAATTTTCCCATATTGCACGTTCTTCGGCATTTAGCTTCGCTACATCCACAGCTTTGATCGCTTTGGAAAGATCGGTAGCTTTTGCCTTTGCCATATTTCCATCTGTTTTTACCAGGGCATCTTTTAGAGCAAAATAATGATCGAATACCTGTTTTAACTGCGGGATTTCCTGTGCAGATTCCATAGAATTTGATTGAGCTGTGTGGTGACCTAAATGCTCATCCGGCACGGAACTTTTCTGCTGCTCCTGACTGACATAGTCTTTTAGTGTCCGCTGGTATTGGCAGCAGCCATGCAGCTTGGCATAGGCATCGTCCGGAGCCAGGAATTTTTCGTTATCATGACCTGCCAGGGCAATGCGTTTAAGGATCTCGTCGGTATTGGTCTTTTCACTATCGTAAGTGATCTCGGCTTTCTTGGTATTTTCATCCCAGTTTACCAGTGCAACCTTTTTGATATTGCCTGCTTTTGCTATTCTCGCCCTGCACATCCCGCATTCGCCATAGATGTGTACGGTTTCTGTTTTGGCATTTTTGATCTGTGCAAAACTGACAACTGAATATAGCGATAGTGCCATCGCCATAAATATTTTATTTACGGATTTCATTAGAATAAAAATTACTGAATTAGATAAAATGTAATAGTCTATTCCTTCAAAACGGATTTGAAAGGACGTACTTTTGGCTATACAGCCACCATTTTAGCTTATTTTAGGGGGGAGCCAAATAAAGGAATAGCCTGAAGAGTAGTAGGTTTCCTTGAATCCGAATTTTTGTTTTTTTGCTTCTGCAAAATAGCTTTTGGTTTTAATCTCAAGAAATATAGGAAGTCCCATTGAAGAATAGGACGTACTGTTGCAGGATTTGTCGCTGCAGTTACCGCTGCAATGCCCTTTGTCTTCCCTGCTTTTTTTGCAGGACTTTGTTTTACAGCAGTCTTTTTCCTTGGAATCTTTAGATTTTGTTTTTGAGCAGGATGTTTTTTCGGTCTTTGCTGAATGCTTGGCACAGGCATAAGACTGGTTAGGTATCAAAAAGAAACCTAAGCAGAAAAAAATAATTATGCCGATATGTATGCTCAAATTTTTCAACATGACAAAGTTATAAATAAAATTATTTCGTTACAGCAGTTTGTATCTTTTTTTTGCTGTTTTACAGGTGTATATGATAAAATATTAGCAATATCATATTCATTCTTAGTAATTGTTTTAAAAATTGAATGCCCCCGTCAAAAAGATTTTCATCTTCCAACAAAGGGCATTCTACATTCGTAGGATCGTTAACGCTTACAAAGCCTCTATTTTAAATCCTGCTTTTTTCACGGTCTCGATCACTTCATTTTCCGTTACGGCTTCAGATGTAACAGTAAGTATCTTATCTTTATTGGCGGTATCTACCTGCCATTGACCCGAACCTACGGCTTTATCCAAATGAGGTTTTACCGATGCCACACAACCACCGCAGTTGATGTTGGTTTTGAATTGAATTGCTTTATTTTCCATTGTCTTAATTTTTATAGTGATTAATTCTTATTTACTGCAACAGCCTCCTTTGGGCTTTTCCGAAGTGCCGCAATTTTCTTTATCGGAAACGGAATAGCCTGCTTTTTCGATGGCCTTTACGACTTCCTCCTTTGTGCTTTCAGAAGCAACTGAAACTGTTATCTCACCTGCCTGCAAATTGTCTATCTGTACACCGTTGATATCTTTAATTGCGTTATTTACCCTTGTCTGGCAATGTGTACTTTGCATATCGGGAACGCTTATTTTTACTTGTTTCATTGTATTGTTATTTTATAGTGAAAAGTTCGCCAATAATCATACAGAAATGCTTGCGATATTCTTTGTTTGATTTGTGATATTTACTGTTTTACTTTCTCCATTTAAGTAACAGGCTATTGCTCACCACACTCACACTGCTCAGTGCCATTGCAGCACCTGCAATCATCAGGTTCAACAGGAAGCCATTTACCGGATAAAGGATACCGGCAGCGATGGGAATACCGATTAGGTTGTATATAAATGCCCAGAACAGGTTCTGCTTGATGGTAGCCACGGTCTGTTTTGATAATCTCATGGCCATCGGTATCTTGGTCAGGTCAGAAGAGATGATGGTCATTTTGGCTACGTCCATGGCGATGTCCGAACCTTTGCCCATTGCTATACTTACATCGGCTGTTGCCAATGCGGTACTGTCGTTGATACCATCCCCAACCATTGCGACTACTTTTCCGTGCTGTTGCAGTTCTTTTACAAAGTCTGCCTTATGTTGTGGCAAAACCTCTGCCTTGTAATGTTTGATACCTGTCTGCTGTGCAATAGCTTTTGCTGTAGCTTCATTGTCTCCGGTAAGCATATACAGGTCAATGCCCATTTCCTGCATTTCACGGATTGCCTGAACGGAAGTTTCCTTGATCTTATCGGCAATGGCGATAACCGCAAGGGCTTGTTTACTATTGGCAAACCATACGACTGTTTTGGACTGATTACCCCACTCGGTAGCCTGCTGTAGTAATTCCTCAGCTGTGTAGATATTGTTTTCTACCAATAGTTTTTTATTACCTACAAAATACGTTTCATTATTATGATCTGCTTTTGCTCCTTTACCGGTTATACTGTCGAACAATGACAGCGTTGTGGGCTGCACCGCTTCGAGGTGTTTTACTACGGCTTCAGCCAATGGATGCTCGGATTGTTTTTCGATACTTAACAGGATGTCTTTTGTTCTGTCGTCATCATTGAGCCACTGGATACCCGTTACTTCAGGTCTGCCCTCGGTAATGGTTCCCGTTTTGTCCAGGATTATTGCATTTACTTTTTTTGCCAGTTCAAGGCTTTCAGCATCTTTGATAAGGATACCTTTTTCCGCTCCTTTACCAACGCCCACCATGATTGCCGTAGGCGTGGCAAGCCCCAGGGCACACGGACAGGCAATAACCAATACGGTAACGGCTGCCAGTAGCCCCTGAACGATACCGTTATCTCCACCCAATATCAACCAGATAATGAAAGTTAGCACGGCAATTCCCATTACTACCGGAACAAAAATTCCTGCAATCTTATCCACCAGTTTCTGTACGGGAGCCTTACTTCCCTGTGCATCCTGCACCATTTTGATGATCTGGGACAGCATAGTTTCTTTGCCGACCTTAACGGCTTTGAACTGGAAACTTCCTTTTTGGTTGATCGTTCCGGCAAAAACTTTTTCGTTTTCCTTTTTCATCACTGGTACGGGTTCTCCGCTCAGCATACTTTCGTCCACATAAGAAGTACCGGAAGTGACGATACCGTCAACGGCAATCTTTTCACCGGGCTTAACAAGGATTATATCGCCTGCATTCACATCCTCTGTTTACGGGGTCTTGCCGGAATGACCACCAGCCCATAGTGTTCGGCAAAGTCCTCCATCACTTTGTTCAGTACCGGTTCGTATTTGTCGGCCCGGATAACGGCCGCTTTCAGATTGTCCGGGACGAGTACCTGAGGTACGCCTCCAAGATGTTCCAGACATTTTCCCAGCGCATATAGAAAGTCGTCGGTGTGCTGGGTGGGAACGGCCATGGCGAAGGTATAATTGGAGTATGGGAGGACGGCAACCAGCACCTGTACCTTGATGATCTCCCCACTGTCGCGGTCAATATAACCCGGCGTATCGCCCACAAAGTCAACCTGTAATCGGTGTGCCGGGTCGTGCTGGAAGACCGCGCTGCCCCTGCGGGCTACCGATAATTGGTTCAGATGGTGACAGAACTGCGAATAACCGTAGCCATCAGGGTGCTCCGCACGGTACTCTTCCCAGAGCAGTTTGCGGGTAACGTGTTTGCGGCCGAGTTCTTTTTCCAGATATGGTATAAGAGGCTTGAAGTCTTCGAAACGGTCCTGTAGGTAGGCGGGGGATCCTGCCGTAAAAAGCCTCTCCAGAACAGGTTCTTCCATATCCAGCAGTTCTCCGACAGGGCGGCTGATGACCTGTAACTTCTGGACATAACGGTTCACCGTACCCTTATAAAGACCGATCTGCTCGGCAATCTTACGGTTGGACAGCCCCTGGAGATGTAAACGGAGTAATTGTTTTATCGTGCTCATTCTTTTTGTTTTTCCTGCCATATGCCTTTTCTTGATGGAATTGGCAATTAAACAAAAAGCGCAGAAAATAATAGGGTCCAACTGGGTGCATATCCTCCGGAATCGCTGTTTATGTAGATCAAAACAACGGTTATCGTACCTTTTCTGGGTGCACATGCTCCGGAATCGTCCCGGATCTATACCCCGATCCACCTGCTGGGTGCATATCCTCCGGAATCACGACGGAGCAGCTCCGAATTTCTCCCTAAACAGCTCCCTTTACGCTGTTTTTGGGTGCATAAATGCCGGAATGGCAGAGATATCAGCTCCTTTTCAGCCTGGATTAACAGCCGGATATTGGGTGCATATCCTCCGGATTATGCATACTGAAAAGCACAGTGGCTATCAGGGTAAGCATAGAGATAATGAATGCTTTTGTAGAAATGCGGAAAATGCTTGCCAGTAATTCCGTCTTGTTTCACCGATTGGATAAAATTGAGCTTAAGCAGATAGAAACCGATCAAAAATTTGAAGAAATATTTAAGGCTTTGGAAAGCAACAAGCTTCAAAGTGAAAAAGGCATCTTCTATAACGGGCAGATTTTTGATGCCTATACATTTGTTTCGGATATTATCCGAAAAGCCGAGAGTTCCATAATCCTACTTGATAATTATGTGGATGATACAGTACTTACCTTATTAGGCAAACGGAATGATAATGTAACGGCCTTTATCTACACCAAAAATATCAGTAACCAGTTACGGCTCGATTTACAACGTTACAACAGCCAATATCCTCCGATTGAAGTTGAGTTATTTTCCGATGCTCAAGATAGGATTTGCGGTATCTTTTGATAGGCTTTGCTTTCGGCGGCAACCTTTTCATTATCTACGACTATTTCAACGTGAAATATTTTTTGTTCGATACGTTCATCAAAGTTATCTGATATAGCACCAACAAACATTCCTTGGGTAAGCGTTGAAATTTTAGATGCCGGTATAAGGCTGTCTAATTGGGTAGAAATTGAAGTAGATTTATCATTGCGGTTGATGGTCATACTCTGACGTTTCTGCAATACTTTTCCGAAACGTTCTGATAGGCTTTTGGCCGTTTCACCAACGACCTGACCACTAAAAATATTACCTACGGTATTTTGGATAACCTTTGCTTCTTTATCGCCGTAATCTCTAATTAATTGAGAGTAATCCTGGAAGCCCAAGCATACCGCAACTTTGTTACTACGGTCAGTAGCGATGAGGTTATCCAATCCTCTGAAGTAGATTGTGGGCAGCTCATCAATGATTACAGAGCTCTTTAATTGACCTTTTTTGTTGATGAGCTTTACAATCCTCGAATTGTACAAACCCAAAGCTGCTGAGTAGATATTTTGACGGTCGGGATTGTTACCTACACACAATATTTTTGGTTCTTTAGGATTATTGATGTCCAATGAAAAATCATCACCTGTCATTACCCAATACAGGCTTGGAGAAATCATTCTTGACAATGGAATTTTTGCAGATGCAATCTGTCCCTGCAACTGGTCCTGGGCTCCGCCTTGCCAGGCATCCATAAAAGGTGATAAATAGTTTTCCAAATCCGGATATGACGTTAAAATAGTGAATACATCCGAATATTTTTTGTTCAGCAATTCAATAGCGTGAGGGAATGTGCAATACCTTCCGTTATCATAAATTTTCAGATACCAGATAATAGCTGCGAGCAAGATGATTGGTGATTCTACAAAGAAATCCCCTTGTTTCTGAATCCAGCTTCTGTTAAGATTAAGCATGATGGTATAAGCCGCTTCGTAAGCATCGGATATGTCCGTCATAAAATCGGGATTGAGCGGGTTGCAACGGTGGCTCTTGCGTGGATCATCAAAGTTGATGACGTAAAATTTGGGCTGAATTTTGTACTTATCCCGATGCTTCAGTAAATGGTTGTAGGCAATGGTAGAAAGGTCATCGAACTTGAAATCGTAGATGTACATTGAGAAGCCTTTCTCTATCTGCTGCTTGATGTAATTGTTTACAATGGCATACGATTTACCGGAACCCGGCGTACCCAATACGATTGATGCCCTAAACGGATTGACGATGTTGATCCATCCGTTGTTCCATTTTCCCTTGTAATAAAACTTGGTGGGCAAATTGACGGAATATTCGTTTTCCATCAATTGGGTTTCCTGTTGAAAGCTCTCGTTCTCGTTATTGAAAACATCGTCCATCAGGTTGGTGCGAAGCAAACGGCTCATCCAAACCCCGGCTACCATCAATGCGATGTACCCCAAGCTTGTGGTAAGGATATAAAGAAATGTAGCGGTTAACAGTGGTAGTTTTAGTAATGGAAAATTTAGAAAAAACAGTATAGTACCAATCGCTAAAGCCACGTAGATTTTAGGCCAGGTTATTTTTTCATTTTTTACGCCCTTCGTACCCAAACAACTCAAAGCCAGCAATACCAGAGCGAAGACTTTGGTATATAATGTATGCGAGAATAAGCCCGCCGTTCGATCGAAATTTCCTAATATTTTGTTGATTACTTCTAATGTCCAGCCACGTTCGATAAAGAAACCGTAACAGAACCAATAAAGATGCATTAGTACCAAAAGGATACTCACTGCCCTCATAAAAGCCATAATCTTGGCTAAACCTCTTAAATCGTCTTCTCCCTGCATTATTTTAAGTATTAATGTTCGGGCGTGAATTTAAAGGTTGTATTAAGTGACTACAAGAATGTGGTAGTCATTGGCTGTGAAAGGCAGCATTTGGCGTTAATCGACATTAATTCAATACAGCTTCCGATATTTTTATTAAATTTATAGCTATGAAAACCTTTTGGTTATTAAACTCTGGTGATAATCAAAATTAAATCTGAATATTATGGTTTGGAATAATCCTGATGCCTATCCCGGAGAAACTGAAGAGGAATATGAAGTTCGGAAAACCGGAGAAAGCCAAGCTGCCACCGGATTAATGTCGGGGATAATAAAATTTTTGCTTTTCGTCCTAAAAGTAGGGGCTATTTTCCACGCCATTTCGTTATTTAAGCCACCTGACAGCTACGCCGACCTCCATTTAGCCCGTTCCCGTATATCGTCTTTCAATGGATTTCATTACGGCTGCTGATCTCGCTTTTTAACTTTCATATACATCTTTGTCATAGTCCAGGATATATTTACCCTGCTCTGCAGCAATGAACATACTGCTATCCTTCACGCTTATTATTTTAACGGAGCCACGGCCCTCGATTTCAAATATACCCTTTCTCGCCCGCCCCAGCTGAAAACCCTTAATCTTCCGTGCACTTTCCACTGGCCCCTTTTTCTCCACCTCAATTATACCCCGGTAAAAGATGGTCTCCCCGAAAGGCTCCCCGACCCGGATAAACTCCTTTTCCACAACAACTTCTGCTGGCCTGACCCCCGCCCAGATGCTGATCACAATACCGATGATCACGGCCCCTCCCGCGCCGGCGAAAATGACACTTTTTCTATTGCCCGGATAATACCTTGACGAGAAAATGACCAACCCGTAAAGGCCGATCAACGGATATAGAGCACTGTGAATGATCAACAATTCCGGTGTTGCCGCCCGTTGGAGCATGAAGGCAATAACGAGGTAAGACAAGGCTAAGCTAAACAGATAAAATCGGAAAAATCTGAGAAAGCCGCTCAGATCAAACTGCTTTCTCTCTTGCTCGGGGAGGGAATTATAGCCGCTCAACACATATTTAGCGTTTCTTTCCGTCACGAGAAAACAGGGCAGGATAATGATGAATGATAACAGGTAAACCGTATTCATGGTCAGTTTTTAATCAATGTTCTCGCCATATTTTATTTCTTCTTAAGTTAAGAAAACGCACTTGTACATGCAAAAAGACGCCTACGCCCAAGATAACATTATTCATCCCTGTGTATTTTACGCATTCGTAAGCGCGTTTCCCGGCTTATTGCCCTCCGGCTAGGTGATCTACAGCATTCCATTGAAGGTACGCGCGCTTGAAAATTGTAGGTATCCCTCGCCGGAGCGGCCTTCTTCCTCCCATTGGTTTTTAAGTAAAATTACTATCTTTAATATCGTAGGAGACGTCTCCGAAGCTAACATATCGCTTACACATCTCTGGGAGAACCCTATGCTTGCAACGTATAACTAAAATTGTAAATCGGATAATGAAAACTTTCATCATGTACTTTATCTTTCTTTTTGCCTTCGCACCGCTTACTGCACAGCAGAAAAGAGAGATTTTTTTTGCAGACCCAACCATCTACGTAAGCGGGGGAAAATATTACCTTACCGGTACTAGCGGAGACCGTGGGGTACGGGGGTTCTCTATACTGACATCTACGGATCTCAAAACATGGTCTGTCCCCCCAGAGGCGGGGGATACAATCCACGCAATTTTAAGCAGGGGCGAGCATGCGTACGGCGACTCCGGCTTTTGGGCGCCCCAGCTATTCCGCACCGAAAAGCAGCACTATCTTGCCTACACCGCCAACGAACAAACAGCGCTAGCGCAGTCTACGTCGCTATTGGGGCCGTACACGCAGGAGCTGGTGCGTCCGATCGATCCGACGGCGAAAAACATCGACCCATTTATTTTTAGGGACGACGACGGTAAGTACTATATGTATCATGTGCGGTTTGATCACGGGAACTACCTATGGGTAGCCGAGTTTGATCTCGGAAACGGCAAAATTAAGCCTGGGACATTGACGAAATGTTTCGGGGCGTCAGAACCGTGGGAGACAACGCCAGACTACCCGTCAGATCCAATTATGGAGGGGCCGACGGTATTAAAATTAGACGGAAAATACTACCTATTTTATTCCGCCAATCACTATCAAAGCAAAGACTACGCCGTGGGCTACGCAGTTTCACATTCTCCGTACGGCCCTTGGGAAAAGCAGAAAAACAGCCCTATTATTCACCGTTCTGTTGTCAGCGAAAACGGATCGGGACACGGAGATCTTTTTACTGGGCTGGACGGGCAGCTATACTACGTATATCATGTGCATTTTAGTTCGGAAAGGGCAAATCCGAGAAGAACGCGGATCGTGCCTGTCAAAAAACAATGGGACGAAAAGGCTCAGGTTTACCGGTTCAATGCCGACGGTGACCATGTTATTGTTCCGCTGCAAGTACCTTAACCATGCACGCACGATTAAGGTACTGCGGCGAATAGTGTGTTCCTTCGCGGGGTCATTGCACTCCCGTCTGACGACGGGCAGAACCCGGACTTATATGTTATCCCGTAGGTATCCCCGGAAATTATCATGAAACTGCATCCCGTCGTCAAGCCTATATTTGCTCAGCTTGTTGTGCAGGGTCAGCCCCCATAGCACAAACTCGCAGAGGAAGTATACATCTTCCGGCTTTGTTTCCGGTTGGTAGCGTTGTATTATTGCATGAAGAGGCCCCACCTGATCCAATGTCTGTTTATAGTCCGTATCCCGTAGCTCATCGGACAGCTCGATACCATCCGACTCTAAGAACCACCCCACGATCTCATCGTAAGGATATTGCTCGTTCTCTTTCTCGAGCTTTTCTATCTTCGGAAATAAGGTAGGGAACAGATTCTTTATGGCGCTTTCGATCAACTGTAGGGCGACCGCAGCAGCACCTTCCTGTTCGCCTTCGTACACCAGCTCTACCTTACCCGTTATCGCCGGTATAATGCCCATGAAGTCGCCCAACCGTACGGTGGTTGTCGTATCTCCGGTTTTCAGCATACGAAGCTCAGCAGTACTTAGCAGGTTTTGGAACGCTGTGATACTCATTCTCGCGCTGACACCGCTTTTTGCGTCGATATATTCGCTCTCCCTGGCTTCAAAGCTGATTTGCTCTATTATGTCGCGAGCGAGCTCTGGAACATAGATATGCTCTTTTTGCGCGGCTTCGAGGCCCGCTTCCTGCTCGGTGATCGTCTTCGCAACGGCCATAGACGTCGGGTAATGTGTCAGAATCTGCGATCCAATACGATCTTTCAACGGCGTCACAATGCTTCCTCTGTTGGTGTAGTCTTCCGGATTCGCAGTAAACACAAACTGCACATCCAACGGCAACCGGAGCTTGAATCCTCTGATCTGAATATCGCCTTCCTGCAATATATTAAACAGGGCCACCTGAATGCGGGCCTGCAGGTCGGGCAGCTCGTTGATTACAAAAATCGATCGGTTGGCCCGCGGAATCATCCCGAAATGGATCACCCTGTCGTCAGCATAACTTAACTTCAGGCTTGCAGCCTTGATAGGGTCAACGTCACCGATCAGATCAGCCACCGTTACATCGGGGGTCGCCAGTTTTTCGGCGAAGCGCTCACTCCTATGCAGCCAGCTTATCGGTGTGTCATCTCCTTTTTCACGTAAAAGCTCATCGGCATAGCGCGATAGCGGGTTAAACGGGTCGTCATTTATTTCAGACCCCTCGACCACCGGGATGTATTCATCCAGCAATTGTACCATCAATCGAGCCAGACGCGTCTTGGCCTGCCCCCGAAGTCCCAGTAAATTGATATTGTGCTTGGAAAGAATCGCACGTTGCAATTCCGGTATCACGGTATGTTCATAGCCATGTACACCCTCGAACACCGTCTCCTGTGCACGTATTTTTCTTATCAGATTTTGACGCAGCTCTTCCTTTATGGTCTTTGGAGAGTAGCCGGCATCTTTTAATGCTCCAAACGTTTTGATCTTCGTATAATCCATATGTTTCTATTAAGGCGCAGACAACGTACCGTGCGGCTTCTCCTTACCCGTCCCGGTGCTGAACCGGCCGTAAGGGCTACGTCCCGTTGCCATTTGCGCAGTATTTTATGCTGTTCGTTAAAAAATCGCCTATCGGATTCTTTTTTTCCGATTTTGTTCATAATCCTCAAAAATCATTTCACCGAGGTCTCCCAACCCCGTGTAGTAGGCCTTGCCCCTATTGGAGGCCGTAAATTCATCAACAAATTCCTGCAGGTAGGGATCGGCAGTAATCATAAACGTGGTGATCGGTATCCCCAATTTACGTGCCTGTGCAGCCATGCTGTAGCATTTACTCGTGATAAAAGGATCTAAGCCCATCGGGTTTTTATAATAGCTACCATCAGGCATGTTCAGACAGCTCGGTTTACCGTCGGTAATCATAAAAATTTGCTTATTGGCATGCCGCTTCCGGCGCAATATATCCATCGCCAACTGCAGACCCGCGACCGTATTGGTATGAAATGGGCCTACCTGCAGATACGGCAGGTCTTTGATGGCTATGGGCCATGCATCGTTACCAAATACAATGACGTCGAGGGAATCTTTAGGGTACCGCGTGAGAATAAGCTCCGACAGCGCCATAGCCACCTTTTTTGCCGGTGTGATACGGTCTTCGCCATAGAGGATCATGCTATGGCTGATATCGATCATCAGCACCGTACTCATTTGCGACTTGAACTGCGTGTCCTCCACGACAAGATCATTTTCCGATAGGCTGAAGTCGCCGATTCCGTGATTGATCTGCGCATTTTTCAGGCTTTCCGTAACCGATATTTTCTCCAAGCTGTCCCCGTACTGGTAATCTCTAAAATCGCCCGTATTCTCGTCGCTGCGCCCCTGATGGCTGGTCTTATGGTTGCCCGATTTACCCTTGCGCATCTTCCCGAAGATCTGTTCCAACGCATTCTTACGCAGCGCTTTTTCCATCTTCGAGGTAATACCCATGCCGCCTTCGCCATCGAAACGGAGACGTTCTACGATGTATCCTTTATTTTTCAGGTCCGCTACGAAATCGTCAATCGTATATTCGGGCGTCGTCAGCTTAAATTCCTTATCCAGCTGCCGCAACCAGTCGATGGCTTCATCGAAATCGCCGGACGTGTACGTAATCAGCTCCTTAAAAATATCGAATAGCTTGTCAAAAGGTGTCTGAAACGGCTCTTCATAGCTCTTAAAGACGAATCCCTTATTCCTTTTCGCATTTTTCATTCAAATAATTGTCTATGAGTGTTCGAACTCCATTGTATAAATAAGCTCGTTACACCCGGTTTTTCCTTCAACGGGGATCAAACTATCAAGTTTATTCATTCCCCGGTGTTGTTTGAATAAACCATGATGGTTTCATTACAATAGCGGTAGCGGCAATGAAGTTTCCTCCTCTTCTGCACGTTCGTTACCGATCCCTATGCTATCCCACCTGTTAATTTGTTTTTTCTCTTTGTTGTTCTTAAAGATCGCCGGCCATTATCGTCCGATTTGCCCGACAGCAATCAGCGGTGGCGCCCTTTTATCCTCCCGTAGACCGGCGTCGGCATGTGCCCGCTCTTGGCGGCCAGCATATGACGTGATTCCACATGTTAAATTTACGATATAATACTGTTTATAAAGTCTTCAAAAAGCAAGATTATGAGAATGGTTGATTGCCTTCCGCTACATTCGGCTGTTGTACGGATAGAGATCCACTTTAAGAAGTCCTCTTATACCACCTCCATACAGAACCATCAGGCCTCTCGGGCATGTTTACCTCCTTTGCCGTTTTTTCGAAAAAAATATCTACCTTTGAGAAACAACCTCTATTAATACTCCTATTTTCTTTTCGATCCATTCTCCAAAGTCAGTAGAAGTCCGCCGAAGTGCGTTCAAGTCCGTCGAAGTCCGTATCAACTAGTAGGCAACTTCACCTCTGTTCCGTATCAAGTTCGGGACAGCTTCGCTTCTTCTTCGGCTTTCATCCGGCTACGCTTCGGGTCAGGTACGGCGTCTTGGCGAAGGCGTGTCGCAGATCGCCCGATGACACGCCCTTGCGGTTCCGACGTAGCCTCGCCCCGGCAGTGACCAATAGCCGAACGATCCTGTAACCAACCCGTTGGGAGGTTGACACATTTGCTATTAAAAAAGCTAAAATCAACTAATTTTTGTTATTTCGTATCCGTATGGCGCTATGCCATACCGATAAGGAGAAATATAGGGACGACCACCAATATGGATACAGACAGAGATGAAACACTTTTTTAACGAGCTTTTTGATTATAGCCATCAGTGCAACCAGAACTTGATCGAGTTGATCATGAAAAATACCGGAACCTTGCCAGACAAGGTAATACAGCTATACAGCCACATATTGAATGCTCATCAGATCTGGAACAACCGGATCGATCCAGAGCAACCGCTTTTTGACGTCTGGCAGGTACATCCCGTCACAGGCTTCGTGTCTATTGAAAGCATGAACTACGACCATTCCCTGCGGTTATTGGAGCGTTGTAATTTGGACGAAGTTGTCCACTATAAAACCAGCAAAGGACAAGCGCTTCGGTCGAGCACCCGGGATATCCTCTTCCACATCATCAACCATTCCACCTACCATCGTGCCCAGATTGCCACGGAGTTTAGAAACTGCGGACTGGAACCTCTGGTTACCGACTATATTGTGTACAAACGTTAAGACCGTTAGGATGCCTTTTGCCTAACTGTTAAGCAGGATTTCGACGCCTTCAACATTACCCTGCTGTACCGCCAGGTCCAGCGCTGTATGTCCTCTGTGATCTTTGATCTGTTTGTCTGCGCCGTAACTCAACAAAAGCTGCAGAACGTTATTCCGGCCAAACATTGCCGCGAACATCAGCGCCGTGCCACCGTTGCCATGCTGCCTATTGAGATCCGCCCCGCCGCTGATCAACAGTTCCACGATTTCGACATAGCCCTTGAAGCAGGCGCCCATAAGGGCCGTATTACCGCCATGATCCTGCTTGTTCGCGTCGGCTCCTGCTTCCAGGAGCAGGACAGCGGCTTCCCGCTGCCCGTTATAGCAGGCGATGATCAGGGGTGTGTAGCCCCGCGGGTCTTCCTGGTTGAGGTCTATCCCAGAAGCTATGGCATTTTTGAGCTCCCGGATGTCGCCGCTACGGGCTGCTGCAAAAATCGCTGTATTTGCCAATGTATCCATATGCTACCCTGCTTTCCTCTGCCCTTAATAAGGTTTAGATGGCTTCGCCTTATCCTCAGCCATGTCGACCGCCTGATTCGCATCGCCCACAGCGCCTGCCGTCTCTTTCATCCTTTCGGCTGCCGCCTGCAGACCGTCGGCCACACGCTGTCCGTATTCCTGATCACACTGAAAGAACATGCCCACCATCTTCTCCTGTATAGTTGTGTTGCAGTGCGACAACGCATCGGTAAGGTTAGCGATAAGATCGTCCTTCTCCCACTGTTCCATATTCCGATAGGTCTCTCCTGCCTGCTTGAAGTCGTTCTGACGGTCGATCTTCTGCCGTACGAGCCGGGCCTCATAAAGCGGGTTATAATCTTTACCTGCTTTTGGTGCCTCGCGGAGCCCTCCCAACGACGAAGGTTCGTAATTGACGTGCGGGTTGGTGCCCGGGGCAATGTCCTGGTGGTAGGCCATCTGCCCGTCGCGTTGGTTGGTGGCAACATGAGCGATCGGGCGATTTATTGGCAGCTGCAGGTAATTTGTTCCCACCCGGTAACGCTGCGTGTCCGAATAGGAAAATGTCCGGCCTTGGAGCATCTTATCATCCGAAAAATCAAGCCCATCCACCAGCACGCCGGTTCCAAATGCAGACTGCTCTACCTCGGCGAAATAGTTGACCGGATTCCGGTTTAATGTCATCTTGCCTACGGGATACCATGGAAACTGTTCCTTCGGCCATAGCTTTGTATCGTCCAACGGGTCAAAATCCAGCTCGGGGTGGTCGTCGTCGCTCATTATCTGCACACATAGCTCCCACTCCGGATATTCCCCTCTTTCGATAGCCTCATAAAGATCCTGCGTAGCGTGGTTGAAGTTCTTTCCCTGGATTTCCTGCGCCTGCTGCGTCGTTAGGTTCTTTATACCCTGAAGGGGTTCCCAATGATACTTAACCAGAACCGCTTCGCCTTCTTTGTTCACCCACTTATAGGTGTTCACCCCCGAACCCTGCATATGCCGGTACGTCGCCGGAATTCCCCAGGGGGAGAACAAAAAGGTAATCATGTGCATAGCTTCCGGGGTATGGCTGATGAAATCGAACTGGCGTTCCGGATCCTGAATATTGGTTACTGGATCTGGTTTAAAGGCGTGTATAAAATCCGGAAACTTGATGGCATCCCGTATAAAAAAAATCTTCAGATTGTTGCCTACCAGGTCCCAGTTGCCCTCCTCGGTGTACATTTTCACAGCAAACCCGCGTGGGTCGCGCAATGTCTCCGGCGAGTGGTTTCCGTGTATCACCGTCGAAAATCGAACAAACAGCGGAGTCGTCTTGCCTTTTTCCTGCAGAAACTTAGCCCGCGTATACTTCGATATAGGCTCGTCGCCTACGGTACCATACGCTTCAAAGACACCATGGGCACCCGCCCCGCGGGCATGAACAACGCGTTCAGGAACCCGCTCTCTGTCGAAGTGCGACATCTTTTCTAAAAACTGGTAGTTTTCCAAAGTCGCCGGGCCACGGTTGCCTACGGTGCGTAGGTTCTGATTGTCGTATACCGGATGTCCCTGCCGCGTCGTCAAGATTGTTGAATTTTCCGCAGTAGGATCAGCTTGTCCCTGCCCCTCAGGCTTCCCTGAATTTATGCCGGAAGAAGAATGTTCTTTCATAGCCTTAAAGTTTATATGTCGAAATCCACGCCCACATATAACAGCCCCGCTGCGCTTCATAGGCGTTCTTAGGCTATAGAACGGGGCTAAGGACAAAGGGTTTTAAAGTTTGTGAATTAGGCGAAACCAGCGCCAATCTTTACGTTTTTTTAAACTACTTTCCCATGAACAATGTAGGATAAACTAAAGATATTCTATATTTTAGATGAACGTCGCATCATCGAGCCTGCTGCCGGACAGCCGACGAAGCCCGGATGTTATTGAAATGATTAACAACAGACATATGAAAAGCATTTTATTAAGTATTGTACTGACTGCACTCGCTTGTCCGTCCTTTGCAACACAGCCCCTCAGGCTGGCCATCGCGGGATTAAGCCATGGACATGTAGACTGGATTTTCAACCGGAAAGACAAAGACGATGTGCAGATAGCCGGTATATACGAGACAAATCCACAGCTGATAGCGCGTTATGCATCGCGCTACCAGCTGGACACGGCCCTCTTCTTTACCGATCTAAATCAAATGCTTGATCAGGTGAAGCCCGATGCCGTGTCAGCCTTCGGCGCTATCAGCGAACATATCGCTGTAGTGCGGGCGTGTGCGCCGCGACGGATACATGTGATGGTGGAAAAGCCTTTGGCAACTACCCTCGAGGATGCCAAGGAGATAAGAGACCTGGCCGAGCAGCATCAGATACATGTGCTGACAAATTTCGAAACGTCCTGGTACGAGAGCAACCAACAGATCAAAAGATTGCTTGACGACGGGCGCTTAGGTGAGGTGCGGAAAGTTATAGTGAACGACGGGCATCAGGGGCCGAAAGAAATAGGCGTGAGCACTGCGTTTTTCGACATCCTGACCGATCCTAAGAAGAATGGAGCAGGCGCATTGGTCGATTTCGGGTGTTATGGGGCTAACCTCATGACCTGGCTGATGGGCGGCGAGCGGCCGATATCCGTCACGGCCGTGGCACACCAAAATAAGCCGGACATCTATAAAGACGTGGACGACGAAGCCACCATCATTGTGCAATACCCGCGGGCGCAATGCATCATTCAGGCGTCCTGGAATTGGCCCTTTTCCAGAAAAGATATGGAAGTATACGGTACGGAAGGCTACGCAATTGCTGCTGATGCGACCACGGTCCATCAACGTTTGGCTGACAGTCGTTCCTTAACAACCACGCGGCTACCGTCACGGCCGGCGCCGTTCGACGACCCGTTTTCTGTGTTAGCCCATGTGGTGAACGGCACACTGGTATTGGATAAGACCGATCACTATGGATTAGCGGTTAACGTCGTCGCGGTGGAAATCCTCGAGGCTGCAATAAGGTCGGCGGCGGAAAGGAAAACTGTATTCCTGAAGAAATAGGCTGGGATAAAAAGCAGCAGATAAGCGCGGGCGGTCATGGTCCGATGGCAGCCGGCGCCGAAAAATTGAGATGTTAAAATCGGGTAATGATTAGCTAAAATAGACCTATGGACGTGTCGCTATTGTCACTAGTTTTATAAAATTAAAAATAACGGCTTCGGATCATGTTCAAACAGTATTGCACGCTTCCATCCGTATACAAGGGAGAAGGTGCGTGACAGACGACGACGTAGTCGCGGGCAGTCAAGGACGCACTGTTCGCCCCAGAAGCCGGTATTAACGGACAATAATTTAACGACATGTATAACCTATTCTTGCGCATTATTCTTATAGCTCTTCTGGCCCATGTGCATACCGCCGGCAGAGCACAAAACGGCGACCAGATACTAGACGGTATCGGCGAGACGGGCATGATAGCACGTTATTTATTTAACGGCGACCTGAAAGACTGGTCTCGAAATAGCCTACATGCAAAACACCCCGGTGACGGCGGCGCTAAATTTGTCAAGGACGACCAATTTGGACAGGTATTGTCGCTCGCCGGAAGTAGTGATGATTTTGTTTCCATTCCCGGCGAGGCACTGAACGATCTGGAGTCACTGAGCGTATCGGGCTGGATATATCTACGCACAGATCAGCCCGGACAACGTTTTTTTGATTTCGGTCAGGATGCTACCAGGCATTTCTCTGCCGCGCCCGTGGGAGCAGATGGACAGAAAGGCTTTTTAACATTGATCACCTCAGAAAACGGCAGGCAGGCCCGCACGACCGCCCCTTCAATAGCCACAAACAGGTGGGTTCATCTTGCCTTCGTAATTGATGTTCCTGCCAAATCCATGATGGTCTACGCCGACGGCAAACGAATCGGCGGAGCCGACGATACTCCATCAGAGCTGACAACACTATTCGGGCCGCAACCGGCCAACCGGCATCTGTACATAGGCAAGTCCCTGTCGCCCGGATCGCCGAACCTTCACGCTCTAGTGCACGACTTCCGCATCTACCGCGTTCCACTAAGCAGCGGCCAGGTTGCCAGAATCTACTCCAACGCACTAAAGGACATCCACGAAGATCCAGCCGGTATGGGCAAGACCGAGGACGATCTGCCAAAGTACCCATTAACCAAAGCACAGCTATATAATGCCTACCTGGTTGAGGTGGCTGACGTGGAAGTAGAAACGCAGGTCGGCGAATTGCCACGGCTGCCAAGCTACGTACAAGGAACCTATCGGGACGGAATGGTCGGCCCAAAAGTGCGTGTGCTCTGGCCGGCACCAACCGACAATGGCGAGGTCCTTCATGTCGGACGTTACACCATTACGGGACGCGTTCCGGGAACGACCCTATCGCCCAGAGCAACCGTAACCGTAAAAGGCTCTAAAAGGACAGCAGCCCCCAAACCGACGTTAGCCGCTTTCGCCCTGCACGACGTGTCCTTAGACTCCGATATGCGCGGCGACGCGACCAAGTTCGTCGAAAACCGCGATAAATTTATCACGACACTCGCACAGACCGATCCCAATTCATTTCTCTATATGTTCCGACATGCGTTCGGCCAACAACAACCTGAAGGAGCAAAACCGTTGGGCGTATGGGACAGCCAGGACACCAAACTCAGAGGACATGCTACCGGCCACTACCTTACCGCCATTGCCCAGGCCTACAGCAGCACCGGATACGATAAGGCGCTCCAGGCGAACTTCGCCGGAAAAATGGAATATATGGTAAACACCCTCTATACGTTATCCCGACTATCCGGACAACCGAGAGAAGCGGGCGGCCCCTATGTATCTGACCCGACAGCCGTACCACACGGGCCTGGAAAGTCAGCCTACGACTCGGATCTTAGCAACGAAGGAATCCGTACCGACTATTGGAACTGGGGCAAGGGCTTCATCAGCGCGTACCCGCCGGACCAGTTTATCATGTTAGAACACGGCGCGAAATATGGTGGACAGAAAAACCAAGTATGGGCTCCTTATTATACCCTTCACAAGATCCTGGCCGGTTTGCTGGATGTGTACGAGGTAAGCGGAAACCAGAAAGCTCTCACCGTTGCAAAGGACATGGGCGACTGGGTATATGCGCGCTTAAGCAAGCTTCCAACCGAAACACTAATAAAGATGTGGAACACTTATATCGCCGGCGAATACGGGGGCATGAACGAGGCGATGGCCCGACTTTATCATATAACAAAGGAGCCAGCCTATCTAAAAACGGCCCGGTTATTTGATAACGTCGATATGTTCTTCGGCGATTCGACCCGTACCCACGGCCTTGCGAAAAACGTAGACACCTTCCGCGGGCTCCATGCGAACCAGCACATACCGCAGATCGTGGGAAGCATCGAAACCTATGCCGTGTCCGGCGACCCTGCATATTATAAGGTGGCCGACAACTTTTGGTATAAAGCTGTAAACGACTATATGTATAGTATAGGCGGCGTCGCCGGAGCCCGAAACCCGGCGAACGCAGAATGTTTCATCAGTCAGCCCGCTACACTCTACGAAAATGGCTTTTCTGCCGGCGGTCAAAATGAAACCTGCGCCACCTACAATATGCTGAAATTAACAAAGAACCTGTTTCTATATGACCAACGGACGGAGCTAATGGATTATTACGAACGCGGACTATATAACCACATATTGGCATCCGTAGCGGAAGACAGCCCCGCCAATACGTACCATGTGCCCCTAAGGCCGGGATCCATGAAACAGTTCAGCAACGCAAACATGACCGGCTTTACCTGTTGCAATGGAACAGCCATAGAAAGCAGCACGAAACTTCAAAGCGCAATTTACTTTAGGAGCACAGACAACAAGACCCTATATGTCAATCTTTTTATACCGTCGACGCTGCAATGGACAGAGCGCGCCGTGACGATTCAGCAGACAACCAATTTCCCGAAAGAAGATCGCACACAACTGACCGTCAAAGGCTCAGGAAAATTCGATATTAAGGTACGCGTGCCCAGCTGGGCGACAAAAGGATTCTCTGTACGGATAAACGGCAAACTTCAGGAGCTGCATGCACAGGCCGGCAGCTATGTAACCATCAGCCGGCGATGGAAGGATGGCGATGTTATTTCGTTGGAAATGCCTTTCCAGTTTCACCTACATCCCGTGATGGACCAACCAAACATAGCTAGCCTGTTCTATGGACCAATTCTTTTGGCAGCACAGGAGGACGAGGCCCGAAAAGACTGGCGCAAAGTAACCCTAGACGCAGAAGACATCAGCAAATCCATAGAAGGAGACCCTTCGCGACTGCGGTTTTCCATCGGCGACGTCTTGTTTAAACCGTTCTACGAAACCTACGGTCGCCATTCGGTATACCTCGATGTCACGCTCAGGTAGCCCCGGTTAACAACGACGACCTATACTGCACCTGAAATAGCGGACGGCCCGGGGCATGGCCCGACCCGTCCGCTATTTCAGATTTTCAGTCGTCCAGTCCTTTTCCGTCGAGAATTTTCGGAATGTATTTGTCGATTCTGGATTCCCGTGTCGTGGGTTGTTTCGCCGTAGAAAAATAAAAAAGGTAGGCACGCTGTCTGCCCGGTGTTAACTTTGCGAAAGCCTCCCTTAACATATCGCTTTCATCCAGCCGGCGTTGGAACTCTTCGGGAACCGTATAGTCCGACGTTTTTTTCAACACCACCGTCTTGCCGGACCTTTCGACGTCTATTGCCTGTCGTATGAAGCTTTCTATGACATACCGTTGCTCTTCGATCTGGTCAAGAGAGGTGAAACGCAGCTGCCGGGCGGCCTGAACATTTTCGGTCTGCTGAATAAGTATACCTTCCGGGTCGCTTAACAACGCGCCCTTATGGAAGAGCAAAGCACAATAGGCCTTAAAATCGTGTATCAAAACCACGTTCTTTCCGTTAAAGGTATAGCACGGATGCATCCATTTATAATCTTCGCGGAGCTCTTCTATACCGGCAACGATGTCACGCAACAGTGACATCTCTTTCTGCCATCTTCCAGCCTTGTGCAGAAATTCATCCACACGGGGGTCTGCCATTACATGCATATCTATATATTGTATAATATTATATTATCTACCATAATTTCCGGCCAACACCTCCTCCTGGTCATGGATCGGCTATCTGTACGCTATCGTCCATACACGCTTCACCAAACTTCCTACCGGCATCGACGATCGCTACGATCTGACAGACCGGTAGCTCATTATGCCTGACGAAGCGACAACCGCACGTGTCCCGGGATACGCAATTTACAGACATATTTTGGCAAGATCGACAGTCCTGCCACCCTGCCATGGCAGGGCAAATGTTAAAAAACATTAAAAGTAGCCATCGTGGCAGTGGAACAACGATGTCTTTGCACGAAACTCAATAAAACACACAAATATCTAACACACAATGATTTATCATGTAACAAGTAAGATACATTTCCTTTAAGAAAAATATTTTTAAGACAAGATGCTAAAAAAAATAGCAGGATTACGGCATGAAATTTGGAAAACCACCAATTGTAAAAAAAGTATTACAATTGTATTTGTGCGTATCCATCTTTAAAGTGATTAATTAAAAATATTATCTGAAAGCTATTCTTTATGAGTTACATGGAAAAAACCCCAACGTTAGGCTTCAAAAACCGTTATTTATTTGAGCCGTCCCCATCGACAATGCACAAGCCATCGATGATGCAAAAAGAAGACTTCAACCCAATCAAAAAGGGCAGATTCGGTATTTGGGAATACGTCGTATTAAGCGCGACATTTCTTCTACTCTTCAGTTCCGTCTATGCGGTGTACCTCTTACAGCCCCAGTTCGAGGAACTTCATTTAGAAAGGATGAACACGCCTCTCGGAATCTTTATTATAGGCCTCGGTCTTTTCCTTCTGGCAGTTAAATTAAGTTTCCTGCTGTATCTATTCGTTCTTTATCTACGCTACAAGCCCGTTGCTTCGGTAACCGACGAGGAGCTACCGACCTGTACGGTTATTGTCCCTGCCTACAATGAAGGGCAGCTGGTTTATCAGACACTACACAGCTTGGCGAATAGTGACTACCCGCATGATAAGATGCAGATCATTGCAATTGACGACGGAAGCAAGGACGACACGTGGACATGGATACAGAAGGCGAAAGCAGAGCTTGGCGAACGGGTTATCATCTGCCAACAGCCCGTAAATAAAGGTAAACGTCACGCATTGTATCGAGGCTTTCACCTCGGCACCGGCGAAATTTTTGTCACGGTAGACAGCGATTCCGTGGTCAAAAAAGACACCTTACGCAACATGACCAGCCCCTTCGTTGTCAACGAGAAATGTGGGGCCGTAGCCGGTAATGTCCGAGTGTTAAACAACGAGAAAGCGCTGATTCCGCGTATGCTGAATGTAAGCTTTGTATTTAGTTTCGAATTTGTGAGATCTGCGCAGAGCATGTTAGGATCGGTTCTCTGTACGCCGGGGGCGCTGTCTGCCTACCGCAAGGAGGCCGTGATGGCTTGCCTCCCCGACTGGATTAACCAGACTTTCATGGGGCAACCTTCTGATATCGGCGAAGATAGGGCCATGACAAATATGATCCTGAAACAGGGTTATCATGTGCAGTTTCAGGAAAATGCCTACGTGTACACCAATATCCCGAAACGCTATAAAAACCTCTACAAGATGTTCATCCGCTGGGAGAGAAGCAATGTGCGCGAGAACATCATGATGAGTAAATTCGCGTTTACGGATTTCCGTGAAGGATCGAAAGTAGGACCAAGGATCTTATTGACCATGCAGTGGCTAAAATTAGCTTTATCGTACCCGCTGATTCTCCTGATGCTGTGGTTTATCCTTAACTATCCGATCCTATTTTTGAGCTCGACGTTCCTGAGTATTCTGGTATTCTCAAGCGTGCAGGCTTTCTTTTTCGCCAAGCGCAACAACAATGTACCCGAATCGTTCTGGGCATATACCTATAGTATATTCTATGCATTTACATTGTTTTGGATTACTCCCTATGCAATTGCAACGGCCAGGAGACGCGGCTGGCTGACCCGTGACTTGGCTATCAAGAAGTAATTAGCTTTCAGACAACAGGGAAAAGGCTCGCTCCGGTAATGGGGCGAGCCTTTCCTATTAACGAGTTGCAGTTAATAGCTATTGGCAGATGGCAAATGGCAGATGGCAGATGGCTAATGGCTAATGGCAAATGGCTGATAGCAGATAGCAGATAGCAGATGGCGAATGGCAGATGGCTATAAGCTGTAAAGGTGTTAATCTGTAAAGTCGTAAAGCGAGAGGTTAATAGCGGATGGCGAATGGCAGATGGCGAATGGCAGATGGCAGATAGCAGATAGCAGATGGCTATAAGCCGTAAAGTCGTTGATTCGTAAAGATGTAAAGGCCCGAACTCCTACGATGAACCGAAAATTACCTCATACCTAGTTTCTAACTACTCAAATCTCACTACTCAAATCTAATTTCTAACTTCTCAATACTCAAATCTCACGTCTAATATCTGACTTCTAACTTCTCACTTCTCCATCTGAGCACTTCGACAGGCTCAGTACAGGCCCGTCGAAGCCCAAGATGGCACATTGCCCATACCCGTAGTTCCGCACGATCTGATCTATCGCGATACCTCTCTCCCCTACACGGCTATATGCGCTGTAAGCGGTTCACGATCCCAGTTCCGGTGTTTCGCCAATGCATCGGCGATGTCGGCTGGATCTCCATTCAGAAAGATCGCCTCATCGCCGTCGAAATCCTTCGCCGCAGACAGCTGCCACAGCTCTTGTGCTTCGTCGTCAAAGGCCACTGCTTTACAGTGTTTCAATGCCTCGTTTATAAACTTGATGATCTTACCTTCTGCTTTCAACGCTTCGATGCTTGCCTTTCCTCCCGGAATATATACCGCATCATATAAAACACTCTCTGTGGTCATCAGCGCTGCATCTACCGGGTGGTTCATCTGCTTATCGCAGCGTACCGTTCCGCCATGAGGTGCAATTAGGTGCATGACTACTCCCCTTTTTGTCAGGTAGCTCTGCATTTTCTCGAACTTATCCATATTGAAGCCGGCAGCAACGAGTACAGCTACCTTTCGAGCCTCGATGCCTGCTGATAGGCGATAGCCCTGACTTAGCGCTTCCGATTTATCAAGGTAGTTTTTGGCGGGCACAGGTTCATACTTCAGCGGATCGGCGTCGGCACCAATATTTTGGTTGACCGGCTTTTCAATCGAATTGGGGATGTCCAGCCCCAGCCGCATTGCAACTTCCTGTGCCAGCTCCGCGTTAATCTGCGCTAGCAGCCAAAGCATACGTTGCTTTATATGATCATGGACACATTTGCCCAGCTCGAATGCGTAGGCGTTTATCATATGCCTTTTCTCCCAGCTTGTTAAACTGCGGAAAAACAGAGCAGGCTGAGAAAAATGGTCACTGAAGCTCGTGCTGCGGTCGCGTATTTTCTTTCCATCGATACGCTCTTCGTACGAGGTGAATCCGCCCTCAGCCATTTTTGCGAGGTACGGGCAACCACCTCCCAACGTATTCGGAAAATAGGAAGCTTTTCCTTTGTCTATTGTCATCCGCATCTGGGCATCCCGTTGGTTGTTATAAACCGGATTTAGCGGCCTATTGATCGGAATCTCGTGGAAATTGGGTCCGCCGAGACGGGAGAGCTGCGTATCGGTATACGAGAAAAGCCGTCCTTGCAGCAGCGGGTCGTTAGTGAAGTCAATGCCGGGGACAATATGGCCGGGATGAAAAGCCACCTGTTCGGTTTCGGCAAAAAAGTTGTCGGGATTGCGGTTTAGCACCAAACGTCCCACCGTCCTTACAGGAACAAGTTCTTCGGGCAGGAACTTCGTTGCATCCAGCAAGTCAAACTCATACTTGTGTTCATCGGCTTCGGGAATAATCTGCAGTCCTAGTTCCCATTCTGGATAATGTCCAGCCTCAATCGCGTCCCATAGGTCGCGGCGATGGAAATCGGGATCAGCCCCATTGATCTTCACCGCCTCGTCCCACGTCACGGAGTGAACCCCCAGCTTGGGCTTCCAATGAAACTTAACAAAGTGCGCCTCTCCCTGGGCATTCACCAGCCGGAATGTGTGTATACCAAATCCCTCCATCATACGGTAGCTGCGCGGTATGGCCCTGTCGCTCATTGCCCACATGTGGTTATGCAAGGCTTCGGGAGCCAACGAAATAAAGTCGTAAAACGTGTCGTGAGCAGACGCAGCCTGCGGTATCTCCCGGTCAGGCTCCGGCTTGACCGCATGAATGATATCGGGAAACTTCATCGCATCCTGTATAAAAAATACGGGCGTATTGTTCCCTACCAAGTCAAACACACCTTCCTCGGTGTAAAACTTCACCGCAAATCCACGAATATCCCGTGCCAGATCTGCCGATCCGCGGCTCCCCGCGACTGTGGAAAACCGGACGAACACCGGCGTTATCCGCGACGTGTCCGTTAAGAAACCGGCGCGGGTGTACCGGCTTAGATCCTCATACAGCTCGAAGAATCCGTGAGCTGCACTACCTCTCGCATGGACGATTCGCTCAGGAATCCGCTCATGGTCAAAATGCGTGATTTTCTCCCGAAGAATAAAATCTTCAAGTAGGGTTGCTCCACGTTCGCCGGACTTAAGAGAATTGGCATCATCGTTGATTTTCACGCCCTGATTGGTCGTCATGTTCTTACCGTCGCCAGAGCTGACGTACTGCTGCAGGTCCTCCGTCTTCGCATTTGTGGCGGACTTGCCGGCTGTTGGTTCGTTTTTCATGTTAGCTATGTTTTATTAAGGATAAAAAATATGCTATGTTCCAGTAGTATAACCCGTTTACTTCCGAAACGTTTTATATAATTTACCTTTAACTTGCCAAACTTTACGTCCCAGCATGCAGCTCCACGGAAATACTAAAAAAAGTGAAATATTTTTTTATTCAAATCTTGGAGAATTTAAAATTATTTTATAGCTTTAAGTGCGTCAAAAATGATCCACCAATAGTGGAGTAAATCTAGTAGGAATTCCCCGTCGTGAGATAGGGAATTTTTTTTATCAAAGAAGTGTGTCGGCCGAAGGCCGCTGTGAACCAAACCAATCTATCCAGGAAATGCGAATTGGTGTCAATATTTAGCCGGGACCCTTATGGCGCGATAAGCTTTACGGTTTCACGAATCAACCACTTTACATCTCTACCATATCTGCATACTCGCTACTTACTCCACTCACGATTTAAATACTGCAGAATACCCATTACATCGTCGGCACCATAACCGGCCTTGCTGGCAGCGGAGAAGGTCGACAATAATGTATCTCCAATCGGAAAATCGGCTCCTGCATCTTTTGCCAGACGAAGATCCTTGAGCATCAGGTCTAGCGAAAATGCCGGTTCAAACCGGTTAGTAAGCAGCATCGGTGTCTTTACGCGCGTTGCGCCGCTTCCGCTGGCACTTCCATTGACGATATCGAGCATGGTCTCCCTATCGATACCAAGTTTATCGGAGAAGAGCACCATCTCAGCCAGGCCCTGATAGATGGTCGCCAGAAAGTAGTTTATGGCAATTTTAGCCGCCAGCCCCTTCCCTTGTTCGCCCAGATGCTTGATGGTTTTACCCATCGTTTTCAGGTACGGCAAGGCCCTCTGGAAGTCCGGCTGTTGGCCGCCAACCATAATAATGAGCGTTCCCTCAGCCGCAGGTACCGTGCTCCCCGCCACAGGCGCATCAAGGAATGATGCTCCCTTCACAGAAAGCGCGTGGCTGATCGCCACAGACGCCTCTCTGGAGATAGTGCTCATATCAACAAACAGCTTTCCGACCAGCTCCAGCTGCAAAATCGCTTCATATACTTCTTTCACCGCCCGGTCGTCGGTCAGCATCGTAAAAATCACGTCGCTGTGGTGTACCAGCTCGGCGATTGTTGTACAGACAGTGGTTGTCACCTCAAACCCCGCAGATTTTGAGGGTGTCCTGTTATACACAGAAAGATGAAAGCCTGCCCGCTCCAAGTTCTTTGCCATGGGGTAGCCCATGTTTCCAAGACCTATAAATCCTATTTTCTCCATATACTAAAATACTATTTATCCGTCACTCTATCCGGCCACATATGAGGTAGTTCGCCACTAAACCCCATTTGCGGCAATGTGTTGATTTGCTCCATTTCCGCATCGGTCAATTCAAAATCGAAAATATCCAGATTTTCCCGTATGCGGGAAAGGGAGGCCGATTTTGGAATAACGACGACGCCATGCTGAATCACCCATCTCAGACACACCTGCGATACCGTCTTTCTATGTTTATTCGCTATATCTTCTAAAACTTCGTTGCCGAACACCTTTCCCCGGGCTAACGGCGACCATGCCTGCACGGTAATTCCCCGCTGTCGGCAAAACTCAACCACTTCGGGTTGCCAGTATCCCGGATGAAATTCGATCTGGTTGACAGCGGGCATGACACGCGCCGTGCGTGATAGCGCCTCCAAATGCTCAGGCCAAAAGTTGCTGACGCCTATCGAACGCACCTTTCCCTCGGCCTGAAGCTCTTCCATAGCGAGCCATGCGTCTGCATTTGCGCGCTCCCAATCAGCATAATTCTTCGCGTTTGCCGGCCAGTGGATGAGATACAGATCGATATAACGTAGATCCAGCTTTCTCAACGACTCCGCAAAGGCCTCCTTTGCTTCCTCATAACCTAAGTTTTCCCGCCAAAGTTTTGTGGTAACGACAATTTCTTCGCGTGGTACCCCGCTCTGGCGGATAGCCCGGCCGACCTGCTCCTCGTTCTGATATTTAGCGGCAGTGTCGATTAGGCGATAACCGCTCGCGAGGGCAGCCTGAACAGACTCCACCCCGATTTCTTCTGTTGCTTTGTACGTTCCCAGTCCAAGTAAGGGAATCTTATTACCATCGTTTAATGTGATGTATTGCATGCTTCGCTTCTTGTTAATGTCCAATATCTTCTCACGGAAAACCTATCTTAGTGCGGATGGTCATTAAATATGTCCACATCCCGCACCCTTCCGTCGGCCAGAAAAGATAAAAGAAATCTTTTCCCCTGGCAAATTTTATCACGATTTTGAGATGTCCCGGAACATGGACGTCTTTTTATACGTTTTCCCCTCCACCTGGTGAAGCCGCTAAAAACCGGGGACTGCCAGGTATAACACCATCCGGAAAGTTTGTAACATGCTGATGGCCTGTAACGACTTCGCTTCGCCAGCGCTGACCACCTATAAGCCAGGCCGACAATTTACGTAGTTGCCAGAAGAGCGTGCGCATAGTATCCCCGGAGGCAGCATCACCGTTCTTTGCCGGAAGTCCGGCGGCATTCAGACATATTTTCGTATTTTTGGCGTCATGATGACCATTGAAGAGTTGAAAAATGAATTGCTGGGACGTACTTACCCTGAGCGTGTGCAGATATCTCCCGACCAGGTCGTGCTCGACGCCGAAACATTTTTAAGAATACAATTCATCGAGCTGGAAGCTTGGAAAAAGGAACTCGAAAAATGTCCTGCCTACCTCCGGCTGGTCCGCTTCCGCGACGCCGTCAATGCGGGCGGCGGGTAACGAGGCTCGTCTCTATTGGTTTTCGTTCGTAGGAAAGCTGTCGATGTCGGCACTTAGGCCGAGCAGGATTTCCTTTGTTGAGGCCTCCGAGAACTGCGGAGACGACTGCCCCCGCCAGATATTTATCAGCCCCGCGTTCTGTTGTAGTTTGGCAATCTGCCGCAGAGGTTGCGTGAGTTTGTTCTGATATGGGTAGGGCAGCACGTAGCCCGAGTCCTGTAAAAGGTCGACGAACGCATTGCGCAGCCCTCTGGCCGGTCTGCCTGTAAAAGTATCCGTTAAGACAACGTCAGTCTCTTTCGTTCTGCGTAGCTGTTCTTTTTCAAACGGAAGCAGCGCACTTTCCCGGCTGCACAACAACATGCTACCCACCTGCACGGCATCGGCTCCGAGCAGATGTGCGGCCTTGGCGGTTCTCCCGCCATATACTCCCCCGGCGTATATCAGCGGCGTGTCCACATGATCGCGGACCTGCGACAGTAAAGACAGTCCTCCGATTTGCGGGTAGCGTCCTCCCAGAAAGCTTCCCCGATGTCCGCCGGCTTCTATCCCCTGCACAATTATTATATCCATCCCAATGCGCTGCAGGTGCAGAGCCTCCTCTACGGATGTGCAGGTTCCCATAAGTACGACACCTTCATCTTTCAATCGGTCAATACTCACTGGGTCTAAACATCCAAACGTGACGCTCAACAGCCTGCAACCTTCTTCGATAATGACGTCCAGCTGGTCGCGATAATCAGTAAACTGTAGATCGTCCGCTTCAGGAAACACCACCTCCAGCTGTTGCTCCGCCGCCAGACGTTCCAAAAAATCCTTCGTACGGTTATACTGGATTCTCAGATCCCCAGTTAACAAAGGAATGTGATGCGAAAACAGATTCACAGCAAACGGACGCTCCGTTAACTTTTTTGTTGCCCGTATAAGCTGTTCGCATGTTGCCGGAGCGAGATCGCCCAGCGCCAGCGAACCAAGCGCGCCGGCATCATTTGCAGCCGCTACCATTTCCGGCGTGGTAACGCCTAACATCGGCGCTTGTACTAAACGTGACTTTGTGCTCAGCTGTCTACGGATAAAGTTGTCTTTCCTTTCCATATTCGATAAGTTAAGAACGTAAACCTGTGTTATTCAAAGGTATGAAGCTACACGTATAATACCTACGACTTTGGCAAATAAGTTAGACCGGAAGAAGGGCAACCATGTTTTTAAAGGTCGTGGTATTTCCTTACCTTAGCCTGCACATCTGTACACGATAGAATCAATACGCTGTCGGTCCGTACACCACGAGGTTCACATGAGATTGCCCACAAACGAATACGTACTTGACCCTTTCGATGTCCACACGTTGAAGGAAATCGATTTATTGTCGCATTACCGCCTTGCCCAAATCCCCGACCGGAATGATGTGTATCGCCTTCGGGTTCTGGAGTTGGTTGTAGATAAAGCCGTATTCTCGTTTGGCGATCCAATCGTAACGGATCTAACACATGTTTCGATCAGGAAAACCGGCGACCGGCTGTACCTAGCCTGTTCCTGCACGTATCAGGAAGACGCGCTCTGCCCGCATGCATGGACTGCGGTGACCGCAATTTTAAACGTACGGGTGTATCGCCCTTTTTTTGATCGGCAGGCACGGCAGGAGCTGTTTGCCGCACACGGGGCAGCATACGGCCTCCAGGATGAACCGGAGCTCGACAACCTTTTCACGCTGCAGTATGACGAAGGAAACCTTTTAGTACAGCCGATAGATGACAACGTGTTATTCGTTGCAAGTTCGGCCGATGGGAGTCAATTTCCCATACTGCCGGCAGTCGGACCAAGACCTCCGCAGGGACGCTCCGAAAACCGCATACTGGTCATTGGCCGCCACCGCTTTTACAGGCAGCTCCGGTTTGAGTTGATAGACGTCGAATGGACTAAAGCCGGCAAGATCAAAAGCATTACGGAGTTCATCGATCCGGCGGCCCATGTATGGAAAACGGAGGACGCCGACGCTGTAAAATTCTATGCTGCAATACAGACTTTCCAGAACAGCTACGACGAAGAGAACAGTGTAGCGGATCTTGAGGCGCTGAAAGCTATCCAGCGAAATCCGCTGAACATACCCTTCTATTATCATCATCGAGAGTTGTCGGAGAAGATCAACGGCCGATCGCTTACGCCGATCGGGATGCAGCTGCTGGAGGCTGATCTTGTCTTATCGGTATTTAAACGTAAGCCGTTCTATGAGATCGACGCTTCGCTCGAATGGATGGGCCGCCGCTATCCGGTGCGTCAGCTCCGGTTTCGGCACCGGTATTTTTTAGCCGACGACGATCAGCTGTTTCTTATTGCTGACCAGCAGTTACTACAGCTGCTGGAGCATTTTAGAAACGGTCCGGAGCGATTTCTTGTACACGAGACGCAATTCGAAGACTTTAAGACAGGACGGCTGGATCCGCTTGCCGAGAAAATCAAGATCCACTATGCCTATATCCGGCCAGCTACAGCAGTAGAAGCAGCCCTTTTAACGGACGACCGCGAACGCATACTTTATATATCCCAGGAGGGCAGCTATATCGTGCTTACACCGGTGATGCGATACGGTGGTGTCGAAGTAGCCCTATACTCCAAGAAGGAAATCCTTGTAGAAGATGCTAACGGAAACCTTGTCCGGATTGCACGCGATCTCGATGCCGAGGACATCTTTAAAGAGCGCGTCGTGTCCCAGCACGCCGACTTTAAAAAACAGTTGGGGGAACCTCACTTTTTTTATCTCCATCACCGGGAATTTCTGGATGGCGAATGGTTCCTTGACGCCTTCGATTTCTGGCGGAACGAGGGGATTACACTCCTTGGGTTTGAACAGCTCAACATAACAAAAATGAGCCCGCACAAAGCAAAAATAGATATTAAAGTTGTTAGCGGCACAGACTGGTTTAACGCCAAACTGAAAGTTAGCTTTGGGCAACAGCAGGCATCCATGAAGCAGCTTTACCGTGCTATACGCAACGAGACCAGATATGTACAGCTGGACGATGGTGCTACGGGAATCCTACCCGAGGCATGGCTGGAGAAAATTGCCGCCTACTTCCGTCTGTCCGTTCTGGAAGGGGATCTCCTACGGATACCTAAAGCAGCGTATGCCGAACTAGGTGATGTGTTCGAATCCGGTATGTTATCCGACGAGGTCCGGGAAGCTATAGCAGGCTATGAAAAAAAACTGCGCCTGGCGAAAACCGGCGCTTCGGCGTCTGTGGTCCCCAAGGATTTAAACACGGAATTAAGACCCTATCAGCGGGAGGGGCTGCACTGGCTATTACAACTCGACGAGCTGGGCTTCGGAGGCTGCCTTGCCGATGATATGGGATTGGGCAAGACGGTACAGATTATCGCTTTTTTATTAGCACAACGAGAGAAGCGGGGACAAACGGCAAACCTCGTTGTGACATCGACCTCCCTGATCTTCAACTGGTATCGGGAGCTTCAGCAGTTTGCGCCGACGCTGCGCGTACTTATCGTCAGCGGAAGCCGCCGCAACGGACTTTGGCAACAGGCATCCGGGTACGACGTGATATTAACGACGTACGGCGTCGTACATGCTGACATACAACACCTAAAAAAAATCTTTTTTAACAGTATTATCCTGGATGAGTCGCAAACCATTAAGAATCCCAGCTCCGAGCGTTATAAGGCCGTGTCCTTTCTACGTGCACGTGTCCGGTTTGCGCTGACGGGGACACCTGTTGAGAACAACACGTTCGACCTCTACGGGCAACTATCCATTGTCTGTCCCGGCCTGTTGGGAAGCAAGCAGTATTTTAGTAATACCTACGCCATACCAATTGATAGGTTCGGGGACGGAAAACGATCGCTGTCGCTGCAGCAAAAAATCGCTCCGTTCATCCTACGCCGGACAAAAGCACAGGTTGCAAAAGACTTACCCGACAAAAACGAAATGCTGATCTATTGTGAAATGGGCGAACAGCAACGGGCGATCTATACTTCATATGAGCAGGAGTTACGCGATTTTATTGCCGGCATCGACGACGATGAGCTGGGCAGACGGCGGATGCACGTCCTTGCCGGACTTACCAAGCTGCGTCAGATATGCAACGCTCCCGCGTTGCTTAAGGAGGGGTACGACCGGCGTCTATCGGCCAAGATAGATGTATTGCTCGAACAGCTTGAAATCATCGCTACCAACCACAAAGTAGTGGTTTTTTCCCAGTTTGTCGAGATGCTCAACCTGATAAAAGAGCGGCTCGACGGGCAACAGATCGGCTACGCATACCTGACGGGGGCAACAAAAGACCGGGGGAGTGTGGTACAGCAGTTTCAGGATGATCCTCACTCACGCATTTTTTTAATAAGCCTCAAGGCCGGAGGAACCGGCCTAAACCTCACCGCCGCCGCGTACGTGTTTTTGGTAGACCCTTGGTGGAATCCGGCGGTAGAAAATCAGGCGATCGACAGAATATATCGTATCGGCCAGAACAAACAGGTTTTCGCCGTTCGCCTCCTAACGCCCGATACCATAGAAGAAAAAATCCGAAGCCTGCAGGAGAAAAAACAACAGCTGGCCACTGACGTCGTGAAGGTGGATCTCGACGTTGTGAACAAGTTCAACAAGCACGAGTGGCTACAACTTCTGTCTTAGTGGGCGAACATATCCCGGCCTTCCGCCGCGACAAATGCGGTTCCGGGTGTCAATCTTTGATTGGCGTCAGCGTGTAACCTTCATCTCTCAACAGCTGGATGACGCCATTCCGGCCCAGCAGATGTCCGGCTCCCACAGCAAAAAAACAGGCGCCGTCGGCCATCATATCCGGCATCCGCTTAAGCCAGTTATGGTTCCTGATACTTAACAGTTGGTTCTGCTTTTCCGGAGAAAGATAAGCCGCGTTAAACATGATTTCCTCCAATTTGTTGAGATCTTCGGCAAAATATGCTGCGACCATGTCTTTTGTCATGGCCTTAGCATCCACCTCGCCGGTAAAGTATGTATAAAGATCCTCTGCCGAAAAAAGGCTATCTAACAGTCCCATCTGAAACGTGACGCTTTCCAGCTCCGCGATAGGTTTTCCCTGTGCTTCCTTTAACTTCGCCAACTCGACCTCCATCATCCGCATGTCGCCCACATCGGCACAGTCGAATCCTTTGATCGTGATCAGAGATACCACCACCGATGGCGATACCTGATCGAATATCGTTACCGGAATGCCGTTCGCCAGCAACGCACTATCCACAGCCTGCTTTTTCCGGGCGTCTAGACCATCAAAGAAGTGGGGAGCGGGCTTCAGGTGGCTTTGTATCAGGGCGATATTCTCCTTTTTCATTAGGTCTACTTCGAATGCTATACGTTCCGCTTTCGCGAGCGCGCCTTTGACCTTCTCCGCAATCTGAAAATCGGCACTGCAGGCCATATGGAGCGTACCAAAAAGATAAGATTCTGTTTTCAAACCATTACCGGATATTTTCCAAAGTAATGTATTATCCTGTGCCACAGCGCTGAACCCCGCAAGGAGCAGATAGAAAATCGTAAGCAATTGTTTCATTGGTCACCTCGTTTAGTTAGTAGTTCAGACTAAAGATACGTATTTTATCGTTAGTTTCTCATTCTATTTAAACCGTCGTTTTGTCACGCTTCTACATAGCCCGTTATACATCTTCCCCATTTAACACGCTCTAAATTAGCCTTCAAATTCCGACAATAAAAGCTTATCTTTGCACTATGATTAATGTATCAAATCTGAGTCTTCGCTTTGGCAAACGTGTGCTGTTCGAAGATGTAAACTTGAAATTTACTTCAGGAAACTGTTACGGTATTATCGGTGCTAATGGAGCGGGAAAATCCACTTTCCTAAAAATTATATCAGGCGAAGTCGACCCTACTACCGGGTCTGTAGCCTTTACCCCCGGTGAGCGGATGTCGGTGCTGAAGCAAAACCACTATGAATTTGATGAGTTTAGCGTCCTGGAGACGGTGATGATGGGCAACCAGGAGCTCTACAAGGTGATGAAAGAAAAGGACGCCATCTATATGAAGGAAGATTTTACCGATGCAGACGGCGAGCGTGCCGGAGAGCTGGAGAGTCTTTTCGCCGAGATGGACGGTTGGAATGCTGAAGCAAACGCGGCGACGTTACTGAGCAATCTGGGTATTAAAGAAGACCTGCACTATAAATTGGTGAAGGAGCTTGATGGTAACGAAAAGGTGCGGGTACTTTTGGCACAGGCGCTTTTCGGCAACCCCGACATATTAATTCTGGATGAGCCTACAAACGACCTGGATATTAACACGATTGCATGGCTGGAGGATTTCCTTGCAGGCTATGAGGCAATCGTATTGGTCGTGTCCCACGACCGTCACTTCCTCGACCATGTGTGTACCCATATCGTGGATATCGACTTTGGAAAGATGACCATCTACACCGGAAACTATTCGTTCTGGTATGAGTCGTCTCAGCTGGCTCTGAAACAACGTTCAGACCAGAACAAGAAGATGGAAGACAAAATCAAGGAACTACAGGAGTTTATCCGCCGTTTCTCCGCAAATGCTTCCAAATCAAAACAGGCTACTTCGCGTAAAAAGGCACTTGACAAGCTGAATGTGGAGGAAATTAAACCCTCGAACCGGAAGTATCCAGCGATTATGTTCAATCAGATGGATAGAGAGCCGGGAGATCAAATCTTAAACGTCGAGGGATTAACGAAAAAGGTTAACGGCGAGGTATACTTTAAAGATATCACCTTTATGGTAAATAAGGGCGACAAAATAACAGTACTCTCGGACAACTCCTTGGTGACGACGGCCTTCTACGATATTCTGACGGGACGCGATAACGATTTCGAGGGCGAGTTCAAATGGGGCGTTACGATAACGCCTGCAGATATGCCGATAGAAAATGCTTCATATTTTGAAGGAAGCAACGAAAATCTTGTGGACTGGCTGCGTAACTACACCAGCAAACCGGAAGCAGACGAACAGTTCATCCGTGGGTTTCTCGGTAAAATGTTATTCTCTGGCGAAGAGGTTATGAAAAAGGTATCCGTATTATCGGGTGGTGAAAAAATGCGGTGTATGTTCTCCAAAATGATGCTTCAGGGGGCAAACTTTTTGATCTTTGATGAACCGACCAACCACTTGGATCTGGAGTCTATCACAGCGCTGAACAACGGCATGAAAGACTTCAAGGGATCCATGCTGTTTACCTCCCGTGACCACGAGCTGACCGAAACGGTCGCCAACCGTGTTATTGAACTGACTCCGAACGGAATCATCGATAAACTGATGACATACGATGAGTACATTCATTCAGACGCAGTAAAAGCACAGCGCGAAGAGATGTACGGTAAAAAGAAGTAAAACAGTATAGCTGTTTTTATTGAGAGGCTCTTCCAGTCTATCCGCCCCGCGGACGATCATGGTGAGCCTCTCTTTCTCTCCCAAAGATAGGCCCTCAACCTAAACAGACCTATTTTAACTTTCAGCCCACAACTAATTAATATGATTTCGGAACCCGACTTGCTGCCGTAGCGGCCAGGCTTTTCGATGATATGAACTATAAAACTTGTCGGTCCCCGATAAACTAAAATCTAACTAAAGGAAATTTTGTCGTATGTACCAACACAACTTTTACATTTTCACAGGCGGCCCCGGTGCCGGCAAAACAACTGTACTTAATGAACTCGCCGGCAGAGGATATTGCCGTGTTGAGGAAGATGCCCGCCGCATTATACAGGAACAGCTTGACAAAGATGGCACAGCCCTGCCATGGAAAGACAAGGCACAGTATACGCAGCTTATGCTCACGGCAGCTGTCGCAAGCTACAGGGCAGCAGGCAGCTTTTTAGACAGTCCAGTGTTCTTCGATCGGAGTCTGGTCGATAGTTATGCTTACGCAACACTGGAAGATATCAGGTTGTCGGATGCAGACCTCATGATTGCTGATCAGATCCGCTACAACAGCAAAGTGTTTTTCTTTCCCCCCTGGCCGGAGATTTATCAAAATGACGCGGCCAGGAAACAAACCTTTGACGAAGCTGTACTAACGTCGAAAATACTTCGTACTGTCTATGAAGACCATGGCTATGATCTCGTGGATGTACCAAAGGCAGACGTCGTACAACGGGCCGACTTTATCTTACAGCACATTTAAGTTAGTGCACCCAATTTTTATAGGTACCTTCCTTCGGCTTCTCTTCAAGGTCGATCAGATAGCCATTCACGACTGCGTATCGCAGCGTCGCTCCGCTACCTAGGAAAAAGTTGCTGGTGCCGCTCAGGGCTATCTGCCTTGTTGGCGTAAAGTTTTGCTGTGTAAATACCACCAAAGGAAGGTTGTGCAGGCGATTCTGTCCTTTTGACGCAACCCTAACAGCGATAAACCCTTGTTTCAGTAAGTCCCAGGCGTTGTCGAAGGAGATCTGATCGGCCGTTTTGAAAACATCTGGGTAGACCTTTCCCGGAATAAAAGACCAGCCTTCCGCGTCCAACTCGTCATATCCATATGCTTCGTCGAGATCGCCGATATCTTCTATCCTTCCCTGGACAAAGTAATCGCGTTCTACGGTTACCTCGCCTCTGCGGATAGCAATATCCGTCTTCAACGGGACAGCATCATGATCCAGACGTACATTCCTTAGCATCACATCATGCAATTGAGATGCATTAAACGGTATTTTTTCATATCCGGCAGGGTCGTACTTCTGATAGGACCCCTGGGCAATTTCCAGCAATGCATTCAATATGATTGCGAAGTTCAGTCTTCTGATTTCCTGCTTTTCGGGGTCGCCCTTCTTACCTCCTGACTCTATAAGTACTGTGCTTGCTCCCCATGCCTGAAAGTTATCTCCAAAACCGCGCGGCGTATGCGTATCGTCGTATTTCGCGACGGCATCAGGAACATATTGCTGTAAGATGTTGTTCATACCCACAATGAGCTGCATCGCTCCCCTACGGACATCATTAACTTCACGTTCATGGTTATAGGCAGGCGCCAACAATGAAATCGTCACCGGGTTTTTGGTGTTCGGCACGTTGTAATATATATTTTGGTCATGCAGGTTGAAGCCATACCGGGGCTGTATTTCTTTAGCCATCCGTTTAAGCAACGCGCCTTCGACTGTTTGTCCATCGCGGGCATCTCTATTCAGATCGATGTGCTGGGCGTTTCGACGTGCGAAACGTTCGGCGCCGTCGGGGTTCAGCATAGGAATAAAATGCAATTGCAGATTTTGCTTCAGCAGCATGCGCACCGAATCCATTCCATCCTCCTTTCCTTCAAGAAAGTTGAAAATATCAAATAGAGCCATCGTGGCCGTCGGCTCGTCCCCATGCATCTGCGACCAGAGCATCACCTTTTTTTGTCCTTCTCCATACTGCAGCTTATATATTGAACGCCCTTCCACTGATGTCCCTATTGCCTGCACAGCCAGCACGTTATTTTGCCGGTGCTTCTGTACCAGCGAATCGATGTCCTCGTGTTTAAAACGCCGGTGGTACAGCGCTGGCTCTCTGTATTTTTCGTGTAACGTATTGAATTGGCTGGTATCGAGTGTCATAGCATCAGTATATTCGGAATCCGAGTGGCTTGCAATCTGTGTGCAAGACTGGAGGGTAGTGATGATACCCAACATCAAAAAGGTTCTTTTCATAAGTAAATGATCTGTCTTTCAATGGTCGTAGGCCATACGCTATATTAACGCATCGAAATATGCGTATTCTGCCGGTAAATTTATCCAATAATCGCGGAAACCGAAAGTTGGCTCCGCATTAAAGTAACGCTTTTTCAGTTAGCTGTATTGTCCCCTTATCAGCATCCAGACGAGCCCTTACCCCAACGGGCAGAATAAACTGGTCAGCGATATGTCCTATCCGGGCCCCTGTATACGCCGGAATCCCCAACGGCTCGATATAGTCTGCAAACAGCTGATCCAACGTTAGGGAGCCGTAGCCGGAAGACGGTTTACATCGGGTACAATGCCCAAAGACAAAACCTTTAATGACCGACAAAATGCCGGCATTTTTAAGCTGGCAGAACATACGATCTAAGCGGGAAATATCTTCGTCTACCTCTTCGAGAAACAGAATTGCATCCTTAAAGTCAGGAAGGTAAGGCGATCCGCACAGACCCGAAATCAACGTCAGGTTACCACCAAGAAGCGTCCCTTCTGCCACGCCCGGATGCAACGTTCTGATACGGTCGTTATATTGGATGAAGTTATCCCCTTTGTCGGAAGGATTCTGGAAGTGCAACAGGCCATTATCGATGAACTGTTGCTGAAAGGCTGTTGCCAGCCTGTTCGTCCAGGTACTTGTACCTACCGCTCCGTGAAATGACACCAGCCCCGATTTTGCGTAAAAGGCCATGAGAAGAGCCGTTACGTCACTGTATCCGAGCACCACTTTCGGGTTGTTGGCAATCAGCTTATAATCCAACCGATCGAGGAGCCTGGAGGCGCCATTTCCGCCACGGATGCATACTATGCCGTTGACTTCAGGGTCGGCAAACATAGCATGAATATCTGCTATCCGTTCTTCGTCTGTTCCAGCGAGATGACCATACCGCGCCCGGATGTTTTTTCCTTCCCGCACATTGAACCCTAGTTTCTCCATAACCTCACGGCTTGTTGCAATCGCTTCCTCCTCGTTCAAAGCACCGGCCGGCGTTATCAAGCCCACGGTATCTCCCTCTTTCAGCGGGACAGGCTTTAATTTCTTGGGCGTCTCCCTTTCAGCGGGAAAACCCGGTAACGGAGCCGCCCCAACAGCTGCCGTCCCGATGGCGAGTGCTCTCAGAAAACTCCTCTTATCCATATTTAACGGTTAAAAAGCAGGCGATGTCCTGTGCCCACCTCCAGAATCCGTCCGTCGGTATAGGCCAGGTTTCCGGAAACGATGGTATGCGCCACTGTAGCGGAAAACGTATGTCCTTCAAATGGCGACCACCCACATTTTGACAAAATGTTATCTTTCGTTACCGTATAGGGGCGATTCAGGTCGACCAGCACGAGGTCTGCCCAATAGCCTTCGCGTATATAACCCCTACTCTCTATCTGGAACAGCGTCGCGGTATTGTGGGCCGTTTTCTGCACAAGTTGTTCCAGCGTCAGCTTGCCCTGTTTTACCATATCCAACAATGCCTGCAGTGCGTGCTGAACCAAAGGCCCACCAGAGGGGGCCTGTGCGTAGGGGCGCGACTTCTCCTCCAGCGTGTGAGGAGCATGGTCTGTGGCGATGACGTCAATGCGCCCATCAAGCACTGCAGCTAAGATCCCCTCCCTATCCTGTGCCGTCTTCACTGCCGGATTCCATTTTATGAAGTTACCTTTCTGAGCATAGTCTGCATCAGAAAACCAAAGGTGATGTATGCAGGCTTCCGCGGTGATGCGCTTTTCCGCGAGGGGCTTGGTCGTATCAAACAGCTCCGTTTCCCGCGCCGTTGATATATGTAAAATATGCAGTCGGGCATTATGCTTTTGCGCAAGCTGGACTGCCTTTGAGGAGGAAAGATAACACGCCTCGGCCGATCGGATCTGCGGGTGCATATGCGGAGCCAGCCCCTCTTCGCCATATTTTTCTGTAAACACTTCAAGGTTGCGGCGGATTGTCGCCTCATCCTCACAGTGCACGGCTATTAACGTTGGCGCCTCCGCGAAGATTTTCTCAAGCGTATCTTGGTTGTCTACAAGCATATTACCGGTAGATGATCCCATAAAAATCTTTATTCCGCAAACGTCCCTCGGGTTGGTCTTCAGTACCTCATCTAGGTTGTCGTTCGCAGCCCCCATAAAAAACGAGTAATTCGCCAGCGACTTTTCCGAAGCTATATCGTATTTATCTTGCAGCAAACGTTGCGTGAGCGTGTTCGGCACAGTATTAGGCATTTCCATAAACGAGGTAGTTCCTCCCGCCACCGCGGCACGGCTTTCATGCCAGATATCCGCTTTGTAGGTCAGCCCGGGCTCACGGAAATGCACCTGATCGTCAATAAGTCCGGGCAACAAATGTAAACCGCTGGCGTCAATGACGTGGTCGGCCGCATGATTGATTTCGTTCGCAATCATTTCAATACGGCCATGATTGATGTAGACGTCTCCCGCTATAGTTGTCCCTTCGTTAACTATCTGCGCAGATTTAATAAGAATTGAAGGCATTGTTGTCGTAAATTAAAAATAAAAAAACGTCGTAGATACATAATACGTTGTCTGCCGCCATACCGGGCCTTCGACAGCGCCCGCCCTGAATAATGGTGTGCATCATGCACAACGGTCAAAACGGGGTCGGTTCCGTCGTCCGCGAACGTTTACTGTGAACGAAATTACGAATCCACTTCGACAAATAAAATGCATAATAAAGAAAAAGCCCGCAATCGGGCGATTGCGAGCTTTCCTATTAACCAATTATAAACTTAAATTATGAGACGGCAAATTTAGCATTTGCCCGTAAAAGATGCAAGTTATAACGTGCATTATCGTGCATTTTGTTACTAACGGTCGACTTCACCAAGCACAATATCGATTGAGCCCAAAATAGCGATCAGGTCAGCTATCAGCTGCCCCTTTCCGAGCTCCGGAAGCACAGATAGGTTGTTAAAACTTGGCCCTCTTGCTTTTACACGCCGCGGAATATCGGTTTTTTCCTGGGTAACAAAATGGAATCCCAGCTCGCCCTTGGGGTTTTCGGCCCGAATGTAATATTCCTGGGGCTTTAAGTTTACCTTTCTCGGAACCATTGCCCTCGGATCAAAATCCGGTGTACGTTTAAAGTCGCCCTTCAGCCGCTCCAGACATTGTTCAATGATACGGATGGATTCCCTGACTTCGTCGACCCGCACCTTGTACCGATCCCAGCAGTCGCCAAGTTTTCCCATTTCTCCTTTCCCTACAGGAATATCAAATTCCAGCTCCGGGTATACGGAATAGCCATCTACGCGCCGCAGATCCCACTTTATTCCAGAGGCCCGCAGCATTGGCCCGCTACATCCGTATTGTATGGCAACGTCGGCCGGCAGCGCGCCTATGTTGGCTGTTCTCGAAATGAATATCTGATTCGTAGAAAGCAGATTGTCCAGCTCGATAAGCTTAGGCTTGAAATAAGAAACAAAATCCTGACAACGCTCCTCAAACCCTACGGGCAAGTCGTAGAACAGGCCGCCTATCCATATATAGTTATACAACATCCGCGAGCCCGACGCCCATTCGAGCATATTCATGATGTGCTCCCTGTCGCGGAAGCACCACATAAACGGCGTAAAGGCGCCGATATCGATTCCATAGGTGCCGATGGCGATAAGGTGGGAAGCTATTCTGTTGAGCTCGCAGACCAGCACGCGTATATACTCTATCCGTTTGGGCAGCGCCTTGTCAATCCCGAGCATGCGCTCTACCCCCATAACGAATGCGTGACTATTGTTCATTGACGCCAAATAGTCCAGCCGGTCGGTGAACGGAATGGTTTTGCCATAATTCATTGACTCTGCATGCTTGTCGAAACAGCGGTGGAGATAGCCTAGATGCGGAATAATTTCTTTCACGATCTCGCCGTCGGTGATAAGCTCCAGGCGCAGCACCCCATGCGTGGACGGGTGCTGGGGCCCCATGTTGATAACCATCTCTTGCGAGCTGATGGCAGCAATCTTCTTCTTATAGTTTTCCAGTCCTTCAGTATAACGCGTCATCTACCTTTATTTTATAGCTATTCCATGATAAGTTTCCGGATCCTCGTAGTCTTTCCGCAATGGATGTCCTTGCCAATCGTCCGGCAGGAGAATACGTCGAAGGTCCGGATGGCCGACAAAATACACCCCCATGAGGTCGAACGCTTCGCGCTCGTGCCAGTCTGCCGTGCGCCACACCGATGATACCGAAGGTATCTCCGGCAGATGCTCGAGACTCCGGTCGTTGGGCAATTCGACTTTTAGGGTCAACTGCGTCTGATAGGGAATGGAAGCTAAATGGTATACGACGTCGAAGCGCCCTTCCGGAAAGTAGTCTACCACTGATATATTCGACAGGAAGTCAAAATACAATCCTTCGGTGTCGCGGAGGAATAAGGCTATCTCCAACAGGTAGCCGGCATGGACGACAAGAATTGGCTGCAACGGCTGCTCGTCCGTGCGGATCACTGCCCCTTCGCCCAGGGCATTTATTATCTGGTCTTTTATCTGTGCAATCATGTGTTATGGTGCTAAGCGTTGTGCGGACCACATCCCCTCGTGAAATACATATTGGATACGGTCGTGTAAGCGGCTGCTCCTCCCCTGCCAAAACTCCATTCTCAAAGGCGTGACAAGGTAGCCGCCCCAGTAAGCCGGTCTGGGCACCGTCTCTTTCTCCGCAAATTCTTCCGAGAGCGCCGCAACCCGTTCTTCCAATACTGCCCGGCTAGCAATTACCTGGCTTTGGGGCGATGCCAATGCGCCGATACGGCTAGCCTTCGGCCGTGACGCAAAATACTCGTCGGAATCTTCGGACGGAAGTTTCTCTGCCCATCCCTCAATACGTACCTGCCGCTGTAGTTCCGGCCAGAAGAACAGCAGGCTGACCTTCCTGTTGGCCAGGATATCGTGCCCCTTCTTGCTGTGATAATTCGTAAAAAAACTGAAACCTGTGGGTTTGATATCTTTTAAGAGAACAACCCTGGCCGAGGGAAACCCGTCTTCGCCGATAGTGGCCAGCACCATCGCATTCGGCTCGATAACCTGCGCCGTTAATGCTTCATCGAACCACCGTTGAAACTGCATAACGGGATCGGGCAACACATCTTTTTCATCTAGCCTGTATTTGCTGTAATCCTCCCGGATAGCCGCGATATCTTTATGAACAATGGACATGTCGAAGTCTGTTGATATGAAAGCAAACTTAATTAAAAGCGACCGAATTCATGGGCAGGCGACATAAAAAATTGCGATTTTATGTAAAATGGTTTATCTTAAGCCTTATTTTAGATTACTTAGTTCGTTCGCTATGTTTAATATGTTTACACCACAAAAAGGAAGTCTTTTACTCTCCGAGCCGTTCATGCTTGACAGCAATTTTGAACGGTCCGTGATTTTGCTATGTGAACATGATATACAGAATGGGACAATGGGTCTAGTATTAAATAACAGATCAGCTCTTCTATTGTCCGATGTCATTCAGGAAGTGCACAACCAACAATTTCCGTTATACATCGGAGGCCCTGTAAATATGGAAGCGCTTTTTTTTATTCATAACGCACCTGAAAAGGTGGAAGGGGGCGACCAACTCACAGATAACATCTACTTTGGCGGAGATTTTCAACAGGCACTATTTCTGATTGAAGACAACCTCCTTCAGCCGGAAGATATAAAATTCTTCGTAGGTTACGCGGGATGGTCGCCGGGACAGCTGGAGGAAGAGATCGCCCAAAACAGCTGGGCTGTGCACAACAAATTTCCTCCGGATTTACTCCTTCTGCAGGACGGCGACGATTTATGGAAACAAGCGCTGATCAGCTTGGGACCAAAATACGCCCATGTCGCCAATTTTCCTAAAAGTCCGGATCTCAATTAGCGGCCTAGCGTGTTCGCTCTGACATCCCGTGCATTATGGTAACGGTTTTTTGCGGTGATGTAGCGTTCTACATGCATTTGTCCATTCGTTTTACGCAAACTAATCGTTGCTGGGACGATTCACGGGCGTTTCCGCGCTAAGATAGCACAGATTTTGGTCCCAGCGCCCGCCATACCACGCAGAAGCCGTTTAAAAACGGACAGACACAGCCCGTTTTTAACCAACTCTACGTATTCGTACGGTGGGCGACCCTTCCAATGCTGGGGTTTTTACGCATTGTCTCTTTAATAGTACGCAAATTAAAGACGATTGAAAACTTTTCTACAGTTGATCTTGTTGATCTTAATACAAGTGGCTCACTAAACTTTCCTGCTCGGTCAGGAGCATTACAGCACGAAAGTTCTTGATGTCCTTTGAAAAAGACATTTTCAGAAACTTAAATGATAGAGGTGATACACCAACAGTCGCAAACGTTGCTGACATCCTGAAACGGGGCACAAAGAGCCCGCTCAGGCTATCAGGAACGAACGTTGACGGGTAATCAAACACGTTCAGAAAAAAAAGACAACATGAGAATTGCTATCATTGGCACATACCCACCTAGGCAGTGTGGTATTGCAACCTTCACCTACGATCTTTATAGGGCACTTCCTGTCGAGGGAGAAAAACACGGCATTGTCGCGATAAGCGATGGGACAGAGCCGTCATTTCCTTCGGAAGTTTGTTTTACGATCAATAAAAATGTCCACCAAGATTACGTGCAGGCGGCAGCGTATATCAATCAACATTTTGATATCTGTGTGCTCCAGCACGAATACGGGATATTCGGCGGAGATGCGGGCGATTTTATAGTACAGTTGTTGAAGCGTTTGAACGTACCGGTAGTTAGCAATTTACACACCGTCCTGCAGCATCCTAGCCCTAAAGAGCACGAGACCCTGAAAACGATATGCTCATACAGTAAACTTGTTACGGTTATGACGGATATGGCGATTCGTCTTCTGCAACAGGTGTTTGGCGTTCCACGTTCCAAGATAGAGATGGTGCCACATGGCGTTCCTGCGTTTGACTATAACCAAACAGAAGCAAAAAAACAGCTTGGGCTGACGGGACGGAAGGTGATGCTTAGCTTTGGCTTCCTTGGACGGAATAAGGGCATTGAGACCGCGATTGAGGCCGTCAAGCAGGTGAACGATCCATCGTTCCTGTACATCGTACTAGGGTCTACGCACCCGAACGTCTTACGCGAGGAAGGCGAGGGTTATCGCCTGTTCTTAGAAGAGCAGATTGCAGCCAATGGCTTAAACGATCGCATTCAGCTGATTAACACCTTTGCGTCGGAAGAACTACTGGTAAAATACTTGACAGCCTGCGACATCTACGTGACGCCCTACCCCAACGAGAATCAGATAAGCAGCGGCACGCTATCCTTTGCCATCGGCGCCGGCGCAGCGGTGATCTCTACACCGTATTGGTATGCCAAAGATTTACTGGCACACGACAGGGGGCTTCTGTTTGATTTTCACGATGCCGGTGGCCTGGCCGGCCATATAAACCGGCTCCTCGATGATCCACTGATACTGGCGAAATATAGACGTAACGCTGCTGCTTACGGACGCCTAACCTCATGGCCGAATGTCGCCGGGCGTTACTATGGACATCTAAAGCAGGTGTGCACGTCGATTCCGACAATTACGCTACGTCAAGACGCGAAAAAGGTGGCGAGCCTGTTCGCCGTCAATACGACAAGACTCTCGTCGTAGAACGCAGGCATAACACCTAAAGATTGGTTCATATCAGATAACCTGTCACGCAATTGAAAAACAAGGGCGGACAATACATGCCCCCTATAATGCACAACAGGGCAAATAGGCTGTTTCTTTCCCGAAACCGCCTATTTTATTTTTCTATGAATACCATTCCGGTGAGCTCGTTCTCTTCAACATTTTCGAGCACATTCTCAATAAGCAGAAATTGGTTACGACCTAATTTAATGTAAGAATAGGACGAAAACTGAATATCAATACGATCCGGTATCCAAGATGGATCGTTACTGTTGGTATCGATGCGCGACCGCAGCGCATTATATCCTTTTACTTTGAGGTCGATAAGGACTTTGTGGTTCAATTTTACGAATTGCATCATATCGTACGGCTTATAACATTAATGCCACCAACTATTAAACATGTAGAATAATTCATTGTTTTTGCAATCTTCCATTGTCGTGCGATGTCATGTCCGCTTGCCGCGTTATACAACGTCACAACGTGCTGACGTAGTGTTTTTGAACAAGTTCTATAACCTTTTTGGCGACTCTGCTTGCCGACAGGGGATTTTGCCCTGTCACCAGGTTTTCGTCGACAGCTACACAGGGGGCGAACGGAAGCGCTGCGGCTTTAAAGTCGACACCGTGCGCACGCAATCTGCTTTCCAGCTTATACGGCACGACGCCCGAACGGAAAACTAGATTTTCTTCGGTGTCGGTAAACGCCGTTACCTTACGTCCACGCAGGTAGCCGAAGATATTCTTTTCAATGGACAATAGCGCTGCGGGACCATGGCAGACGGCGCCAATAATCTTCGAAGCACTGACAAAGTGCGAAAGTATCCGTGCCACGTCCTCGTTATCTGCCAGGTCCCACAGGGGGCCGTGCCCTCCCGGCACGAAGACCGTATCGTAGCGGTACGGGTCGATTGCTCCCAGCTGCGAAGCTTCCGAAAACTGCCGCTTCGCGTCCTCGTCTTTTGCGAAACGACGGTTCGCGGCTGACAGGCTTTCTGTTACAGTACTTAAAGGATCTATCGGCGAGGCCCCACCTTTTGGACTGGCCAGCGTCACCCTGTACCCTGCATCCAGAAAGGCATAGTAAGGATCTGTAAATTCGCCCAGCCAGACGCCCGTCTTACTGTTTGTTCCATTCATATCCGCATGGGACGTTAATATAAAAAGTACTTCTCTATGTGCCATATTGCTCTTCTATCTAATAGTATAACGGCCACGGAACGCGGATCGTTTCCAGAAACTCTGATTTTTGCAAATCGCATTAAAGGGGGAACAGATGCCTTACGAGAGCAGCGTCCGAACAGCAACGGCCTCGTCTGCCGCGGGATTTGAGAGCGCCTATCACAACCGTGAACTTTTTCGGTCCTGCAGGGTTCTTCTATCAAATTCATATTCGCATTCTACCTATTAAATACGTTAGACGATGAAGAGAAGCTTCTTATACCGCAACAGTCTTTCTATTACCTTTATTGCGCTCTTTTTATTCGCATGGGCTGCACAGACTTTTTTTGGATGGCAAACTTATATCGGCGAGTTAAAAGATGAGGGACAGCCACCGATCCCGCTGCCCGACTATCTACATACCGGACATTTAGTATCTGCTACGTTCGAGAATTTTCAAAGCGAGTTTCTTCAGATGGCGTTGTACGTGATTTTAACCATCTTTTTAAGACAGATTGGATCGGCAGAATCCAAGAGCCTGGACAAGAAGGAGGAAGTTGATCGCGAGCCGCAACCAAGAGAGGGCGCACCAAAACCGGTATTACAAGGCGGATGGCGCTTATATATCTACAAACACTCGCTATCGATTGCGTTTGTGCTGCTCTTTTTCATTACTTGGTATATTCATCTTCTTGGCAGCTTGAACGACTTTAACTTTCAAAACGAGCTCAAAGGCAAGCCTACCGAAACGCTGTCCGCCTACCTGAGCGAGCCTCAATTTTGGTTTGAAACGTTTCAGAACTGGCAGAGCGAATTTCTGTCGGTTGCCGCGATTGTCGTATTCACTATTTTTCTGAGACAAAAAGGCTCTCCTGAATCCAAGCCGGTCGACAGTCCGCACCTCGAGACTGGAAAATAGGTTGTCAATGAAGGGCCAACAACATCTAGCCTTCTTGGCCGGTACTGTATACCCAACCAAGGAGGCGGTAGCTGCTGATGTTTATTGTTGTCACAACGGTAAAAAAAGATCTTGAAACGTCTTTTCTTGAGCACCTATATACGAATAGTATCCGGGTAAAAACCAGCCCAAGGCCTGCATAACGGCTCTGTAATGAGCATGATTTTCAAATTCCCAGGGCACCAGGTTAAACACCAGATCCTGCCCTTTGCCGGCAGCACTGCGATCGATGAGACAAACCTTCGGTTCTTTTACACCCTGCGCCTGCAGAAAGCTCTTTATCACCATTCTTGCACGCTTTGGCAGGATTTCCTCCGAGGGCGCGCCGACCAAGACCTCTTCGTCCCGTTCAATAATTTCGTCGGTCTCCCCGGATTTTCCGAAAAGATGATCGTTAGGAATGGCAAACGTACGATGTACGGCATAATGTAGCAGGTCGCCATATGTCAACACCCATTCAACCTGCCCCTCTTTTGGTTCAAGCGCAACACCAAAACCATTCTCCAATAAAAAGTCGTCCAGCATATGCTCTATTACATAGCACTGAAAAGCTTTATTGGCTTCTGGCAGGAAAATCTGAAAATAAGGGAAACCATCGGGCCCTTGGATAATCTGGGGATCTCCGCATCGAAAACTTGCTGTGGCAACGTGAGACAGGAAGTTAACGATCCATTCTTCGCCACGCTCGGCCCGCGGCACCCGCAGCAAAGCATCGATAACCGCGGTATGCTCTAAGTTACCCAAATATCCCCCTGACTGGCCGTGATCGGTTCCCGGCTCGTTGCCTTGTTCTACCTCGTCTCCCACACGATCTGGAGGCGATCCGACAGCCGCTTCCGCGGACGGACTCCTCTCGAAATCCGCCGGACGCCCGACTGTAATTTCGCGCGGCGCATCGTCGCTATGAACTTCTTCTAGGCTGCCGTCCCCTGGCGAACCGCCCTCCAAGGCTTTCTTCTTTCTGAAAATGTCAAATAATCCCATTGTTCTTAAATTGACAATGAATATACCAAAACTTATATAAATCGCAACTGCCGACAGACAATTGTACAGCATACTGTTAATCGCCGACCGTCGGCAGGAACAAGCAAACTAAAAAACTACCAGTCATATAGACTTAAATTTTAGCACAAAAACACTATCTTTGCCGACGACAGCACCAATGTGTTGTATTGCAATGTAAGAGCACTGGAACATATGATAAGGCTAGAAAGGGTCAGTAAAATATTTCGAAAGAAAGACAGAGAAATACATGCGCTTCAGGATGTATCCCTAGACATCGATAGAGGCGAGATTTTTGGGATTATTGGCTACTCTGGCTCGGGAAAAAGTACGTTGGTTCGGACCATAAACCTGCTGGAACGGCCCACCTCAGGAAATGTATATTTATCTGATGAAAACATAGCCCTGCTGTCTGAGAAGGAGCTAATCCCGTATCGCAGAAGAATCGGCATGATCTTTCAGCACTTTAATTTACTTTCTTCGGCGACTGTATATCATAATATCGCATTTCCATTGCAGCTTATCGGGACCCCGAAAGAGCAGATCGATAAAAAAATTGACAGTCTCTTAGCCCTTATCGATCTGACTGATAAGCGGGACGACTACCCTGCGGCGCTATCGGGCGGACAGAAACAACGTGTGGCGATTGCGCGGGCGCTTGCTTCAGATCCGGGAATACTGTTATGCGATGAGGCCACGAGTGCGCTTGACCCACAAACCACGCGGTCTATTCTCTCGCTGCTGAAGCGGATCAACGAGGAACTGGGAATTACGATCGTGCTGATCACCCATCAGATGGAAGTGGTGCGTGCCGTGTGTCACCGCGTCGCGGTAATCTCGCAGGGCAAGATTGTTGAAATGAATGCAACTGCACAGCTATTTGCGCAGCCGCAATCGCCTATTACGCAGGAGTTGTTAAACCCCTCCCTTACATTAGACAATTAGAAAACAGCTATGTCAGACGCAACATTTTGGTTATTGGCAAAAGGGACCTGGGAAACCATCGCGATGACGTTCGCTTCGGGTTTTTTCAGCTTCTTACTGGGGCTACCCATAGGAATACTACTTTTTTTGACACGGGAAAGGCAGCTGCTAGCGCACAGGAACGCCAATCGGATCATCGCCTTTTTTGTCAATATTTTCCGGTCGATTCCATTTATTATCCTTATCGTCTGGATGATTCCATTTACCAGGGCCTTGATTGGTACATCCATAGGTATGAAAGCAGCTATTGTGCCGCTCAGTATCGGCGCAGCACCGTTTGTTGCCCGCCTTGTGGAAAACTGTCTGCTGGAAATACCATACGGCATCATCGAAGCAGCCCGTTCAATGGGAGCGACAACCATGCAGATTGTCCGTAAAGTTCTTATTCCTGAGGCGTTGCCGGCACTTATTAACAGCGCTTCGCTAACCCTGATCACATTAGTCGGTTATTCGGCTATGGGTGGAGCCGTCGGTGCCGGCGGACTCGGCCATATAGGGTACCAATATGGGTATGTTGGGTACGACGCCGTTATCATGAATCTCGTGCTGTTACTCCTCATCGGAATAGTATTTGGTATACAGTTTATTGGTGATCGATTGTCCAAGCGCGTTGACCACCGTAAATAGACAGCGCTGCTTCGAACTAGTTATGCCTTTGGAATGTTTAAGTTAAAATAACAAGAATATGAACGCGACACACAAAACAATTTTCAGCATCTTTATCTCGCTTATCCTGCTATGGTCCTGTAACCCGGCAAGTAACAGTTCCGATGTCCTACGCGTCGGCGTACAGGTAGGTCCGGAATTTACTTTAGCGGAAGCCGCCAAAAAAGTCGCGAAGGAAAAATACAATGTAGACGTCGAGCTGGTGTCTTTCAATGACTACGTTATGCCGAATGAGGCTCTACGCCAGGGAGACATCGATGTCAACGTATTCCAAAATAAGCCCTACCTCGACGTACAATCGAAAAATCGGGGATACGACTTCGCTATCGTGGGAAACACGTTTGTATACCCGATGGCGGGTTACTCCAAAAAAATAAAAGATATCAGCCAGTTGAAAGCCGAAGATACAGTGGTTATTCCTAATGATCCTACCAACCTCGGGCGGGCTCTTCTACTGCTACAACAGGTTGGACTGATCAAGCTGAGAGATAATGTCGGCCTTCTTCCCCGCCTACAGGACATTACCGAAAACAGGTTGAAGCTGCGCATTCTGGAACTCGAAGCTCCACAATTGCCCCGGACATTAGACGACGACCAGATAGCTGTTGCTATTATTAATAACAACTTTGCGGCAAGCCACAATTTGACCGCTAAGCGCGACGGCATTTTCGTTGAAAACGAAAAGTCGCCCTATGTCAACATTATTGTGTGCCGCCAGGATAATAAGGAAAACGAGAAAGTGAAAGATTTTGTCAAGGCCTATCAGTCGATCGAAGTCGAAAAGGTTGCTGACGAGGTCTTTAAAGGCGGTGCCATCAAAGGGTGGTAATGAACCCACGTATCACAGGGAGCAACCTAACAAAGTAGCGATATCAACAGCGTTTATGAACGTGGAAGCTGGAAGGCACAGGACTGTTCGGATTGCCTACAGATTGTCCTTTTTAGTGCGGTGGGAATCATGTTGTCTATCACTCGTTCATATGCCATCTTCCTACCCCGGATTTCACGGAGATTTGGCAGGAAACAGACGCACGCAGTTTCGCTTATGACGGGTGGCGTGGGTTTGATTTCGATCTTTTTTATCAGCGACCCTAATTTTTCTTTTATTCTCGATGCTGGGTATAGGGATGGTCTGGGGCAATATTCTAGCGGTGCTGTATTCCATCTTGAGTGGAAGTCTCCCGTTGCATGAGATGGGGGTATATATGGGGACTTTTAACTTTTTAATCACATTTCCCCAGGTTGTCAATGTTTTTTTAGGTGGCTATATCGTAAAATATGCTTTTGGTGGAAGTCCGGTTTACTCCCTTGTGACAGCTGCTGTGCTGTTCTTCGTTGCAGCTTTCTCGGCACTTAGGATCAAGCAGGATTGATTTTTTGTTTTATGGTTTAATTTGTTTAAAGTTTAATTGTTTAATCGTGTAAGGATTTAATATTGCACTTTGTACCTTTTTTAATTTAACACTTCTTCATCGACCGAAAAGCTTTCGTTGAAATAACGAAGTACGCCTTGCCATTTTCCGTCTACGTTATATTTTTCGCCAGTGGTTTTATTACGTATGACCAGCTTAAATGAACAGGTTATGTCGTGCCGATCGATAGATTTTCTAAAGTTTAGTTTAGACTGTGCAGGTATTTTCAGGTCAAAAGTAAATGTACTGTTACGCTTGTACGGTTCCCGTTGCTCGCTGTCGCTCATTGGAAACCGTTCTGGATAATAGGAAAATGTCCCGTTTTCATAATATACTCCAGGCACATTAACCTTAAATTTGGAGATATCTAAATCTGAGGGCAACTCGCCCCCTTCCTTATCTATCTTAAAAAAGGAAGTTTTGACGAGATCATCAAATGTTTCGACGTGCTGTATTTCCATGGGGGTATTCCCGGGATTTATAAATTCCTCTGTACCTCCTTTTATTTTCACCGTATCAATCTTGTCGTCGTCCGCCAAGAGATACGTTAAACTCTCCATTTCATATTCGTGAGGAAGAATGGTTTCGTCTTCGTCAACTTCCGGATCCAAAGAGTCCTTCGAACAGCTACCAAGAAATAAAAAGCCAATAACAACGAGAGAAAACAATTGTTTATAACGACATGTGAATCTTTGAATCATATCGAACAGTATGAACCTATAAACCAAACTTACGTAAAAAACTTAAGAAAGCGAAAGTTAAGCGAAAAAACAAATAGAACCAATGATTCTAGCCATTAGCAATTTCCTTTAAGGAAAAACAAATCTGTGGATCGCCATACTGTGTCCTGACTTGTCGCTTCTAATGCGATGGGAATAATTTCGTGACCATCGCGCTCATTTCGACGGTTGGCTCGACTTTAATGGTCTGAGTTCCCCGGTGATATGCAGATCAGGTCACCCAATTCGGTCTTCACCCGAATGCTTTTGCCGTCCTGCCTCTCGATCCGTTCGTCTATGGTGTTCAGCAAGGTTATTGCGGTAAATTTACGGAAATAAAATATCAAACATTAATATTCAACTGATTACAAAACAAAATGAGAGAGAGGGACAAGTCGGGAAAAGTCGCCCTATGTCAACATTATTGTGTGCCGCCAGGATAATAAGGAAAACGAGAAAGTGAAAGATTTTGTCAAGGCCTATCAGTCGATCGAAGTCGAAAAGGTTGCTGACGAGGTCTTTAAAGGCGGTGCCATCAAAGGGTGGTAATGAACCCACGTATCACAGGGAGCAACCTAACAAAGTAGCGATATCAACAGCGTTTATGAACGTGGAAGCTGGAAGGCACAGGACTGTTCGGATTGCCTCCGGATTGTCCTATGCCCTGCCCCTTCTCTATACCTCGGGACCCAACGTCTAACAAGCCCCCTGCCAAAACATTGTTTAGCGTAGCTCGGCCGATTGCGCCCATATGTTTATCTGTCCGTCGACAGCGTATCGATCAATCTCGGTCAGCTCTTCCGGCGAGAAGTCTACTTTATCCAAAGCTCCGACACAGTCTACCACTTGCTGAGGGTTGCTTGCACCTATGAGTGCCGACGTTACTTCCGGCTTCCTAAGCACCCATGCTATGGCCATCTGGGCTAAGGTTTGCCCCCTACGCGCCGCTATTTCGTGCAGCGACCGGATGCGAAGCAGGTTTTCTTCACTTAAGAAACGGCTCGACAATGAGCGGTTTTTGGTAGCCCGGCTTCCTGCGGGGATGTCTTTTAAATATTTATCTGTCAACATGCCCTGTGCCAGTGGCGAGAACACAATAGAGCCCAGGCCAAGCTCGTCCAGCGTTTCCAACAGACCGTCCGATTCGACCCAGCGATTAAGCATGGAGTAGCTCGGTTGATGGATTATAAACGGAGTGCCCAACGACTTCAGAATGGTATATGCTTCTTTTGTCCGTTGCCTGTTGTAAGACGAGATGCCGACATACAGCGCCTTCCCTGACCGCACAAGCTGATCAAGCGCGAGCATGGTTTCCTCCAAGGGTGTGTTCGGATCAAACCTGTGGGAATAGAAGATGTCTACATAATCAACGCCCAGCCTCCGCAACGTCTGGTCGCAGCTGGCAATAACATACTTCCTGCTCCCCCATTCGCCGTATGGACCCGGCCACATCAGGTAACCTGCTTTCGAGGAGATAATCAGCTCGTCCCGCAGCCCTGAAAATTCGTTTTTCAATATCCTTCCGAATGCCAACTCCGCACTCCCCGGGGGCGGCCCATAATTATTTGCCAGATCGAAATGCGTTATCCCCAAATCAAAAGCCGTCGTGCAGATATCTACCTTCGTTTGGTGCGGAACGTCATCGCCGAAATTGTGCCACAGTCCCAACGAAATGGCCGGTAACAGAAGGCCGCTTTTGCCGCAGCGGTTGTAGCGCATATTCTCGTAACGGGAGAAACCGGGTGTGTAGCTCATAGGAGAAAGTTTTCGTTTTCTAATGATCGAATTTAGCTAAATTCCGCCTTATCTGCAACATAGGCAAACGCTCTCCCCCTTTTTAGTTTATAAGGATCAACTTTTCGATGACGGTATAAATTTTTTTCGATAAGTTTGGATAGGTTTGCTAAAAAACAGACGGACTGAAACCTGCGCTAGTTCCATAAAACCGGCTATAAATAGCGAACTCACGAGTGCCATTGAAAAGCAAGCACCAAATGAATGACACCTTTGGAATCAGACAGTAAATGAATAAACAAACAACGACGAATCTGCATAAAGGAACCGATTGGAACGAGCTCATCGATACCATCGGAGTTTAACACGTATAGATCATTAATCAGATGAAAAAAGTAATCCTACTGTTCGCCTGTCTACTGCTCAGCAGCGGCCTGTTTGCGCAGCGTCACCGACTTCAATTTCATACAGACTTCGGCACATTTAAAGTCCTTTTATACGACTATACTCCCGCGCATCGTGACCTGATCTTAAGGGCGATTAGAGAGGATGTCTATAAAGACGCCTTGTTTAACCGCATCATTGACGGATTTGTTGTCCAAGGGGGCGAGCACGATATAGACATTGAAAAACGGGAAGCTGCACACCCAACAAAGAAAAAGGACCGCCTCCCGCCGGAATTTGACCGCCGTGCCTTTCATAAGGTGGGCGCGCTTGGCGCAGGCAGGGACGATAATCCTGCCAAAGCCTCGTTTTTTAATCAGATCTACTTTGTCGTCGGACGTCCCGTAACAGCGGAGGAGCTAGACAACCTCGCCCAGAAGAAGGGTATACACTACACCGAAGAGCAACGCGAGGTTTATCTCAAAATAGGCGGCCAGCCGCGTCTGGATCAAGACTATACCGTATTCGGAGAAGTGTATGAAGGGCTCGATGTCCTGTTGGCGATCAGCCGGTTAAAAACAGACGACGCTGACTTCCCTATTAACAACGTTCCATTCCATGTGGAAGAAATAAATAATGAAAATGAATAAAACCCTGTTCTGCTTTATGTTCCTTTTCGGATACTTTTTGATGTCAGGCCATGGTCAGGAGTATGCTGTGCTCACAGATTCGCTGAAGAAAATGCTGTCCGTAGGTAACCATCCCGGCGTAGCTGCCATGGTAGCTAAGGACGGAGAAGTGCTTTACGCTTTTTATGATGGTCAGGCTCTCCTGCACCCCAAGACGGACATTGACGGAAACACCCGGTTTCGAATGGCGTCGGTCAGTAAACAGGTGACAGCACGGGCGGTATACGCGCTCATCGAAGCTGGACGCATCCGGTTCGACACGAGGATCGGCGACTATTTCGACGGTCTGCCTGCCCGATTGGCAGCCATACAGGTAGGACATTTACTCCAACACACATCGGGTATATCGGATTACGAGAACCTGATCCCTCCAGATCAAACCGAACAGATTTTGGACGCTGACGTGCTCGACCTCATACGCCGCGCGGGGGACTTATACTTCGAACCCGGCTCCCGGTTCCGTTACAGCAACACCGGATATTGTCTTCTCGCCCTTCTGGTCGAAAAAGTCGGCGGTAAACGCTTTGACAGTTTTGTAAAAGAACACCTGTTTCTTCCGCGGGGAATAAACGGAGCCGTGGTTGCCACGCCTTCATCCAACATCGTAGACAGAGCGTTTGGCTACCATCCGGGAGCTTCTTCATCTGCCTTTGCCGATCAAAGTGTGACAAGCGCAACACAGGGCGACGGCGGCGTGTACTTTTCGTCTTTAGACTTTTTGACGTGGAGCAGCTCTATGTTGGCACACGAGCTACAGACCCCTGCTTTTCGGGAGCTCTTTGTAAACCCGGACTTACTTGTAAAAGACGTGGCACACTACCACCTGGGGCTGTTTAGCCTCGTCGACCAACAAGGCGGCCTCCATCTATTTCATTCCGGAGAATCGACAGGGTTCCGGAATGTCGTGTACTACGATGTAGAAAACCGCATGACGGTCAGCGTTTTCTCTAACAGGGACGACGATCTGGCTGCTACGGTTTTTGACTGTGTGATGACGGCATTTGGTAAAAAGAAACTGTTTGACGACCGCCTGAAACAGTCGGTGGTCTTATGGCTAAGCAAAGTATATCAGGGAGAATGACAAGCATGGATCTGCAAACGTATTACGACCAGCTCTTCGAAGAATCTGCACCGATAATCGAGCAGGGCATCCATCTGGTCGATCCCCTTGCGGGCCGGCAGGATACCCGATTTGGCCTAACCTTGCGGATTGTGCCCCCGTCTGCGGTAAAAGAGCCGATCATGTTGTTTTTAAGAGATCTGCAGCAACGTGATAGCCAACAATACTACTATCCACCCTCCGACATACATTTTACGCTCCTTTCCGTGCTTTCCTGTGAAGAAAATTTTAGACTCGACACGGTAGACGTCGCTGCTTACGTCGGGCTAATTGATAAAGTTCTAAAAAACGAACGCACATTCGTTATGAAAGTAAACGGGATTACCGCTTCACCGGCCTGCATACTTCTACAGGGCTTTCCCGAGCACGACATGCTGAATGCGATCCGTCAACGGTTACGTCTGGCATTCGGGCAGTCGTCATTAAAGCAAAGTATAGATCAGCGCTATACGTTGCACACCGCACACAGTACGGTTGTTCGCTTCAGACACCCCGTATCGGACGGACCTGACCTTCTGCATGTGCTGAGGAAGCACAGAGGCGTTAATTTTGGCGCTTTTTCGGTGACGGAGATTGAGTTGGTATACAACGACTGGTACCATCGACAGGTAACGATTCTTCATCGTTTTCAATTATTGGAAACAATTAACAGCGACGACGGTTTATAACGTATCACCGTGCAACACATATGACCAATACACTGATTGTTGTCGGGCTCATTATTTTGAGCTTCACCGTTCTCCCGCTTGTCCGTAGCGACTACTGGACATTCCGGGTGTTTGATTATCCCCGCATACAGAAGCTGGTGCTAACGCTGTGCTGGATGATGGCTTTTATCGTGTGGGGCGACTATCAGCACCTCGCGTCATCACTTATAGCGGCACTTATGGTGGCAAATGCCGTATACCTTGGCTATCTGATTTATCCTTTTACTATTTTGGGCGCCAAACAGGTAAAACGTGCGAAGCATGCCGATGACCACCACAGCATACGGATTCTGATTTCCAACGTATACGAAAAAAACCGCAACGTCGAGGGCTGCCTGTCTCTTGTCAGGCGGGTCGCTCCGGATATGGTATTGCTTCTGGAAACAAATGAGCGTTGGGCGGACGCCCTTAGCCCTTTGGAGCATACGTACCCTGCTCACATCAAGATTCCGTTAAACAACACCTATGGTATGCTGCTATACTCGCGGTTTCCGCTTATAGAGAAGGAGATACGCTTCTTGGTAGACGACGATGTTCCGTCGATCCGCTGCCAGGTGCAGCTTCCCAGCGGCCAGCAGGTACAGGTGTACGCAGTCCACCCGACGCCTCCTGTTCCAAATGAAAATCCAAGATCAACGGAACGTGACAAAGAATTGCTGTTGATTGCCGATGAAGTGAAGAACAGCGCATTGCCCACCATTGTCGTTGGCGACCTCAATGACGTCGCCTGGAGCTATACGACCACCCTGTTCCTTAAAATCAGCGGGCTGCTAGACCCCAGACGTGGGCGCGGCTTTTTCAATACGTTCCACGCGCACTATCCTTTCCTACGTTTCCCGCTGGATCATGCATTCACTTCCCCGCATTTTAAACTGCGGGAGCTGCGAAAAGAAGACAACTTTGATTCGGACCATTTTCCGATTCTCGTCCATCTGCAGTTTGAGAAACAGGCAAAAGAAGAACAAGAAAAATCCATGTTTCATCCGGACCAGGAAGACAAGGCCGTCGCTGAAGAGAAAAAACAAGCAGATACATAAGGCTGCTTTCCGAGTGTGCTACCTTTTTTAAGCTGCGGCATCACCAAGAGACCGGCCTCTGAGTTCGTTGGGCGCTTTCGCTGTGTGTGCAGGTCAACATTATTCCCACGGTGCTTGGAGACAGATGCCACAGCAGCCCGTCGGGCTGATATTGAGCCCGTAGGTATGGAAAAATTGACGAAGCTGTGGCACATGTCATCTTCTTTTGCCTCGAACGAAATAGAAGAAGCAGAACGAGTCCCGCAAAAAATCTGTACCTTTGCGCAGTTTTTATTTGAAGAGAGAATATATGCAACATACTTACGCTTCTAGACCATACGCGGCAATAACAGCGATTGGCGGCTACGTACCCCAAAAGCGAAGAACGAACTTCGACTTAGAACAGGTTTGTGACACCTCCAACGAGTGGATTATAAAACGTACAGGGATCAAGGAACGGCGTATATTGGATAAAGATTTAGCCACTTCTGATATGGCGGTTATGGCCATTCAGGATCTTTGCCTGCGTTACGAAAAGAACCTGGCAGACATCGAAGCTATCCTGGTGGCAACGTCGACGCCTGACGTCATGATGCCGGCCACGGCAAATATCATTGCGAGGAAGCTGGCATTAAAGAACGTTTGGGCTTTTGATATGAATGCCGCCTGCTCAGGGTTTCTATACGCCTTGGACATGGGAGCGTCGTTAATCGAATCTGGTCGATATAAAAATGTCCTTGTTGTCGGAGCGGACAACATCAGCGCATTCGTGGACATCAAAGACCGGTCGACAAACATACTTTTCGGCGATGGCGCCGGTGTTGTATGGCTTGAGCCCTCTTCTGAAAACGGAATTATTGATGCCTTCATGCAGAGCAACGGCGACGGCAGGGAGTTTCTGAATATCGAAGGGGGTGGTTCTTTATACCCCGCCAACAACGGCCTTATTGAGGTCGAAAAGAAATATATTCGGCAAGATGGAAAGGTCGTATTTAAACAGGCTATTCAATCGATGAGCGACGCGTGTAACCAGGTATTGTCAAGGAACAACATGCGTATCGACCAGGTTAATTGGCTCGTTCCCCACCAAGCGAATAAACGGATTATTGACGCTGTCGGTAAAGAGATAAACATTCCGGAAGGACGGACGCTCAGCAATATTGAATATCTGGGGAACACCATTGCTGCCACCATCCCTTTATGCATCTGGGAAAACATTAAACGGATACAAAAAGGAGATCTGCTCATGCTTACGGCTTTCGGAGCGGGCTTCTCGTGGGGAGCAAGTCTCCTCCGCTGGGCAATTTAACTGGTATATTCTTAAAATGGTCTTCCGGCGAATATCATCCTAGGCTTCGACAGTCCTGTACTAAGGATGCCGAAGTGCGCTGCCTGACATTGTCGAAGGGTAGACAGTGGAAGAAGCCATCTGAAAGGTATCCCGTATCATTTTATTAAGATCGCGTCATCGTGCCTCCCCGCGATGACGGTATTTATATTTTTCATTCGACCCCGTTGGGGTCGTGATCAATACACGGCTTTCTATTGAGATATGACCCCTATGGGGTCAATCGTTGTACTTCGCCCCAAACGTTACGAACAACCTATCTAACTTCCCAACACTACCCTTCGCGTAAAGCGCAGCGTCGCTAAAGCTCAGCCTGACATTGTCATCCTAGGCTTCGACAGTCCTATACTGAGGATGCCGAAGTGCTCAGCCTGACATTGTCGAAGGGTAGACACTGGGTAGAGGCGATCTAAAAGGTACCGCATAGGGGTCAATATATGCACCGGCATTCAGATGGCTAAACATCTCTGCGCGGTGCTGTTGTGTCGCGCTGTGGCCCGAAGAACACCGCACCAACACCGCCCCCTTACCGCCCGGTGGTTGGGTCGGCTTCGGGTCGGCTTCGAGTGGTGCTCGGGTCGTGCTCGGGTCCCACCCGAAGCCACCCCAAGGAAACCCAAGGCCTCACCCGAGGAACGGCAGGTAAAAGGGCGAAGAAAGGGCGGTGTTGGTCAGGTAAAAGTGTGCAATGAATAATTATCTTTTGGGTAGGAAAAGAAGTTCTTTTTAGCTAGATTTATAAGAAAAAAAACTCATGAAGATCCTCTCTCCAGCGATGATCAGACAGCTTGAAAAAGAGACGATGGTCCGTCAGGGCATTTCTTCCTTAGCTTTGATGGAAAGGGCCGCACGCGCTGTCCTTGGCGAATTACAACAGCTTGCGGGCGAATGCTGCCATCAGTTCGTTGTACTTTGCGGATTCGGCAATAACGGCGGAGACGGACTTGCACTGGCGCGTCTGCTGCACCTGTCCGGACATGATGTCAAGCCTTACCTCCTGGTTAACGGCCGCTACAGCGACGAAAACCTCGTGCAGCAGGAGAGCTTACGCAGGCTCAATATAACAATAGAACCGCTGGAGATGACGACTGCGCTTACCCTCCCGCCAGGCGCTTTTATTATTGACGCATTATTCGGGCACGGGCTGTCCCGTCCCCTGGAATCCGCTTGGAAGGGTATCATACAGCAGCTGGACGTCAGCCCCAACCCCGTTTTCGCCATAGATGTTCCTTCCGGCCTTCTCGCAGACGCACCTTTGCCGACCGACGCGCCTATTGTCCGCGCAACCTATACCTACACCTTTGCCTGCCCTAAGCTTACCCTGACCTTTCCCGACTATGCACCGTACACGGGACAATTCTCCGTATTGGATATCGGCCTGGATAAAGATATACATGCTACATTATCCTCTGATCTTTTCTACATGGACAAGCAGGATATTGCGAAACTGGTCAAGCCCCTGACAAAATTCTCGCACAAAGGAACTTTCGGCCACGTGTGGGTCGGCGGCGGGCGGCTCGGCAGTATTGGAGCGGTTGTCTTGGCCAGTAAGGCAGCTTTAAAGACGGGCTGTGGATTAGTTACCGCGTATATCCCCTCCTGCGGCTACCAGATTATGCAGACTGCGTTTCCAGAAGCGCTGACGGCCGTGGATCCCTCGTCCGATATCATCAGCACGTTCCCCAATGATCTCGGGCGATATTCTGCTTTCTGCGTCGGAATGGGCATGGGTACTGATCCGCAAACCCGTGAAGCATTCTTTCAGCTGCTCCACACCTTCCACAGCGCTGGCGGCCACGGCCGTCTTGTTTTGGATGCCGATGCATTAAATATCCTGTCCTTACACCCGGAATGGCACGACCTTCTTCCTCCAGAGAGCATTCTGACGCCGCATCCAAAGGAACTCCAACGGTTGATCGGGAGTTGGAGTAACGACTTTGACAAATTGGAAAAAGTCAGAAGCTGGTGTAGACATCGCCGGCAAATTATCGTGATCAAAGGCGCTAATACAGCTATCGTCATGCCCGACGGAACGGTCCACATCAATTCTACCGGCAATACCGGCATGGCCACCGCAGGCAGTGGCGACGTGCTCTCAGGTATCCTTGCTTCCCTCTTGGCGCAAGGTTACGAACCTAAGACGGCAGCATTAATCGGTGTATACTTGCATGGCCTGTCCGGCGATTGTGCCGTCGGCACAGTTCACGAAAAGAGCTTAATCGCCAGCGATATCATAGATCATATTTCTGTGGCGTGGCATCATCTCACTCCGGGCGACCACCTCCGAAAGAATCGCATTTAATCCGGGAGATTAATTTATCCGTCCCCTAAAAAAATGGCGGGGTGTCGTCCCTAGATATTTTTTAAAATCTTTTATGAGATGATTGGCGTCGCAATAGCCACTTAAAAAGGCAACAGCATGCAGGCTCTCGGCTGCTGCGGTCTCTAAGCGGCGAAAAGCGCAAAGGAAACGCTGCAATTGCTCGTATTGGTACGGGCTTACCCCAAAACGTTTTTTAAAAAAACGCTGCACCCATTTGGGATGGTACTCCTGTTTCCAGGTTTTTACGGAAAGCGTATGCGGACTTTTAAAAAAAAGAACATCCTGCGGATCGGCCCCTATCCCGTCCTCTACGTCGCTAAACATCGCCCTCAGAAGTTTCCCGATCTCTTCTTTTCCTATTCCGGGCTTGCACAAGGGAAGAAATTTGGCTTCAAGCTCCGGGTGATATGTCGCCATATCGTGTATATACGGAGGCTCTCCCGTCGGCTTCGCCGATAATTTTTGCCAGGCCTGCGGCCGAAAACGTATAATAGTAAGCTTGCCTGTCGTACCCGACGGTTCCCATACGGCCCTTTGGAGGATGCCGGCCGTGAACCACACCGCTCCCAGCGGGATGATCTGCCCATCCACACGGCAGACGGATCCCATCCCGGCATCGGGCATTAGCATAAGCGCCGGACAACCATCGCTGAACAGGGCAACGTGTTGGTTGAAGTCGGCCAAAGAAAACTGGTATACACCTTCTACTGCGCGGCCTACTGCATCGTCCGGAGATAATGGAAAGAGCGCAGACTGCGATGAGAACTTGATCGCTGTGAGACAGTGTATTGGCATATTTAATACAAAATTAAACAAAAAAATCAATAGCGGAAATGAAACATTTGAGCGAGGATAATTTGTCCAGTATTTACTATCTGTGCCAAAGCGGTTAACCTATCTTTGGAGAACTTTGACAATCCGGCAAAACCGACGCCACGATGTGCTTCTTGAAGCCAGAACGGGCGGTAACCACGATACAACGCACCTGGGAACACGTCGGGCAGAGGTGGCCGGGCACTTATAACGGAATAAGGATATGATAGTAACAAATGAAGCGGAGTTATCTATGCTCCTGCAGGTGGGACGGGTCGTCGCCGAGACATTACACAAGATGATCGTTGAAGTCCGCGCCGGCATCAGTACGAAAGAGCTCGATGTTATCGGCGAAGCCTACCTTTCTTCGAAAGGAGCGCGATCGGCACCCAGGTTGACATACGGCTTTCCGGGCAGCACATGTATCAGCGTCAACGACGTTGTCGCCCACGGTATACCGTCTGCCGACGTACTGCTGCAGGAGGGTGATATCGTCAACATCGACGTCTCGGCCGAACTCGATGGCTTTTGGGCAGATAACGGGGCCTCGGTCGTCGTCGGAAAAGATATCAATGGACGACAGCCATTGGTTGACCATTCGCTGGCCACATTACGCGGTGCTGCCGCCCTGTGTCAATCAGGCCGGCGGATAAATTCGGTCGGCGGGTTTATCGAGCAGTCGGCCAAAAAGGCAGGATTCAAAATAATAAAAAACCTTGGCGGACATGGTATAGGCAGAGCCCTCCACGAGGAGCCCGGAGACATCCTTAACTTCCGGGACGGCACGGACAAAAGACGGTTCCGAAAGGGTGCTGTCGTCGCCATCGAAACCTTTTTTAATACCCGATCTACACTGGCAATCGAACAGTCCGACGGCTTTACCCTTCTCGGAAACCGGGGCGGATCGGCGGCACAGCACGAGGTGAGTCTCGTTATAACGGATGGCCCTCCGATCATCCTCACACCGATTCTCTATGCCTAACGCGGGCCGCACTCTCCCACTCCGTTTAGAAAGCACGTCTTAGGCTACATCTTGCACGTGTAGAACATTTCGTTATCTTTATACTTTTACATAAGATTCTTTACATGGTCAAGCACAACTGTATCGGTATCCGCCGTTATGTCGCTCACGATAAACTTCAGCTTATCATGACGCTGGAGCTGCTTGTGCCCGCTTTTTTCGCGCCGGAGGAAGTCGACGACTTTGCGGCTTACCTCGATCAGGAAACAGAAGACTACTTCGTAGCCGAGCTGAAAGGCAAGGTTATCGGGGCTGGCGGAATAAACTACGGCTTAGACGGGGAGACCGGAATAATCAGCTGGGATTTTGTTCATCCGGATTATCGGGGGCACGGTGTAGGCAGTGCACTGCTATCGCATCGCCTGCACATTCTTCAAGCCACAAAGGGCATTCGCACGGTTACGGTGCGAACATCGCAGATGGCGTACCAATTTTATGAAAGACATGGCTTTTGTCTACGCGAAATACAGAAAGACTTCTGGTCGGAAGGCTACGACATGTATTTCATGACGCTTGATCTGTAAAGAAGCATATACGATGTCGGCAGATCTGCGGCAATTTATCGGCCGGCACTGTATATAACGTCGAATTTTATATAAGTTTGTCCTGCTTTCGACAAAATATGGAAACCTTAGTATATAGAGATGCCCGTTTAACGGACTTGAACGATATCGTCGCGATTTATAATACGACGATTGCTTCCCGCATGGTTACGGCCGATACCGAAGAGGTCACCCCTTCCAGCAGACTCAAATGGTTTGAAGAACATTCACCGGACAGGCGTCCGCTGTGGATTATCGAGAATAGTGGCGGCCATACCATTGGCTGGGTAAGTTTTCAACCGTTCTACGGCCGTCCGGCTTACGATGCCACAGCGGAGGTGAGCATTTATCTAAATCCGGAGGCGAGAGGCAAAGGAGTGGGTAAACAGGTATTGGAGCATACCTTGACGCGGGCGCCTCTTCTAGGCATTAAAACGTTGTTAGCTTTCATCTTCGCGCACAACAAACCGAGCCTGTCCCTATTTTATCGTTTCGGTTTTGAAGAGTGGGCGCATTTTCCGCAGGTGGCCGAGATGGACGGACAGGAATACAGTCTCAAGATCTTGGGTAAACGACTTGTACCGTAGCGGTATCAGGCGTTTCTTACAAGCCGGATCCCGGTATATTGCCAACGGGCAGACGGGGGAAAGAAATTTCGGTACGTTACTCTGCTGTGCCCCGTGGGAGTCACATCGGACGCGCCGCGCAACACCATTTGGTTGACCATAAATTTGCCGTTGTACTCGCCAAGGGCTCCCTCTGCTTTCCGAAAACGCGGATAAGGCAGGTATGCGCTGTTGGTCCATTCCCAGCGCCGTCCCCATTCGATCTGAGGCGCAGCAACCTCCCACTCGGCTTCGGTCGGAAGCCGGCATCCCTTCCATGCGGCATACGCGGAGGCCTCGTAAAAGCTTATATGGCACACCGGTTCGTCGATATCCAGCTTGCGCATGCCGGCCAACGTATAGTACATCCATTCTCCATCTATTTCGTACCAATACAGCGGTGCCCGGACCTGCTCTTTACAGACCCACTCCCACCCTTCCGCGTGCCAGTGCCTGAAGTCGGTATATCCCCCATCCCGTATAAACGCCAGGAACTCGCCGTTGGTAACCGGCTGTGTCGCTATCTCATAACTGTCCAGCCATATCCTGTGTATATCCCGTTCATTATCAAAGCAGAAGCCATCGCCTTCGTATCCTATCTGGTATAGCCCTTCTGGGATACATTGATATGCTGCGTTACAGACCGTTGTGGCTGGCAGCTTATAAACAGGTTGATAAGGGGGAAAAAGTGGGTTGTGACCGAGAATATATTTAATGTCCGTAAGCAACAGCTCCTGATGCTGCTGCTCGTGGTTGATGCCCCATGCCATTATCTCGTCCAGTTCTTCCCCGTGGCCGCCCGCCGATATCCATTGTGCGACGTGCTCATCAACATATCGGCGATAGGCGTACACATCGTCAACCGTGGGACGGCTTAGATTTCCGCGATCGGTGCGGATCACGCGGGCTCCGACAGATTCATAATAGCTATTGAAAACGTAATTGTATTGTGGATCGAATATCCGATAGTCTTTCCTTTTCGAGAGCAAAAAGGTTTCGTAAAACCATGTCGTATGTCCGAGATGCCACTTTGGGGGACTGACATCCACAATAGGCTGAACAACGTAGTCCTCCTTGGCAAGAGGAGCACATATGTGTTCGGACTGCTCCCGAACCTCCTGATAAGTACGCAACCAACGGTCCATAATCTTTGTTGATTTAAACGGCTTCCCAAACCACGTCTACAAACCAGCGTCGCTCGTCGTAGAACGATCGTAAGGGTAAGAATCCTGTTTTCGAGGCCATATCCGTTATCTCGGATTCGCGGTACTTTTGAGAGATTTCCATGTGAATCAGTTCGTCCCTGTCGAATTGGACCGTGCGGTCGGGGAAATTTACCTGATGCGCTTCCAAGCTTACGAGATAGCTGACGCATTGGCCCGTTTCGGGAACGTATGTGCAATAGTGCTCGAAAAGGTCTGTATTAAAGTCTGCGCCCAACTCGGTATTGATACGATGCAACAAGTTGATGTTGAACGCAGCCGTTAGGCCGGCGCGATCGTCATAGGCTCTTTGTATGATACGGGGATGCTTTACTAAGTCAAATCCGATCAAGACCTTGTCGCCCGGCCGCAGGCTGGCCCGCAGATGCCGGCAAAAAGCTTCTGCATCCTCCTTGGCCATGTTACCTATATTTGCCCCAAGGAACAGAACAACCACCCGTTGGCTCGGACGCAGCATAACGGTTTCTAAGCCGTCAAAATATTCAGCGTGCACCGCGTCCATCCTCAATTCGGGGAGCCTATCCTGCATATTTGCCGTCAGCGTATGTAAGATGTGCTGGGAAATATCGATGGGCCGATAGACAACCGCGTACTTTCTATAAACAAGGTGTTCCAAGAGGAAAAAGGTTTTCGTTCCGTCGCCGGCACCCAGCTCAACGAGATCAGTCGCCGCCGTATCGGAAAAAAGAACCTCGGTAATAGCTGCGCGCTGCCGTTCCAGGATCTCTCGTTCGCAACGAAAAAGATAGTACTCCGGAGCTTGCATAATCTGCCGGAAAATCTCGTCTCCCCTGGCGTCGTAAAAATACTTTGACGAAAGCCGCTTTAATGGGGCCGACAGTCCTTCAACGACGTCATCATAAAATTGCCTGGCCGAAAAAGGAAATGGCCTGTTTATTACTGTATTGCCGTTCATAGGTGGTCTTCTTCTCCGTCGCTCGGGCTACAAATTAAATTCCGCGGCTCGACAGTTAGTTTCCGGAACGGCGCAAGGAGTCCTCGCGTTGCAGGGAGTCCTGTTTCAATGTATCCGAGGTTCCGTACAACGGTTCGTCGGTAGAATTTAGGTTGTACCTGGACTTGTCTGCTTCACTCACTGGTCCGGGAGTCGACTCCCCGCCCTCTGTAGTGGTACTTTTGGAGCTGTCACCGCACGCGATAGCGATTAACGAACAGCTTACTGCGAATAATAGAACTAATTTTTTCATCTATATATAATTTGCTTTTAGCGGTGATAAAGTTCTGCATATCTATCACCGGCATTTGTTAAACATGTATCCGTCCCCTCCATCCGGCTATCTGTTGCGCTCCATATAATAACAGCTGTCCTTTGAACTGGTTGATCGCTCCGAAATAAACCGTATTTATACGCACCGACCTCGTCGTCGGACCGTATTTTAAGCGCGACTGGGGATTTTTTTCATTTTTTGGTCGATAACATCTTAAATCGTGAGGCCCTTCAAACGAAAGACTTAGCAGGCTGTTATTTATGAAACGAGATAATTAAAACAGAACTGGTATGCTATTTCCTATATTATTTGCCATTGTTTTCATCGCGCTGTCGGTGTTTTTGGTCTTAAGGATACGTTCTAAAAGAGAGAAACGGCAATAGTTAGACGTCGAACAATTCCGGATACGGATCGGTGAAAGAATAAATTTTTCACAATACACATCTATGGACGAAACAGAAAAAACGCAAGAGTCTTCCGCAGACTTTTTCAAAGAGGCAATCGGCCTCCTTAATGAGAGCAAAGTGCCCTATATGTTGGGTGGCGCTTTCGCCATGTTCAACTATACGGGTATTTTTCGGGACACCAAGGATCTGGATATATTTTGTAAAAGCTCAGAATATACGGGGATCCTAAAATTCTTTTCGAACAAAGGATTCCGTGTCGAACATACGGACGTCCGCTGGTTGGCCAAAGTATTCAAGGAGAACTTTTTCATTGATATTATTTTCGACAGTGTCAACCATATCTGCACCGTAGACGATACGTGGTACGAGCGGGCCGTGCAGGGGACGTTCATGGATATGCCTGTTCGCTTCATTCCGCCGGAAGAGCTGATCTGGTGTAAGCTCTATGTACAGAACCGGGAAAGGAATGACAGCGCAGATATAAACCATACGCTCCTAAAATATGGGAAACAGCTGGACTGGGAACACCTGCTGTTTAGAATGGACGCCCATTGGCACCTGTTGCTTAGCCAGCTGTTGTGTTTCCAATTTGTATATCCGGCAGACTATAACGATATCATTCCCAAGTGGCTTTTCATGGAGCTGCTTCGACGGGCCAATGAGCAGTATGAACTGCCTCCACCCGTGGAAAAGGTATGTCGAGGGCCACTTATCGACCAGACACAGTATCAGGTAGACGTCCGTGATTGGAACTATAAATCGTATACCATCAAAACCGTATAACTTATGACAGAGCGACAACCCGTAAAAATTGCCGCAATGGCTGATCTTCACGTGAAGATGAGTGATAAAGGAAAATGGAAGAGCTGCTTTGAGGAGATATCCGAAAAAGCAGATATTTTGGTGATATGTGGCGACCTCACCGATACAGGCGACGAAGAAGAGGCCCAAATACTGGCAGACGAGCTTCACGCGCTACATATACCGGTCGTGGGGGTGCTTGGAAATCACGACTTTGAAAAGGGCAGGCATAAACTCATCAGGCAGGCCCTAACGGCGGCCAATTTCCATGTGCTGGACGGCGAATCGTTGGTCATCAAAGACACGGGGTTCGCCGGCATAAAAGGGTTTGGAGGCGGGTTTGACCGTTACATGCTGTCGATGTTCGGTGAAGATGCTATGAAAGCATTCGTTCAGGAGGCCGTCAACGAGTCTATGCAATTAGATCGGGCGCTGGCACGCTTGGAGCAGGAACATCCTGAAATTCCCAAAGTTGCCTTGCTTCATTATGCACCCATCGCAGAAACAGTAAAGGGAGAGCCAGTTGAAATTTATCCCTTTCTTGGGTCTTCACTGCTTGCGGAACCATTACAGCGCCGCGAGGTATCAGCTGTGTTCCATGGCCATGCACATGCTGGGCAGATGTTAGGTAGCATTGCAGACAAACTCCCCGTATACAACGTTGCCCTTCCTGTACTACGCAAACACCAACAGGGCTCTCACTTTTTTGTTATGGAACTGTAGAGTCTTGTGGTAGGTTACACGAAGTACGTTACCGCGACGCAGAAGGTGGCCGCCCGTTCGGCTGCAATGGCGCGGCAACAGGCTGCAGAACAGATCCCGCCGGACGTCCTTCCGCAGGATGTGCTGTTCATAACCGTTCCCCTTTGTTTAGGGCAACGGTTGTTCCGGTCATAGAAAAAAGACCGGCGGCACGTGTAAAAAATAGAGGCTCTTCCAAGCCTGATGTCCGTCTTCTTGCCGCGGCATCGTATCTTTGCCGTCTTTATCTGCCCGTGCTGTTCCTTTTCTGCCCATGCGGGCTTTGGCGGTCCCTTTATCTTTTCCCATGAGTACAATAATATCCGGATAAAGTTAGGCGATCCCGTTCCTTCGGAAATTGACCTATGCCAAGAAATTTCAATCACCGATGCTGATGCCCATAGGCCCCGATACAATTTATCAGCGGCTGAAGGCCGCTTATCGTGTCCGGATTTATCAGGAAACAGTAAGTTTTTTGAAAGGTGTTTCCTATCTTTACTCAAATAGTTAGACCGATATCATAACATTACCGATGAAAAAATTTTCATACCCCTTATTTATTATTCTTTTGTTTGTTACCTGCAACACCCAGGCCCAGCTGATGAAAGCGAAGGAGATATTCAGCAAAGCCGACTCCCTTCGGGGCACGCTGACCCCTCTCCGTACCTGTTACGACATTACCTATTATCATCTGGATGTTAAGGTCGATATCGACAACCGGTTCATCTCCGGAAGCAACCTCTTTCAATTTAAAGCCACAGACGATTTCTCGCGGCTACAGTTTGATCTATTTGAAAACCTTTCTGTAGACAAAGTTATTTACCACGGCGAACCCCTACCTTTTTCCAGATCGTATAACGCGGTATTTGTGGATTTTCCTAAAACGATAGAAAAGGGGAAGATCGACTCGTTTTCCGTGCATTACTCCGGCACGCCCACGGCGGCTACCCGGGCACCGTGGGACGGGGGGTTCGATTGGAAAAAGGACAGCAACGGCAAACCATGGGTCGCTACTGCCTGCCAGGGGCTGGGAGCAAGTGTTTGGTGGCCAAACAAAGATCATCAATCCGATGAGGTCGACAGCATGCTGATTTCGGTAGCCGTGCCCACAGGCGTGATGAACGTATCCAACGGAAGGCTTGTCAACGTCGAAAAGCTGGATAGGAAGTATACCAAATATCATTGGCGGGTAACCAACCCTATCAACAACTACAATGTGGCACTCAACATTGGCGATTACGTACATTTCGAGGAGCTATATGACGGGGAAAAAGGTCCGTTGACGGTGGACTACTACGTGCTGAGAGAGAACAAGGACCGCATCAGCCACCTACAGAAGAACGCCCGGGAAACGTTGGATGCATTCGAACATTGGTTTGGCCCGTATCCGTTTTACGAAGACGGCTATAAGCTTGTAGAAACTGCACATTTGGGGATGGAACATCAAAGCGCCGTAGCGTACGGAAACAAATATCAGAACGGCTATCTGGGACGGGATGCCTCTGGAACCGGGTGGGGGCTGAAGTGGGACTTCATTGTTGTACACGAGTCTGGCCATGAATGGTTCGGAAACAATATAACCTCAAAAGACCTGGCGGATATGTGGATTCATGAGAGCTTCACGAACTATTCCGAAGCCCTGTTTATCGATTACCATTTTGGTAAAGAAGCCAGCCAGGCTTATGTCCACGGAAACAGACAAGGTATATTGAATGATAAACCTATGCAAGGCCCGTACGGGGTCAATAAAGAAGGTTCTGGCGACATGTACCCGAAGGGAGGTGTCCTGCTTAACATGATCCGGACGATTATTGACGACGACCAAAGATGGCGTGCCATCCTTAGAGGCCTAAATGAAAAGTTCTACCACAAGACTGTTGACTATCAGGATATCGTTTTATACATAAACGAGCAGAGTGGCTTAGATTTTACTAAGGTCTTTGAACAATACGTTCAGCATAGGAGCATCCCCGTGCTGGAGGTTAAGAAACAGAACGACGGTAGGATTGCCTGCCGATGGATTGCCGAGGCGCCTGGCTTTCGGATGCCTGTTCACCTGGGTATAAAAGGAACACGGCTCAACCGTTTCGACGTGACGTCAAGCTTTCAGATCCTGCCGGTTTCAGTCGACGACCTCGCCGATCTTGATGTCGACACGTTCAACTACTATATCGGCGTATTGAGGCAATGACGTGGTGCTTATTTCGAGGTTTCAAGATCATCCGCTTGTGACCAAAACATTTACGAAACGGCACATTTTTTACTTAATTACAGATGGATAAAACCATTTTTTTTGTTTAGGTTTGCATTAATTTTTTAAGATAAGACAATACATACTCCATGGGGTTATTTAACTGGTTTACGCAAGAAGTTGCTATCGATTTGGGAACTGCCAACACCCTAATCATACATAATGACAAAGTAGTAGTAGATGAACCTTCTATCGTTGCTTTCGACCGGACGACAAACAAAGTCATCGCAATCGGGCGTCAAGCCATGCAGATGGAAGGAAAAACACACGATAATATAAAAACAGTACGGCCGCTTCGCGACGGCGTTATTGCCGACTTCACCGCTGCCGAACACCTGATCCGTGGTATGGTGAAATTGGTAAACAACGGGAAGTCCTGGTTTTTTCCTTCATTGCGTATGGTCGTTTGTATTCCTTCCGGAATTACGGAGGTGGAGAAACGTGCTGTACGCGACTCTGCGGAAATCGCCGGCGCTAAAGAAGTTTATCTTATCCACGAGCCGATGGCGGCTGCAGTCGGAATTGGAATCGACGTTGAAGAACCTGTGGGCAACATGATTATTGATATCGGTGGAGGTACGACGGAGATTGCCGTCATTGCTCTTTCGGGAATAGTATGCGATCAATCCATCCGCGTTGCTGGAGACAATTTCGACTCTGACATTGTACAGTATATCCGCAGGCAACATAATATCATGATCGGTGAACGTACAGCAGAAAAAATAAAGATCGAAGTGGGCGCAGCCTTACCCGAGTTGCAAGACCCTCCGGCAGATTTTGCCGTTCAAGGTCGGGATTTGATGACCGGTATCCCTAAACAGATCACTGTCTCGTACACGGAGATCGCTCACTGTCTGGATAAATCTATCTCCAAAATCGAAGAGGCAATTTTAAAAGCATTGGAAATTACCCCTCCGGAGCTGTCAGCCGATATTTATCAGACAGGCATTTACCTGACAGGCGGGGGTGCTTTATTAAGGGGATTGGACAAACGGGTACAGGCAAAAACCAAGCTACCGGTTCATGTGGCCGAAGATCCGCTGCGCGCTGTGGTTAGGGGAACAGGAATAGCGCTGAAAAATATCGGCAGATTTAAATTCCTGATGCAATAACGGAATTAGAATAATTTATATCTCTGCGCGATATAGAAAAGTGTTAACGATTCTATATCGCGTATTTGTTGGAAGACTCATTAACAACGGACATTTATGAAGAACCTTTGGCTATTTCTTGTTCGATATAATGCCATTTTTTGGTTTATTCTCTTTTTTGTGCTGTCGGTTATCCTCGTAGTCAACAACAACAACTTTCAAAGGGCCTCCTTCATCAATTCATCCAATATTTTGGTTGGCTCCTTTTACAAGCAGGTCAACTCCTGGAAAAGTTATCTCTCTCTTTCCGACGCCAACGAAAAGCTTGCTGCGGAAAATGTCCTATTGCGGCAACAGATACAGAATCTCTTACAGGCTGATACGACAGCAGATTCTGTCTATCTTGCAGACTCTATTGAACAGGGCCGATATGCTTTTATCGTTGCGAATGTTGCGAATAACAGCGTGCACCAGAAGAGCAACTATTTAACGCTGGACAAGGGATCTGAAGCAGGTATTGAAAAAGGAATGGGGGTTATTACTTCGAACGGCGTCGTTGGCATCGTCCTTCAGACGTCGCGACATTTCAGTTCTGTACAGTCGCTGCTTCATCCGGACACGAAGATATCCGTTACGTTGGACAGTTCGGGGATTTTCGGCTCGCTCGTCTGGGGAAGCAATATCGACCCGCGCTTCGCCATGGTTCGGGATATCCCGAACCACGTACAGGTGAAACAGGGGCAGAAGGTTTTCACATCGGGCTATTCGTTGTTCCCTGAAGGTATTGAAGTCGGGGAAGTTATCGAGACCGGTATAAAATCGGGAGAAAGCTTTTTGGACGTCAAAATCAGATTATCGACAAACTTCTCCAACCTCAGCCACGTTTATGTCGTACGCGACCTATTGGTAAAAGAAAAGGAGACACTAGAAGAAACAAGTCAGGATAATGGGTAGAATCATCATCATAAATATCGTTCGTTTTTTTATATTGGTGCTTCTGCAGGTAGCCTTGTTCAAGAATATTGGATACTACAATGTGGCGGCAGCCTTCCCGTATATTTTCATAATTTTCCTTCTACCTATAGGCTTGCCGAATCTGCTTCTTTTTATTCTGGCTTTTTTAACGGGGTTGACCGTAGACGCCTTTTACGATTCCGTAGGCGTACATGCAGCAGCATGTGTAACGCTGGCACTTTACAGAATATTTTTCCACAAAGTAACGTTAGAAGTCGAGATAAAAGACTCCTTTAACACGCCGTCGCTCGGGGAGATGGGCACGAAATGGTTCCTTTCTTATATCTTTTTCGGAACGCTGATACATCATCTCGTTCTTTTCCTTCTCGAGACCTTTTCATTCGCAAATTTTCTTTATACACTGGCAAGCATCTTCTTAAGTAGTATATTTACAGTAGCTGTCTTGCTTCTGATGAGCCTGCTGGTTTATAGAAAAAAGTCGCGTATCAGCAACATATAATATAGAGTTTTACGTTCATGAATAGTTTTTTCGCACGTAAATTTGTTATCCAGGGAATATTTATTGCCGTAGCGCTGATTATTGTCGTACGGCTCTTCTACATACAGATTATCGATAAGACCTATCTACTCTCAGCAAATAACAATGTTTTACGTAAGGTGGTCGTTTATCCGGCCCGGGGAGTAATCTTCGATCGACATGGAAAGGTACTGGTTCAAAACGAACCGGTATACGACCTTCTCGTGACTCCGCGGGAGGCGAAGGACATCGATACGGCCCTATTATGTCAGCTCATAGACATCGATATAGAAGGTTACAAGACAAGGATGCAGAAGGCCCGGGAACATTCCCCCTACCGTGCTTCTATCTTTGAAAAGCAGCTTTCGTCGGCAACCTATGCCCAGCTGCAGGAGCACCTCTATAAGTTCCGTGGTTTTTATGTGCAGAACCGGACGGTCAGAAGTTATCCAGACAGCATAGCGCCCCAGTTGCTGGGCTTTATTCAGGAGGTCAATGAAAAGGACATTGAACGTTCCAACGGATTTTATCGTCCCGGAGATTATATTGGAGGTGCAGGTATAGAACGGTCGTACGAGGACCTGCTGCGGGGGCAGCGTGGTGTTAAAAACCAAATGGTAGATGCGCTCAACAGACCAAAAGGCGTCTTTATGGATGGCAAATACGACACCTTAGCCGTGTCCGGCGAAGGTTTGATTACCACCATCGACCGCGAACTGCAGGTGCTGGCTGAGCGGCTCATGAAAGGAAAAATGGGGTCCGTCGTGGCCATAGAACCGGCTACCGGCGAGATTTTGACATTTGTGAGCGCACCTTCTTACGACCCGAACATGATGGTAGGACGCCAGCGGGGCAACAATTACATGAAACTGCTGAACGATGAAACGCGCCCGATGTTTATCCGTCCTATCCAGGCCTCCTATCCCCCCGGATCAGTTTTTAAGGTCGTTGCAGCCTTGACAGCACAGCAAGCCGGCGTAATCGATCAAAACACCTCATTCTATTGTCCGGGAGGGTATCGCTATGGTGGTGGGCGGGCTATCATGCGTTGTACGCACGTTGACGGGTCGACGGATTTAATCAAATCGATTCAACGATCGTGTAATACCTACTATGGTTATACTTACGCCCGGATGATCGATTCCAGAGGGATGTCGGGGCCAAGAGCATACGACCTCTGGCGCGAAGGTCTTCTAAAATTTGGCCTCGGCCACAAATTGGGTATCGATTTACCTGGCGAAAAGCCGGGACTGGTTCCTACGTCAGACTTTTACACGAAGCGCTACGGCAGCGATAAATGGCGGTCGGGATTCAATATCTCGCTTTCTATCGGTCAGGGCGAAATGGGCATTACGCCCCTGCAGATGGCCAATATTATGGCAATTGTGGCCAACCGGGGGTTTTATTATCGTCCACACCTGGTAAAGGGTATAGGCGAGAAGAAAATCATCAAGAAGGAGTTTACGGAGAAGATCGATGCCGGCGTTGATGCGAAGTATTACGAGCCGGTGATCGAAGGCATGAGTAGAGCAGTGAATATGCCCGGAGGAACGGCCTATAGTGTTCGGATCCCTGGGATCGAAATGTGTGGAAAAACGGGTACTGCGCAGAATCCCCACGGTGAAAACCATGCCGTTTTCTTTGCTTTCGCCCCCCGCGAGAACCCTAAAATTGCGATCGCCGTGTTTGTGGAAAACGCTGGCTATGGTGGTACATGGGCGGGTCCGATTGCCAACATGCTCGTTGAGAAATATATCAATGACACGATTACGCTGCCCAAATACATTCAGGATAGAATTTATAACGCTAACTTCATTCCAAAGCCGGCAAAAAAAGAATCGATAAAGAAAGATACAACTAGCAGCAAGAAAGATGTCCCGAGGCAGACGGTGCGCAACACACCGCCAGAGGAACCTTCAAATGCAGCGTTTTATGTTCACCATAGTCAAATAAGAAACCGGTATGAATAGATTAGGGGAAAAGAGCTTTTTTGGACGTATTGACTGGCTGACTGTCGCGCTGTGGCTCACACTCTGTACGATCGGATGGTTTAATATCCATGCTGCGGTCTTCGATCCCGAACAGCCCAGTCTTTTTAACCTTGCAACAAACTACGGAAAGCAATCTATTTATATTTTTACTGCGCTGATTATCGGCTTTAGTATTCTGATTATTGATGAAAAGTTTTTTATCTCGACAGCGCCGTTGGTTTATGTTCTTGTCGTCCTGCTGCTCGTTGCCGTGCTTGTTATCGGCCGGAACGTGGGAGGAAACCAGGCATGGATACCGATAGGCAGTTTCCGCCTGCAACCGTCGGAGTTTGGAAAACTTGCTACTTGCTTGCTTTTGGCCAGTTACCTGAGCAGCCAGATAAACAAACACCCCAACAAGAAAACGCTTCTGATCGGGGCTTTAATTGTATTGTTTCCGGTGGCCCTCGTCATGTTGCAGCCCGATACAGGATCGGCACTGGCATTCTTCGCATTGATTTTCGTTTTCTATCGCGAAGGATATGTCGGAAACGAGCTTCTAGTTCTCGGCGGGTTGGCAATCTTATTATTTGTACTTGCCCTTCTGGTGAACCAGTGGATCATCATCGGCATCTTGTTTGTTGTGGCCGCGCTTTTTGCCTATGCGCTGCGTAAAAAGCGTAAATATCTTATTAATATAGGCGCCTTGTTTTTGGGAAGTTTGGTATATGTACTGTGCGTAGACTTTGCTTATGAGCAGGTCTTACAGCCCCACCAACGCAACCGGATTGACATCATCCTTGGAAAAATGGACGACCCCCGCGGACAGGGGTACAATTTAAACCAGTCGAAAATAGCCATTGGTTCCGGCCAGCTGTTCGGAAAAGGATATCTGCAGGGAACACAAACGAAGTACAACTTCGTTCCTGAACAGAGTACCGACTTTATCTTCTGCACGATCGGGGAGGAATGGGGATTTGTAGGCTGCGTTATTCTCATAGCGATCTATCTGACCCTGCTGGTGCGTTTGGTAAATATCGCAGAACGACAGCGGACGGCGTTTGCAAGAATCTATGCCTATGGTGTCGCCTCCATCCTGTTCTTCCATTTCTTTATCAACATCGGTATGACGATTGGAATCGTCCCTGTGATTGGAATTCCGCTTCCTTTTATCAGCTACGGGGGGTCTTCCCTGTGGAGTTTCACCGCGCTACTTTTTATCCTGCTGCGGTTCGATTCGAGCCGAAAGGGGCTGAACGGCTAGTGGATTCCCTGCGGGCCAATCGCGCTACAGGCGTTCAAGCACATGACGGATGGCCTTGTCGATTATTTCCTTTGGATTAGCCGCAAATGCATCGTTTACCCTGCTTGCTAAAATAGCATTTATGGACAGTGCGTGATGTCCAAACATGTTAGCGAGTGCATAAATACCCGCAGTTTCCATCTCCAGGTTCGTGATTGTCCGTCCTCCTACGTCGAAGGAGCTCGCACGCTGGATAAGGTCTGGGTAAACATTCATTGAACGGACGGAACGCCCCTGCGGGCCATAAAAGCCCGGAGCGGTCATCGTCATTCCCCTGGGCAGGTCGGAAGCAATACGGGCGAGCAGCTTTTCGCTCGCGCGCCCGACATAAGGCGTGAAGGACAACGTGTCAAAGGTTTTTTCTATAGCCTCCTGAATGACAAGTTCTTCGGCAGAATAACTTTTTACATAATATTGCATAAGCGTATCGAAACCGATCGCGAACTCACTTGCCAGGATGACGCCCATCTTTACATCGCCCTGAATAGAACCAGACGTGCCAATACGTATAATATCCAAACTGGTAAGTTCTTCCTTCAACGTCCGCGTTTCAAAATCAATATTAACCAACGCGTCAATTTCATTAAATACAATATCAATATTATCTGTACCTATTCCCGTAGAAATAACGGAGATCCTTTTATGCCCCAATACACCCGTATGGGTAATAAATTCGCGCTTTCCTTTCTTAACGTCGATACGGTCAAAGTATTTCGAGACCTCTCCCACCCGATCAGGATCCCCAACGAATATAATGGTAGAAGCCAAATCCTCCGGTAACAGATTAAGATGATAAATACTTCCATCTGCGTTAAGTATTAATTCTGAGTCAGCAATCATAATGTGGTTAGATAAAAATAGTTCACGCCCTCCATCGTTTCCAGTTGATGAACAACCTGATTGACTTGTGTTTTCCGGATCTCTACCTCGAGTGAACAGGTATTATCAAAATCCTGCTTTAATATAGTTAAATTTTCATCTTTTACCAAACGCATGATGTCATTCATCCGCAAATAATCGAAATCAATACGGTATACGTCATTGACGGTCCGCTGAACAACCTGGGCAGACGCCAACGCCTCGACCGTCGCATTTTTATAGGCGTTAATCAGTCCGGGCACTCCTAAAAGTGTCCCTCCGAAGTACCGGACAACCACAACCAGTACATTGGTAATATCCTTCGACAGCAGCACATTTAAGATGGGTTTTCCCGCCGTACCAGATGGCTCGCCATCGTCGTTGATGCGCCAGACTGATCGATCTGTGGATAGCCGGTAGGCCCAACAGTGATGGCGCGCCTTCGGATGAAGGGCTTTTAGTTTATTAATCGTATCCTTCAAGGTGGCTTCGCTCCGGAAGGGGAAGGCATAAGCATGAAATTTACTCCCTTTATCTCTAAATATTCCTTCGCTAACCGTTTCGATCGTTAAATAGGTATCTTCAAATAGACTCACAGAAATGCAATGATTAAAACAGAAATAACAGCCAACAACAGCCCAATCTTATTCCACCAGGTCAGCTTCTCGCCAAAAACACCGATACCAACCAAAGCACCCAGCAGGATAACGCCTACATTCATGCCTGTGAAAACGACAGAAGGGCTTTCAGAAAGCGCTCTATGCGCCTTCATGTAAAACAAAATGTTCCCAAAATTAAACAATCCCAGCAATAGACCCCACAAAACGGACCGGAATTCCATCCGTTCTTTGCGTTTCATCATACGATAAAATAGAAAGCTAAACGCGGATATCATGGACAACACAAAAACCATGAGCATGGAGAAAGCATACGGAACACCCTGGTACAAGGCCATTTTTTTAAATAAGATATCGATGACCCCCATTCCCACGAACACCGCAGCTGCATATCTCCATTTTCCGGACGTCCCCGACTTTTTTTGCCAGCCGATGGAAAGCAAGATAGCCAGAACGCCTATCGCTATACCGACGAACTTCGATTTGCTAATCTGCTCGCCAAAGAGAAAATATGCTGCCAGCAAGGGTATAAATAACGACAGCCGCTGTGCGACCTCCGTACGGACAATACCGCTGTATTGTATAGCATAAGCTATACACAGAAAGATGGATGGCAGGAGTACCGCCAACCCCAGATAAATTGTCCAGGGTAACTGGAGAACCGAAGAACCCGTCATCGGAGGCTTCAGAAAAAGTATGGTCGCCAAGGTGGCTACCGGATAGTTCCAGACAATAAGATGAAGATGATTGACGCCGTCTTTTCTCGCGTATTTGATAATAACAGACACGGTCACACTACAGACCACACTAATAAGCACGTATAGCATATATTCGAACCTCTATCGGTATTTGGCTTCAAGTGTACGAAAACTTCTCCACATTTCTCCCATATCGATGCTTTTCCCCGGCCCCGCATCTGAATCCCGGCGTCGGACGGTGCAGAGGAGCGCAAGATAAACCAATATCACGCAACAAAAATCTCGGCTTTACCAACAATTTATACATAAAAGTTAAGCAAAAAAATACGCCGTAAAAACAGAATAAAACACCCACATTTTACGCCCAAAAAAACACATTTTAAGGAACTACGAAAATGTACAAAAACGCCCAACAACAACCATAACATCCTATTAAACAGCTGTATAAACACAAACAAGAGAAACCAAAAAGAATAAAAATAAGAAAAAAATAGCACAAAAAATTGAGCATAAAAACGTTAAAAAAAACAAATAAAAATAATGAGTTTTTTAAGCCGATAAATAGCATAAAACATATAAAATTTAAAAAAAAATTTTGCTTAGTAATTTTTTAGTTCTACATTTGGATTGTAAATAGAGACATGAAGACAAATACGACATACTTTTACTTTGGTTACTTTTATTTTAAACGATAAAAGCCGGGAAGTGTGTGTCTAAAGTAGATAAGCAAAAAGGTCCCGGATAACATTCGGGACTTTTTTTTAGGATCACAGAAAGGAAATGAAACAAAAAATTGCGATACAGGGTGTAAAAGCGTCTTTTCATGAAGAGGCCGCTTATAAATATTTTGGCGAAGATATCGAAACCATTGAATGCGAATCTTTCAAAAAAACCTGCGACATGCTTAAACAGGGGAAAGCGGATTATGTCGTAATGGCTATAGAAAACTCTATTGCCGGCAGTATCCTCCCCAATTATAATTTATTACGGGATTACCGTTTTCATATTATTGGGGAAGTGCACCTAAACATCCAGCAAAACTTGTTGGTGCTCCCGGGGGTGAAAATTTCAGACATTAAGGTGGTGGAGTCTCACCCTATCGCTATCCGGCAGTGCGACGAATTCCTGAGCGATTATCCCGAGTGGACTATTAAAGAAGGAATGGATACCGCTGCCTGCGCGAAGAACATTGCAGACAATAAACTGAAAAATACCGCAGCTATAGCCAGCACAATGGCAGCCAAGTTGTACAATCTCGAGATTTTGGAAAAGCGGATCGAAACGAACAAGAAGAACGCGACACGTTTTTTAATCCTCTCTAATGAGGTTGTCGAGCAAAAAAATGCAAACAAGGCTTCCCTTTCTTTTCAGACGGGAAACGCTGTGGGCTCATTAGCAACGGTATTACAGTGCTTCGCCGAACAAAATGTCAACCTTAGCAAGATCCAGTCGATGCCGGTGGTTGGTAAGAGAAACGAATACGACTTTTATGTCGATGTGGAATGGAAAAAACAAAGCGACTACGACGCCGCTATCCGAAAAGTATTGAAACACACCGTGAATTTTAACATCATGGGCGAATACGTGAAAAACGAGAGAGTTTAAACAATTGACGAAAACAGATTATAAAACAGGCTTAAACCGGAAATTTAGTAAAAAATGAAACATACATTAGACATCGTCCCTTTGAAATCTTGGATCGACACTGGCGACAAACCATTGATTATTGCAGGCCCCTGTAGCGCCGAAACAGAAGAGCAACTTGTTTCCACAGCACATTTGCTGGCGAATACGGGTAAAGTAAACGTACTGCGGGCAGGTATCTGGAAACCGCGTACCCGTCCTGGTGAATTCGAAGGTATAGGCAGCGTCGGACTGGCGTGGTTGAGACGCGCAAAAGAGGAAACCGGCCTGCGGACAGCAACAGAAGTGGCAACAGCAAAGCACGTGGAAGAAGCATTGGCTGCGGGTGTCGACGTACTTTGGATCGGAGCCCGCTCAACGGCGAACCCGTTCACTGTACAAGAGATTGCGGATGCATTGAAGGGTGTAGATGTGCCGGTGCTGATTAAAAACCCGGTGAATCCCGACCTCTCTCTTTGGATTGGTGCGCTCGAACGTGTTAACCGTGCGGGCATAAAAAAACTTGGAGCAATACATAGAGGATTTTCTTCGTTCGAGAAAACGGCATTCCGTAACGAGCCGATGTGGGACTTGGCCATCCAGCTGAAATCGGCGTGTCCGGAATTACCTATCATAAACGACCCGAGCCATATCTGCGGCAATAGGGAGCTGATTCCGTATATAGCACAGAAGGCTATGGATATGGACTTACAAGGATTAATTATAGAATCTCATATCGATCCGTCAGTAGCATGGACAGACGCTAAGCAACAGGTTACGCCTGCCGCTCTCTCGGACTTACTGGATAATCTAGCTGTCCGTCATCCGGAGTCTAACAACCCCGCGTTCGAAGACAAACTTGCGGAGTTGCGTAAACAAATAGACAAACTTGACGATGCAATCTTACAACAAATCGGCGAACGGATGAAAATAGCTGAGAAAATCGGCGAATACAAACGCGACAACAATGTCACTATCCTTCAGGTTAATCGCTGGGATGAGATCGTCCAGAAAAGGCTACAGCTGGCAAAAGCTCTTTCACTGAGTGACGATTTTGCTTCTAAATACCTGGAACTTTTGCATAATGAGTCTATCCGGAAACAAAACGAGGTGATGAACATAAAACCTGTTGCCGAGGCATGATGAGTTCTGAGAAAATAAAACTCACCCACCCAACCAGAAAGATAAACGGCACGGTTCAACTTACAGGCTCTAAATCGGAGAGCAACCGTGCCCTTATCATACAGGCACTAAGCCATGGAGCGGTCCACGTGAACAACCTGTCAGAAGCGGCAGACACCGTTATCATGCAGAATGCGCTGGCGCTAGCAGATAAGGCGGCGCCGGAAGGACTGACAACAATCGATATTGGTCCCGCCGGTACAGCAATGCGGTTTCTGACATCGTATTTAAATTTGAAAAAGGGACGCTTCAGGTTGACAGGCACTGAAAGAATGCAACAACGTCCGATCGGTATTTTGGTCGACGCGCTGAACGATCTCGGAGCAGATATTCAGTACGAAAAGAAAACCGGTTATCCCCCGTTGGTCATTGAGGGTGGGATGCGTCAGCGAAAAGGACATGTTGCGATCCAAGGAGACATCAGCAGCCAATATATTTCTTCCTTATTGCTTATTGCCTCCTCGTTGGAAAAGGGCCTCCGCCTGGACATCGCCGGCGAGCTGACCTCCCGACCGTATGTGACAATGACGCTAAACATGCTCCAGGAAGCGGGAATACAACATGAGTGGACGGAGAATAGTATCGTTATCAAACCGCAGTCCTTCCAAGAGAGCACCATCTATGTCGAGCCCGACTGGAGCGCCGCGTCGTACTGGTATGCCATGGTGGCTCTGTCCGAGCAGGGATCTGTTCTTTTGCCGGGACTGAAAGCACACAGTTTACAAGGTGATATCGCTATCGTCGATATAATGGCTCATTTCGGCGTAGCAAGTTCTTTTCAAGAGGACGGCCTGCACATCGCCAAAGTGAGCAAGGGAAGCGACCAGGTTTATTTTGATTTTAAAGAATGCCCGGATCTGGCACAGACCGTTGTCGCGCTGGCGGCAGCGATCCGCCGCGATATATCGATAACTGGCGTGGAAACTTTAAAAATTAAAGAAACAGACCGGCTAGCCGCGCTGAAAGCAGAAATCGAAAAATTCGGTGCTACCATCATCGCAGAAGAAGAAACATATCATGTCAAAACCTCGGACGTCGTCTATCCACCGCAAGTCACGTTCGATACATACGAGGATCACCGGATGGCCATGGCCTTTGCTCCCTTAGCGTTAGTCTTCGATGAAGTATACGTTAATGAGCCCTTGGTTGTCGAAAAATCATATCCCGCGTTTTGGGACCACCTGATATCTCAGGGCTTCCAGATCAGCAAATAATAATACTAAATCAGCAATAATAGTTCCTTGTTATTGCTGATTTGGTATATTTACCGAACATTAACAATTTTATGGCAGGAAATTCATTCGGCAACGTATTTAGTATTACTACATTTGGAGAATCGCACGGCAAGGCCATAGGCGTCGTCATCGACGGTTGTCCACCTAATATCGACATCGACGAGGAATTTATTCAATCAGAATTGGATAAGAGAAAACCGGGGCAATCTAAAATTACCACACAACGGAAAGAAAGCGATATTATACAGATCTTATCAGGCACATTTGAGGGAAAATCTACGGGAACACCTATTGCCATTGTGATTCCTAATGAGGATCAGCGATCGAAGGATTATTCACACATAGCAGATAAATACCGTCCTTCTCACGCAGATTACACGTACCAACAGAAGTACGGCGTACGCGACTATCGGGGCGGGGGCCGTTCCTCAGCCCGCGAAACGGCCGCACGTGTAGCTGCGGGAGCAATAGCCAAATTATTTTTAAGAACAAAAGGAATTGAAATTTTTTCGCACGTCTCAGCGGTCGGCCGCCTGGAATCGCCGAATCTGGACACTGCGAACCTGGCTCAACTGCTGGAGATTCGGGAAAGCAACATTGTGCGCTGTGCCGATCCGGCAACGGCGAATGAAATGATCGCCCTAATCGATCAGGTCAGAAAAGACGGTGACACCATCGGAGGAAAGATATCTACGATTGTCCGCGGCGTACCCGTTGGACTGGGCGATCCCGTGTTTGACAAGCTACACGCCGATCTGGGAAAAGCTATGTTAAGCATCAACGCCGTACATGGGTTCGAGTACGGTTCAGGATTTAGCGGATCGGAAATGCGCGGGTCTGAACATAACGACATCTTCGTCAAGGATGGAGACACCGTGCGGACAAGAACAAATTTTTCGGGTGGTATCCAAGGAGGTATCTCCAACGGAATGGATATCACATTTCGAACTGCCTTTAAACCGGTAGCCACCATTATGCGCGATCAGGAAACCTTAAACGTATCCGGAGATCATACGACCATTTCGGGAAAAGGGCGCCACGACCCCTGTGTCGTCTCCCGGGCTGTCATTATTGTAGAGGCCATGACAGCATTAGTATTAGCAGATCATTTTTTAAGAAATAACGCATACGTAGATGAAAAGTAATTTTGTAGTCGCCTCGGATATTGGAGGCACCCATATCACGTCTGCGGTGGTAGATATAACAACATGGCAAATTTTGGAAGAAACGATTTCCAGAAGCCATGTTAATTCTCGGGCAGATGCTAAATCGATTTTATCCTCATGGAGTAGCTGCATACAACAAGCAGCGGACCTTTGTCACGACCAGGTTACCTCTATCGGCATTGCCATGCCCGGGCCGTTCGACTACGAGAACGGGATTTCCCTGATGAAAAATCAGGACAAATATGACGCATTGTACAACATGAATGTGTCGAACGGCATTTTAGAAAGGCTCTCAAAGGAAAAAGAAGTACGTTTTATTAACGATGCGGCAGCGTTTTTACAGGGAGAAATCTACGCAGGGAATCTCCAACACAAAACGGGCATTCTTGGAGTTACCTTAGGCACAGGACTAGGATCAGCCGTTTGGCACCAGGGTGAAAAGGCGTTCGATGCTGATTTATGGAATACGCCGTACAAAGATTCGATTTTTGAAGAGTACCTGGTTACACGCTGGCTGACGAGGAGATTCAAGGAGTTATCCGGCCATGAGGAAGAAGGCTTCAAAGATATTTTGACGAAACACCGGAATTCGACAGCCTTTGATCAGCTATTGACCGAGTACACACAATCTCTTGAGGATTTCCTTCAATATTTTTCCGATACACATGGGTCACGCTGCTTTGTGCTGGGGGGCAACATCACAAATGCGTGGGAACTTATCCGGTCGTATAACGAACAGGCATTTGACCAATATGAAATATTTACGGGAAAGTATGCAGAACATGCTGCTATCCTAGGAGCGGCCTCACTATTTAAAGGTTAGCCGATGCGATCCATATAGGTACCCTAAGCTTTTTAAAAAAGCTTAGGGTATTTTTGTTGATTATAATCGCTCATCATTTCGTATGCCAGCTCGATAACGTCGTCGACGGACGGTTTGGTGAAATAGTCGCCGTCCGAGCCGTAAGGAGGCCGATGTGCTTTGGCAGACAAGGTTCGGGGTTGACCATCGAGCAGAAAATAACCCTTCTGGTTTTCAAGGATTTCCTGAAGGATAAATGCGCTAGCTCCTCCCGGCATATCTTCATCGACCACCAACAGTTTATTCGTTTTCGCCAAAGAAGCAGCGGAGATCTGCGTCTGATCAAACGGCTGCAGGCATTGCGCATCGATAATTTCCAAGGAAATACCCAATTTTTCCAGTTCGATGGCCGCCTCCTGCACGATCCGCAATGTTGCGCCATAAGATACAACAGTGATATCGTTTCCTTCACGTATACGCTCGGCGACACCGATAGGAACAGTGAATTCTCCTACATTGGAAGGCATCTTTTCCTTCAACCTATAGCCGTTCAGGCACTCGACAACCAATGCAGGTTCGTCTGCACGTAACAGGGTGTTGTACATACCCGCCGCCTGCGTCATATTCCGTGGCACGCAAATGTGTATACCACGTAAACCGCCCAGCAGGACGCTCATCGGCGAGCCTGAATGCCAGATTCCTTCCAGCCGATGCCCCCGCGTGCGAATGATTACAGGCGATTTTTGCGTTCCTTTCGTCCGGTAGCTTAAGCTCGCGAGATCGTCGCTCAGGACGGGCATGGCGTAAATTAAATAGTCCAGATACTGAATTTCAGCGATGGGACGTAGTCCTCTCACCGCTAAGCCCAAACCTTTACCAATAATTGCTGACTCCCGAATACCGGTGTCGAAAATACGAAGCTCGCCGAACTTATGCTGAAGGCCGGCAAACCCTTGGTTTACATCGCCTATTTTCCCTACATCCTCGCCAAAGGCAACAATGCGTTCATCACGGGCAAAATTGGCGTCGAAGCAAGCATTCAACACCTCCCTACCGTCTACCACCGTCGCTTCATCGTCGTAACTCGGAGGAATAATCTCCTGTTTAAGGGGCGACTCTGCAGTATCCGTAAACAGCTTATCGTTGTATCGCTGGTAGTTCTCCTTTTTCTTGCGTTCATACCAGGTAAGCAACTCATCCTTCGACGAAGAGGCTGACATACGCAGATCGCGGATAGCGCGACGGACATTACTATAGATCTCCTTTAATGAAGGTTCTGCCAGCGACTGCAGCGTTTTCAGCGGAATATCCACCTCGGTGTGGTCTACTGCAGAAAGCAGCGAAATCGCCTCGTCCAAGTCAGTCTGAATCGTCTTGTGATAGTCGGCCCAAGCCCGGCGTTGCTCCTGACGGACAAAGTCTCTGGCTTCTTTTTCCAACGTTGCGAGCTCCTCTTCCTTGGCAATGCCAGACTGCAGCATCCATTCCCGCATCTTGACATTACAGTCGTACGCGTTTTCCCATTCCAGCCGTTCGGCAGATTTGTATCGCTCATGAGAACCCGACGTGGAATGGCCCTGCGGCTGCGTCATTTCCGTGACGTGTACAATACACGGCACATGTTCATCGCGCGCGAACTTCGCGGCTTGCTCGTATACCTCGCATAATGCAGGGTAGTCCCATCCCCTGACCTTGAATATTTCCAGACCGTTTCCTCCACCGTCGCGCTGGAACCCTCTTAATGCCTCTGAAATATCGGCTTTTGCTGTCTGCACCTCATTTGGCACAGAGATTCCATATCCATCGTCCCAGATTGAAATTACGACAGGAATCTGTTTGACAGCGACCGCATTGACGGTTTCCCAGAACACGCCCTCAGACGTGGATGCATTGCCCACCGTACAGAAAACAACCTCATTTCCTTTGTTGGAAAAGAAGGTTAGATAGTCTAAACGGTCGTTTTGGCGGTATAACTTAGAGGCGAGTCCCAGCCCCAGAACCCTGGACATCTGGCCTCCGGTAGTGGATATATCGGAAACGGAATTCTTTTGAGCAGTCTGATCTACCCATTTACCGTCGCTATCTAGCAGTTGGGTGGAAAAATGACAATTCATCTGGCGCCCGCCTGAGGAAATATCAGCCTCCAGATCGGGGTTAGCGTAAAGCTGTGAAAAGAAGTGATAAATATTTGAGATTCCGGAAGCAAAGGCAAACGTTTGATCGCGGTAGTATCCCGACCGCCAATCTCCCGGCTTAAACACCTTCGCCAAAGCAATCTGTGCGATCTCCTTGCCATCACCAAAAATACCAAACTTTGCCTTTCCGGTAAGCACCTCTTTCCTTCCAAAAAGGCTCACAAACCGACTTTGCACGGCAATCTTATAATCGTTCAGAATGATTTCGCGAAAGTCGTCGAAACTGATTTTCGACGTTTCAAAATCACTGTGTATGTTCATGGTGATATTTGACATAATTACTTATGGTTTCCAACAAAAGTAGTAAAATATACGGGTTATTCCCAATTCAAGGGGAGGGCGTACGCCTACATAAAATCGGAAAAGTAGTTTTTCTTTACAGCAATTATAGTTACTTTTAGGCTCTTTTTTAGGGTTTAGACGAGATGAGTATACGTGAAAATAGGCCGAACGGACAAGATAGCCTTTTAGGCGATCTAGAAAAAACGATCATTGTCAACCAGTTAATGGAGGTTCCATTTGCTGAGCGAAATGAAGCGTGGCGAGATAGGTTTCTGGGAAATATAGCCGGTGCAAATTTGAAGTTAGGTGATCCGGAGGTGATCCTAAGTAATGACGGTTTCCCCTATGTTCAGCTGCAGACAGTAAAAAACGACGAAAGCTTTCAGGCTTATGTAATCGAGCACCAGCTCGAGGTACTATTGGAACAGGGATTCGGTGTGGTCGTTAACGCCCATCTGGAGCAACCGGACTGGGTATTCTCCTATGGCGACCTGGTTAATTTAAAACAATGCGGTTCATTTTATACAGACAAGAGCTTTTTCTCCAATCCGAAGGAGTATAACAGCATTGGACAAGATGAAGATATATTGGTCGGCCAGCCATCAGAAGACATCTTCCCGTCCTATTTACGGAAACATGTCCGCGATTTTCTCCAATATGCAGGGGTCAAGCACCCGAAAGTTATGTTGATTGCGAGAAATTATACGGACGAAGAGCGTGCATCGCAAGATATTGTCTTTAACGTAATGCCTAAACAGTTTGCCAGCGAGAAAGATTTTACCAACCTCATGAACACGCTACAATGGTTTCTACCTAAGCATTATTCTTTTTTCGGTGTTGATGAGATGGCGATCGAGAACGGGTTTGAGCCGTTGTAACATAGACAACAGCTATGTCTCAACGGGAGAGGATGAATTCAAGATGTGGACTGGAAGTACGTGGTGTCAGGTAGGTGCCTGACACGTATCCATCTTTTAAAAGCGAAGTAATGTATTTATTTAATGTTCGCGTTTACGGTATCTTACTAAACGACGAAAACGAGGTTCTGATCAGCGACGAGAAGACGTCGAACGTGTCATTCACGAAATTTCCCGGAGGCGGCCTGGAATATGGAGAGGGTTTGCTTGACGCGTTGAAGCGGGAGTTCATGGAAGAATGCCAACTAGATATAGATATCGTACGGCATGTTTACACGACAGATTTTTACGAAAAATCAAGTTTCAACGAAAGTCAAATACTCTCTGTGTACTATGAAGTAAAAGCTGCTGGACCTATCACCTTTGAAGTAAAAGCAAGTCCTTTCGATTTTTCCCGGGAAAAGCAACAAGAGAAAATGGAAGTATTCCGATTCGTGCCGGCACAGGCACTCGCCGCTGAAGAACTTACCTTTAAAACCGATAAGAAAGCATGGGAAATTTTCAAGTCGTTGTTACCGAAAGTATAGCTCTTTCGGTAACAACGATTGGCTACCTATAGATATTTTATTAGAACAGACAATACGATGATGATTACGATGCAGGCAATAATCAATATCTTGTTCCTTCTACTGTCATTGTAGGCTTCTTCGCTTTTGAAACGATAGTCTCTTTTAAACTTATTCATGTCCATAACGCCTCCTTTTTTATTAGGATGAAATAATCTCTTAATTTACACATTTTTTTTACTCGTGATGATACGGCTCGCCGCGCATGATCGTAAAAGCACGATAAACCTGTTCTATAAAAAACAATCGGATCATCTGATGGGAAAATGTCATCTTCGAAAGCGACAGCTGCTGATTTGCCCGTTGATATACCTCCGAAGAAAAGCCATATGGACCTCCGATTATAAAAACAAGGCGCTGCACCGACGCGATCATTTTCTGTTCCAAAAACCTCGAAAAATCGATAGACCGGAACTCCTTTCCACGCTCATCCAGCAATATTACAACGTCGTTACGGCTTAATTGTTTAAGAAGCAACTCCCCCTCTTTTACCTTCTGCTGTTCTTGGCTTATGTTTTTTGCATTCCTGATGTCGGGAATGACAATAAGCTCAAAATTGATATAATGCTTCAGCCGCTTGGTATAGTTCTCAATACCCAACTTTACGAACTCCTCATCGGTTTTACCTATGCATAACAAACATATTTTCATCCATCTATCTGTTTAATGAGAAATAAATGCCTCTTCTTTATAGCGGTTAAACGATTGACGACACTAAAAATGCCGTAAGAGATTTATCCGGCTATACGTCCGCTTTTCATTTATAAACCAAAAATACATTATTTACCAAGAAGCGCGGGAAAAAGGACGCTATCAGGCGACATTTCTGCACTTACTGGGACGTAAGGTGGCGAAACTGTATTTTTAAAATTCCCTTTACCGCCTCAGATCCGCGATGACGCGGCTTCCCTCTCCCCTTTCCTGTGCAAAAAGAAAAGCCTGGAAGAATCGGGCGATTTTCCAGGCTTTAAAAATATAACCTCCTGTTGGAGGTAATCAACCTAAACCTGAGACAAAGGTAAAATATAATTTTTATAACCCGAAAACATTTTTTATTTAAATAGTAATTTATTTTTTGACAGACAGCTTAAAAGATTGATTATCAGGCACAAAAAAAAAGGTTTTCAAACGGGGAGAATGAAAACCTTAAATAACCAATTATAAACCTAAATTATGATAGAACAAAGATAGTGTATTTTTAACACTATACAAATTTTTTATTCTTTTTTTTCTAGAAGACGTATACGTACCTTTGTAAAAAGACACGATCAATATGTTTACCGGTATCATAGAAACGTTAGGGACGATAAAAAAAATCGAACAGGACAAAAGCAATCTCCATTTTTATATAGAGTCGGCCATTTCCAATGAATTAAAAATAGATCAGAGCGTATCGCACAACGGAGTATGCCTGACCGTCGTAGAGCTGGACGGGTCGGTACATAAAGTAACAGCTATCCGGGAGACACTGGCCAAATCAAACTTAGGAGACCTGCGGGTGGGCGATCTGGTTAACCTCGAGCGATGTACACCCGCCGGCGGAAGATTCGACGGGCACATCGTCCAAGGACATGTCGACCAGACGGCGCGGTGCATTAACAAAGAAGATCAGGATGGAAGCTGGCTTTTTACGTTTGAGTATGATAGAAACGACGAAAATATAACGGTTGAGAAAGGCTCTATAACTGTCAACGGTATCAGTCTCACTGTTGTAGATTCACAGACCGACCGCTTCTCCGTAGCAATTATACCATTTACGCTCGCCCATACCAACATGAAACAAGTGGAAATCGGACATGTGGTTAACTTGGAATTTGATATCATAGGCAAGTACGTCGCCAAGATGATGACCATGCGGGGCCAAAAGTTGCTGTGATCGGCACGCGGATCCGGCGACCACCTACTCCAGGTAATGCCCCTGTCTGACCAAGAGGGCCCGGTACTTGTTGAATACGCTAGACTTTGATATAAAGCCCAGGTACTTATGCTGTTCGTCTACAACCGGTAAGATCCATACGTCGTCCCGGTTCATCTTAGACATCACGACTTCCATGTTTTCCTTGTCCCTGATAATATCGTTTGGCTTTTGGACCAGCTTATCAAAGGTTTTATCCGCCCCGTCTTCCTCTCCCAGCAAGATAGCAAAAAGACGCTCGCTATAAATTATGCCCAGCAATATCCCCTTTTCGTCGACGATAGGGAAAATATTACGTTTGGAATGGATAATATCTGATTTCCGGTCGTTCGGCGTCTCCTGTGGCCGCAGCACGACAAAATTTGTCTCTAGAACATACCGGAGCTTCATCATACTTAAGACAGTACGGTCTTTGTCCTCGTAGGATAACAAGTCGCCGGACTCGGCCAGAACTTTCGTATAAATAGAGTGGGTCAGCATCGAGCGGTTAATCAGGTACGAGATAGAAGTCACCAACATCAGCGGCACCATAAGTGTGTACCCTCCTGTGATTTCAGCGATCAAAAACATCCCCGTCAACGGCGCGTGCATGATGCCCGCCAACGCGCCGGCCATGCCGGCCATAACGAAATTGGGTACATTGAGCATAACCACGCCCGTTTGGTTCATCCCATAAGCGAAAGCGAAACCGATCAATCCGCCCATCACCAGACTCGGACCGAAAACGCCGCCATTCCCACCTCCATTCAACGTAAAGAGAGCTGCAAAGGACTTCGCAAAAAGCGTGAGAACCGTGTAACATACCACTACCCAAGCCATATTTTTATAATCGGAGAAGAGGCTGTTCTTGACAATGGAATCGAACTGGCCGTCCAAAATCTGCTGGATCGTTATATAGCCCTCTCCGTACAAGGCCGGAAAAATAAATATCATCACGCCGAGCGCAATCCCGCTAAACCAGACCCGGTTGTACGGATTGCGGACCTTCACAAACCACTCCTTAACGACATTACTGATCTTTGCGAAATATACGGTATATAACCCGACGATAACGGCCAGAAACATGTAAAAGAATAGCGCTTCCACTTCCCATTCGGTTGTAGCGGTATGAAATAGGGGCTCGCTATATAACAAGCGGGAAACTACGGCAGCCAATGCGGCGGAGATCAGCAACGGGATAAAAGCCGGTATCGAAAATTCGGGCAAGAGTATTTCAATGGCAAAAATCATTCCGGCGATAGGACTATTAAAAGCTCCGGAAATTCCTGCCGCCGCGCCGCAGGCGAGCAACATCGTAATTTCTTTGTACTGTAATCCGAAAAAGCGCCCTGTATTCGAGCCTATAGCCGATCCACTGTAAGCAATGGGAGCCTCCAGTCCGCACGACCCTCCAAATCCCACTGTTATTGCGCTCGTGACAATCTGCGAATAGACATTGTGTACTTCGATACGGCTCGACTTCCTTGAAATGGCATAAATGATCGGCGTAATACCATGCTCGAACTTCCTGCCCCTCAAAAATTTCCGGACATATAATACGCTGAACAAAATTCCGAGCAGTGGCAAAACCAGGTAAAACGAATATTTAAAGTGCCACTCTATGTCATTCTGAAGTTTAGAAGCTATAAAGTGTGTTAACCCCTTTAGCAGCGCCGCCGCAAGCCCGCCGATGATGCCTACAGCAAAAGCCAAAATAACCAGAAAATTCCGGTTGGAGATTTTCTGCATCCGCCATCGGTTCAGCTGATCTAACTTTTGCTGTATTTTCAGTTTCATTATAGTAGTTGTTCGTTATCGACTGTGCCTGACCATCTCGTTGAATGACAGCTCCGCATTATCGCTGCAGTCTGCTTAGTGATCAAAACCCATGATCTCCTTTTTCTTCTTGCTCTTAAACCGTTCAGGGACGATGGCGAGTATTTCGTTTTTTAACGCATTAACAGCTTGCTTCTTCACGAAGTTCCTCGTTGTGACCAAACTGATTTCCCTCACGGGTTCCGGTGCCTTAAAATAACGGACATGACTCAGTTGATCTTCATCGTATCCTAAAATGCTCATTTCGGGCAGGATCGTGATGCCGGCGTTAATATCCACCATACGCTTGAGCGTCTCTACACTCCCCGTATTGTACTCGAAAGACGCATCAACGCCCTGATTATGTTTATAGTGACACAAGTTGAGAACCTGTCCACGCATACAATGTCCTTCATTCAGCAGCCACAGTTTTTCATTCGCTATCTCATCGGTAGTAACCATCTTTTTCTGATATAACGGACTTTTTTCCGACACATAAGCGACAAAGGTCTCGTAATATAAAGGTATTTCCTCTATACCATTCTCCTGTAACGGCGTAGATAAGATACCGCAATCCAGCCGTCCGACCCGCAGCTCCTGAAGTATGCGCTCAGTGGTGTACTCCCATATCTGTAGCTGCAATTTCGGATAAGCTTTCAGAAAACCCGTCAGGACGTCTGGCAACAAATAAGGTGCCACTGTGGGGATAACCCCTACCTTGAGCTCGCCCGAAATCTCCCCTTTCTCTTCCTGTAGCAGCTCTTCTATTTTTTTACTCTCATTGAGAATTACGCGTGCCTGCCTGATGATTTTCTCCCCTATTTCCGTCGGTACAACAGGCTGACGGCTACGGTCAAAAATCTTCGCTCCAATAGACTCTTCCAGTTTCTGTATTTGCATACTCAGTGTAGGCTGGGTCACGTAACAATGCTCCGCGGCAGCAACAAAACTTCGGTACGTATCTACAGCTATAACGTATTCCAATTGCACCAATGTCATTCTATAAATTTTAGCTATGCAAAGTTAGTAAAATGGTTTTGAGAAACCACTCTTTTTGCCAGAGCAAAACCGCACACGGAGAAGCAAAAGGAGCTACGCCCGAAAAAGTGCCGGCGTACACGCATCCTGACTACGGCAGACTAAGGCTGAAAAAGCCGTGTTGTGCCGTTTTTACGCGCATTTACTGACAAAATCTTCTTACCTTTGGGCAACGGTAAATTTGGAAGATTATGATAAAAACAACGTTTAAACGCAGCTTTATATGTGCTCTTTTACTTGGGATGAGCGCATTCCATTTTTCGGCGGCGATTCCCGACGAGGGCATGTTTCCTCTCAGTGAACTAAGTCGTGCAGGGTTAAAAAAAGCGGGGCTGAAAATATCGGAAAAAGATATATACAACCCAGGGCAGGTAGGACTGGTCGATGCGCTGGTACAGGTTAGCGGCTGTACGGGGTCCTTTGTTTCTTCCAACGGATTAATAATAACGAACCACCATTGCGCGTTCAGCGCTGTTCAGCTGGCGAGTACGCCCGAGTTCAATTATCTAAAGAACGGCTTTGTCGCCAATGCGCTGGAACAGGAGATACAGGCTAAGGGCCTAACCATTCGGATAACGGAGTCGTACGAAGACGTTTCGAACGAGATTCTCCAGGCGGTAGCCAACGTTACGGATCCCGTCGAACGGATCAACACCATCAACAAAAAACGGGCGGAGATCGCTGCAAGAGCGGAACAGCAAGATCCGACCATTAAAGCAGAAGTATCGGAAATGTTTATCGGAAAAAGCTATGTGCTTTTCCGTTATAAAACGATTGAAGATGTTCGGCTCGTATATATTCCACGACAGGATATCGGCGAATTCGGGGGCGAGACAGACAACTGGGTATGGCCCAGGCATACCGGCGACTTTTCTTTTCTCCGAGCGTACGTCGCGCCTGATGGCTCCTCCGCCAAATATGCAAAAGAAAATGTTCCTTATAAGCCGAAGAAGCATCTAAAAGTTAATCCTCGCGGCGTATCGGAAAATGATTTTGTATTTATTCTGGGATATCCGGGCCGCACGTTCAGGCACCGTCCGGCCGCCTACCTCGAGTATCAGCAGCAATTTCTTCTTCCCTACACCGCTGCGCTGTACGAATTCCAAAACGAGCAGATGCTGCTTGCCGGAAAGGACAACGTCGCAATGCAGCTAGCCTTAGCGACGCGTATAAAACGCAATGCCAACGTGTTGAAGAATTACCGCGGGAAGTTAAAGGGGCTACACAACCTTGGGCTGGTCGAAGAGAAACGCAAAGAAGATCAGGCTTTGGCGCAATTTATCGAAAGTAAGCCAGAACTTCGGGCGCAGTACGGTACGCTGATGTCGGACATTGATCAACACTACCGGACCGTCTTCGAGACAGCGCAGAAAGAACTATGGTTTAACAACATGTATAGCAGCCTTTCTCTTCTTCGCGTTGCCAGCGCTATAAACAGTTTCAAAAACGCCATCTTAAAACAAAATGGAACAGACGCACAGAAAGAGATTTTTGCGTTAAACATTGAGGAAGTAAAAAGACACCTGGACGGCATCTATGGCAGCTATAATCTCGCCGTTGACAAAGCAATCGGAGAGCGGATGTTCGGCGATGCATACGATTTCACGGGAGCAAACCGTATCGATTTTTTCGGTAACCGCGCCTTTTCAAGCAAAGAGGATGCTGTAGCCTACCTGTTAACGGCACTGGAGAAGTCCAAGCTGGGCGACAAGGAAGTGCTCTACAATACGATATTGAAAGATATTCAGTCTTTAAAAAACTATACCGACGACTTATTGAGTATACAAAAAGGTCTGGATGCAGAGCTTTCGTCCTTCAACGAAGAGCAGAGACGACGCGAAGGTATCCTAAGCCGTTTAATGGCAGATTACATAGCCGTCAAAGAACAGTATCAGGCAAAAAGGTTTATTCCTGATGCAAACTCCACCCTGCGCCTGACATTCGGAAATATCAAAGGCTACAGTCCGGCCGACGCCACGTATATGAATCCTTTCACCACGGTCAAGGGACTCATAGAAAAAGGGAACTCCGGATTGTCTGAGTTTACGTATCCGGAAAGTATCAAAAGCGCATGGCTGACAAAAAATTTCGGTGCTTACGCGAAAAAGGAACTAAATGATGTTCCGGTGAACATATTGTACAATATGGATACCACCGGCGGAAATTCCGGATCTCCGATTATGAACGCCCACGGCGAATTAATAGGCGTAAATTTCGACCGTGCGTACGACGCCACCATTAACGACTTCGCCTGGAACGAGAACTACAGCCGTTCGATCGGCGTAGACATCCGTTATGTATTGTGGATCGCCGATAAGATCGACAACGCTCAGTTTATTTTACGGGAAATGGGAATCTAACCATTAAAAATAACGGAGCGCAGATTAGCCTGCGCTCCGTTATTTTTAATGGCCTCCGGGTAAGCACCTACACTATGCAATCGCATGCACGGCCAGAGCCCGGACCAGTTACTGATTGTCTTTATTTTTATACTTGAGTTCCAGGTTGAGAATAATATCTCTTTTCTTGCCTTCAATCCATGACAGGTTACCCGCTACAAATACGCCTTTCTTGCCCGTTTTTTGATTTGATATCCCGTATACAGTAGACTCGTCATCAGGATTAGAGGGCCCCTCATAACGATACAGATGATCAATCTGGTAATCGTCTGCGTCTCGGAGGACTTCATCAAATTCCACGTTAAAATCGACCGTATAGCCCATTTCCTGTAGTTTGGCCAAAGCGACATCGGCCGTCTCGTAGTTATGCTTCGTTTCCATAAGTATAAATTTTCTTTCCGTTTAAAATAACAATCTATGGAAAGGTTCTGTTTTATTTAATTTCCAACACAGTCCATATATGCGGGTCGGGCGTCTACACCGGGGTTACGGCAGGTTCGAAATGTCAGCAGCGTCTCCTCTTCGCCTGTTGAGGGCAGGACTATATTGCATATAAAGATGAATTTACTTAGGTTTGAACTGCAAACAAAAGGCTTAAAAACAACACATGGGACACGAAGCTCCACAACCTCAGAACACGCCCGCAATGGCTTTTGAAAGACTATTGTCTATCCTCAACACGCTACGGGCAGAATGTCCTTGGGATCGCAAACAGACATTCGAATCGCTAAGACATCTGACGATTGAGGAAATGTACGAACTTACCGACGCTCTGTTGGAAAACGACTACGATGAAATCAAAAAGGAGCTCGGCGACGTGATGATGCATTTAGTTTTCTACGCAAAGATAGCTGATGAACAGCAACAGTTCACCATTACCGACGTGCTTAATGCGGTCTGCGACAAGTTGATCAACCGGCACCCCCACATATACGGCGATACGACGGTTAACAGTGATGATGATGTCAAAAATAACTGGGAAGCCATAAAACTGAAAGAAGGCAATAGTTCTGTTCTTTCCGGTGTGCCCAAAGGATTGCCCGCACTCATAAAAGCTTATCGTGTTCAGGATAAGGTCCGCGGCGTGGGCTTCGACTGGAAAGACAAAAGGCAAGTGTGGCAGAAAGTGGAAGAATAGCTTGCGGAGTTCAAGGCGGAGTTTAGCGTGGAAGAGCCCGCTGCAATAGATAAAAGCCGTGCCGAAGAGGAGTTTGGAGATCTTTTATTCTCGCTTATCAACTACGCACGTCATCTGGGGATTAATCCGGAAAATGCACTCGAACGGACCAATAAAAAATTTATAAAGAGGTTTATGCATATAGAAAAGAGGGCGGCAGAAAACGGGCTTCAGCTAAAAGAGATGACCCTGGAGCAGATGGATGTTTACTGGAACGAAGCGAAAAATCTCCCCGGGTAGTCGCGGCAACCCCGCACTGCTGCACTGTGAGGCACCTGTTTTTTTTGGATCCCAGAGTACCGTGCAGTTAGGCCCGTAAACGGCCGGCTTAAGATTGCGCCGCAAGAATCTTCTGCGGGCTTCCGGCCGGGAGCCGTCGTCTCCGACGACCTGTTTCAGCGGGGAGCCACTGGGAAAGCGGCAGATATGCTTCCGGAGCGTGCATCTGCTGCTGCCGAAGCGTCGTCCGGTTTAAAAGTAATATGGGCGCGTTGCTTTTAATTAGCAATTAATACGTAAATTCGCGACATGAAGGAAACTGTTGTTAGTGGTATCAGAAGTACCGGAAAATTACACCTGGGCAATTACTATGGAGCGTTGAGTAACTTCGTAAAAATGCAGAAGGAATACAATTGCTTCTTTTTTATAGCCGACCTCCATTCGTTAACAACCCACCCGACGCCCGGCGATCTGAGCCGTACTGTCAGGGAGGTGGTTGTTGAATACCTTGCCGCCGGTATCGATCCTGAAATATCGACGATTTACGTACAGTCTGACGTCCCCGAGGTCGCCGAACTGTACTTATATATGAACATGAATGCCTACCTCGGCGAGCTGGAGCGTGCTACAGCGTTCAAAGACAAAGTACGGGCTAATCCGGACAACGTTAATGCAGGATTGTTGACCTATCCGGTTTTGATGGCCTGTGATATTTTGATTCATCATGGCACAAAAGTGCCCGTCGGTAAAGACCAGGAGCAACATCTGGAGATGACCCGCACGTTTGGAAACCGCTTTAATCGACTTTACCAGGTAGACTATTTTAAAGAAGCTTTTGCTTTCTCTTACGGGGATAAGCTCGTTAAGATTCCGGGGCTGGATGGCAACGGTAAAATGGGGAAGTCCAACGGAGAAGCTAGCTGCGTCTACCTTAGCGATTCCCCTGAAGTCATCCGCAAGAAGGTCATGCGCGCCGTCTCTGATTCGGGGCCGACGGAGATAAACCAACCGAAACCGGAGCCTATTCAAAATTTATTCGACCTGATGAAGGTCGTTTCCAGCCCCGACACCCTCGCGCATTTCGACGAACTTTATAACAAATGCGAAATCCGATATGGCGACTTTAAAAAACAGCTGGCGGAAGACATGGTCCTGGCCACTGAGCCTGTGCGGTCGCGCATCGAAGAGATTTCCTCGGACGAAGAATATATAAGAAAAGTCATTCGCCTGGGGGCTGAAAAAGCCGGCGAAAGCGCCCGTAAGACAATAAAAGAAGTCCGTGAAATCATCGGAATAAAGAAACTATTTTAGCTTTCTACGTTAGGAAAAAACGAGCAGTAGGCTCGGTAACAGAGTTTTCACTTTATTAATTTGGCAACATGCACATAGCCATCGTTGGAAATATCGGAGCGGGAAAAACTACATTAACAGAGCTCTTAGCTCGCCATTTAAACTTCGAGCCGCAGTTTGAAGCGGTGGAGAACAATCCTTATTTAGAGGATTTTTATAGCGATATGAAACGCTGGGCTTTCAACCTACAGATCTTTTTTCTAAACAGCCGTTTCAGACATATTGTTGATTTACAGAGCCGCGGGATCAACATGATCCAAGACAGGACGATCTATGAAGACGCCTACATTTTTGCGGAAAATCTTTATGATATGGGCCTCATGAGCGCCCGGGATTTCGAAAACTATAGCAACATTTTTCAGAGTATCGTTCACTATATCAAACCGCCGGATTTACTGATTTATCTACGGGCTTCCGTTCCGACCTTGGTGAATAATATCCAGAGGCGGGGACGCGACTATGAGTCTGCCATCCGCTTAGATTATCTATCCAAACTCAACGAAAAATACGAGAAATGGATCGGCAACTATAAAGAAGGAAAGCTACTTATCCTGGATAAGGATAACCTGGACTTCGCCAACAAGCCCGAAGATCTCGGAAAAATAATAGAAAAAATTGAGGCGGAGATGTTCGGTCTCTTTTAAGAACGATAAAACCACGCGTTAAACGTCAGAAAGCTGTAGAACTGACAGCTTTTCTGACGTTTATAGAAGCCCTTCATCCCGAAAACTGAAATAGGACGCGTCCGTGAAAATGATATGGTCGTTCACTTCGATATCCATAGTGCGCGCTGCCGCGACTATTTTCTTTGTCAGTTGCTTATCTGCCCCGCTAGGGTTCAGCGTTCCTGACGGGTGATTGTGAATCAAGATCAGGGAGTGGGCTTTGAACTGTAAAGCGTACCGTAAAATGACGCGAATGTCCACGGGCGTGAAGTCGTTCCCTCCTCGTCCAATAAGCTGTTTGTCCACCAGCTTGCATCCTGTATTCAGATAGAGAACCCAAAACTCCTCATGCGTCAGATCCTGCATATACGAGCGAAAAAAGTCGTACACCCGCTTGCTGCTATTCAACAGCGGCAATATATCGGGCTCTGTGTCTTTACGGCGACGCCCCAGTTCAAGTGCGGCGATGATACTAATTGCTTTGGCTTCACCGATTCCTTTGTACTTGCATAAGTCCTGCGCTTCCCATTTGGAAAGATTATTTAGGCTGTTCCTGGCGTCGGATAATATTCGCTTACAGAGCTCCAGCGCCGTCTCATCTTTGGAGCCCGATCCGATAAGGATAGCCATCAGCTCGGCATCCGTCAGTGAACGGCGTCCCTGCTCCATTAGCTTTTCGCGCGGACGATCGGATTCAGACCATTTTGGGATGGTTAGTCTTTTCATTGGTTTTACGTTATAAATGGTACTCTAAGATACAAAAAGCCGTCTAAAACACAAAATCAACCCGCTATTAATTAGCGCCTTAACAAATCTTAACCAATTGTAAACACCCTTTTCGTCCAGAAACTTTATCTTTGCAGTTCCATAAGTAAATTAGAAAAACTATGAGTAAAGCTATTATTAAGACGGAAAAAGGCGATATGACTGTGCAGTTCTACACAGAGGACGCTCCTAATACAGTGGACAATTTTATAAAGTTAGCAAAGTCGGGTTATTACGATGGTTTATCTTTTCATCGGGTTATACCGGATTTCGTTGTACAGGGAGGATGTCCTAATACGCGCGAAGGAGCTACCGGCATTCCCGGAACGGGCGGACCGGGCTATAAAATTGATTGCGAATTGACCGGGAACAATCAGTACCATGACCGCGGTGTTCTATCGATGGCCCATGCCGGACGCAACACGGGAGGATCACAGTTCTTCATTTGCCACAGCCGTAATAATACTGCGCACCTGGACAGGAACCACACCTGTTTTGGCAAAGTGGTCGAAAACATCGATGTTATTGATGACATTAGACAAGGAGATCGTATTTTAGCAGTTGAAATTATCGAAGACTAATCAGGGGAACCATGAATTTAAGAGCTTTAGTATCCGTAACAGGGAAACCGGGCCTGTTTAAATTAATTGGCCAAAATAAGGGAGGATTCATTTTGGAGTCTCTAGATGAGAAAAAAATAAAATCTACGGTAAACCTCTCCACTACCAAAATGGCCACATTGGAAGACATAACCATCTATGGCGAAGAAGACGAGATACGTTTGGTGGACGTGTTCGAAGCCATCAAAGAACGAGGAGGTGATACACCTGACGTAAAAGCAGACGGCAACGCGTTGCGTGAATTTTTCCGGGAAGTAGCACCTGGACACGACGAGTCCCGCGTCTACTCTTCTGACATCAAAAAGATTATATCTTGGTATAATATTATCAAAGACTTGCCCCTATTTGAAGAAGAGGCACCTGCCCCGCTTCAATAACCAGGCACGAAGAAAAACGGATGCACAAACCATCCGTTTTTTTTCTTTTAGAACAACCGTAACTGTCCACTGCTGTCAGGTCTGTCGAAAAGATCCGTCCGCAGCACAGGTCTTTCTTCTTTACCCATATATTTTTTTTCTGCCATTTTGAAAAGCTGACGTATGCCTTCGGCAACCTGTCCATCTCCCCTTATCCGCCTCCCCCATTGGCTGTCGTTGAGCTTCCCTCCATGGCACGCTTCTATTCCATGTATAATCTTTTCGGCCCTGTCAGGGTAGTTCTTATAAGCCCAATCTTTAAAGATATCGGCGATGGAGCCGTTTAGGCGTACGATCGTATAACTTGCCCACTTGGCACCCGCATCTGCACCGCTTTTGATCAGCGCAGGCATTTCATCGCTGTTAACAGCGGGTACTATCGGCGCGATCATCAACGAAACAGGAACGTTCTTCTCTGCAAGGCGTTCTATTAATTTTAGTCTAGCCTTGGCGGTAGCCGTCCGCGGCTCCATCTTTCGTCTTACCTCTTCCCTCAGACTGTTTATCGTGACGGACACACTGACTAGCCCCATTGATGCGAGTTCGGCCAAAATATCCAGATCACGTAACATTAACACGTTCTTGCTAATCAACGATACAGGATGTTTATAAGCCAACATCGTTTCCAGGATACTTCGGGTAAGTCCTAACTTACGTTCCAAAGGCTGATAGCAGTCGGTGTTACCGGACATGAAGATTACCTCCGGCACATAACTTTTTTTATCGAACTCGTCCCTCAACAACTCAGCAGCGCTGTATTTTACCAGAATCTTTCTCTCAAAATCCAACCCGGCGCTGTACCCCCAGTATTCATGAGAATTCCGTGCGTAACAATAGATACAGCCATGCTCGCATCCCTGGTAGGGATTTAATGACTTGTAAAAACCTATATCGGGGCTATCCACTTTTGAAAGAATCTGCTTCGGATAGGTAGGGATTATTTGCGTCGGAGACGACTCTAAAAAAGGTTCGTCCAATCCTTCTACATGTTCCTGCACGTAGTTTCTCGAGATGAACTTGTTATTCGGATTAACCTGCGCTCCTCTTCCCTTAAAATATTCTCCCTTGTTTTCCTCAGTATCCATGCTCAAAAATACTAAAAAAATTAGTATTTTTTCAAGCTATACTAGTTCTTTTTTTGGTATTGGAACATCCATTCATAGAGGTCGGTTTGGTGAAACAGTCTCTCAACGCTTCCGTGGGTACCTCCTGGTATTATAGTCAGTCTGGCTTCTGCATCGGGATTAACGTTTTTTATCGCCTTGTATATCTTCCGGGATTCCGAGGCGGGAACTGCTCTGTCGGCGCTTCCATGCTGGATCCAGAGGGGAACGCGCGAAAGGTTCTCGGCATACTTTAGTGTCCCGCCTCCACAGATGGCAACAGCAGCAGCCACCGATCCGGGATATTTTCCGACGAAATCCATGGTCCCGTATCCGCCCATACTCATTCCGCAGACGTACACTTTAGTCTTGTCTACATTGTAATTGGTGGTAACATAATCCAACACATCTTTTATCTTGTCGGGGTCCCATCCGCCGGAGGTCTGGGGCGCCACGATTAGTGACGACGGTATCGCCACACCCCGGTTCTTCGCATAGAGCACGCCATATCGTTTGACCCTGTTTAAATCTTTTCCAGACAGGCTCCGTCCATGAAGGAATATCAGCAAGGGGCTTTCTTTATCTGCATTGTAATGCTCCGTGTCAATTAAAAAGTCGTACGCAGCCTTTCCATGGATAGCTTGCTGCTGGCTAAATAACAGACAGGGGGCTACAAGCGCAGCAAAAAACAAGATATATTTGAACATAAACAACCATACATTTAGCAAAAACAGTCTAGTATATGCCACCTCTGAGGAATGTGACAATGCTAAAATACAAATTAACAGTTAAAAGTACATTGTAATTCAATATTCTACCATTCTAGATCAGTACGCCTTTTGATAGACTGTTCGGAGCACATGTGAATGTAAAGCATTTTACGTAAGTTTGGAGGAATAAGCTGGGATAACGCCGCAACTACCCGATCCGGGTAACGCTGCGGCTTACGGGCTGGCAATTAAAAAGATACTAAATACGATGAAACCGACCATTTCAATTTTTTATTGCCCAAAGTGCGGTTGGATGTTGCGGGCCGCGTACATGGCACAGGAACTATTGACCACATTTACGGACGATATTTACGGGGTAACGCTGGTGCCCGCTGATGTCAGCGGCCGATTTACCATTGCCATAGACGGCGAAACGGTATTCGATAGAAAAAAAGCCGGCAGATTTCCCGAAATCAAGGAACTCAAACAGCTGGTGCGGGACGTGGTGAACCCGGACAAGAACCTCGGCCATTCCGAGAGACAATAGCATCAGCTTTTTGCTTATCGGCCTGCAAGCAGCTTAAGCCGTTAAAAGGGCCACATCATCGAATGCGTTGCTGCTTCGTTCGAACGAGAAATCCGGAATCCCTGTAACCCACTGCTTATCAGGCGGGCACATTGCAGATAAGCAGACGTCAGTTGTCTTTCTGCCCCGTTGGATTTGTGACTTTCACATTTCTTAACCAATTTTACATATAGTTTTCGTTAATTTTATATTCCAACACCACAACAGCATGAAGATTTTGCATACAGGCGACTGGCATTTGGGTAAACGGTTAGACCACTTTTCAAGGTTGGACGAGCAACGGGCCGTCCTCTCGGAAATCTGTGAAATAGCGGACAAAGAAAAGGTAGATGCCGTCATTGTTGCTGGCGACTTGTTCGATGCGTTCAATCCGCCAGTGGAAGCTATGGAACTTCTGTATCGGACTTTACGAAAATTGAGTCATGAGGGGCGGCGTCCCGTGATCGCTATCGCCGGAAACCACGACAGTGCAGACCGCATCGACGCTCCCGACACGCTGGCCCGTGAGTGTGGGATCTTATTTATTGGGTACCCCAAAGCCGAAATAAACCCATGTACCATTCCCGGCGGATTTAGCGTCAGCCAATCCGCCCAGGGCTTTGTGGAAATAACGCTTCCCGCGTACAGCTATCCGCTGCGCATCGTGCATACCGCATTTGCCAATGAGATCCGTCTTAAGCAATTTCTGGGTTTCGACGAACGAGAACTCCAGGTTAACGAGCTTCTAAAAGAACATTGGCATGATCTTGCGGAGCGCTACTGTGATAATCAAGGATTAAATATATTAACGGCGCACCTCTACATGTTAAAAAGAAACGGAGAACTTCTCGAAGAACCAGAAGGTGAAAAGCCAATCAAGCTGGGCTATGCGGATCTCGTCTACTCAGACAGCATTCCCAAGCAAATTCAGTATACCGCTCTGGGACATCTGCACCGCTTCCAGCAAATAGGAGGTCATCCAGCGCCCGTCGTGTACGCAAGCAGTCCCTTGGCGTACTCTTTCTCTGAAGCCGGGCAGGAAAAAAACGTAGTCCTCATAGAGGGCGTCCCCAATCATCCGGTACAGTATCGTCCGATTCCCCTTACTGCAGGACGTAAGTTACATCGCAAGCGCTTCGAGGACGTTGATACCGCCATCCAGTGGTTAGCAGCGCATCCGGAAACATTGGTGGAGCTAACCATCGTCAGCCAGGAATTTCTCAGTTCGGCTGACCTAAAACGTCTGCATGAGTCGCACGAAGGCATAATTCATATTATACCGGTCGTACAAAGGGAAGAAAGCGCCATTGCAAAAGCCCGGTCTGTCAACCTGGAACAGGAAGTTGATCAACTTTTTAAAGATTATTTTTCATACCGCCTGGGCCAGGAGCCTAACGAGGAGATCATGGACCTATTGAATGAAGTAATAAACAGTGAACCAGAAAAGGAGGAGTAAACGTGCTACCTGTATACCTCAGCATAGAAGGATTATATTCCTATCAACAAAAACAAGAAATTGACTTCACACGCCTAACGGAAGCGGGCTTATTCGGCATATTCGGTAAAGTGGGCTCTGGAAAGTCGACCATCATAGAAGCGATTAGCTTCGCTTTGTACGGGGAAACGGAACGATTAAACAAACAGGAGAAAAGAACATACAATATGCTCAACCTGAAGTCTGAGGGGGCCCATATTGTATTCGATTTTCTCAATTACCAAAACCGGAAGTTCCGCTTTGTTGCACGGTGGAAACGCCGTAAGAGGTTTGAAGAAACCACCACTTTGGAACGTATTGCATACGAATGGAGGGGCGACAGCTGGGTGCCCATGGAGTCTGCCGACGCAGGCCTGGTGACGAATCTCAGCTATCCCAACTTCAGACGTACTATCATTATTCCTCAAGGGCAGTTTAAGGAATTTCTGGAACTTCGCGGAAAAGATCGCTCCGAGATGATGAAGGAAATTTTCAACCTCGACCGCTTTGATCTCGGACCCAAGGTATCGGCGCTCCAGAAGAAGAATAACAGCCTGCTTGAACACCTGAAAGGCGCGCTTTCGGGATTTGAATCGGTCAGTATGGAAGTACTGGCTGCAAAACAGGAGGAGCTTGCAAGCGCGCAAAAGACCTTGGCGGCTGTCAGAGCAGAAACCAGTGTGCTGGAGCAGGAGATTGCCCGCTTAACCGAGGGCAGGCGTCTTAGGGCTGACCTCGCCATTAAACAACAGGAGGCGGCCAAGTTGCTAAATGAACAGGCTAAGATAGACACACTCGAGAAGGACTTAAATATCTATGAGCGTACGAGCGTAGCATTCCGGGAAATCCTCCATCACACCCAGCAGCTAAATAAAGAGAAAGAACAGCTGACCTTTAAAATAGAGACGCTCACCGGGAAAAAGCAGGACATTCTGTCCCAATTGGAACAACAGGAGCAGGAATGGGAAAACATTGTAGCCGAATATCTGCGGCTGGACGCATTCAAGGCAGAGAGCGACGATCTGCAATTGCTCGTCGGCATAGCGCAGAACAGGAAGTTACAGGCGTCGCTTAATAAGCGCATCGCCGATGGACAGCCGCATTTGTTGAGGGTGCAGGAAGAGGAAAAAAAGCTTCTGGAAGCCATCGGCGCCAAAGAAAGCGAGCTTGAATCGCTGAAGAACAGTAAAATTGATACATCTATCCTGCTGGCTCTCGAATCGTGGTACCAAACCGACGAACATCTGTCTGCCCAGATTGAGCAGCTCGGGAAACAAGCTGACCTTCTTCGGGGCGAACTTGCTGAAATCGCATCCATTTTCGATACCCAAGGCTTAGCTATAGATGCGTGGGAAGCCCTCCTTCTTGATCAGGAAGATCAATGGAATACCGCTTTGATAGAGTTACAGCATGAAGAAACTCAGTTACAGGTCCAAACAAAACTCGCTGCGTTTGCGCACGACCTGGTTGAAGGACAGGCCTGCCCACTATGTGGATCTCTTGATCATCCTTCGCCGATGATTATGCATGATCTTCATCTGTACGAAAAAGACCTCACTGATCGACGTAGCGAACTCAGAAACAATCTTCGACAGCTTAAAGAAAAATACCAACAGTTAATGCAGGCATCAACCCGCTGGAAAGAAAAGAACGAACAGGTAGAACAAGTTGACTCTGCACATATGCAACTTCTGGAAAGAAGAAGCCTGCACCGTCAACAGTTTAGCTGGGACTCGTTTTCGGCAACGGACAAAACGCTATTTTTGTCGTACAAGGACAAAAACAAGCTAGAAGAGCAACATATCAAGCGTGTTGAACAGACGCTGAAAGACGCGCGTTCCCAGCTGCAGGATACGCAGTTAAAAATTGAAAAATATCGAAACTCCCTGAACGAGTTTGAGCAACGTATGGCTGTCACGGCCGGTCTGATTCAACAGAGCGAGGCCCAATTGCGCATATTAACCGTTCAGGATTTTGCCCTGCTGGACGAAACCCAGCTGTTGTACAGGAAGCTCCAGGTCGAAGAAAAGGTTCGGCTTTTGGAAGACAGCCATAAACGGTTATCAGAGTCAATACAGCAATTGAAAACGAATTTTGCCCATATCAACGGGGAACGTAGCGCAGCAAAAGAGCAGTTCCAGCAGCTATATCAGCAGCTTAGCGCGCGTCAGGCGGAGATTTCCGCGCTGTTAAAAGAGCACGGTTTCGGGGACATCATGCAGGTGCAACAGATACTGCAGCGAAATATAGATATCGACAGCACTAAAAAAGTCATTCAGGAATTTCACGTAAGGCTGGATTCCCTGTCGTCGCAAATAGCAGATCTCGAGAAACGTGTTGCGGAAGATCAGTTTGACGAGGTTACCTTCGAAGAAAAAATGAATCTGCATAGCTTGAAACGTGAAGAGTTAGAGTTGCAAATCCGCTTTACAGGAGCTTTAGAAAAAGAATGCGCACGTCTGCAGGTTGAGTTTGCAAAAAAAGAAAAGCTACTCGACGCCTATGAGAAACTTAACTTACGGAAGAGCAATCTCACCACGCTGGAAAATCTCTTCCGCGGCTCCGGATTCGTTAACTACGTGTCCAGCATCCATTTACAGCGATTATGCGAGATTGCGAATGTGCGTTTTCACCGGTTAACCAGAAACAAACTCAGTCTTACCGTCAACGAAAACAATGAGTTTGAAGTGGTCGACTTCCTAAACAACGGGTTTAGACGTTCGGTTAAAACGCTTTCCGGCGGCCAGAGTTTCCAAGCTTCGCTGTGCCTGGCCTTAGCACTGGCGGAAAATGTGCAATCCTTAAACAAAGCCGACAAAAACTTCTTCTTTATTGACGAGGGATTTGGAACGCAAGACGCCGAAAGTATCAACGTTGTGTTCGAGACCCTACAATATCTCCATAAAGAGCGTCGAATCGTTGGTATCATTTCACATGTTGAAGAATTAAAAGAGCGTATTCCGCGCGCCGTCACCGTGGTCAATGATGTAAACAACGGGAGCCAACTTCATTACGTCGGTTAGCCGGCTTTTGACAATGGAAAATCTATCGTGCGCCCGTTGCGGTATAGCCATTACTATTTGTATTTTAGCATATGCAAAAAAGATATGTCATTATCGTCGCCGGCGGGACGGGCAGCAGAATGGGAAGCGATCTACCCAAACAATATCTGCCGCTTGGAAACCGGCCTGTACTAATGCACACCATAGCCCGGTTTACTGAAGCAGAAAGTTCGCCTGAGGTGGTGCTGGTAATCAACGAAGCCATGCATGCTTTGTGGAACGACCTGTGTGAACAGCATCATTTCGATATTCCGCATACCATCGCGTACGGGGGAACCAGCCGCTTTCAAAGCGTTAGAAATGGATTACTTAAAATCGTGGAGAGTGTACGGCAACCCTTGGAACACACGTTGATCGCAATTCATGATGCCGCAAGGCCTGTTATAAGCCCCGAGTTGATCGATCGTTGTTTCGAAGAGGCGTCGATCCATGGTTCAACCGTGCTGGCCGTATTGAGTACGAACTCTGTCCGTCAGGGAACGCTCGCTTGCAGCAGGTCGATAGACCGTTCACAGGTGTGGATGGTGCAAACGCCGCAGACGTTCCGGGGAGATATTATCGAGCGAGCGTTCCAACAGGAAGAATCGTCCGAATTTACAGACGATGCCTCCGTAGTCGAAAAATTGGGTTATACGGTCAGACTCATTCCCGGCGACCATAGGAATATAAAAATCACCTTTCCTGAAGACATCCGTATAGCCCAATATTACTTGGAATCACCTAAAATTTAGGCAGAACCGCGTATGACTCTTAATAAGATCGCAATGATGGCAATGACCAGTAAGATGTGGATAATTCCACCTGTCGCATAACCGCCGAAGAAGCTAACAGCCCATATGATGACTAGAACTACGGCTATTAAATAAAGAATGTTTCCCATAACTTTTTCAATTGATTTAAAAAACTATATCCAATTCTATTACAAGAACAGTATTTGTATAGAAAAAGTTTTGGGTATTTAAGAAACGATTAGTTTATCTCTATGGCGAGACCATCAAAAGCAACAAAAAATCCCTCTGGAAGGCCTTTTTGTATATCCTGATGTTTACCGAAGCGATGGCTGATATGTGTCAAAAAAGTCTTTTCAGCCTGTATTCCACGTGCGAAAGCTATTGCTTCATCCCTCGTAAAATGAGATATATGCGGTTCCTCCTGAAGCGCATTTACAACGAGTGTACGAACCCCTTCCAATAACGATCTTGATGCATCGGAAACGGTTTTGGCGTCGGTGATATAAGCAAAATCCCCGATACGGAAGCCCATAACCTGCATTTTATAATGCATCACCTCGAAGGGAAGGATACGTTGCGTGCCGATCAAAAAAGGCTCGCCGGCCACGATTGTTTCCAACTGCAGCCGCGGCACGCCGGGATATTTACGTTCCCCAAATGCATAGTAGAACTCACGTCGCAAGGCATCCTGCGTTTCCGGCGAGCTATAAACGGGGATGGGCGCCTGCTGTTGGAAGTTAAACGCCCGAACGTCGTCCATGCCGGCAATGTGGTCTTTATGGGAGTGGGTAATCAGTACAGCGTCGAGATGCCGGACATTTTGCCTAAGCATCTGGTAACGGAAATCGGGGCCGGTATCCACCACGATGGTGAATTCGCCATCTTCGACCAATATTGACGTCCTAAGGCGCTTATCTCGGGAGTCGTCTGAACAACAGACGGCGCATTGACAGGCGATGACCGGCACACCCTGTGATGTCCCTGTTCCTAAAAAGGTAATTCTCAAAATGCCGCCTCTTCTTTCTTTAGCATCTTATAAAAGCCTTTCTTTTTATCGTCCAATAAAGATTCATCAATCTCCATCTCGCGGAGCAATTGTACTAACGATTGAATCCTTACTTCAAGATTGGAAAACTTATTGACAACAATAACTTTGGTATTTTGTAAGATACAGGCGCCTGTCCGGAACGAACCTTTTTCGTAACGCACCCGATACCCCAGCACCGCAAACAGTTCCTCCAACTTTCCTAGATTATGTTGTGTAAATGCAATCACTGTTTTAAATTTTTAGACAAATTAAAAAACTTTATTCTATTTTTCTAGGCCGACTGCTGCTCTTTTTTCAACAGTACGTGTTGCATGTAGCTGCTAAGGAAGCCCGTCCCATATGCGATAAGCTGCGTGTAGGCTGCTACAACCGCCAAACCGGCGACCTTCCAGCTCTTGGTAGACATCCACGCATGGGAAAACAGCAACAGGGTATATATGCCTATCAAGGTGTTTCCCAACACGCACAGGAAAGAGACGAAATGAAGTCTTTCTTCAGCGATAAAGACGGAAAGGTTCAATAGCAGTAGTGTCGCAAGAGCAAGTACAAAAAAGGCAGGTAACATATGTACTGCTTTCAGTTCGGCAGGGAACAGCTTGTATATATCGATCCGGCCTTTGCCAAATGCGTTTGTTTGTTTAAAAAACTGCGGAAAGGTCGCCCGACGCTTATGGTAGACGAATGCCTCTGGTATCAGTCCGACCTTAAATCCGGCTTCAATCATCCGTATACTGAACTCTATATCCTCCGATCGCCTCGACAGACGAAATCCGCCGGTCGCATCATATACCGATCTTGAAATTCCCATATTAAAGCTCCGGGGGTGGAACTGTCCCACGTGCTTCTTGTTTCCCCGGATTCCGCCGGTCGTAAAAGGGCTAGTCATAGAATATGATATCGCCTTCTGAATTTCCGTAAACGAAGGGTGGGCAGCATCAGGCCCTCCGAAAGCGTCCCAGCCGTGCTGACCGATAGCCGTTTGCACATGATGCAAATAATCTTCCGGCACCAGAACATCCGAGTCGAAGACAATAAAATAGTCGCCCTTCGCATACGCGAAGCCGTGATTTCTAGCAAATCCCTGCCCCTGGTTATCTTTTACCAGATAGCGGACATCTAACCTATCCTTAAAATCTTCTACTACTCGCTTCGCCGGTACCGACGAACCGTCTTCAACAACGATCACCTCAAAGGAAGTATAACGTTGGTGCGTCAAAGACTCCAACAGTTCCTTAATTTCCTGTGGACGATTGTACAGCGGGATAATAATCGAAAAGAACATGTCTAAATCATCTTTTCAATATGGTATTTGTTACGGTCGGTCGCGTTGCGGGATACCAGTTCCGCTATAAAGCCGGTAAGAAATAGCTGTGTTCCGATCAGAATAGCAACCAAAGAAAGATAAAACAGCGGCTGGTCGGTGACATTCCGATATGCTGATCCATTCGCTATGCTCATCAGCTTCTCGAAGATCAGATAGCAGGTGATAAAGAATCCGACCAGGAAACTGAGAACACCGATGGTACCGAAAAAGTGCATCGGTCTTTTGCCGAACTTCCCAACAAAAAATATGGAAAGCAGATCCAGAAATCCCTTAATAAAGCGGCCTGGCCCGAACTTGGTTGTTCCGTATTTGCGGGGATAATGCTGTACCACCTGTTCCTGAATCTTTTTAAAGCCGGCCCACTTCGCTAAAACCGGGATATAGCGATGCATTTCGCCATAGACTTCAATACTTTTTATAACATCTTTACGGTAGGCCTTCAGACCGCAGTTGAAGTCGTGAAGATTATGGATTCCAGACATGCTTCTGGTAACGGCGTTGAACAGTTTCGTCGGGATAGTTTTCGTCAGGGGATCATAACGTTTCTGTTTCCATCCCGATACCAGATCGGCCTGCTGATTGACGATACGGTCATACAGTTCCGGTATTTCGTCGGGACTATCCTGAAGATCGGCGTCCATCGTGATAACGACCTCGCCCTCCGCAGCATTAAACCCAACATTTAATGCCGCCGATTTCCCATAGTTACGGCGAAACTTAATCCCGATAATCTCCTCATGCCCGCGTCGCAGCTCTTCTATCACCTTCCAGGATTTGTCACTGCTTCCGTCGTCTACCAATATTATCTCATAAGAAAATCCGTGTTTTAACATCACCCTGCGAATCCAATCCGTCAGCTCCGGCAAAGATTCTTCCTCATTATACAACGGGACAACAACTGATATATCCATATTAAAATTAAAGTCAAAATAATTCACACAGGCAGGGAGCACCGGGCGCACGGCAAAAATCCGTTCCAGAAAAAGCCTCAATGCCGCAGACCGCGAAGCAGGCATCAGTAATGTATGCGAGCCCGGTAGGTCCGGTTCGACAAGTCTTCCTTTTTCGTTGTCAGACCGTAGCGCCGTGCCTGGTCGCTTTAACGAGAGCGCCTTACCTCCCAATCTGTGATGCACCCGAAAACACCTTCTCGGCCGTCTCTTTTTTAGCCATTCCCGTCTTCCTGCACCGGCGTCGCGTCATTGCCCGTGTTACTTACATTTAAGAAGGCAGGTCGCTCCCGTTTTAGGATCGCCGCCAAGATAAGTGCAAACACAAAATACATAATGAGGCTAACGCCTAGTCCTTTCAACGTCTGTCCTACGGAGAAAGTACGCAATTCGTCGCGCGTCTTCTCGAGATCCGCGACCTGCTTGTCGATAAGGTCGTCGTCTGCGCCGACACTTTCCATAGTTTCGATCGTCATGTTGATCGTCTTGTCAAAGATCACTTGCTGTGGCTCGGGGTTGATCAGGTTAAACAGTGCGCCGCCCACAGTCGAGATAACGACAGCGATAGCCAACATGATAAAGATATTTTTCAATGCCTGACTAAAGTTCCAAAATCCGCCTGCAGCCTTACGTAGTGACACGGCAAAATAGGCGGATAGGGCAATCATCAGGATTAATGTAAGTCCGCCGGTTACCATCGAACTGGTTTTAAAGTTCGCACTATTCATGAGTACGTACATGGAAACAATGCTGATGACCAGGGAGATAATCCCTAAATAAATGCCAAATTTTACGCCTTCCTTTTTTACCTCGGCGGCCGGAAAGGTTCCATAGGGTTCTTGAATCATAATTTTATCTATTAAAGTTTACAATAACTTGGTAAATAGCCGTGTCAAATGATTTGTTGAGCGCGTTGTCTTCAAACTCGTTCAGTTGCTGCGACGAAGGAGATGGCTCCATAAAGAAGCTCACCATTGGATAAAACAGTTCTTTTAAGTCGTCTTGATAGGACAACGAAGCTGCAACTTTACTGATCTCTCCGTAACTACTTTCGACCAGTATCTGGTTGGCAATCACCTTCTCATAAATTGCATATTCGTCCTGAAATTCATCTTCCTCAACTAACAAGAACTCCTTTAGGTAGTCTTCCAATGAAGGCTCTATTTCGTCGTCAGCACATTCTCTAAGATATAAAAATATATTCAACAATTCGGTACCTCTTTCAATGGTATCCTCTTCAATTGCTTCCCACTCCGGAGATTCAAGGTAGTCTTCTTCGAGCTTCTGCACGTCGGCCGCAAAAAAGTTGACCATCAGCAGGTCGAAGTACACTTCCCGCAGTTCCTCGAAACGCGGATGATTATCGAACGCGTCGTCCAGGGCCTGCACCTTATCCATAAAAGGCGCCTCCTTATCGAACGCCGTTTGCAATAGACCGGCAAATACAGAGGCTTCGATACCTTCTGACGCTGCGTACGCTTCGATGCCCGCATCGAAAGCTTGTTTTACTTTTCCATCCATAGCTTATTTGTTTTCGACCAGTTGGCCATGATTAATTACTGCTCTTACTTTTCCCTGCAAACGCTGTCCAAGCACAGGACTGTTTGCTGCTTTTGATTTATTGGTATGTTGATCATACACCCATTGATCTTCCATACTGAAAAGCACCAGGTTGGCGGCACTTCCTTCTGTAATGCCGGGCACAGTCTGTCCAATAATCTGGCGCGGGTTAATCGCCAGTTTGGTGACAATATCCTCGGCAGAGAGTCCTGCTTTCACCAAAAAAGGCAACACGGTCTGCAATCCTATGATCCCCTCTTTTGCAATATGAAACTCCACATTTTTATATTCGATTTCATGCGGTGTATGCTGGGAAACCACCGCGTCGATGGTGCCTTCCCGTAGTCCTTCCAGCAAGGCATCGACGTCTCTTTGGGTCCGCAACGGTGGGTTAACCTTAAAATTACTATCGAAAGCGACCACCTCCGCATCCGTGAAAACCAGGTTATGCGCTGCTACGTCGCATGTCACCTGGATACCTTTTGATTTTGCTGTTTTTATCAGTTCGACAGACTCCGCTGTAGAAATGCTCGTAAAATGAACGGGGGCCTCATTATATTCTGCCAGGAATAAATCGCGTGACACCATTAACGATTCTGCAAGGTTTGGTTTCCCTTTCATACCTAAATAGGTACTCATCTCGCCTTCGTTCATCTGATGCCCGCCTGCAACCGAGTGATCTTCCGGAAAAGAAATGATTAGACCTTTAAATCCTTTCGAATAAAGCAATGCCCTGCTCATGAGACCAGCTTGCTGCAAACTGCGGTCGCCGTCGCTAAACGCGATCGCCCCTGCCTGCTGCATATCGTACAGCTCTGCCAGTTCATTTCCATCTCTTTTCTTGCTGATTGCGCCTATCGGATATACATCCACTAAATTTCCCCTGGCGGTGTTAACCAACAAAGACACCTCCGAACGGCTATGTATCGGCGGGTTGGTGTTAGGGTAAACCGCCACAGCCGTAAAACCTCCCGCCGCAGCTGCGGCAGTTCCAGTTGTCACGTCCTCTTTCGTCTCCAGCCCCGGCACTCCAAAGTTGGTATGCAAATCGAAAAAACCGACCGAAACGAAGCATCCTTTACCATCAACGATATGCGCATCTACATCTGCGGACGTGGTGGCGTCCGCAATTCGACTGATGTTCCCTTTTTCTACCAGAATATCAACGATATGGCCGTGTTGCAGGTGGCCGGGGGATATAAGCGTAGCAGAGGTGATTAGAATATTATCCATGAATGTTCTTTAAACGAATTAGTGGTGAAAACAAAATAGCGTAAACAACGAGCTGAAAAGTCAAAAACGACGCAAGTAATTGTTGCATTTTTTCTTTTGGTAAGACAATGAAATATGGAATAAAAAGATCCAAATCAATACGTCGTTTCATTGAAAAACAAATGTACAAAATTATATGGTAACCCTATTTCAAAAATAGCGGTTTTTATCTATCCTCTCCCCAGGAGTAGCTATCGATACGGATGTCGCATAGAGAAAGTACGCGATCTATCACGGTTGCAGCCAGATCTTCAAATGTCCTGGGCAGACTGTAAAAGGAAGGGCTTGCAGGACAGATAATGCCGCCGGAGTTGGTTATGATGTCCATATTCCGTATATGCATCGCATTCAGCGGCGTTTCCCGTGTTACTAAGACAAGGCGTCTTCGTTCCTTCAACACGACATCTGCCGCCCGCGTCGTCAGATCTGAGGAAATACCATGTGCTATACGCGCTAATGTGCCCATGGAGCAGGGACATACGATCATAGTCTCGTAACGTGCCGATCCAGACGCGAACGGCGCCATAAAGTCGCTTTTCTGATAAAATTTAAACGGATAGGTCTTATAATCCTCGGTTCCCAACTCAAACCTCCAGACATCCTTTGCATTGTCGGACATGACGACACCTACTTCTTCAACCTGGTCTGTCAAACAGGCCAGTTTATCCAGTAAAACCTTTGCATATATTGCTCCGCTGGCGCCCGTAATGGCCACGACGATCTTTTTCTTTTCTTTCATAGCTTCCTTGGCAAAAGTAAAGAAAACTTTCATGATTCCATTGAACCGTCGGCCGTCATCCACTTCTCAGAAGCCCTGAAAAGAGCGACCTACCTTTCTGGATATTGATGAACAGGTGTAAAAAAAGGGTCGAATATGAATATTCGACCCTACATCTACCTATGAAAAACATGCCCCTTGGGAAGGGCATTACAAAAGTAGGTTATAGTTGACGATATACAAACCTTTACGCTAGGTTTTTCAACACTTGTAGAGCATTAGCTACAACACATAAAAAATTAAATGTAGAAACATCTTTTTTTTACGATCTTATTGATATACCGCCGGAAACACTAAAAATTTATTAATTGCTTTTTTGTCGGCAGACGCCCAAACTTTTCAAAACTAAAAGAGATTGTGTCGTTATAGCTTCAATTATACATTATGCACACTTAAAATGTTATTCACAATTGATTCTAATTTCGTATTTTTTTATTTAATTCGTAGGCGTCAATAGAAACAATCAATGAGTTTATACAAGTTAGAAGAGTATATCGAGACCGGAAACCACCACGATTTGGAGGTGTTACTTCGTGCACAGCCGGAGTTATTAAGGGAGAAGACCAGCCACGATATATCTCCATTGTTGCTAGCCTGCTACTACCATAAAGATCAGGTTATTAAAACAATCTTAAACCACCTGACGACCATAACTATACATGAGGCCTGCGCAATCGGCCTCGCTCCACAAATTGAGGCCATGGTGAAACAGAAGCCAGATGTAGTCGAAGAGTTTTCGTCTCATGGGTTTACCCCGCTGGGAATTGCCACCCACTTTGGACAGGAAGCAGTCGTTCGAACACTTTTAACAAAGCGGGCCGATCCCAACGTCTGCTCACAGAATGGCTATCATGTCTATCCGCTGCATACGGCAATTACGGGCCGTTATGACCAAATCAGCAAAATGTTGATAGAAGCCGGCGCTGAAGTGAATGTTGTTCAGAACGCACGCATTACGCCTCTGCACCTCGCCGCACAACAAGGTAACATTGACATAATCATCCTTCTATTGGAGAATGGTGCAGATATTAGCTTGAGGACCGACATGGGTATGACCGCTTCCGACCTGGCTTTTGAAAAAGGTTTTAAAGAGATAGCGGAGATACTGCGCGTCGCTTAATGTCGGAGGATGGAAACGCCGATTGGACATTGCAGACATTTCCTGGCGTTACAATAGTTATATTTTAGATGTAACAGCCCTTGGGAATCCAAGGCGTTCGTTGCCGCTAAAGAATGCTTCGAAAAACTCCGGACAATATTGTTATCTTCTTTATCCAGCTCTTCCAGCCAATGAAAAGCCCTCCATTGCAGTTCTTCCTGTCCCATCTCTTTCCCGTATGCAAAGAGTACCGGAATAAAACAATTAATAATAAGGTGCTCTATAAAACGTGTTGAAAGCTTCGTATCATGCTTCGGCGATTTCTTCTCCATATTAAAATGGTATTGCCAGAAGGGGGTGGCTCTGACACTCTTTAACATCTCGACAAGGGGCGTAATGTCGTTGGAAGACAACAATAAAGCAAAAATATATGGACTACTATTATATAGGGCCGCGAGCTGGGCTAGTCTATAGGTCGGAAAGTTATATGGCCTCATCCGTAGGAACTTCCATTCGGCCGCCGATATTTCTGACAAGTTGTGCACCCTTTTCAGGTAACGGTATTCCTCCTGCAGCTCTTTCAGATAGGACTCATCGAGATCTTTCTGTAGGAAGCCGGCCTGTCCGAAAAACATGGCCTCCAGCTTGGTTGTATCCCCATGGTATTTCCAGACCAAAGTTAAGTCAACTTTTTCTGCTAGTCTTTGAAAAACATCTGCATTAACCTTCGTGCCGAAGCTGCGACACAGTTGCTGAAAAAGGCCATATTCCCAGCCCTTCTGTTCTGTCACGACAATACGCCGTAGATCTCCTACCCGTTCTTCCAGCCGTAACACGGCCATACGCTGCAAAACCTGAACCTTCAAAACAGATGATACCGTATCGAGTTGCTTTGCACAGGGGATCCAAGCTCTGTGCAGCAACATCCGTTTATAGCGCTCTACCAGCTGCTTCGGCAGCAGCTCTTTGATCACCAACGTCGGTATCATGGTTTTGTCCTGTCGGAAAGCGTCAATTGGAAAGGTGTATACAACATGTAAAATAACATTGTTGTATTGCTCATCCTGATCGTGCCCGTGCCTTGTCCAATCCCGTCCATCGACATGGATTTCGACATGTCCGACCCAAAGCTTGTCGCCTATCAGCAACTGGCAGTACAAAAAATCCGGACCCGCGTTAATGTTGTGCTCGCCTACCTGCACAATCACGACCTTTTCACCCTCTGTATTATACAGGTCAAATTGGTTAAAAAGCCGAAACTGCCAAACAAAATGGAGTAGCTCTTCTGCAATCATAACTTAAAGTTATAAAAATTAACTATACATACGATAAATATAATTGTTTTTTTAGGTATATTCGTATAAGCGAGAATAATATGAACATGGATATTAAGCACCTTAAAGCCGGCAAAGGGGTCCAATTGAACCGTATGCCCACCGATGTGTCCGATAAAATCAGTCCTGATTTTGCACAGGAAGAGTTAAAAAAGCTACGTAAAAAGTTGGCGAAACTTCAGGACGTCATGTATGCGCACAACCGCTATGCCGTATTGGTGTGTCTACAGGGCATGGACACTGCAGGAAAAGACAGCCTCATCCGTGAGCTCTTTGAGGAGTTTAATGTCCGTGGCGTAGAAGTTAAAAGTTTTAAGACGCCCACTTCGCAGGAGCTTCAGCACGACTATCTTTGGCGCCATTACATAAATCTTCCTCCCAAGGGGAAATTTGGTGTTTTTAACCGTACGCATTATGAAAACGTACTGGTCACGCGGGTGCACCCTTCGTATCTTTTAAACGAACATATTCCCGGCATTACCTCGGTCAAGGATATCCCTGAGAATTTCTGGCGGCAGCGCTTCTCACAGATCAATAACTTTGAGCGGCATCTAACGGACAATCACACGATCGTTTTTAAGTTCTACCTCCACCTAAGCAAAGCAGAACAAAAGAACAGGCTATTGAGAAGGCTGGAAAAGGAAGAACATAACTGGAAGTTTTCTCCCGGAGATTTAGCCGAACGTAAACTTTGGGGACGTTACATGGAATGCTACGAAGAAGCGATCCGCGAAACCACAAAACCGTACGCCCCATGGTATATTATTCCGGCGGATAACAAGGATATATCACGGTATCTTGTTGCCAGGGTTTTATGGGACACCCTTTCGAAATACCACGACATCCAGTATCCGGAATTGGATGAAACTATTCAAGAACAGATTCAACATTATAAAAAAGAGCTGGAAAAGGAATGAGTTTAACGGGCGTCCGTCATCCGTTTGACGCATTTCTTATCTACAAGCTCGATCAGTTATTAAAGCAGGCCGGCTGCTGCCCCGCCATCCAGCGGGATCGCCGCTCCTGTCAAAAAAGAAGCGTACTCCGACGCTAAGAACGCAACTAATGAGCCATACTCCCGCGGGTCGCCCAGCCGCTTCACCGGAATGGCCTCGATACGTCGCCTCTTCAATTCGTCGAACGGGATACCGGTGTCATCGGCCTGCTGCTTCAGCAGGCTATTCAACCGGTCAGTATCAAAGAATCCAGTTAAAATGGAATTAACAGTGATGCCATCCGATGCAACTGCCGATGCCAACGTCTTACTCCAGCTAACTAAAGCTGTCCGCATCGTATTTGATAACACTAAGGTCGCACTAGGTTCTTTGACCGTCATCGAGGATACGTTAATGATACGGCCAAAACCCTGATTCCTCATATGAGGGAGAGCGAGCCGGGTTGTATTTACAGCATTTTGAAATAAAAGCTCAAAAGCGCGTTGATAGTCGGTTTCCGTTTTTGTAAAAACTCCTCCAGCTGCGGGTCCGTTGGTGTTATTTACCAAAATATCGACATGGTTTACCGAAAAAAAACGTGCCATGCACTTATGGTGCTGATCATAGTCTTCAAAATCCGTTACGATATAACGGTGATGTTGCTCCTGGTCCACCGGAAGCTCTTTCAATGCAGCTTTCAGCCGGTCCTCGCTTCGTGCCATCAAAACCACGCTTGCACCACTCGCCGCCAGCTGCTGTGCGATAGCCTTTCCTATGCCGGCCGAACTTCCACCGACCAGTGCTGTTTTCCCTGTTAATGTAATATTCATTGAGTAGATTTTTTTCTAGTCCTATCCCACCGTTAAAATAGTGATTTTACTAGTATACGGCAACCGTTAAATTAAAAGAAGCGAGAACGGGTCTCGCTTCTTCTATTATTAGTATCCTGGGTTTTGCACCAACTTCGTATTTCTGTTGGTCTCGTCCCGATGAAAAGGGGCGAAATACATTTTGTCGTTCCAGGTTCTATTTTCAATTCCGGGGTCCAATGTACCGACTGTATAAGTGTAGTTATAGTTCTCGGTATTATATCGGTACACAGACACCTGTTTTCCCGGCTTTAGTTTACCTTCTATGCGGATGAGACTAACCTTCCGGCCGAGTGTCTGTGGCGCAATCATCCAACGCCGGGCATCGAAGAATCGATGTTCTTCATACGCCAGTTCGATGCGCCGTTCATTTTGATAACGCCTCTTCAATGCCTCTCCGCTGTCGTTGATGGCAGGCATGCCTGAACGAAAACGAATACGGTTTATCCAAAGTTTTGCCTCTTGTTCCTCGCCTAGCTCAATACAGGCTTCTACATAATTCAGTACGGCTTCTGTATAGCGGAGGATCGGCCAGGGAATCGACTGTCTTGTATTCTGGTCGACAATTGCAGGATCAGCATCTACGAACTTACGATAATAATAACCGGTGTACGAACCGTTCCAATCTTCAATAGGTCCATTCCTCGTATCCAGGCCGAACTGTACCGTTTTTGTCCCAGATCCATTTCCAATTTCATATTGACCCGTTTGTATCTGGTTATATGGGTCACGATTTTTTACGTCGTCTGTCCGAGGCTTCCAATCTGCGCCGTCGTACAGTATAGTGGCATAAAAGCGAGGGTCGCGATTGCGGTATGGCGCAGCTTTATGCTCTGGATTATTCCAGTCAAACCGGTTGCCGTTAATCATCTCGTAGTCGTCAACCAACAGCTGCGTAGGTGTATTTCCCGACCAGTTATGGTAGCCGTTTGGCCCATTATCGCGACCTACCCAACCTCCCCGCTCGTCTTTAAGATCAATAAAGAAGCGCCCGAGAATCAAGTCTCTTTTAGCGTCGGTATCCGCCAGCTTGCTTCCGCCTCCCATGGCGAGAGCTGTGTAATTAGCTCTGCCTTCTTCTGCTGTGACAGGCCCGTCTAGGTCTAGCTTATAGCGGTATTCGGCATGATCCAGAACAGCTTTACTAGCCTCTTTTGCTTTCTGCCAGCGCTGCATCCGGTCGCCCGTCGTGTATCCGAGATACTCTGGGTTAGCATAGTCTCCCAGTACATCTGATTTCGACCTGGCGGTAGCGTTGTCAAACAGATCGCTCGCGGCGTATGTCAATACACGGGCTTTCAAGGCCAGCGCCGCAATCTCGTTTGCCCGGCCATCTACTTTTTGCTTCTCCGCTAATAGCAGAGCTGCAGAGTCGCAATCGTCGACAATGAAATCAATACATTCTTCAAAGGTATTACGGCTGAGCGTATAGTCTGGATCTCCCAGTTCATAAACTATATTCACGAGAGGCACGCTTCCAAACATCCGCACAAGCTGGTGATAGTAGTAGGCTCTGAGAAAGTACGCTTCGCCCAGCAGCTGACTTGCTTTAGTCGGATTATCGAACTGCGGATTCTGCAGATTCATGATAGCGGTATTAGCCGCCCGGATCCGGGTATACATGTTTCCATACTGATAGGTATCCATAATATATCCCTGATCCGCGGCGTTTGCCCGACCTTCATTAACCGTATTAATGCCCCGTCCCGGATGTGTAAAGAGCGCCTCATCGGTCATGGACGCCAGTTGCTGCTCATAGAAGCCCCCCACGCCGAAGCCGTTGTATATCTCAAAAACAAACGCTTCTGCCAATGCCGCGTCGGTCCAGACAACTTCCTTGGGTACTTCTCCTAAGGGTTGTGTGCTCACAAAGTCGTCGTTACAAGATAAGGCAAATGCACTAATCACAACGGTATACAGCAAATATTTTAAGTTGTTCATGTCTAAATAGTTAAAATGATACCATAACGCCGGCGTTCACCAGACGTGCCTGCGGATAATATTGTCCCAATTGATTTGTTGACTCCGGATCGTATACCTTGATCTTACTCCACGTCAGCAGGTTTAAACCGCTCAGATAAACACGTAGATTGTTAATGCCCACTTTATCTAACAAATTTTTCGGCAGATTGTACCCCAGCTCAACATTCTTCAAGCGAATATAGTCGGTGCTACGTAGCCAATAGGTGTTATTGTTTGAATAGTATTGATCACTCCTGTCGGTGATACGCGGATGTATGCTGCTGGGATCATCGATTTTCCATCTGTTCTCATAAAAGTCCAATAAATAGTTTCCTATTGCTCCGGACTCATCTGTGCCTACGCGCAGCTCTCCGCCCGTAGCTCCCTGAAAGAGGATGCTTACATCAAAATTTTTATACGTTAAACCGAGGTTAATACCGCCCTGAAAGGTAGGATCAGTATTTTTGTCTCTCCGTACACGATCGTCGGGCGTAATCTGTCCATCTCCATCGTAGTCCAAGTACTTCATATCGCCGGGGCGAAGGTTTCCTATTACCGCACTATAGTCGATATTGTTTGCATCTATTTCAGCTTGATCACGGAATACGCCATCGTAGATGTAATATAGCCCGGCGTTAATGGCTCTTCCGGTACTTTGTTGCCACGCGGGAGCACCTGGTGCTTCATCCCAAAAGATAATCTTATTTTTCGCATAACCGCCGTTTACGGACACCCGGTATCCGACCTCTCCTATCTGATCTTGCCATCCGACGTTAAATTCCCATCCCGAGTTGTCCACTTTTCCGATATTCTCGGCCGGTAATGTCATCCCCGTGCTTTGGGGAATGGAGGCATTACGACGCCAAAGAATACTTTCCCTGCTGTTCTTAAACAGATCGATCTCTGCGTTCATCTTTCCGCCAAAAAACTGAAAGTCAAAGCCCAGATTATAATTATTGGCTACCTCCCAGGTGATAAAGTTGTTTGGTACACGGCTCTCATATAATGACTTGACGACGTCATTGTTGATGATATACGTTCCAAACGCATACGTAGAATAGTACTGATATTCCTGCAAAGCATCGTCGTAATAAATATTATCATTTCCCATCTCCCCATATGAACCGCGGATCTTAAAATAGTTAATAAATGAAATATTATCTTTCCAATAATCCTCTTCCGACACGAGATAACCTAGCATAATTCCGGGAAAAAAGCCATAGCGGGAATTTTCCGGAAACATATAGGAACCATCATACCGCCATAGAAACTCCCCGATATATTTATTCTTAAAGTTGTATCCGACCCGCCCAAAGTAATTCAAACGAGCACGCTCCCATGCCCCCCCGTTATTGTCTTTTTCTGCATCTCCTCCTGCAAAAAGATAGTCAATACGCTGCGAGATAAAATAGCGTCGGAACGCACTGAAGTTATCATTACGTATCGTTTCTCTGTTCACCCCGGCCAAAAGGCTCAGGTTGTGATCACCGATAGACTTATCGTAACTTAACACCGCTCCCATCAAAATATTTAGCTGATCTTCGTCGCCCTGGGTCAGCCGTGGGTCGGCAGGTCCCCGGATTCCACGAACGAGCCTTGGCGTAGTCCCATCTTCTTCATAATCCCCTTGCCAAGTATATAGGTACCAAGGAATCTCCCATCTTTTTGTCTTTTTGATATACTTATCGACCGACGCATTTAAAGACAATTTTAACCCTTCTATCCAGGGGTTCGTGATATCAATCTGTCCGTTGGTTTGCAGGTAATAGCGCTTGTCTCTGTCGTAACCGGTCTGATCCGTCGTGATTACGACCGGGTTTTCCCCATGTTCGATATCGGGTCCGGGCATACCGTTGGGCCAAAAGGCAGGCATCGTCGGGTTACCGCGCATGAGCATCCGGAAGATTGTGCCCGCACTCTTGGTCGGGAAGTTACGGTCTTCCTGCCGTCCCAACACGCCAAACTGCGTTTTTATATAGGGGCTGATATTGGCGTCGAGGTTGATCCGAAAATCGTACTGCTTATACCCTGTAGCCGAGTTTTTGTAATAACCGTCCTGATTTTGATATCCGATCGATAAAAGATAGCGCATATCCTCTGTCCCTCCGTCGATCTGGAGGTTATGCCTCTCCTGAGGCGACCAATTTTTCAATGCGGCGCCATACCAGTCGGTGTTCGGATGGCCCCATGGGTCTGTTCCATTAGCAAAGAGTTCCCGGTCTTCCGGTGTAAATGGCGCTGTTACAGTTGTCCCGTCAGGGCGGGCATAGCTTCCCGTGGTATTGAAACCATTTAAGGCGGCGTTCCACTCGGCTACGGGGAGCTTGAAAATTTCCAGCTCATTCCGCATCTCCGCGTATTGAACCGCATCCGCGAGTTTGGGCACGACGGTGGGCTGGGACACGCCGTGGTTGTAATTATAAGACAACTGTGGCTTTCCGGTTTTGCCTCGGCGCGTGGTGACCAGAATGACGCCGTTGGCGGCCCGCGCTCCGTAAATGGCGGCCGAAGCGTCCTTTAATATGGAAATGTTCTCGATATCCGCTGGGTTAAGGCGTTCGAAGCCCCCTTGCCGGGCGGGAATGCCATCGATCACAATGAGCGGACCACTGTCTCCCAGAGAATTTGTACCGCGGATTTTGATGGTGGAGCCGTCGTATCCGGGTTCAGCACTGCCGTTTGTTGCGATCACCCCCGGCACCCTCCCGGCTATGGAATTGGAGACGTTCAAAGCGGGCGATTTTTGCAATTCAGTCCCCTTCACGGCAACGACAGAACCCGTCACGTTCTCCCTCTTCTGTACGCCGTAACCGACCACTACCACTTCGTCAATGTTGGCGTTGGCTGAAGTCAGCGAAATATCGATGGCGCTTCGCCGAGAGATGCGTTCGGTAACCATCTGCATTCCCACCATGTTAAACTGTAACTGGCCATCGGCAGGAACATCCTGCAGTTCATACCCGCCATTGGCATCCGTCGTAGTTGCCAGCGTAGTCCCAACAACGGAAACTGTAACTCCGGCCATAGGTTCACCGGTCTCCTGATTGCGAACAACCCCTCTTACCGTGATCTTTTCCTGCTGGAAAGGGCTCAGGACGCGAGCTTCAGAAGTGGATGTGTAGGCATGACTGTCTAAAACAGGATAACCACAGCATAACAACGCGGTCCCTCCTGCCCACAGGAGCTTTTTCAGCTCTTTTCTGTAGAATCTTTTGATTAGCATACGTGTAAGTTTAAGTTTATATGATTAGATTTATTTGATTCCCTCTTTAAAATACGCTGCATCATTACCCAACACACACCCAATATATGTTTAAATGACACTTAAATTTTTTCCACAGGACTGCCCACTCTTAGGTAACCGCCAATATGAATTACGGAAGGCCTGTCGGCGCTCGATTCTGCACCGTTGCACAACACAGCGTACCGCAAGTCAATAAATCACCAGAAAGAGCAGAAATCCCTAAGTTTTTTGTTTAATTGTTAGCAAGTTGATACCAATGTGGTTCATAGTAGTTTTTGTTTACAGTTGATTAAATAGTAGCTTATAGTTGATAGTTACAAAACGAAAGAATTCGATATATGTTTTACCGCGTTTTTTAGAATATTGAAAATGAGCAGATTATTTTTTTTATCCTAACCATGTTGCACGAGAATACCTTTTGCAATCGGCAGATGTGAAGAGGTTGGCTGACGCCGGGCTACATACGTATCTCCTGCCTCACCCCTCTTCTCGGCACCATCCGATCAGGTCCGCCAAGCTTTAAGTACGCGTTATAGAATCAAAAAACGCTTACATGTTTTTTAAATACCTTCTTTTTCGTAACTTTAGGATAATTATAAACTTCTATTATTATGCACACGAAAACAGAATACCTTATTTGGGACAAAATCGTCAATAGTGCTAAAAACAGAATAGATCTAGCTAGCTATGGGGAGAGAGCCAGCAAAATCAGCCCAGAGGTGATGGACAAATTTATTCTCCATATTATAGCAGCCTTCGCCTCCGGAGAAGATCACTGTAGTATATCGACCAACTTACACAATGAACTTCACCATATCGGCATAGACGTTCAAGAGGATGTTATCGACAAAATCATTGAAGACAAGCATGTGGTCTTCAGTGCGGAAATATATGCCGCCTACCTTACCTTCTCTATGTTAGAAGACGGCTATTCGGAACAGGAAGTGCTGGGCTATATAAGTGATTTGTTGGATAGCCCTAAAATACATTAAACTTCCTTGTAGTAGAGTTTTAGCCGGTCGTCCCCCACGTTAATTTCTTCAGAAGGAAATTGTTCGATGCGTGGAGAAGCTTTTCCTTTGCCCCATCGAGCGGCCGATTCAAACACACGGGCCTCGTCCCACAAGCCTGCATCCAAGAAAAGCTGCAATGTCTTCGCTCCGCCCTCAACGATCAACGATTGTACATCCATCAGGTAGAGTTGGTAAAGGATATTCTGTGCAAGATAGAGATCGAAATTCTCTAGCTGAATTAACTTCTTATTCGGTTTCCAATCGGTTTGCTTTGCGTTGAAAACAATAGCTTCGGACGTTCCGTCGAAAATCGCAGCATCGTCTGCTATGCGGAGGTCCCGATCGATGACAATGCGTTTAGGATGCTTGCCCTTCCACAGACGTGTGGTTAATGCAGGATTGTCTATTATTGCAGTAGCCGCTCCTACCAGAACAGCGTCTTCTTCGCTTCTCCATTTATGTACAAGCTGCCGGCTGGCTTTATTGGTTATCCAGCGTTGCGCATCTTCTTCGGGTGCAAAAAAACGGTCCGACGTTTCCGCCCACTTTAAAATCACATAGGGGCGCTGCTTCGTAACCCGCGTAAAAAAACGTCGGTTTAAAAATAGACATTCCTGTTCCAGCACGCCAAGTTCGGTTGCTATGCCGCCGTCACGAAGTTTTTTGACCCCCTGTCCGTTCACCTTCGCAAACGGGTCAAGGCACCCAATAACCACCCTATTGAATCCTTTAGCAACAAGCATATCCGCACAGGGGGGCGTCTTTCCGTAATGGGCACAGGGTTCGAGACTCACATACAGCGTCGATCCATGGAACAGCTTCGAAGCCTCCTGTTCACCGAACCGGGCGATCGCCTCCTCAACAGCATTCACCTCGGCATGCGGACCGCCATAAGGGGAAGTATAGCCTTCACCGATAATCCTGTTCTCATATACAATAACTGCGCCTACCATTGGATTGGGGCTGACCGTTCCCATTCCAAGGACGGCGAGGTCGAGACAACGCCGCATGTACCTCTCGTCTTGTTGCATACTGCAAAACTAGTATTTAATATCAAAAAGTGATTCAAGCTTTTGTAAGTTTGTTGTCTGAAATATGTCGTCTTATGCAACTGGGCGTGAACCGGGACTAACCGTTCGTGCAAGCATATACGCTTAAAATACATGGCCATACGGCGATCCAGAAGTAATTTATATATATGAAAACCTTAAGAGAACTAGCAGATGCTTATCAACAGGCATTACATTCACTTTACGAGCCTTCGGAAATTAAAGAACTTTTTCTGACGGCCTACACGCATATTACAAAAAAGCGGCGTGTAGACTATGCCTTAGATAGCAACATGGCGCCGGAGGATGACGTCCTTGCTTCCTTGCATGCCATCCTGGATCAGCTTCAAACCGGACAGCCTATTCAATATATTGTGGGACACGCCCCGTTTTATGGTCTAGAGTTTTCAGTTAACGAGCACACCTTAATCCCCAGGCCGGAAACGGAGGAGCTGGTAGACTGGATCCTTCGGGAAAACAATGCGCCGACTTCCTCGCTGAACGTTCTCGATATAGGGACGGGCAGCGGATGTATTGCCATTACATTAAAAAAAAATATGCCGAATGCTTCTGTTACGGCTGTGGATATTTCCGGCGAAGCTATACACCTTGCCCGGCGAAATGCATCTCGGAATAACGTTATTGTCGATTTTATTACTGCCGATATAATGGAATGGGAGTATTTTTTAAGCACGGATCAGCGATTCGATATTATTGTAAGCAACCCTCCTTATATCACGCCTAAGGAGAAGAGCATGATGCATAACAACGTGCTGCAATACGAGCCGCACAGCGCCCTGTTTGTGGAAGAGCATACGCCTCTTCTCTTTTATGACGTGATTGCCGACCTCGGCAGATCCCATTTGACCCCAAAAGGAGCATTATACTTTGAAATCAACGAACACCTGGGGCAGGAAACGGCCGAACTTTTAAGAAAAAAAGGATATCGTACGGTGGTCTTGAAGCAGGATCTCAACGGCGCCGACCGCATGGTCAAAGCCCTATTCTAGCTTATCATTTTTTTTGACTGAAAAACAAGACCTTACCTTGCAGAACAAAAAATATGCTTCCGGCTATTTGGCAACTATCAACATTTTTTCTACCTTTGCATCACTTCAAACAACGAAGGGTACTTCGAAAAACTAAGAAGTAAGATTCCGTAGCTCAGCTGGTAGAGCAATACACTTTTAATGTATGGGTCCTGGGTTCGAATCCCAGCGGGATCACATCTTGGGACAAGTCTAAAAACGATAGACTTGTCCCATTTTTTTCACCTTGTAACTTGCTGTTATTCTGATAAATAAGAGCAATCGCGGATCAAGCAGAATTCTTGGGGGGATATAAATAAATTCTTAGTTTAGCAGTCTTAAAATATATTACCTTGAAGATTCCTTAACACGAAGGATAGGTAATCTCAGATGTTTCGCTTGCTGCTTTCTATTGCGATGAACTCCGGCAAATAATTGGGCGTGCATCCTTTTGACACCATTTCATCTTTATAAAGGCCTGTCTTCTCGCCTAGAGCAATACAACGGCTTCGATACTTCCTTTCGTAAACTCCGATCCAGCCCGCCGTAAAATTCATTGCCCACTGGACTTCCTGCACCTCTCCTTCGATACGGCTCTCAATCTTTGCGAGTAATTCTTCGCTGTTCGACGGCTTTTGCCCTACCCAACGTAAACGAGCTTGATAGTACCAATAAATCCGTCTTTGCAGTGGAGATTGCCTGTTTTCCCAAGTTTCCATTAATGCAATAGTGTGTTTGTCTTTGGAAAGCTGGTTTGCCATTAACCAATCCGCTAGTTGAAGTCTTTCGTCTTCAACGTGCTGTGCAATGTCGTTATCGAGCTTATCAATGAGTTCTTGGGAAAGTTGCTTTTTATCCATAATCAAAATTGCCAGCTGTCTGGGCAAAAACTGGCCCGTTGACCAAAGCTCCAAAGCCAGCTCATGGTTCTTTTTGATCTGCGCCGCAATTTTCCGCAGGTCACCGAGCTTCGTTTCAGTATTGATTTGTGCCAAGATGCTTTCTGCCTGTGAAGAGTGTTGCATATACTTTTGATTTTAAGCTGGATAATGCTGACAGCAAATAACTGTGTGCTCCTTTTTGTTGTGCGCTCCGACAACCATCCTTTATGTTTACTTCGATTATGTTTTCTGCCTGATCAATTCTCCTCCGTCTGTTAAAAAGAGTTGTCCGTTCCCGTACACAGCTTAGAATACCTCTTGTTTCATCTCCGCATTGGAATTTGCTTTAGTAACAAACTTAGATAAATTACCTTTTAGGTGCAAAAAAACCGCGTTTTATAAAAAAAGCAATTATAGATCTCTCCTCTGCCATCAAGCTTCTTTCTAGAGGAAATATAAAAGTTATAATATGCACATCCAAGAGAGAGCCGGGGCATCGTATTTAATCATCATCGGATCAAAAAGTGAAGGTGCCATCAAAAAAATGGCACCTTCGGTTGGAAAAAAAAGTGTAACCGTTTTCTCGCTTAATTGTACCCTGGGTTCTGATAAGCCGTCTTGGCGGCGGGCTCCAATTCCATTGCGTCCATTTGTCCTTGCGGTATTGGGCGTAGATAATGATAGGGTTCTATAGTACGATTAAACGTAACCGGCGTGTGATCCTGGATATTTGGCCCTGCAATCTGATATGTTCTGGCCCGTTCCTGCCATTTTTGTGTTCTTACTAGGTCAAACCAGCGGTACCCTTCACCGAAGTACTCTCTGGAGCGTTCGTCTAGGATATAATCCACCGTTATAGTCAACGGCGTCGCCGCTATCATCTGCGCACTTTGATCCTGATTTTTCTCTACGTTTCCATTATTGTCCCAGCGCCATACACCGGCACGCGCGCGGATAACATTGATCAAGTCGCGCGCACTTTTGCCCGCCTGTACAGATGCTCCCTTTACGGCTGCTTCGGCTGCTACAAAGTAGAGTTCCGAGAATTTAGCAATATTGAAAGGTCTTGTGCTTCCGCCATTTGGCTGCCCTAGTCCGCCACCATCGTTCGTACGATACATGCCCAGCTTCCATAGATTCGGGTATTTACGGCGGCTTATGGCGGTTGGCCCCATGACAAAGTCTGCTCTGCCCGGTAGTACGCCAGCCCCAACATTGCTTTTATAAGTCGTATTTGAATAGTCTATCGGCTGCGCTGGCTCTTCGTTCAAAATAGTTAGGATAGCATCCCCCGGGCGTACAGGCATACCATTCGCATTATACAGCACTGCATTAGGTAAGCCCGCTTTATCCCAGTTACCTCTCCAAGTCGTTACAAACGTTCCGTCGTACCGGGAGTCGTTCGTTTTATCGGCAAAGGTATTAATGATCGCGTTTTGGGTGGGAGCCATACGTGTCCACGGTCTGCCATAAGCCTGCGCGGCCTGGCGTTGTACGGAGCGGACAACAGATGCCCAATCTGCTGTCGTTGCACTTTCCAGAAAGGTATAATCCCAGGTGACCATCCAAACTGCAAAGTTGTCTGGCGATCCGCCGTTCCCCCAAGAATGACTTCCGCCATTAAAGTATTCACTTTCCTCGGTATGATCTGCGTATAGCAATATTTCCTTATTTCGGTCATTTGGGGCATAGTTGACATCGTAGTAAGTCGTTTCCAGCCCAAAATTTCCAGGATTTTCTATTCCATCGACTGCAATATTGTAAGCCTGTTGAAAATAGTAGCCCGCATTGTGTCCATCCGGATCAGTACGTGCAGTTTCAGGATAGGTCGGAATGTTGTTTGGGTTTTCTAACCACCACGCATACGTAAGATAAGCCTTTGCTAAATACAGCCTCGCCAAGGTCTTAGTCACACCTCCCGTTACCCGTCCTATTTCAGGTAGATCTTCGATAGCCTGTTTCAGGTCCGGGAAAACGGCTTTAGTATACACTTCCGGTACGGTATTACGTACGGATCCCCGAAAGGTAGAAGTATTAAATTTCAGCTCCCCTGCTCCCAAATCCAACGGTACGCCACCGAAGGTCTGCACCAGAAGAAAGTAGTCAAACGCTCGAAAGAAACGAGCTTCCGCAATCAACGCATCCGATATCGTCCCGACCTCTTCGGCATTTTCAATGATTCCACTAGCGGTGTTGATTGCCGGAAATGCTGCGTTCCATAACACATCGGCCCGGCTTCCTTCAGGAGTAACGATTCCTACTCCGGAAAGATCCAAATCCCTGAAATTGGCATCCGCAGCCTGTGCATAGGTGTACTCGTCTGTTCCTGTCAGGCAGGCGTTAAGATAATACCCATTTCCATATATCCAGCGTAAATGCCCGTATAGCGCCGTCACGCCCCCCATCACGCCCTTTTCCGTTTTAAAATAGTCTGGCGTAAATATATTTCGGGGCTCCTCTTCCAATATTTGGTTGCAGCTGCCAAACAATAAGGCAGTACAGGCGATCCCTATTGAAACCTTGATATGTATATTCTTCATAATCTTCATACTTAAAATGTCAAATTAAGACCAATCATATAATTCCGGTTGGCGGGGGTATTGGTTCCGATAATTAACATACGTTCCTGGAAGGACGTTGTCACCGCCTGATTTTCGTTACCATACGAGTTCGGCTCGGGATCCATACCCGATTCACGGTGATAAGGAGAAAACAACACAAACGGATTCTGGACAGTTCCATACAAACGTAGGCCACTGATACCCCGTTGTTTGAGCCAACCATCATTCCTAAAGTTATAGCCCAAAGTAATTGTCCGTACCTTCAAATAAGAAGCATCGAAGTAACCTAAGGTACTACCGTATTTTGGGTTGTCGTTGCTTTCAATTCCGCCCGGCTTGGGGTATTTAGCATTTGTATTCTCCGGTGTCCAATAGTCTACTTTGACATTGTTCCGTCTACCACTCAACAGATTCAAATAACCGGAGGAAGAATATAGTGAGCTGATCAGCACACCGCCGTTTCTGTATGCCGCAACCATCCCCAAATCAAATCCTTTGTAAGACACCCGGGTGTTAAACCCTCCCTCGAAATTAGGATTAGTATTAATAATCTGCCGATCCTCCGCGTTAATTTGTCGTACCGGAGTACCGTCGGCGTTAAATTCGCCCGTATACTTCACCTTAATCATCCCTACATTCCCACCGGGCTCCAAAATATCTAAATGAGGATCACCTTCCTGCCACAGCCCGACTCTTTCATAGTCATAAATAACATCGATAGGATGTCCGACAAACCACCAGTTGGCCTCGTCGCGCAAACGTCCTGACGACAATGCCAGAAGTTTGTTGCGATTTAGGTAAAAGTTGACACCTGCTTCCCATGACCACCCATTCTCACTATTCAATATGAGTCCATCCAAGGAGAGCTCGAAACCCTTGTTCTGTGTTTCGCCGACGTTGGCCATATAACTTCCGACACCGGCGGTAGACGGTAGACCAACACTTAGTAAAAGATCCTTTGTATGCTGGGTGTAGTACTCCACCGTACCGCGTAACCGGCTGTTAAAGACAGAAAAATCCAGACCGTAATTCCAAGTTGTGGTATACTCCCAACCTAGTGCCGCATTTGGCAATTCCGACACATAATAACCAATTGCAAATTCCCGTCCGAAATTGTATGGGCGCGTGCTTAGGAGTCCCAGCGTTTTGTAGGGATCTACAGATTGATTAGAGGTTTGTCCGTATCCGACTCTCAGTTTCAGCGCATCCAACCAGTTAACATTCTCCATAAAAGCTTCATTCTTTACGTTCCAGCCCGCCGAAATCGCCGGATAGGCATGCCATTTATGACCAGGCGCCAAACGCGAGGAACCGTCCGCACGTGCCGTCACGCTCAACATATAACGCCCGTCATAGTCGTACATCACACGTCCCATCCAAGACATCAGCCCTGTCTTATAATATCCCTGATTGTTCGGATCGACCGTAATTTCGCCTGTGGCGTGTCCGAGGTTATAAAACTGAAATTGATCCGCGGGAATGTGCAGCGCTCGGACCTGCGAACTATTGAACATAACCTGTTCTGCTGAATACAGCCCTACTACATTAATATTATGCTTGTCGGCAAAAGTACGATCATATGTCAACAGATTTTCGATTGTCCATTGCGTATTTAGTGAATTGCTTATGGTCGCATTTGATGGCGTCGTCGGGTCTGCACTAAATATGCCCTCCCCTGTATAGCTTCCACCATTTGTTGTACGGAAGTTCAAGCCCACATTTACCCTATATTTCAGTCCTTCTATCCCTGGAATATTAACCTCTCCAAAAAACGTATTATAGGATCCAAATCCTTTGGTCTGATCTATCCAACGGTTGCCGAGATTTTCTATTCTTTCCCGCGAATACACCCACTGATTATCATTCGACAACCGGACAACATCCTTCCATGAACCATCTTCGTTGTAAGGGTTTGCTATAGGCGTTGAACTCAGCGTACTGTACAGCCCGAGGTTTCCCCCACGATTAATCGAATAGTTGTTATTGGTCGTCAGTCCCAGACGCAGTAAGCTGCCCACCTTCTGATCTAAACTTCCCCTCAACGAAAACCGCTCAAAATTTTGCCCGGGCAGGACGGCTTCGTCCCGAAAATAACCTGTACTGAAATTGTAAGCCGTCTTTTCCGTACCTCCAGAGATACTTAGATCCTGGCTCGTCATGATTCCGTTTTTATACAATAGATCCTGCCAATCCGTATCTATATCGTTAGATTCATCCGCTCCATTTTGGAAACGACCGGCCGTCTCACGTAATTTAATAAACTCTTCGGCATTCATCATCGGGTACCTGCCGAACAACGTTTTAAGACCTGTGAAACTGTTGAAGCTTACACGGGTCTGTTGTCCCGTATATCCTTTATGTGTGGTAACCAACATAACCCCATTGGCGCCGCGGGATCCGTAAATAGCGGTGGCCGATGCATCTTTTAGGATATCTACGCTCTTAATATCGATAGGATTGATGTCGCTTATTGATCCGGCAAAGGGTATCCCATCTAACACGATCAAAGGGTCGTTGCTCGCATTTAAGGAACGCGTACCCCGAATACGTATTTGCATCGGCGCGCCGGGTTTCGAAGAGGATTGCATGATCTGCACACCGGCAACGCGTCCCTGCAACGCCTGCGAGATATTTGAGGCAGGAACCTCGTTCATTCGCTCACCGCTTATCGATGCCACCGAGCCTGTCACCGCTTCCCTCCGCTGGGTACCATACCCAACGACGACGACCTCCTCCACGGCAATATCGTCGGCTTGCATTATAATATCGACGGTAAGCGCGTTCCCAAGCACATACTCCTGCGTTTTATAGCCGACGTTAGAGAACGTCAATGTTGCTCCAGAACGTGCCGGAAGTGTAAACCGTCCATCTGTCCCCGTTAATGTGGCTGTTTCCGTTCCCCGCACCCGCACGGAAACTCCCTCCAAGGATTGTCCATCTACAGCTGTCACCCTTCCTTGGACCGTCCGTTCTTGTGCCAATAGATTACCGGCCATCAGCAATGTCAGTAGCATCAAAATCGGCCAGCATACCAGACTCCCTCTTGCCATTCTTAAGATGCCAAGCGATAAAAAATTAGGTTTTGTCATCATATTAAGTATATATTTAGTGTCTTATCTTCCAGACTAACTATAATACAACCGGTTGCATTTTAAAAACAACAATAACTTGATGCGCTATTATTTTCCGTAAAAGGAGATCAGGTTTATAAATCGAATTCCCCTCAATATTCTCGCATACGAGACTGTTTACATATTGGTTGCTAACGCAATATTACTGCGATTTCTCGCTTATTGTATTTGTAGATGTAACATAAACGTTTCAATTTGTTACAAGCCATGGTTTCATCAATCGACAACGCGTATTTCCACTGCTTTTAACCCATCTGTTGCGGAGGTGCCTCCGTACAAAATGGTATAATAACCCGTTTTCAGTATTAGTCCGTCTTCCCTTTCGTCATAAAAATAGAAAGATGCCGGATCAATACGTAGCCGTACGTTCTTCGTCTCCCCCGGATTCAACGGAACCCGGGCAAACGCCCGAAGGGATTTCACCGGTGCCGATTGGTCGTTCTTTCGCGTAACGTATACCTGGACAACCTCCTCCCCACCGATCGATGAAACATTCGTCACAGGAATCGATAGATCCACACCCTCGTTTCCCTTGACGGTCGGATTTTCAAGCTGTATATTTTCGTACGAAAAACTAGCATAACTCAATCCATGGCCGAACGCATACAACGGCTCTTCTTTCATGTATCGATAGGTACGCCCTTGCATATCGTAATTTTCAAAACTGCTGCGTTTTGTATCGCCTGTGCCGGTTAAAGCATTGTCCAATTGAGCCAGTGTCTTATAAAAGGTAATAGGCAGCCTGCCCGCCGGATTATAATCTCCGAAAAGGACATCGGCTACGGCGGTTCCGGCTTCCTCGCCTCCGTACCAAGCGCATAAGAGTGCATCGTAGTTCATCTCATCCTGCTCAAGCGCCAAAGCGCTGCCCGTACAGAGAACGAAAACAACAGGTTTTCCCGTTTTCCGCAACGCGGCCAACAGCTCGCGTTGGATTTTCGGCAAGTCAATCGACGTTCTATCTCCACCTTTAAAACCCTCTGCGTCAACGTACATTTCCTCTCCTTCCAATTGTGGAGACAAACCGCCCGCATAGACGATCACATCAACTTCCTTCAACCGCTGTGTGAGATCCGTAAAATCAGCCTTCTCTTTTTTAAATACCGATAGTCCCATGGTCAGAATACTCCCCTTCTGACGATGCTCGAACACGACGGGATATACCTTTCCTTTCTCCACCTGCACGGCGTATTCCGCGCCACGCACAGCGGCGTGGCCTTCCATTTTACCAATTTCCTTTCCGGCAAACCGCAGGATGTAGCCGTCGTTAGCATTTGCCTTGAATACTACTTCCCCTGTATAAGGGGCGACAAACAGGCCCGAAATACGCGTCGACGTGTTTTCCATATTGACGCCTTGAGCCAAGGCTGTACCGCCACGGTTGGAATATTCGATTCCTAGGCTATTCGTCAACGTGCGTACAGGCTTACCTTCTAATGCATTATTGTTGTAAAACTCTACTTTCAGCCCCTTTTCGCCGTTTTCGGCAGTCAAGAACGACCCGTAAAGCGAATTTCGTACCCAGGGATCAACGAGATCGCTACCTTTCTCATAGATAATTTCTGCTGATGGCACCTTTTTTCTGATGCCTTCTAAAATAGTCACGGTCGAGGTTGGTGTACCGTTGTAGTTGCCCCAGAGCATCATACTGTCAGCAGCATTCGCTCCGACCACAGCAATCCGCTCCAGGCTTTTATCCAGGGGCAGTGTCCCGTGTTCATTCTTTAACAGGGTCATCGATTGCCGGGCGACATGTAGCGCTTGCTCCCTGTGTTTTTCTGACGCAACGATATCATAGGATAGCTTACTCCACGGAACCCGATCTATCGGATCGAACATACCCAGCTGAAACCATCCCCGCAATATCCGGCGAAGCGAGATATCAATCTGTTTTTCCGTAATTAACCCCTCTTTAACAGACGCCAGCAAATGCTCGTAAGACTGTCCGCACTCTAAGTCGGTAGACGTTAACACGGCATCTGCCACAGCATCCACAGGTGTTTCATGGGACTCGTGGTGTCCTTTTTTATAAAAATCGTCAATAGCCCAGCAATCGGACACGACCATTCCTTCAAATCCCCACCTATTCCGAAGGATATCAAGCAATAGCTTGTCGCTACCGCAGCATGGTTTTCCATCAAAAGCGTTGTACGCACACATAACCTCCTGTACATTTCCCTCCTGTACCAGCGCTTTAAAGGCGGGCAGGTAGGTCTCCCATAGATCGCGGTTAGAGACGACTGCGTTGTAGGAATGTCGGTTCCATTCTGGTCCGCTATGTACAGCATAATGTTTGGCACAGGCGTGAGTCTTAAAGTAGGTCGAGTCATCACCTTGCAGCCCCTTGACTGCTGCAAGCCCAAATCTGGTGGTCAGATATGGGTCTTCGCCGTATGTCTCCTGTCCGCGTCCCCATCTGGGGTCGCGAAAGATATTGATATTTGGCGTCCAAAACGACAGTCCGTAATAGCGTCCCCGCTCGTTGCGCCGAACAGCCTCATTATATTTCGCCCTCGCTTCGTCAGAAATAATTTCAAAAGTTTGGAGATGATTTGTCTCGTCCCATGTGGCTGCCATACCGATCGCCTGTGGAAATACAGTGGCTTTTCCAGAGCGCGCTACGCCATGTAGCGCCTCATTCCACCAATCGTATGCGGGAATCCCGAGCCGGGGCACGGGCTTTGAACTATTCATCATCAATCCGACCTTCTCTTCCAGCGTCAGCAGCCCAAGCAGGTTGTCAATGCGCTCTTCCACCGGTAGATCTGGGTTCCGAAAAGGGTAGCTATCTTTCGTATTCCCTTTGCTCGTGCAGGCTATCACGACGGTGACAAAAAATGTACCTATCAAATAACGTTTCGTTTTCATCAGCATATTTTTTTGGTATTCATAAACCCTTTCTCGCAGTTCATGCTGCCTTCGGTGGTTCAATGACGTTCCTGGCTCACTGCGTTCTGTTTCTTTAAATTAACAGCAGCCTATACGGTGCTATAATCCACTCCCCGGCCGGTTAATTACGTAAAACTTTCTATTCCGGTTCGAAAACAACCTCATATTTTTTTAACACCCCTTTGTAATCGAACTCGACGGTTGCCTTTTCCGACGCAGATGACGCCTGAGTAACGCGCACCTGGACATCGGGGTGGTCCGCCGCAGCTGAAACTACGGGCGTTTTTCCTTTAGAAATTTTGGCTTTAGCTTCGTAAATGTCATAGCCGACAATTCCGTTGTCCGCGGTCGACCGGACAGGCACAGCAGGTAGCTGAATTTCTTTGCCGTTGACGGCGATCTGCACGGCAGGTACCTTCGGCCGGTGGATTTCCTTTTCCTTGGAACTAAAGCCTAGACCGGTTAAGACGAAAAGTTCTTCATCTTCGACGCCTTCGGCAACCAAGTAGATAGCATGTTTTTTATCCAAGTGATCTACAAATTGCGCCACATCGACCGTCCATTTGGTGTCTATCTGTTCTGTACCGGCGGGGACGACAATTTCGCCGATTTTTTTACCGCCCCAGACGTGGTTACTCCAAGGACCATCCAGCCATACGTGGATCTTAAACGGATGTTTGCTTTTTGGGGTTAAAAACAGGTTAAAAGCAGTATTGTTGCCATGTTCCGTACCTTTAAACGCTTTTAAGCCCAAGGTATCCTTTTTCAAGCCTCCAAAACCAAAATGTTTGTAACCAATGATATGGCCGTTTTTAACAGGACTAATCGGCATGTGGTTATCCCAGATGTCCCATGAGTCCTGCATTGTGCTTACATCGGACAGGTAGCAAGCATATCCGGCTGAGTAGTATTGGTAGGGATCCAGCCCAAAAACATGGAATCCTTCTGACGTTACCTGCGCGCCCTGGTATTCCCTTCCTTGGCCGTCTTTAGCTGTCCAAATCTTATTTTCAGCATAGGGGTCGTATGCACGGATTGTGACACTCCCGCCCTCTGCGACCGGCTTCTCGTCCCATTGTACCTGAATCGGTTCGACAACCGCTTGACGGGCGAATCCGAATCCGCGTGGGGGGCGATGATAGAAGACATACCATTGACCGTTAATTTCTTCGATGCTGCCATGCGTATTATGACCGCCGTTGGTTGGCTGTAGGGAACTCCCATCTTCATTCAGCACGGGGGCACGTGAGTCGATCAGGACGCCACCGCTTTTCCAAGGACCTAATGGCGAGTCGCCAATTAAGTATCGTAAAGTGGAGTTGGAACTGCTCAGGCCATATTCAGGCCCAGAGTACCCACTGTAAACAGAAACATATTTGTTGCCCACCTTCCGAATAGACGACGCTTCAAAGAAATTAAAAGCGCCCAGATCTTCACCGGGTAATATATGGGGATACTGGGTTCCTTGAGGATCCCGTAGAACACCATAACGTGCGCTAGCCGGAATAAAATGGTCGATCACTTTTGTCCCGGGCCGTATGGAATACATGGTGTTTTGGTCCAATTCTGCTGCCAGCGAACGCTGGAATCCCCAATAGGCGTAGGCTCGGAAGCCTATATCGAAATCGGGGTCGGCGGGATCCGTGACATATTCAATATAAACAGCCGGATCAAAACCTATTATACTGCCTTCAACTGTCCGACGGCCGTCCGAAGTTAAGTTAATTGGCGTAAATGGTCCGTCAGGTCGGCTTGCCTTAGCGACCATTGCTTCCCTGTTTGCGCCGCGGCTATGCGGATAAAGATAATATTCTTTGGTTCCGTCCTTTCGCTTAACTTCAACGAGGTCCGGTGCATACATCACATCCCATTGTCCATCGACTTCGTAAGTGAAAATAGCGCCTTCGTCGCGCCAACTGGATAAGTCTTCTATGGGTGCAGACCACATACGTATATCCGGCCCGCAATAGCTGTCATAGCGGACATCGTGCGAACCGACGATGTAGACGCGATATTTCCCGTGGTTATCCGGGTCTTCAAATACCCGAGGTTCGCCATCCGGTAGATGTTCCCATAGCGGCAGGTAAGGGTTGCCCTGAGCGGTGTGTACAAAAGGCTGCTGCTCAACTCTCTGTGTCGACGGAATCTGAGCCTCGAGTTCGGTCATCGACAATAAGGATACTGTGGCGATCAAAAGCAGGTCTTTTTTTAACCGAGAAAAATAATATCTTTCCATACATAATACGTTTTAGTTTTTAGCGGTCAAATTGTCGCTTATCTTAAAATAGTCAAAGTCAACATATCCGTTGATTTTCTGCGTAGCATAATTGAACAAAGCGAAGCGATACCCCATAAAATGGTCTAGCGTGTAAACCATCTTTAAGATCTTGCCTATAGACTTCCAGTTTTTCCCATCTATACTATAATAAAAGTAGCCTTCGTCTCGCTGATTTATATAGTTCGCTTCTACTTTCAAATAAACAATATCACCTGCGAACGGTATTACTTCATCTTCTTGATAATACTCGTTGTCCTTGTCGGCGCGCTGTGCATTGCCAGCGAAAATGTAATATTTCCCCTCTTTCTTTTTGACACCGATCAATCCGTACTTACGTTGCAAGAGACCTATACCCGCCACATCTCCATCGTTCATTTCCGACACATCCAAGGCAACTTCCCCGCTACACGTTGGCCCGAAGGTTCGTTGTGTAAGGGTATTTTTAGCCGTTAGGAAGCTATTCGTTATGTGTCCTGCTTTTAATCGAAGATATCCCTTTCGTTCTCTCACAGACCAATTTTGGTGATCCGGGTTATGGTTCCATTGCCAGACTAAAGGTAAGTCAACGTCTCCACCTGTACGCGAAAAATCGTCAGACGCGACAATCGCGGGTACAACAGGCTGCTCGGCGGGAATATTTAGTGTCATGGGAACCATTCCCTTATCGCCAAACACTGGCCAGCCATCTTCCCATTTCATAGGCACTATATATGGGATACGCCCTACAGCGCCCGAGTCACGAAAAAAGTATCCGTACCACTCCCCTTCCGGGCTGTCTATGAAGCCGCCTTGCGCCACGCCTTTGTCTTCTAAGACAACTTTCCCCTCATATGGCCCCATAATGTTGTCTGAACGAAACAACAACTGGGTTCGCATGCTTCCTTTTGGCCAAGTAATCAGAAAAAGATAATATTTACCGTTGGCTTTAAACAGTTGTGCGCCCTCCGCTGGTAAACCTTTCGGTTTACCAGTAATCGCGTCAGCATCTTCGATGATGGTTTTCTTTTCACTTTCTTCTTTAAAACCTGATAAATCACTTTTCAGCTCACGTATACCTATTCGCCCCCCTGCGGTAACCATATAGACCTTACCATCATCATCAAAAAACAATGAGTGGTCGTGCACCATTGGTTTAAACGTTTTGACCTCCCAATCTGAAGTATTTGGATCTGTAGATGAATAAATATAATTCAATCCAGAACTATTGGAAAACGTAGAAACATAGTATATACCATTATGGTACCGTAAACTACTTGCCCACGAACCTCTACCATAGGTATCCTTGCCATTTTCCATTTCGAAATCGTCCAGATTTCCTAACGTATTATACGCATAGCCTGCTATTTCCCAATCCACCAAATTTTTAGATTTCATGATGGGGAGTCCTGGATTCATGTGCATTGTTGTGCTACTCATATAGTACGTGTCACCTACTCGGATCATAGACATATCCGGTACATCGGCCCAGATAACCGGATTCCGGGCTTGTCCACATACCAAAATCAACATGCCGTATAACAGGAATGTTAAAGTCAATATACTTTTTAAGCGATTCATCTTCTTATGTCTCCCATTTTTTATTTACCAGTAGTCAGTCCTAAAAGGGCTAGCCAATAACCCTTCTTTATTCATTAGATTGGCTTGCACTGGATTATCGCTCCATGCATAACGAACAGCAACCGGATGCTTTACTTCATTGCTACTAACAACAATGGTATTTCCTTTGATAACCGCATCCGCCCATACAAACTTCTTATCGGGTCCGGCTACTGCAAAATGCTTTAACTTGCCATTCCGGGCTTGTAAGCCCCCGCCAATCTCTGAAAAGGAAATAATAATCTTATCGTTCACAATTTTCATGTCACTATATAACGGCCCAGAACTCACCAACTGCTCCCCAAATACAAGCCTTCTGGCCCCAAGCAACAACCGGTGTGCGACGTCTTTTTTATTAAGTGGATGTAAATCGTTCCATTCTCCTACATCATATGTTACAGCAAGCGCCGTATAGGGCACCTGCGTAACAACATTAAGTTGTGCTTCCCGTATCGAAGCCCAGCCGCTGTATATCGGAGGAGTTGTAGGTTCAGTAGAATAATTTGGCAGCTGTACCAACAGAAAAGGCATTTCTGCGCAATGGAACAATTCCCGCCAATTTTCAATTAAAGAGGTTAATAAATGCTGGTAATTCTTCGGACTCCCCGCGTTTGACTCTCCCTGATACCAAATAGCTCCTCTTATTTTATAGTCGCGCAGGGGGTAGATCATGCCGTTATATAAACTCGATCCGGCTGTTTTAATATTTTCCAGACGTTGCCGATATTCTTCGGTGACAGCTAAATCGCTTCCTACTTTATATTTCCACACACCTGTCAAGTCAATTTCCAATTGATCACCGGAAATTTTATACACTTTTCCCGGTATGAAACCGCCATCTCCTGCGTTGGCAGTTAACTTTACGGTGATGTTATTTTTCCCACCTTTTAAAATTCCCCCCCGAACATGGTAATTTCTTGGTGGGTACATATACGACGTCGAACCAACAAAATGACCATTTATAAAGACCGAATCGCTGTCGATCAACGTTCCCAAATACAGCTTAGCATACCGGCCTGCCATAGAATCGGGCAAAACAAAGTCCTTTCGAAAAAAAACTGTTCCCCGTGCATTTAATCCCTTATCACGCCAGAATCCCGGCAGTTCCATCACTTGCCAGTCGGTGTCATCCCAATCTAAAGACGTCCATTTCGCAGTTTCGCCAGCGAGCTGTGAAGAGTTCATCGTACGCCAAGCTTCTTGATCTACTAATAACTCTGGAAATGGCTTCAGGTGTTCCTGGCTGATCCAGCTTTCTATTGCCGATCCCCCTAAACTGGCGATCAACATCCCCTGTGGCACGCGGGTATGCTCGTAGGCCTGCTGTGCGTAAAAAAAGGCCAATGCCGTCCATTTCAGAACATCCGAAGCCGTTCCCGAATACCACTCTCCGCCAAGAGGAATGTCATCTTTTCCGTCAACTGCACTATGCTGTGTGGGCACCTTAAAATACCGTATCATATGGTTGTTCGATATCTCTATTTCGGGATACCGATCGGTTAAACGGGTAATGGGAGTTTCCATATTCGACTGCCCAGATCCTAACCATACGTCGCCAATCAAAATATCGCGAATGGTTATTTCATTAATTCGCATAATAAAAGGGCCGCCTGCTTGCTGTGGTGGAAATGTAACAATCCACTTTCCGTTCTCGTCAGGCTCGGTATGATACACCTTTTCTTTAAATCGTACAGTCACTTTCTCCCCTTTATCTGCCCACCCCCAAATATTGAGTTCTATATCCCGTTGCAGCACCATCCGGTCGCTGATCAGTTGTGGCAACCGGATTTTTCCATAACCGGCTGTTACAAACAAACAACAAACCAGCAAAGCCAATATATGGCGAAGAGGTTTCGTTAATGGACTTTGGCTACACACTTGCTCCTTTTTGTTCATATGCTGACTTAAAAATTCATTTTACTTAGTCATTTCCCAAACTTCCAACAATCAAAATACATGATGTTTGAAGCAGCCTTCCCTTTAAATACAAAATAGAGATCGTGAACTCCAACTATTTTATTCTTGAGTTCTACCTCTAGTGCCATCCACCGGTCATCACCTCCTGTCATCGGTACTTTAACGGTTGCTAAAACGGGACCATCAGTCGCCCCCGATCGTACTTCCATATGCACGTTACCATTGTGGGTGGTTCCCACTCGAGCAAAGAACGAAGATGCACCTTCTGTACCGAAATCGACATTTTTTACACAAGTGAATGCATCATTTTTTTTAGCTTTAATAAACACTCCAACCTTGTCGTTCTGAAACGATTTGACATGCTCAGACCAAGAAATTGTCTCGGCTTGCGTTAATTCAAAAGGATTGACGGTCGCAATAGCTTCGGTAATGCCTCTTGCCATCGTCATCGGCCGTACACTTCCGTCCTCGTTAAATTCAAGTTCCTGAACTGCCACTGACCGTGTGAATCCACTACCACCGGGTAGTGCTGCATTATGGTAGAAGAAATACGTTTTTCCTTTAAAGTCAATAACACCGGGATGATTTGTAAACGCCCCCCCCTCCGCTGGCATGATAATTCCCGCGTATTTCCACGGCCCCTCGGCTTTATCGCTTGTAGAGTAGCCGATAAACTCGGGGAGCGGCCCTCCCGGCCAGAATAGATAGTATAAATTATTCCGCTTGTAAAGCCAGGGGCCTTCTTCGTATTTTGTGGGCCGTTCTGAGTTTCCTTCGCGCCGTCCAAACGACTCTTCAATCATTGGAACTTCGATGGTCTCACCGGAATACGATATCATATCCTCATTAAGTTTCAGATATTTGAGCTTTGGATTTCCCCAATACATATGGACTTGTCCGTCATCGTCAATGAAAACGGTCGGATCGATATCTCCCCACTCACTTTGAACTAACGGTTTACCCAAGGGATCATAAAATGGCCCTATTGGACTATCGCCGACTGCCACGCCAATTGCTCCTTTATTATTATATCTAGAAATAGCTGGGACATACAAATAGAATTTACCATTCTTCTCTACGCATTGTGCGGCCCAGGCATCACCTTTCGCCCATTCAAAGTCAGTATAGGAAAGAATAACACCATGATCTGTCCAGTTAACCATATCGTTTGTAGAGTATACACGCCAGTTGTTCATATTGAACCAAGTCGATTCATCTTCATCATGGGTCGTGTATACGTACAGCCGATCATTATAAACCAAAGGTGCAGGATCAGCCGTGTAGTTCGTCTGGATAATGGGATTTTGAGCAAGAGCATTCGTTCCTAAACATAGGAAGGAGCAACCTGCAATACATTTAATGATGTTTTTCATACGTTCGTTAAACTTACTCGATTTGCTACTAACGTTGTGACTATCTGTCCGGTATGCCCAATGATTGATTAAAATGTTCATGACCTCTCCTGGAACCGACACCAGTTTCTTTATCAAGACAACACGATGCCTATTAATTTCACACAACTTACCACAACTTGCTCGATGGCAGCTCTGTTTTTATGTGTTATTCCAACTAAAAGAGGTCAACACTTTATTATAAACCTAATTTGAAGTATTCATTTTAATTACATTGGGTAAAATGTATATGTCTTCCCTTCTACTGTTTCTATATCGTATTCATATATCTCTTTCAATTTATTCCCTTTTAGTGATGCCTTATTGGAAATCGTTGCTTTTTTAACAGCTACTGCTGCGCTCATTAATCGGTTCTCGCTGTTCACAGCCGCGGTTTTAAGCCCTTTACCTTTTAGTGGCACATAGGACCGAAGCCGAAGGTTCCCACCTATTCTGGACGTTACAAGTGCACGCTGTATTGTTCCGTTTTTCCATGTAATGTCAAATTCGAAATTACCTCTTGCAACGATCCCCGATACCGAACCTGTTGGCCAGGAGTCGGGAAGAGCAGGCAATAGATGTACTGCACCGTCATGGCTCTGCAGCAACATCTCAGCCACACCAGCAGTTAATCCAAAATTTCCGTCGATCTGAAACGGCGGATGGGCTGTAAACAGATTAGGATATGTACGTCCATCTTTATTATCCTTATCTGCAATGGAGAGCATATTGTTTATAATCTTGTACGCATGATTTCCGTCCAAAAGCCTAGCCCATAGGTTAACCTTCCAGCCTATAGACCAGCCGGTCGCTAGATCCCCCCGATAAAGCAAAGAATTTCGAGCAGCTTCAAACAGCTCGGGCGTTTTATATGGGGTAATCTGGTTCCCAGGATATAATCCATATAAATGTGATACATGGCGGTGGTCACTCTTCGGATCGTCCACATCCTCAAGCCACTCTTGCAATTGCGAATATTTTCCGATCTGCATAGGTGGAATACGTTTAGCAACTGTCAGCAACTTCGCTCTGTAGGTAGAATCTTCTCCTAATATTTCGCTGGCTAAAGCAGTCCTCGTCAACATGTCGAAAGCCAGTTGATTATCCATGGTTACACCCGCCGAAATGGAGCCGTGTTCGGGAGAAATCGACGGAGCTAGAACCAGCCATCCATCTTCTTTATATTTTGGGTGATCAATTAAGGTTGAAAGCAAAAAATCAGACGCGCCCGTCATAATCGGGTATATTTCTTTAAGAAATTTATTATCTCCCGTGTAAAGATAATGCTCCCATAAGTGTTGGCATAGCCACGTTCCTCCTGTTGGCCACATCCCCGCTGCCGCAAAATCTATAGGACTTGTTACACGCCAAATATCTGTATTGTGATGTGCTACCCATCCCTCTGCTCCGTAAAGCTTTTTCGCCGTTATTTTACCACTTTCCGCCAATTCTTTAATCATTTTGAAAAGCGGCTTATGGGTCTCCGGCAAGCTCGTGACCTCCGCCGGCCAATAATTCATTTGCGTGTTAATATTTATTGTGTATTTACTATCCCATGCTGGGTAGAGCGACCTATTCCAGATGCCTTGGAGATTCGCTGGCTGTCCGCCCGGTTGAGACGAACTAATCAAAAGATATCGGCCGAATTGTGCTAGTAGCGTCACCAATGAAGGATCTTGTGTCGCTTTGAAGTTTGCGACTCTCTCGGGAGTTGTTTGCCGTGACGCAACCGGATGCTGTCCTAAATTCAGCTTAAACCGATCAAATTGTTCCCTATAAATCGCGGTATGGCGCTCTTTCGCGACCTTATAGCCATACTTTGCAGCAGCTAACATTTTCTCTGAGGCACGCTTTTCAGGATCTGCACCTACTCGCCTGTAGTTTATGAAGTTAGTTCCAATAGAAACATACACAACAGCGGACGTCGCGTCGGACACGCTCAATATATTATCTGCAATTTGGACTTTTCCGTCCGTGGTCTTAACACATGTATGCGTTTGGTAGACTATTTCGCCTTCGATTCCCTCATGCGCGGTTCCTTTTCCTTCCAACACCAAACTGTTACCTGCTTTAAATACCGTATGTTCAGCCGGATTTTCGTATTTCACATCAAAATTTAGTGCGCCCTTTTTGCTGGAAGTAATCTGCATTACAATAACATCATCCGCAAATGATGAAAATAGTTCGCGGGTATAGGTCACACCATTGACAGTGTAGCGGGATAATACGACAGCTTTGTCTATATCCAGTTCGCGATAATAGTCTTGGTATCGCTCATGTCCTTCAAAATTTATCAGTACACTGCCTGCGGACTGATAGGGCATACCGTGCGTGTCGGTAAAAAACGCTTCGTTTATCAGGCGATCCGCCGCTTCTGTCTGTCCTCGAAATACATAATCTCGAATCTGCGGCAATGCCGATAGGGCCTTTTCGTTGTCATTACGGTAGGGGCCGCCAGCATATATTGTTTCTTCATTTAGTTGCAATTCCTCCTGTTGGGGAATGCCATAAACCATGGCCCCTAAGCGGCCATTTCCGATCGGCAACGCCTGCTCCCATACATCATCCATCACAGGCTTATCATACCATAGTTTCAGTTCGTGGAAACGTTGTCCATAACTGTAAGAACAAATGCATATGAGACTGAGTGAACCTACAACAGTAAGAAACCGGATGTATTTATATAGATACATGCTTTTCTGAATGCTAGTGGATGCTACTTAAATAATAGTTGGGAAATCAGATACAAGTCGTTTTTCCAAACGGTAAAGTCGTGCCCGCCTTGTTCGATGTAATATGTGTGCGGTACATTATGCTTCTTCAAATACTCGTGCGTCCTCGTTGTAAAATTTATCAAACGGTCTTGATCTCCGCAAGACAACCATAGCAATGCTAATTGTTTGCTTGCTTTCGTCGGATCCGGCACGAGCTCCTCAGGTGTCTTCGTGTTGGGAGCAGATGAAAAGCCACCTACCCAGGCAAAAACATCTAAATTTCCTAAACCAAAATTTAACGCTTGCCCCCCACCCATTGACAGGCCAAACAACGCCCTGCTCATTCGATCTACTTTTACCGGGTAATGGTGTTCCACATAAGGTATAAGATCTTCTAAAAGGTCTTTTTCAAACGCCGCAAAGGCTGCCACTTTGTCTGGCGCCATCACGTTGCCAGAAGCGCGGTCATCTTTCATCGCCCGTCCATTGGGAAATACTACGATCATAGGTTCTATCTTGCCCGCTGCATATAAATTATCTAAAATAATATGTGGAACGCCGTTTTTAAACCATTCAAATTCGTCCCCACCGATGCCGTGCAAAAGATAAAGTACAGGATATTGTTCTGTAGGTTTAAAACCAGGAGGTTTGTATAGCAGTGCCGTCCGTTTGACCCCGACCGTATGGGAATTATAACTAATAGTGTCCATGCTACCGTGCATTATATCCGGTTGTTCTACATCAAAGCCTTTTGGAGCTGCCTGTAGGTCTTGTGCACTAGTTGTCACACAAATCGACAGTAAAAAGGTTAATATCAAAATCGTTTTCATATGGTTATAAGTCTTCTAATTACCTTTCCAACACACGTTTGTCGCGGCACAGCGTGCGACAGACAACGTTACTATCCTAATTCCCTGCCTCCAGAAGTCCTGCTCCGAAGCCTGACGGGGTGTCTTCATTTCTGTCTGTGGATACTTTTTCATACATTTAATTTTTTAATAATCACCCAAGGTCTCCATATTTTGTGCTAATGCGGATGTCAGCTGCTCATCATTTGGCGCAACACCGTGCCAATTGTCCGATCCCATCCTAAAATCGACATCGTTACCCATCTCCGTATTCAATATGATAACTACGGGCACACCCTTTTTAGCAGTTTCTTTTGCATGATGAAGGCCCTCTACGACCAATGTCATATTATTACCGCGCTTTACTTCTATCACTTTCCACCCAAAGGCAGACCACTTGGCATGTAGATCTCCCCAAGAAAGTGCCGCCTCGGTGGCACCATCTATTTGTACATCGTTATAGTCCACAATGGCGATAAGGTTGTCTAACTGATTGGGCGGTGCGTACAGCGCGGCCTCCCATATTTGTCCCTCCTGCAGCTCCCCATTCCCCATCAGCACATATACTAGATGATCGTCTTGATTCAGTTTCTTTATCTGTGCGGCCCTGATAGCAACCGAAAAAACCTGTCCCAACGAGCCTGAAACAGCTGGTATACCCAGCAACCCCTCACGCGCGGTAGCGTGTCCTTGTAGCCGTGGATCGATTTCGCGGAAAGTAGCCCGCTCCTCCAAAGGGAAGTAGCCGACACGGGCTAAAACACTATAAAATACAGGAGAAATATGTCCATTGGATAAGAAAAATAAATCTTCACCATGGCCCTCTAGATCGAATTCTTCATGACGAACCATAACCTCAAAATAAAGCGCCACAAGCAACTCGATGCACCCTAACGATGCTCCCAGATGTCCGGACTGAGACGCGTGTACTATTCTTACGATATCCCGTCGCACCTGCGAAGCAATCGCTTTCAGATTATATATACTATTCCTTGTCATGACATGACCGTATATATCTAATTTTTTTAACATTTGTTTTTACTGGTTCGCTCCTATATGTCATCCGATTTGGATCCACAGGTCTTTCCTCGATTACTTAAATAGATTAGCTTGTCACTAAGCTACAAACTTCCTTAAATCTACACGAACTTTAAATGACGGAATTGGATAATAAAACCCCGATAAACGAACAAATGACATTAAATGAAATAAATAGAAAGGAACTTGCAACATAAACAAAGATAGATTGCGTAACATATCTAAAAAATCGAATTGAATAAATTGAAGAGACCTTAGCAAAGAAATACAACATATCTGCCTGATAATCTTACCATTAACCAAACGTGTTACAAAAAGAAATTAGAATGAAACACAGAAATTTTAGCTCTTAAAATGTTTTTTTGACATTTACTGCGCAGACCAGTGTGTCTTTTATTGCTAACACAAAAAGAAACCTATTTTTCCATAGTTCGTTGCCGCATACACTGGAATGACCTTAAGGTAAGTTCGAAAAGTAACTAATTTATATAACCAAGTAAACGTAAAAACCATATGTGCAATATCAACACCTATACAAGATTTATTATTCAGTAGCGAAACCAAAATAGCGCAATAATATTTCGAACAGCGCTTACTTTCTACTTAAAAATTAATAACCAATTAATAAAACTATGATGATAGGATCTACTAATTCTCATTGGAGATATTGGAAGAGCTGTTGGGGACTCTTCCTTCGTTTTTCGGTTCTCCTTTTTATCGGATGGATCAGCTCCTTGCCGACTGCATTTGCCCAAAATACGCGTACGATACGGGGGGTTGTGCTGGACCAAGACAAAAACCCGGTAGAAAATGCAACTGTCGCCGCAGTAGGCAGTAATATAGCCGTGTCGACCGAAGCGGACGGAACCTTTACACTGCAGCAAGTCCCAAATTTTGTAAAGGCAGTGGTCGTATCAAAGGTTGGATTCGACCGTGCGGAATTGACTATCGGGGATAGAACAAGTTTAACAATAACACTTAACAACCATGCCTTCGACATTGAAGAAACCGTAGTCGTCGGCTATGGCACCCAAAAGAAGGAAACTGTCGTAGGTGCTATTACACAGACCAGCGGAAAAGTGCTGGAACGTGCCGGTGGTGTCTCCAGTGTCGGCGCGGCGCTTACAGGGAATGTTCCAGGCGTTATTACCACCGCTAGTACCGGTATGCCCGGCGAGGAAGATCCACAAATCGTTATCCGTGGCCGCAGTACATGGAATAGCACGGAGCCACTCGTCATGGTTGATGGTGTAGAACGCCCCATGACGAGTGTCGACATCGGTTCTATCGAAACAATATCGGTCCTAAAAGATGCGTCGGCCACCGCAGTTTACGGTGTCAGGGGAGCTAACGGGGTAATCCTGATTACCACAAAAAGGGGGATTGCTGGACGTGCATCGGTGCGCGGAACGGTCAATAACATTGTGAAAACGGTTTCGCAGCTCCCCGGGAAAATGGACTCCTACGACGCACTCATGCTTCGTAACCGGGCGATCGAATACGAATTAGCTTTGAGACCTGATAACTGGAGCTATTATGTACCACAGGATATTATCCATAAATATCGCTACCCCGCCAGTATTGAAGAAAAGGAGCGCTACGTGAACACCGATTGGGCGGACGTCCTCTTTAAAAGCGCAGCCTTCTCTCAAAACAGCAATGTGAATATTGCTGGAGGTACGGAAAACGTACAGTATTTTGCCTCTGCCGACTATCTTTATGAGGGCGATATGTTCCGCTCCTTTGATAATGCCCGTGGATACAATGCCGGTTACGGTTTTAACCGAGTGAATGTACGTTCTAATTTAGACTTCCAGCTCACGCCCAGCACCAAGTTTTCCACCAACCTCGCCGGCTCACATGGCATCCGCAAAAGCCCGTGGGGAGGCGGAAACGACTATGCCTTCTGGATCGCTGCATATACCGTGGCACCGGATCTCATTTACCCGCGCTATTCCGACGGTACCTGGGGTTATTACCAACCGGATACACAAGCAGGCATCAACTCGGCGCAGGTTCTAGCCACTTCCGGTATAGAGAAAACCACAACCAACCGCATTACCACCGATTTTATTGTTGAGCAAGACCTAAGCATGTTTCTAAATGGCTTAAATGTACGCGGTACGGTCTCGCTGGATAATACTTTTGTAGAGGCTGGAAGAGGTGTAAACGATTTATATAATAATGTACAGACCAAATGGATCAATCCAGAAACCGGACAGGCCGTCTACGGACAAACACTGGACGGAAGCCGTTTCAATTTTGTGGAGGGCATCAACTGGGCACAGCAAGCAGGTTCACTGAACAACGGGCAAAGTTATCGTCGATTGTTTTATCAGCTACAACTAAACTATAACACCCGGATCTATGAAGACCACAATGTTACGGCTATGGGCCTATTTAACCGTAACCAATATGCAACCGGTAGCGAACAGCCTTTCTTCCGTGAAGATTGGGTGTTTCGGACAACGTACAATTATAAAGGAAAGTATCTCCTGGAATACAACGGTTCCTATACCGGATCAGAGAAATTCTCATCTGAATACCGCTTTGCCTTCTTTAATTCTGGAGGTATTGGCTGGCTGGTCTCTGAAGAAAACTTTATGAAAGGCCTCTCTTTTTTGGATATGTTAAAACTAAGAGCGTCATACGGCGATATCGGGGATGACAATGTCTATGGCCGCTGGCTATACCTCACCCAATGGGCTTACGGCGGACAGTCCAAGATGGGCGTCGTTGGAGAACAGCCGGAACTTAGCACCTATACGTGGTTTCGAGAAAGTGTGCTCGGGAACCCCAACACCCATTGGGAAAAGGTACGCAAAATTAACTACGGGCTTGATTTTGGCATTCTGAACGGTTTATTGAGCGGACAGGTAAACTTTTTCCGGGACAAACGGACCGACGTACTTATCCCCGGCGGTAGCCGTGCTATTCCCGAATACCTCGGAGTAGCAGCGCCGGCAGCAAACCTCGGGATCGTAGAAAATCAAGGTTACGAAGTAGAGATAAAGGTAAATAAGCAGGTCAGTAATAATTGGCGTCTCTGGGGCGACTTAAATTTCACCCACGCGAAAGACAAAGTCATCGAAGGCGACAGTCCAGCTCTACTCCCACATTATCAGAAACTTGATGATAAACAGATCAGTCAAACCTATACGCACGTAAGCGCGGGCTATTACAACACCTGGGACGAACTTTATGCGAGCACTATACACGACAACAACGATAATCAAAAGCTTCCCGGAAATTTTCATATTATCGACTATAACGGCGATGGAATCATCGACACACGCGATAACATTCCCTATGCCTACCCTTCCGTTCCACAAAACACCTATAACCTTACCTTGGGTTTCGACTGGAAAAACCTCAGCGTGATGACGCAGTGGTATGGCGTGAACAATGTCACCCGTCAAGTTGTATTTGGCAGCTTCGATCGCCAGCGTAATCTGGCCTACCACGAAGGAAGCTACTGGGAACGCGATAATATCCATGCTGATGTTCCGATGCCGCGCTGGCTATCCATGCCGAGTAGCTATAACAACGGTAGTCGCTTCATGTATGACGGCTCCTACGTTCGGCTGAAAACAGCTGAAATTGCCTACCATTTTACGCAGGATCATCGTTTTATCCAAAAAATAGGCATGCAAAGCATCCGGCTGTTTTTAAACGGACAAAACCTCTGGTTCTGGTCGCGTATGCCGGACGACAGGGAGTCTAATTTCGCCGGCACCGGATGGGCCTCGCAGGGCGCTTACCCTACCGTCAAACGTTTCAATCTTGGTGCAAACATTACATTCTAAACGACAGGATGATAAAACCTGCATGAACTGCCATTAAAAAAAGCATAATTAATTCAGCTCATGCACGCTGATCTCCTTTAAGTAACAAATAATGAGATGAAAAAATTTACAACATATAGCCTATTCTTCACCGCATTTTACTTGGGGGGCTTACTGACTTCTTGTGAAAAATATTTGGATAAAGAAGAACAATCCATTATCTCCGAGGAAGAGGCCTTCAAAAATTTCACAAATTTCCAAGGTTACACCGAAGAGCTTTACCACTGTATTGTCAACTTCAGTAATAACTACTGGACAAACTCCTGGAACTGGGGAGAGGATGAAATGACTTCTACTGCGGGAAACTACCATTTTGTGCATCAGATAGATAATGGTAATTTCTGGGGCTGGCAGGCGCAGCATGATGGCTGGGGATCCGGCTGGATGGAACAGTCAGATTTTACTACCGATATTATTCCAAACGACAGAAACACTAACAAAGATCTATGGAATGCTGCTTGGTACGGCCTTCGCAAAATCAGCATCGGACTGGAAAACATCGACTTAATGACCGATGCCACACAAGAGGAACGCAATTTGATTCGTGGACAGCTCCTATTCTTCCGCGGCTGGTTTCATCACCGCCTGATGGAGTATTTTGGTGGACTACCGTACATTGACCACGTACTTCCTACAGATGGAACTCCTCTAACACTCCCTCGCTTAAGTTACCACGAGTGTGCGGACCGCGCTGCGGCAGATTTCCGAGAAGCGGCAAACCTACTGCCTATCAACTGGGACGATACCGATGCCGGAAGGCGTACCCTAGGTAAAAACCAACTACGAATTAATAAGGTCATGGCGCTCGCCTATTTGGGTAAAAACTACCTCTGGGCCGGCAGTCCGCTGATGAACCGATCCAGCACAGGCAGCACAGGCTATAACAGCGAATATTGCCAGCAGGCGGCACAAGCTTTCGGCGAACTCCTATCTTTAGTCGAAGGTGGACAAACAAATTACGCGCTGCTTCCTTTCGAAAATTATTCGCTTAATTTCTACACCATGCGCGACAACTGGGCACATCCAGGCGGTACCGAAGTGATTTTCAGAGGGCCTTATATTGCAGCTAACAATACGCATTACGGCACTAGTAAACAATACTTACCGAGCTTAGTAACAGAAGGAGATGCTTTAAAATTTATCCCAACTTCCAATTATGTAAATTACTACGGTATGGCCAATGGCTTACCAATTCCGGATGTCACCAACGCGGATCCTGTATCGGGCTATGACCCACAATACCCTTGGCGAAATCGAGATCCGCGATTCTATCATGATATTCTTTACGATGGGGTTAAAGTAGTAAACGGCACGATTACCCATACAGACCTCCCGGAGGAACAACGGCGGTATGCACAATTGTACACCGGTGGTAGCTACCGCAACGTACAGAATGGTAGCCAGACGGGTTACGTGTTGCGTAAATTCATTCCATTAACGGCCAATACTTACGATCGGGCTTATGACTGGGGTTCGAACTTACACATTTACATACCCTATATGCGCCTAGCCGATGTGTACCTCATGTACGCTGAAGCGGCATTAATGGGCTACAACAGTGTGTCAGGACAAGCTCCGAACTTTAGCAAAACCGCTGCGGGTGCCATTAACGTCGTTCGGGCACGTGCCGGCGTAGATCCGGTGAACGTACGATTTTTGGGTTCCGTCAATGCCCTTTTAAGCGAATTACGTCGGGAGCGGGCGGTAGAACTGGCCTTTGAAGGGCATCGTTTTAATGACCTCCGTCGCTGGCTGCTTCTTACCGATCCCGATTATGCTGAAAAAAGAGCGGTAGAGTTTGACCGTGCCAGTGGACATGATGTAAACAATCCGCGGGAAAACCGCGTGGTTAATCTGCGCGAACGTGTACTGTTGGAACGTCGATTCACCAACAAACACTATTGGCTACCCTTAAAGGTTAGTGACGTCAACCTCTATCCAGAATTTTACCAAAACCCAGGATGGTAAAAAGAATGAATTTAATCATCAAATCTAGACAGATGAAAATGAAATTAATAAAGTATACAACACGAATAATAGCCACTTATCTCGGCGTCATGGGATTGCCGGTACAGATCCGTGCGCAGCAGGCTGCTCAAGATAGTAGTGTAACAGATAGTATACAGTTGGTGCAGGTGGCCTTCCGGAAGGAAAACAAGCAAGACCTGATGGGCGAAGTTCGTTCTGTTAATATCGCAAAACTGATGGATAAGAACTACAGCACCTATAGCCTAGACAACCTCGATGCTTTCACGTCTGGCTTTAACGGTAACATATGGGGAATGAGCGACTACCTCGTCTTGGTCGACGGTTTTCCTAGAGATGCCGATAATGTACTACCCACAGAAATCGAGGAGATAAGCGTGCTAAAAGGTGTAAATGCCGTAGCGCTTTACGGTAGCCGTGCGGCAAAAGGTGTCGTCTATATCACTACAAAACGCGGGAAAGTTGGCGAACAGAAAATCAATATCCGTACGAATGCCGGTATCCACGCGCCTGTGCAGTATCCGGAATATCTAGGTTCTGCCGAATATATGACCTTATATAACGAAGCGCGCCGCAATGATGGTTTAACAGATTTATATTCGCCCGAAACCATCTATCAACATGCGGCAGGTGCAAATCCCTATCGATATCCAAATGTGGATTATTATTCTTCGGATTTTCTCCGCAGGTACTACAACCGCTACGACGCGACAGCAGAAATATCCGGTGGCGGCGAACGCGCGCAATACTATACCAACTTCGGTTTTTGGTCGGCAGGTTCTTTACTCAACTTTGGCGAAGCCAAAAAACATAACTCCTCCAACCGCTTTAATGTCCGAGGTAACATCGACATGAAACTCAATGACATCATCAAACTTAACGTGGATGCAGCTGCCTCCTTTTATACGCAACAGGGTGTGAATACAGATTATTGGGGAGCTGCGGCAACGGGGCGTCCGAACAGGTTCGCACCACTCATTCCCATCAACATGTTGGAACCCGATGATGTAAACTCCTGGGTGTTTGTCAACAACAGCAATTTCCTGATCGATGGCAAATATCTATTGGGCGGGAGCCAACTCGATCAAAGAAATGCCTTCGCCGATGTTTATGCCGGCGGAAACAGCGAGTATAGCAACCGTCAGTTTCTGTTCAACACCGGATTGGATTTTGATCTGAAAAATGTGCTGGAAGGATTAAGTTTCCACACCGCGCTGGCCATAGACTACCAATCTAACTACACCCAGTCATATAACAACAATTACGCGATCTACCAAGCTACTTGGAACAATTATGCCGGCACTGACCTCATCAGTCACCTCACCCGCTATGGCGACGATCAGATTTCCGGCGTACAAAACATTTCCGGTAGCGCTTACCGGCAAACTGTCGCCCTGAACGGGCGGTTGAACTATAGGCGTAGTTTTGCCGAAAAGCACCATGTATCGGCCATGCTCCTGGCCAACGCCTTTCAAATTGGTCTGTCGGAAGAATACCATAAACATAGCAATGCCAACTTGGGCTTACAATTGGGCTATCGCTACGCAAACAGATATTACGCCGATTTCAGCGCTGCCCTCCCCCATTCGGCAAAACTACCAAAAGGAAATCGCCGGGCAATCTCCCCGACATTATCGCTTTCTTGGCGGCTCTCCGAGGAGCCTTTTATGCAAGCGTCCGTTTTCAATGACTTGCGCCTTACGGCATCCGGCGGTATCCTGAATACCGACTTGGACATCGAAAGCTTCTATCTCTACAAGGGCTACTACACCTACAACGAAGCCGCATGGTACAGCTGGGCGGACGGCGAGTTGGTACACACCTTTGATCGCTTTCGTGGCGATAACCCGAATATGGGCTATCCCCAACGCCGGGAAGTGTCCTTGAGTATAGACGGAGGCCTGTACAATAACTTAGTTACCTTCAACGCCTCCTACTTTTATAACCGTATGAACGGCTTATTGGTACAACCGACTACCCTCTACCCGATGTACTTCATGTCTTACTGGCCGGTATATTCGGATTTGCCCTACGTCAATTTCAATAGTGACGAACGTACCGGCATAGACTTCGCGATAAATGTTAACAAGCATCTGGGCAACACTTTCGTGTCGCTGGGCGCTACCGCGATGTATTTTGACTCAAAAGCCACCCAAAGAGATGAACTCTACGAGTTTAGTTACCAAAACCGGACGAACCGTCCGCTCGACGCGCTATGGGGCCTGCAAAGTGATGGCTTCTATCGCGATCAAGCGGATATAGACAGCTCACCGCTCAGCACGTTCGGCGAGGTTGCTCCGGGCGACATTAAGTATATCGATCAAAACGGCGACGGTACCATCGATGATCGCGACGAGGTTTATCTCGGAAAAGCGGGGTGGTCGGGTTCACCTTTTTCGCTAGGAATCAACCTTACCGCAAAATGGAAGAATATCACGTTCTTCGCTATCGCCAGCGGCAGGTTTGGCGCCTACGCCATGCGGAACAGCTCCTATTTCTGGGTGGATGGCGAGGACAAGTACTCCGCCATCGTACGTGATCGCTGGACACCGGAAACACAGGCTACGGCAACCTATCCGCGCCTCACAACCGGTAACAGCGACAACAACTTCCGCAATTCGGATTTCTGGATGTACTCTACTAATCGCTTTGACCTTACACGCGTGCAGATCTCTTACGATCTGCCGAAAAACATACTCGGTAAGGGCATTGTGCGTGAGCTCGGCGCCTACATAAACGGATCAAATCTGCTGACCTTCGCCAAGGAAAAGGATATTCTCCTCCTTAACATAGGTACAGCACCGCAAACGCGCTTTTTTAATGTGGGATTAAAAGCATTATTCTAATGATGAGGAAACTAACAACAATGAAAAAGATAATCTATATAGGTCTGATAAGCACCGTTCTGAATACAGCATGCGAAGACATGTTCGAACCGGCCATTGAAAATATCCTGCCTATCGAAGAGGCCTACACACGTCCGCTATATGCACAAGGCTTATTGCTGAACGCCTATAATCGCGTGCCAACCAACAGTTTTAACGATGTGGCCACAGACGATGCCGTAACCAATGACAGGGCGAGTGATTACCTAAAGATTGCCACTGGGCAGTGGACCGCCATCAATAATCCTACGGATCAGTGGCGAAACAGCAAGTCAGCGATCCAATATATCAACAACTTTCTGGAAATTACGGATCGGGTGAATTGGGCGACAAACGAAAATATCACACGAATGTTCAACGACCGCATGAAGGGCGAAGCCTACGGCCTACGTGCCTTGTTTATGTATTATCTCTTGCAGGCACATGCTGGAAAAACAGATGACGGTCAGGTTATGGGCGTCCCTATCGTGCTGAAACACGAAGGCTTGGACGATGACCATAACCACGCTAGAAACAGTTTTGAAGACTGTATGCAGCAAATCTATAGCGATCTGCAACAGGCCGAAGCACTGCTGCCGATGGACTATGAAGATATCAGCAATGCTTCGCAAATCCCAGCAAAATATCAGAATATGGGGCTTAGTTACGAGGACTATAACCGCGTATTTGGAGCCGATTTCCGCTTGAGGATGACCACGCGTATCGTGCAGGCCATACGTGCCAAAGCTGCCCTGCTAGCTGCCAGCCCCGCCTTCAGCGACGGCAGCAGCACCAGCTGGAACGACGCGGCAAATTATGCAGCTATCGTAATCGAACAACGCGGCGGTATTACGGGTATAGACCCTAACGGGGGGCGCTTTTATGAAGCGGCCAGTGTGAACGCCATGAGCGCCGGTGCCAATACTACTGAAATTCTCTGGCGTACCGACCGAGGTGGTGTTAACACCGACCTGGAAGCGCAACATTTCCCTCCTACACTATTCGGTAGCGGCCGTATCAACCCTACGCAAAATCTGGTCGACGCTTTTCCTATGGCAAACGGTTACCCCATAACGCACCCTCAAAGTGAATATAATCCCGCAACCCCTTATGCCAATAGGGATCCTCGCCTAAGCAGCTATATCCTGCTCAACGGCAGCACCGCAGGGGTAAACAACAGCAACATCAATACGAGTGCGAATAGTCCGACAAACGACGGTCTGAACAGAGTAGAAACCTCTACACGTACAGGTTATTACCTGCGCAAGTTGCTCCGGCAAGATGTCAATCTGAATCCCTCTTCGGTATCGGGCCAGTATCACATCACACCGCGCTTGCGGATGACCGACATTTACCTCGCTTTTGCCGAGGCCGCAAACGAGGCTTGGGGACCAACGGCGGCGGGTAGTCAGGGCTTTTCCGCGTATGATATGGTAAAGGCGATCCGCGCACGCGCCGGCGTCGGAACCGATAACGGTGATGCTTATCTGGAGTCGATAAAAAACGATCAAAGTGCCATGCGTGAGCTTATCAGGAACGAACGGCGCCTGGAACTTTGCTTCGAAGGCTTCCGTTTTTGGGATCTACGCCGCTGGCAAAGCCCGCTCAATACAACCGCCCAAGGGGTTAGCATTCAAAACAATGTGTACAACGTCATCAATGTCGAGAACCGACGTTATGATAGCTACATGATCTACGGACCGATTCCTTATAGTGAAATACTCAAATACAATAACCTGCGTCAAAATCAGGGTTGGTAATTTAATACTACGATAACTAAAAAGATAAAAACCATGAAGATAAAAACGATATACTGCGGAATTGCCTTGCTTGTGTTCAGCTTTTCTGCCTGTAAAAATCAAGATTGGGAATTTCCAGATTACGACTACCAGTCAGTATACTTTGCTTATCAATCGCCCATCCGCACCCTCACTCTAGGAGAGGATATCTTCGATACCAGCCTAGATAACGAACATAAGTTCATGGTCATGGCGACAACCGCCGGCGTATATAACAACCTAAAAGATATACGTATTGACTTTGAAGTGGACAATAGCTTGACGGACGATATCGTATTTGGTCCGGGCGGAACCGCCCCTGCCGGAGCCCCCATTGAGGCGTTGCCGCAAAATTACTATACGTTGGCATCCAATAGCATACTTATACCTAAGGGAAGTTTGATAGGTGGCGTGGAGGTACAACTCACAGATGCTTTCTTCGCTGATCCAAAATCGCTAAGTACGAACTATGTCCTACCCATTCGGATGACTGGCGTTAGCAATGCAGATACCATCTTGTCCGGACGCCCTATAGAATCGGGAAGCCTACTTAGACCGACGAGGGAAGAGGATTGGGAGATAGTGCCGAAAAACTATACCCTATACGCCATTAAATACATCAACACCTGGCACGGCAACTACCTACGCCGTGGCGTTGATAATATTGACGGAAAAAATGGTCGTGAAAGCCTAACGCAAAGGATCGTCCGTAACGAAGGACTAGTGGAACGAGATGAAGTCGTCAGCCTTCACACCCAAGGGTTACAAAAACTGATTCTACCGCTAACGTTCGCTAATGTAGACCAAACGAATATCAACCTAGAGCTGATCCTGACTTTCGATAGCAACAACAATTGCAGCATTAGCTCGGGGACTTCTGGCGTCAATGCCAGCGGAACGGGATCCTTTGTGAAGCGCGGCGATAAAAATTCATGGGGAAATACCGATCGCGACGTCCTGTACCTAGCCTATGAAATTGATATGGATGCCATGCATGTTTCCAGTAAAGACACGCTCGTAATGCGTGACCGAGGAGTGAAAATGGAAACCTTTGTGATTGCTCCGAAAGAACAATAAACCGATAAAGAACTTTAATCAATTCGCATATGAACCTTCGTTATAGAACCAGCACTTATCTCCTTGTTGCAGCCCTCCTCGGGAATTCCTGCGCCAAACAAATAACCGCAGATTTTCCCGTAGGTAAACCAGAGAGCATTATCGCTCAAGAAGATATCGATTCGTACGCCCCACTCCTCAGCTATTTGGATAAAGAGGCAAATGCCGACTTCCGCTGGGGGGTAGCTGTCAATATTTCGGACTACCTAGGTAAGGGCGTGATGCATCGCTTAGTGAACCGAAATTTTGAAGAAATCGTGACGGCAAATGCCATGAAGCATTTTTCTATTGTGCAAAACGATGGATCGCTGAACTTGGCCAATGTCCGATCCCTTATCGAATTGGCCGCGGAAAACAATATGAGGCTGTACGGGCATACCTTAGTATGGCATGCCGGACAAAATGCCGCTTACCTCAACGGCCTGATTGCGCCCGTCAACGTCGGCGGACCGAGTTGGGATGTGGTCACTGCTATTGATTTTGAAACCGACGACAATGCCAACTACCTTTATACAGATAACGTAGAAGCCTCTTTCACAGCAGATGGGCAAGGCGCTAACGGTCAGGGGCGCGCATTAAAAGTGACCAACAGCTCCGTACGTACTAACGACTGGGATGTACAGTTTTTTATCCGTTTGGACCAGCCGGTGGCGGTCGGCGAACGCTATGAACTCTCGATGGATGTTCGCTCGAATGCGGCAGCAAGCTATAGCTCGCAGGCACACCGTGTACCGTACGAGTATATACACTATGATTTCTTTGGGAATATTTCGACTACACCGACATGGACTACCTATACAAGGGAAATTACTGTTTCCGAAGACATGGCAGGCGCAGCTGCGATTGCTTTTAATCTGGGACTGAACGCCACTACCTACTATTTCGATAATATCAAGGTTAGCAAGTTCAACGAGCAAGGCGGTGGAGGACCTGTCGGCGATAGAGGCTACGCTCTGACGCTGACCAACCCATCGGTTGTCAACCCATGGGAGGCGCAGACGGCTTACGATTTCGATGCGGTAGATGCCGGTACTGCATTCACACTAAGCATTGCTGCTAAAGGTTCCAAAGCTGGTTCTATCGGCGTAGATCTTCAAAATTCCGCCGACTACTCCGGCAATAGCTTTGGCAACATCAGCTTAAGCACTGATTATCAGGAATACACTTTTACATTAACCAGCACTGGTTTGCGTAACCGATTTATCGTAAACCATGGAGCTTATGATGGTACGGTGTATATCGATGACGTACGCTTAACCGTGGCCGGCGGTACAAAGAATCTCATTGCTAACGGCAATTTCGAAAATGGTATGGGTGGTTGGATCGGCTGGGGAAATGGCTCTAACCGACAGCTATCTGCCGACGGTGAGGGGTACGGTGGATCCGGTGGAGGTGTCATTGAAAAAACACCGGAAGAAAAAGAACAAATTATTTCCCAAGCGCTGGAAACCTTTATCGCCGGCATGATGGAAGTCACAAAAGGCCACATCAAGGCTTGGGACGTTGTTAACGAGCCCATGTCAGACTGGCCGGATCAGTATGCCTTGAAAACAGGGGTAGGTAAAGAGAACATGGCAGCCGATGAGTTTTATTGGCAGGATTACTTAGGCAAAGATTATGCTGTTAAAGCTATCCAATACGCAAGACAATACGGAGATCCAGACGATAAACTCTTTATTAACGACTATGGTCTCGAAGGTGGTGGTGACAAATGCAAAGGACTTATCGCCTATGTTGAATATGTAGAGAGTAAAGGTGTTACCGTAGATGGCATCGGCACACAAATGCATATTGATATAAACACGGATAAGGATAACATCGTAAGGATGTATGAGTTGCTTGCTGCAACCGGCAAACTGATCAAAGTATCCGAACTGGATATCGGTCTCGGAAACAATACGCAGACACCGAATGCGACAGCAGAACAATATGCAGCACAGGCAGAAATGTATCAATTTGTGATCGAGAAATATTTCGAGATTATACCTAAAGCACAACAGTATGGTATTACGATCTGGAGCCCATTAGACAGCCCGAACGCAGAGTATTCGTTCTGGAGAAGAGGAGAACCTGTCGGCTTGTGGACCGAAAATCTGGTGCGAAAACCGGCCTATCAAGCTGTTGCAGAGGCGTTGCAAAAGCAGAAGTAATAATACGTTGGAAAGGAGGATCCATACGGGGCATCCTCCTTTCCTTATAAAGAACCGATATAAAATGAAACAGAAAACACCATTTTTATTTCTAGTAATTTTCTCACTCGTGGTCTCTTGCCATTGCAGTTACGCCCAAAACCCTAATTTCCATATATACATCTGTTTTGGTCAGTCCAATATGGAGGGCACAGGCAAAATCGAAGCACAGGATACCATCACCCATCCTAGGATACTACAACTGCAAGCCGTGAATTGTCCAGAACTAGGTAGACAAAAAGGGCGATGGTACCCGGCTAAAGCTCCACTGTGCCACTGCAATACAGGTGTAAGTCCCGCCGAGCACTTTGGCAAGACACTTATCGAGAATTTACCCGACAGCGTTACGGTCGGGTTAGTACACGTCGCGGTTGGAGGCTGTCATATCCAATTGTTTGACAAAGACAGCACAGCTGGTTATGTTGAGCAGGCCCCTGATTGGATGAAAAATAAACTGGCTCTATACGGCAACAATCCCTACAAAACACTTGTTGACATGGCAAAACTTGCACAACAGCGAGGCGTTGTCAAAGCGATCTTATTACACCAAGGTGAGAGCAATACGGGTGACAAAGATTGGCCAAATAAGGTAAACCGAGTATACAACAACCTACTTAACGATCTAAACCTGCAAGCCGACAAGACGCCCCTCCTTGTCGGAGAATTATTAGCTGCAGAGCATGGGGGAAAATGTGCCAGTATGAACGCGATTATCGAAACACTTCCACAAACCATCCCCAATGCACATGTCGTCTCATCAGAAGGATGCGAGGGTGTGCCAGATGGTTTACATTTCAGCGCTGCAGGCTACCGTTTATTAGGTAAGCGCTATGCGGAAACCATGTTGCGTATACTAAAAGATTAGGGAGAGGACGAGAGAGAGGCATGGATGCTGTCTAGCCGTTCGTTTTGATAAGTTTTACGAGCGGCAAGACAGCCTCCCTTGCTTCTACTCTACTTTTATATCATTTGCAGATGTTGCATACAGTCCAATCATGGCGCCGGTAAACCCGCCAGCTACATCCGTCGAAAGGATGTCGCCTGACACGGTGCCGCCTAAATTCTCGAATGTTCCATTGTTCATCGCATAGTAAAATCGATAATCATCACCATTGGCGGTAACTTTCAACGATATTTTACCCATTCTTTCCAACCTCGTTTGCGCGATAAGCTTAGATGTTCCTTTTTCTGTTCGTTCTAGTACCAGATAATAATCCTTACCCGACTTCGTGACGCCGAATACATAATTGAATGCCTCGCTTTGTACACAGGCTAACCCCGCCAAATCGCCGGCCGTCTCGGGCTTATAATGCATATCGACGGATGCCGAAAAAGTAGCATGCTGCTGACGGTGGAATAATGTAGAAATGGGCTTTAGAGCTTTAATATTAACATTAAATGGCTTGATGACAAGCCCGTTCTTGCTCTTTCGGATAAATTTTTCACGCGGCCCACGCAGGGCTATCCATCGATCATCCAAACCAGTTCCCTCAAAATTATCAACAAACGTAAAATTGCCGCTAGGAAAAAAGTCGTCCATACCCGTCTTGTTTTCTGCACCTCGCGGCATCTCGATGGACGGCTTAAGCGGCTCCATACCACCTTGGAATACCGGCCATTCGCCCGACCAATCGACCGGCAAGATAAATGTTTCGCGACCGGTATTTACTCGTCCCTTTTCATTCGGACGAATGGCAAGGAATACGCCATACCAGTCGCCGTTCGGTGTTTCCACCAGATCCGCATGACCGGCCCACTCTACAGGGTTTGGTCTGCTCTTATCCAAATGCCGTTGCGATAGAATAGGATTCTTTTCAGCAGGTTTGTAAGGCCCTCGAGGGCTGTCACTGACGAAAATGACTTCGCTGTGGTTGGCGCCAGTTCCGCCTTCGGCACACATTAAATAGTATTTTCCGTATCGCTTATAGACATGGGGCGCCTCAATCCATATCGGCTTTTTGGAAATGTCAACCCCACCGTCAACGATAATCTTGTCCGTGCCGGCAATAACTTGATCTTTTTCCACATCGTAGTCCCACACTTTGATCACGCGATGGCCTTGGTAAAGTTCTTTACCCTCATCCGGTGCATCGTTGTGCACTACGTAGGCTTTTCCATCATCATCAAAGAATAGCGCTGGGTCAATCCCATCAAAATTTAACTTAATTGGATCCGACCAATTGCCTTGAAGCGGATCTTTCGTTTTTACGACGATATTTCCAAATCCACCAGCAAATTGCGTCGTAATCAAGTAAAACGTATCATTATGTGGGTTGTACAGAATATCCGGTGCATAAACACCCATGCTAATGCCCGCATCGCCCACTTTCAATTGCGATTCTCTTTCCAACACATGTCCTATCTGTTTCCAGTTCACCAGGTCCTTAGAATGAAAGATAGGCACACCGGGAAACATTACAAAAGAAGAAGTCACCAAATAATAGTCATCTCCCTTACGGGTGATGCTCGGATCGGGATAACATCCCTGTAAGATCGGGCTATAAAAATGTCCTTCAGGCAAGGGATTTTCCACATATATCTCATCCTTTCCAACATATTCGAAGTTTTGGAAAATCGGTTCGTTACCGGCAACGATTCTGCCGCCGTCCTTATCTTGAACATGCCGACATGCGGACAATACCGCCAATAAAAGCAGGCCTAACCACACTGCTGTCTGTTTATGTTTACTCTTTTTCATCTCGTTTCGGATCATGTTTTTTCTTTTTTCTTCGATTACTTCGCACACCCAAGAGAGCGGCGTTTCCTTTGACTTAACGGTAGCCACAACTTCCGCGGCTTTATCGGCAAGGCATTTGACTGGAAACTAACGCCGTCTACACTATTGAAAATCAACTTCGGTTGCTTATTCAGCACCATCATTAAATCCAATGTTAACGTCAAAGTCTTATCCGCTGCGTTTACGCCTGCAGCACCCTGCGGTCGCTAACCAACTCTAGCAAACACTGACCTTCGTGGGTTTTCATTCACCAAAGAGGGGTGGGAACAAACCCCACCCAAAGAGAGAAATGGTTTATATGAATCGACTAATCATGTTTTCCAGATATTCCTGACGCCCGCTGATTGCCTGAGGCTCTCCATTCGCCAAAGCGAAGGCGCGCAGGTCTTCCAGCGCCAACTTGCCTTGTTCAAAATCAGAGCCAATTCCGCTGTCGAAACTTGCGTAGCGTTCCGTACGGACTTTCCTGTATGCCGAATGTTGTAGGATATTGTCTGCCGCAATCAAGGCGCGGGCAAAATTATCCATGCCGCCTATGTGTGCGTAAAACAGGTCGGCAGGGTCAGTCGAGTTGCGGCGGATCTTCGCGTCGAAGTTCACGCCGCCGCCCTGTAAGCCGCCTCCTTCAAGTATAATCAGCAGGGATTCGGTCAACTCGTGAAGGTCATTGGGAAACTGATCGGTATCCCAACCGTTTTGATAATCGCCACGATTCGCGTCAATTGATCCCAGAAGTCCCGCATCTACCGCGACCTGTAGCTCGTGTTGAAACGTGTGGCCAGCCAATGTAGCATGGTTAACTTCCAGGTTTAGTTTAAAGTCGTCTAACAGGTCGTATTGCCGCAAAAAACCAATAACGGTAGCCGCATCGTAATCATACTGATGCTTTGTGGGCTCACAGGGTTTAGGTTCGATAAAAAAGGTCCCCTTAAAGCCATTTCTGCGGGCATAATCTTTTGCCATGTGTAAAAAACGAGCCATGTGCTCTTGCTCCCGTTTCATATTCGTGTTCAAAAGAGACATATATCCTTCCCGGCCACCCCAAAAAACATAATTCTCACCGTCAAGGGCAATCGTCGCATCGATAGCGGCTTTCACCTGCGTCCCTCCGTGGGCCACGACATGAAAATCCGGATTGGTTGCTGCGCCATTCATATAACGGTGATGGCTAAACAAATTCGCCGTTCCCCAAAGAAGCTTAATGCCGCTCTGTTGCTGCTTTTCTTTCGCATAGGCGACTATCTGCGACATATGCTCTTCGTTTTCTGCTATGTTTTCGGTATGATCTATCAGATCCACATCATGAAAACAGTAGTACTGCAGCTGCATCTTCGTCATAAACTCAAAGGCTGCATCCATTTTATCCTTCGCGCGTTCTAGAATGGTCTTCTTTACGTCCCACGGAAAAAATAACGTCGGCCCACCAAAAGGGTCTGATCCTTTGCCATTGAAAGAATGCCAATAAGCGCAGGCAAACTTAAAATGTTCTGCCATGGTTTTGCCCGCTACGACACGATTGGCATCATACCACCGAAACGCCAGCGGATTATCTGATTCTATACCTTCATAGTTTATCTGTCCGATATTCTTGAAATACTCCTGATCTCCGGTTAAAACTTTCATGTTACGTTCATTATAGTGTTAAATAATTACATTTTCTGTTCTAATGCTCTCTTGTGATCTGCTAGGAACTGCGCCAACCCGCTATCTGTAAGCGGGTGTTTCAATAATCCCAGTATGGCCGACAAAGGGCCTGTCATAACGTCTGCCCCAATCTTGGCACATCCCAGGATGTGCGCACTATGTCGGACCGACGCTGCGAGAATCTTTGTGTCAAACGCATAGTTGTCGTAGATTTCACGTATCTCTGCGATGAGCGCCAATCCGCTAACGGAAATATCATCCAAGCGGCCAATAAAGGGCGACACATACGTCGCCCCAGCTTTCGCGGCAAGAAGTGCCTGTCCCGCAGAAAAAACCAATGTACAATTGGTTTTGATACCTTTCTGGCTAAAATAACGGATTGCTTTTACGCCGGCTTGGATCATTGGCACCTTAACGACAATCTTACTGTCCAAGGCGGCAAGTTCCTCGCCCTCCTTGATCATCTCCTCATACGTCGTAGAAATCACCTCTGCACTCACGTCCCCGTCTACTATGGCGCAGATCGCTTTATAATGATTTCGTACCCTCTCATCGCCGCTGATACCTTCCTTAGCCATTAAAGAAGGGTTGGTCGTTACACCATCGAGTACGCCTAAATCGTGCGCCTCCTGAATGTCGGCCAGGTTTGCCGTGTCTATGAAAAATTGCATATCAAATATTACTTAAGTTTATTTTTGCTCAGCTGGATCACCTTACCATATGATAGAACAGCATCGTAGTCGTTCTTAAGTAGGGAGGATCCACATACTCGCTGTCCATCACATATCGCCTTTTTAGGTCGAGCCACCCGTCCAGATAACACATATAAGGTAGTACCTAATTATGGTGCTTCATGTCTAATTTTATTTTTTTTAATGCTTCCAGCTCGTGAATCGGCCGTTCCAGTTCATAAGGAATAGGCAGCTGCGAAAAGGTCTGAAAATACAGAAGACATGCATCTCTCCACCATACAGCATCCTTTGTTTGAATCTTCAACTTCGATTGCACATGTTCAAAACGCGACTTATCAACGAAGGGCTCCAGTCTGTCCCATACCTTTTGGAATTCACGCACCGTCTGAACACCAAGGTCATAGCGATTACACAGCTCCGCCCATAGCGTACGGCCGTTCTTCATCTGATGATCCCAAGGCACGTGGTGAAACCACAACAGCAGGTTTTCCGGGCACGTTTGCCTATCGTTAAAGACGCTTCGCAGCGGCTCATTGTACTGCGATACCGCGTTGCTCCCATTTGTGGTGCGATCGAACCCAATTCCAGCCGTGTCCGCGTTATGATAATACCATGGCATCCAGTCGGGTCTTCCTCCTTGAATGTCGCCCCACGGTTCCGGTCCGTAATGGTGATTGAACGCGAAAATATGATGTAAGCCAAGCGGCATCATATAGTTTACCGCGGCTTCACGGGAATCCATCATCATCTGCCTGACAGGTTTTACAAAACCGGAAGAATCGGTAAAGGTTTGCATAATCCACTCTTCTGCAATAGCGCTTGCAGACAATTGATGGTTCCACGCTAAGCGGCCGTAGGCGTACCAGTTTGCCTGGGCAAAATCATGTCCTGTCCAGTTTCGGTCTTCTCCGATATTAGCGACCGCGGCAATTGCGGTTTTCTTTTGTCTCCAGATACTGCCGTCCGTCACTCGAGCGACCGTGCTTCCCGCTCCACTGCAATACGTATCCGCATCCAACGTCTCCTTGAATAGTGGCGCCAGGTAGACTAAATGGTTAGAGAAGCCTAAATACTCCTGCGTAATCTGGAACTCCACCATTTGTGGGGTTCGTCTCATTGCGCCAAAAAGGGGCGTAAAAGGTTCCCTCGGCTGAAAATCAATGGGGCCATTTTTTATCTGAATGATCACGTTATCGCGAAAGTCGCCGTCTAACGGAACGAACTCCTGGAATGCCTGCTTGGCCCGGTCCTCCTGCGTGGGGTTATAGACGAACGCCCGCCACATCACCGTCCCTCCGTGTGGCCTTAGCGCGTCGGCTAACATGTTGGCCCCGTCGGCATGAGTACGTCCGTAGTCCTGCGGTCCCGGTTGTCCTTCTGAATTCGCCTTGACCAAGAAACCTCCAAAGTCCGGGATATGTCGATAGATCTCGTTTACCTTATTTTTCCACCAATCTTTTACTTCTTTCCGCATCGGATCTGCGTCGACCAATCCGCCGAGGACCTTTGGTGACGAAAAATTCGCTGATAAATACACCCTGATCCCATATTTACGAAAGATATCCGCCAATGCCTTAACCTTCAGGATGTAATCCAGCGTTAAAATTTCCGGCGATGCGTTGACATTATTCAATACAGTGGCATTAATTCCGATAGAAGCATTCGCACGGGCATACTGTTCGTATCTTGGAGACAGCTTGCCCGGCAACTCATTCCAACGCCATAAGGAATAACCTGCATATCCCCTTTCCACTGTCCGGTCGAGGTTATCCCAGTGGTTCAACATCCGGATATCATAACTAGGAATTTCTTCGACGTTCAGGCTATGGACATCTGCACCGGTGTGCTGGAGTCTCAACAAATGGTAAGCTCCATATAGCAGTCCTACTGGTGCTGCCGCACATATTTCGATACGTCCCTTTTCCGCTTTGATCTGGTACCCTTCCTTCAGATGCGCGGCTTTCCTATCCACATGCATCGAGACGGACGGCCCTCTCCAATAGCTGTCGAGTTCTTTTTTTGCCAGCTGCGTTATTGCATCACTATGTTGCAGGTTAATTGTACGCTGCCGCGCCGTATGGTCGTCTACGGCAGTGTACCGCAACCATAGTCGGCTGCCATCTTCTGCGTATAGCAGACCGGAAAAAAGTGAAATCAGTAAAAAAAGGTGTCGTATCATCGATGTAGAGATATTGTTCAGTCCTTCCGTCCGTCTATCGTTTTGATTAATCCTTGCTCATCGTATTCGAGTTCGATCATTTTCATGCTTCGCAGCCAGGTTTTTCCGCCAGAGGGTACTGAGTCATGATAAAATAGAAACCATTTTCCTTTAAACTCCAGAATGCTGTGATGCGTTGTCCAACCGACTACCGGCGTAAGAATAATGCCTTGATAGGTAAAAGGCCCATATGGGTTGTCTCCGACCGCGTAACATAACAAATGAGTATCGCCGGTTGAATAGGAAAAATAGTATTTCCCATTGTACTTGTGCACCCACGATGCTTCAAAAAAGCGACGCTCGGTGTCGCCTTGCTTCAGCGGTTGGCCATCTGCATCGAGCAGGAGCACATCCTTTGGTTCCTCGGCAAACTCAAGCATATTATCTTGCAGCTTCGCGATCTTCGGACATAGCGCCGGCTCATGAAAATGAGGCAAGTCGCAAGGTGGCTGCAATTTATTGTTACGGTAAAACTGCAATTGCCCGCCCCATATACCCCCGAAATAAAGGTAATATTCGCCATTGTCTTCGAATGCACAGGGATCTATGCTATAGCTCCCTTTCATAGGATGCGGCTGGGGCAGGAACGGCCCCGTAGGTCTGTCGCTGACGGCCACACCCAAACGAAAAATATCGTTTTGATCTTTCAGTGGAAAATACATATAGTACTTTCCGTCTTTATAGGCCACATCGGTGTCCCACAGCTGCCTGCCGGCCCACGGAATATCTTTGATGGTCAGGGCGACACCATGGTCAACGACTTCCGCATCTTCATTATCCATGGAAAAAACATGATAGTCCTGCATATCAAAATGATCTCCGTTATCGTTTTCGGGTATACCACTCTCCCGGTCATGGGAAGGGTATATATAGATTTTATTTTCAAACACATGAGCGGATGGATCGGCCATATAATCATGAGGAAACAAATATCTGGAAGTCTTCATTGTATTACTTTTTTTGAGAGTTACTTGCTAAATCAATAAGGTCTTGAAGAAACGGTTTGGGCTGGTATTCGCGATCAAACAGCAGGGGATAATCGGTCCGCCCCTGTATTGGCCAGTCATTCTTCCAGGAATCGCCATCGCCGACGCCCCACAGCGTTACCCGACTGATTTTATCCTGATGTTTTAGGTAAAGTTCGAAAAATGCTTTATAACGATTACCCAATTCTTCCATTTTTTTTGCCGGAAGTCCCTCTGTATAAGGATTCAATTTCTCGTCGTAGGCTGTCGTATCACTTATTTCTGCGCCTACGTTGGCTCTTCCATGTGGTAAAACCGAAATATCCATCTCTGTTACCATCACTTTCGTGCCAAGCGCGGCGAACTCAACAATTGTTTTCTCCACTTCTGCTACATCAGGGTGATACAGCCCATGATGTTCCTGCATGCCTATGCCGTCGATTTTTACGCCCGCTTCCTGCAATTTCTTAACCATCCGCACTATCCCCGCCCTTTTTGTGGGCACCGCCGTAGAATAGTCGTTGTAGTATAGCTCCGCATCAGGGTCTGCCTCCTGAGCAAATTTAAATGCCAATGGAATGAAGTCTTCGCCAATAATCTGATAGAACTTACTATTCCTGTAGTCTCCGTTGTCTAAAATAGCTTCGTTGACAACGTCCCAGCCGTGCACACGTCCTTTATAACGGGACACAACGGTATGGATGTGATTCCGCATTCTTTCGATCAGCACTTCCCGGGATACGTCCTTTCCTGAGGCGTCTACGAAAAACCAGTTGGGAGCCTGGGAGTGCCATACGAGCGTATGTCCCACGATGTGCATGTTGTTTCTCTCTCCAAATTCCACGAACTTGTCCGCATCCCTAAAATAGAATCGTCCTTCTTCAGGCTGCACATGCATACTTTTCATGCAATTTTCCGCTACAATAGAATTGAATTGCTGAAGCACTACTGCAACCGCGGCCTCGTCCTTTTCCCAGATTTGATTGAGGTTCAGCGCGGCGCCCATATAAAATTTATCTGCATAAGCTTCTTTTAAAGAAGTGGCGCGAGGCTCTTCTTTCGTACCTGATAATGTAGACGAACAGGCGACTCCCAAAGCCACCGCCCCAAACAGGACAATCGTTTTTACTGCGTTCATGGTTAACGTTTTTGTTTTCAAATTTTATGTCTATTTTCTATTTCATGATTGATTCTATCGATAACATCATCTTCCAGCTTATACCGGGAAATAATAAACATGCCTACCAGAAGCAGTGCTGCCGGTATAACGGCGACAAGCCAAAGGATACCCTGCTCTGCAAATGCGGATTGAGCGATCGCGTTGTCCTTGTCAAAGCCCACATAAGCCAGGACCAAGCCCGGAACAACGCCCCCCAGGGCCATTCCTGCTTTATAAAAAATACCGGTCAAAGCGTTCACTATTCCTGAGATACGTTTGCCTGTAGCGTACTCACCGTACGATATGACCTCTGGCACGAGTGCCCACATGTAGCCCGTAGCCACGATTACGCCGGTCGACTTAACAAATTGCGCCACAAGCACGAGCCACACCTGCGTTTTCAGCGTCGGAACAACGGAAATCACATAGAGCATGATCATTCCGCCGATGGCTATTGTCAGGAATACATAAAACATCTGCTTTTTACCGATTGCCCTCTTTATTGCTGGCACCAAGGGCATAAAAATGAATGCCGGGATGGACCCCAGCGCCATGAAGTAAGGCAATATCTCCGGTGCTTGCACATTGTAGATCATGTAATAGGAGCCGGCCGAATTTCCGATAGCCATCATGGCGAATGCCGTAATAAAGAAGAACGCCAGCACGCGTAAGGGGCCATTATGTTTAAACTCTACCCATAAATCTGATACCTTAACTTTCTCTGTGTCTTTTTCATCCATGACGACCCGCTCTTTGGTGTGTTTGTAACAGAACACAAGCAGACACAGTCCTACAATAGCATAAATAGTCATCGTAATAAACCAAGCGTCGCCGGATTCACGGGAGTTGATCTTCCCGTCGGGCGAAAGGTATTGTACCACAATCGGCACACCGTATCCCACAGCCAAACCGCCCAGATTAGCCATAAACATACGTGCGGACGTCAGCTTTGTAATTTCATCGGTATCACGGGTCAATGATGCGTTTAAGGCTCCATATGGCACATTGATCAGCGTGTAAAGCATCGACAGTCCAACATAGGTAACGTACGCGTATACCAACGACCCTGAGAAGCCGTTCCAAAAACAGAGGATCGCGAAACCTGTAAGCGGTATGCCTCCGAGAACGAGATACGATCGATATTTTCCCATTTTGGGATTACTTTTGTCCACAAAGGCGCCGACGATAGGATCCCACACGACATCCACAATCCTGACTACAAGAAACATGACGCCGGCGGCAGCAGCGGAGATGCCGAAGACATTCGTATAGAAAATCAGAAGATACATGGAAACCGTCTGATAAATCAGGTTCTGCGCGAGGTCGCCAGACCCAAATCCAATTCGTTGTAGTAATGAGAGCTTATAAAAGCCTTTCGACTCGTCTGCCAGACGTGTTTGTACCTTCATGTTGTTAGTCGCTAGTTTAAATATTTAAATGTTATATTTTTGCTTTAACGTCGTTTGCTTTGCGGCGGTCCCAGGTAAGACGGTTTGACACCACCAAAGTCCAATACCAACTTTTGAATGACAATACCATGTTCGAGAGGCCGGACGCGGATAGTATATTCGCCCGGCCCATCGAAATGATGTTCGGTGATGTTCTCAATAATGCGCCGTGCCTGCCACTGACCAAGCTCTCCCTTGTAATGTCCATTAATATTTACCACCTGCTCTTCGCCATTGTTGATGGAAACCGCATAACGCAGCCCCTTATTTGCGTTATAGTTTAAGGTAGGCGATGTCAATACAGTTAGCTTTGCTTTTCCGGCCGATTTGACGTCGACCTTATATATTAAATATACGTTCTCGTCCAATGGTGCAGTCACCGGCACAGTCGTCACTGCAGATTCTGTTTTTCCCAAGTTTGGGATTTCGGCCCACTGCACGTGGGAAGAGCCACTTGCCGAATGAAAATTTGGAGCCTCAATCGCTATGTGGCGATCCTGCTCAACGAAAACATTCGAAACCGCTTTTACGGAAACCGGGTCTATATACGTTACTTTGGGCATGATGCTAAAAGGCGGTTCGTTCCAGCTCGTATAGCCAATACGGACCTGATCCATCATATGCTTCCATTTTCCGTCCGCCAGGGTATGGAAATGGACAGTCAACAGCGAGTCGCGGGCGAATGCTTCTTTCACTTTATCAGCCCAATAGTTGGCCTGTATATCGTTTTTCGCCGCAAAAAAATCGTTTTTCGCCTTGGCATAATACATATCATACAAGTTGGACATGCCGTTGATGGGAAACAGTACCAGTTGGTCGAAAGCATCCTTGTAACGGAGGGGCAACTGATTGTACAAACGCATGGCGTCTAAAAGCAGCGTACGATATTCCTGCACAACACGATCGAATTCATTGTAGTTTTCCAGACTATAGGTTTTATGATTCAGCAGCTCCGGCGTTACGCGATGATTAAACTTTGTGTACATATCGATCAACCGTGCCGCTTCCTTTGCATATTGCTCTCCAAACTGTTGTGCGCACCATCGCTCGGTGTGTGTGATTAAGTTTGCGGGTCTAAAACGCTTCGGGTCCCAAGCCATATCCAGGAAAAACGAAATCGGGTACTCCATCGGCTTTAGATCGCCGACATTTACAATCCATATCCTGTCTACGCCGTGTTCATAAGTCAAATTCATCTGCTCCCAGACACGGGATATCTGGGTGACGTTTAACCACTTTGTGTTGCGGGGAGCTCCGACATAGTCGAAGTGATAGTACATGCCATATCCCCCTTTGCGGGTTTGGCTTTGGGGGTCGGGCAGCTTGCGTACATTGCCCCAATTGTCGTCACAGAAAAGCAAAGTTACATCATCCGGCACACGCATACCATCGTCGTAGTAGTCCTGCACCTCTTTATACAGCGCCCAGACTTGGGGCGTATGCTCGGGATCTTTGCCTGTAACGTCTTTTATGATCTGCCGTTGATCTTTAACAATGTCCTCCAGGAGACTTATATTTTGTTCATCACTCATGGGTTCATCACCATCCCCGCGCATAGCGATGGTTACTACCGTTTCCAAATCGCTGACACGTTCAATACCGCCTCGCCAAAAATCCCATAACCCCTGCTTGTTCTTACTATAGTCCCACGCACCGCCATTGCCATACCGCTTCCACTCGTCCTGCGCTCTTGCCATAGGTTCATGGTGGGAAGTTCCCATCACGATTCCCATTTCATTCGCCAAAGCACCGTTTTTTGAATCGTCGTCATAAAATGCGTTACCCCACATGGCGGGCCACAAAAAGTTGCCTTTTAAACGGAGCAGCAACTCAAACACTTTTTCATAGAACCGGCTATTGTATCCGCCAAATGTATAATTGGTCCATCGGGTCAATGCGGGGTATTCGTCGTTTAAAAAAATTCCGCGGTAGTGAACAGCAGGCTCACCTTCCGTGTAACTGCCTGGCTTTAGATAGAGATCAGTGGCGCGTTCTACAGGTACATCGGCCCAGTAGTGCCACGGCGAGACGCCCATTTGTTTAGATAATTCATAGATACCGTAGATAGTGCCTCGTTTATCGCTACCTGCGATGATTAGCACGGGGGTCTCCGCTACCCGCGTATCGTCCACCACCGTGATGATAAATTTCTCACGCTTCCCTTCTAGTGCTCCGCCATCGATCAGACCTTTGCCCAATAAACCATCTATTAATGCTGATTGTCCAACCGTGCCAATCCATATACCCCCCGTAGTACCCGTTCCGCTTTCGGCACGCCTTCCGGCAACCCGCTCGAAGTCCCTTTGCAAGCTTTCGACAGCCCGTAAAACGCCTTTGTGGTCATTGCTATCTACTTGTAAAGGTATAGGATTACCATCTTCAATAAGCGGTACATAGTTCTGCTCTGCCTCGCGAAAAACAAACTCCGCTGCCGACAACAGTTGTGCATGGGTGAGCTTTCCGCAAAAGAAAAAGCAAAAGAAAAAAGATATATGTTTAATATACATCAAAGGCTTATACATCGTGTTTAAAATTGGCCAGTAAAATAAGGAGTATCCAGCTACGCCGCTATCTTCAAATTTTACAGAAGTAAAGATAGCGCTATTCGACATGTCGGGCCCCGCCATTTGTTACATTCTACTTTGCTTTTGTTGCGCAGCGGATACTGTTTGTTTCATTTTCGTTTCCACATGTTTCATCTCGTACAACCGATGTACATTTCAACGATAAAAAAAACTTTTCCATCAGGAAATAAATAATGGATTATGTATCTTTCGGGAAGTAACCAATAAAAAAATTATGTTGAGGGCAATTTTCGTATTGTTGCTGCTACTTAGTTTACCGATAATTCAAGCAACGGCACAAGCAACACGTATCTACGACCATAGAGACTATGGATTCGGAGAACTTTCTTCGAATCTTATTACCAGCGTTTCTCAGGACAAGCATGGCTACATCTGGATAGCGACGGAATACGGCCTCAATAAATTTGATGGTATACGCTTTGTACAATATCTCCATGACATACAGGATAGCACTTCCGTTTCCAGCAACCATGTTACCATCCTACACCGCGACCGCGACGACCGTCTGTGGGTCGGTTGCTCAAACGGACTACAGTATTATAACGAAGACAAGGATCAGTTTCAACGAATCCGGTTCCCCGATCAGATAGCCCCGCATATCACCGATATATTGACACGTCACGACGGATCGCTGTGGGTTGCCACCTCAGGCTGGGGAGTTTTCGCTATCGATGTTATTAATGAAACAGCAAATGCCTTAACGGGAATCAACGAGCTGGCCGGAGGCATGTATGGCCGGCGGCTGATCGAGGACAGCCAACGTCGTATCTGGATAGCGATAGATCGGGCAGGCGTGACCTGTATTGCGTCCAACCTCAGTAGGAAACACGAGCTGCCTAAAAGCGATATTCCGTTTCCCAAGGGTGGAAAATACAACATGGTCAATACCGGAGACGGTGGAGTGATATTAGCGTACAATTCACATGTGGCCCTCATAGACAAATCGCTCAAAAAAGCTGTTTCAGTACCTTTCGAAGAAGGACGACATCCTATTATCAATGAAATGCGCATCGCACAAGATGGACAGATCTATTTTATGACAGAAGGAGAAGGCGTTTGGCGGATGGATCTGTCAGCATCTCCTTTACGTATCCGGCAGACCGAACTTTCAAGTCTGGATAAAAACTACAGCAAAGCGGGTATACGTACATTTTTTCAGGATAGGGAAAATAACTTTTGGCTTGGTTGGTACCAGCGCGGGCTCGTCTTTATTCCTGCGGCGGGCAAACAGTTCGAATTTTGGCGCATTTTGGACATCGAAGAGTCTGATCGAAAAAAAATAAATGCGATCATGAAAGATCGGGATGGCTTTGTCTGGTATAGCGTAAAAGGAGCTGGTGTATTCCAGGCAGATGGCGCGGGCCGCGTTCTCAGAAGGTACACCGACCTCCAAAATATAACCCAACTGCTGGAAGATACCAACGGAGACATATTGTTCTTGTCTTTCGATCGGGGACTTGGCAAAATACTCCGCGGAAGCGGAAAAGCTACATACCTGGATTTATTGGCGGAAAAGGAGAACATGACTATGACTCTCGGGAAAAACGGCAGATATTATATATCTACGTTCGGCCGCGGCTTTGTCGAATACGACCCACACACAGGGAGATGCAGACAGTTCAGTATGAACAACAGTACAGCCGACGGCGGAGCATTGGGAAACGACTGGATCAATGCCATCCTTTGCGATCAGAGTGGACTAATTTGGTTAGGTCATCACAAAGGGGTAAGCTGCTACGATCCTCAAAAGAACATTTTTACAAACGAATGGGCAAACCGCGGACTATCCGAGCAGATCGTTCTTTCATTGCTGGAAGATGCGGACCGAAATATATGGGCTGGAACATACAATGGCCTTCACGAGATTAGCAGGGAGACACAGGAACTTTTCAGTTACACGACAAACAACGGCCTTTCAAGCAACGTCATCTCGGGACTGGGCAAAGACCAACTCGGTAACATATGGTGCAGCACGTTCAACGGCATCAACTACATTAACCCCACCACAGGAAAAATCATCACCTACTATACAGGCGACGGCCTGGTCGACCGGTCTTACAATCGATCCGTTTACTACCAAGATGCAACCGGTAGAATCTATTACGGCGGAAAGCAGGGAATAACGTCGTTCCTTCCAAAACAGATCCAAACATCGGAATATACGCGTCCGGTATTTATTACCAATCTATATGTCCGAAACCAATCTGTCAAACCGGGGGCGCTGTCGGGGCGAAGGTCTATCTACGACCAAAGCCTTGCGACGGCAACTGATTTTTACTTTGCCAGCCAAGACGATAGCTTTACTTTGGAACTATCGACCATGGACTTCAACAGTCCCGAAAACATTCATTACGAATACCGAATGAAAGGCTTTAATAAAACGTGGAATACAACGTTGCCAGGCGTAAACCTCATCACATACAACAACCTCTCGCCCGGAACGCACGAGTTGGAAATCAGGGCTTGTAAATTTGGTGCCTATTCCGAAAGCAGATGGGTTACGTTGCATATCACCCCGCCCTGGTACCGTAGCACCTTTGCGTATATTGTTTATCTCGCCATATTTATAGGACTTCTTACGTTGATAGCCAACTACCTTCGTGAACGCCGTTTGGAGAAGTTGCATGCGTATAAACTCCAGCTGTTTACCGATATTTCGCACGAAATCAGATCCCCCCTTACTTTGGTACTCAGCCCGATCGACAAGCTGATTCGAAACACATCTGATATCCACACGAAGGAAACATTACTGAATATGCAACGGAATGCCCGTCGCATTCTGCATCTTGTAAATCAGTTATTAGACATCCGGAAGTTGGAAAGCGGACAGCTCCACATGACGTTTACAGAGATAAACCTGACCGACTTTGCGAAACAATGTGCACAGGCATTCGAAGAGCAAGCCCGTGAGAGAAATATACAGTTTCAGTTAAGTCCAGATGCAGCGCACGTCAACGTTTGGGCGGACGTCAACAGTCTCGATAAGATCATCAACAATTTGCTGTCCAACGCTTTCAAATATACACCGGACGGCGGAAGCATAGGCATCCATGTTTCGTCGTCTGTCAATGGGCAAGCGACCAAGCAACAGCATTACGCAGAAATAACAGTAACCGACACGGGCCCCGGCATCCCGGATGGCGAAAACGTTAATATCTTCAAACGCTTCTATCAAGGGGCGAATCAGACCAGTAGCAGGCAACAAGGATCCGGAATAGGCTTGCATCTGACTCAGGCTCTCGTAAAAAAACACGGGGGAAAAGTTTTTGTCGAAAACCGGACAGAAGTAAAAGGAAGCCGCTTCTGCGTCCAGATTCCAATGGGCACAGCTCATTTGCCGAAAGCAAGCCTGCTACAGTATAGCAACGACAAACCGATGCCGTCTGAAGAGCCCGCCGAAGCGCCGCCGGTACTGCAAATGCCGGCAGTACGGCCCCTGTCACGGAAGTCGAATTTTAAAGTGTTAGTCGTCGACGACGAAAAAGATATTTTAAACTATGTGAGTCAGGAGCTACAGGGGCTTTACAGGATTCTGTCGGCAGAAAATGGAACCGACGCCTTTCAACTTGCATTATCGCAGCTCCCTGACCTAATTATTTCTGACGTATCGATGCCCGACATGGACGGCTTTGACCTCGTAAAAAAGATAAAAAGTAACAGCAGCACCAACCACATTCCTGTCATCTTGCTCACTGCTAAGATAAACCATGAAGACAGGATGCAAGGTATCGGATTGGGCGCCGACGCTTACCTTACTAAACCCTTTCTTATCGAAGAATTATTAGCCATGGCAGACAATCTCATAAAGAATCGGATGACGGTCAAAGGCAAGTATTCGGGTGCGCAGCAGCAGGAAGGAAAAGTAAAAACGATTACGTTTAAATCAAGTGATGAAGTACTGATGGAACGCATCGTCAACGTCGTCAACAAATATCTTGAGAATCCAAGTCTGAACGTACAACTGCTGGCCGACGAAGTCGGTTTAAGCCGGGTCCAACTGCATCGAAAGGTGAAGGCCCTGACGGGTGTCTCGACCAGCGAATTTATCCGGAATATACGCCTTAAGCAAGCGGAAAAGCTGCTCTTGGATAAGCAAACAAACATATCACAGGTAGCTTACGCGCTAGGGTTCACCAACCAAACGCACTTTTCTACGCTTTTCAAAAAGATGTATGGACTAAGTCCATCGGAATATATTAATCAGCATGCAAACCAAGAATGTTAGTTGCTTGTTCGGTTGTTAGAAAACGCGCGTAAAGGCCAGCGCCTGCCGAAGAAGTTATCTCGCTCCAACATGTAGCAGGCTCTGATGCGTGCTAAGCCGCTGTGCAATCCACCCACAGGCACTTTAGCCAGGGGTCTTAAGCCCTCCGATTCCGCTCCGGGCAAAAGCACGCTCTGTCCTGTTCAGACGTTCAGGCGATCGTCGACTGCGCGCGGCAGTTTATTATCCGCGGCAAGTTCGGCGATTTCGGTGATCCTCTTCTGTCGGGTTTCGGGGCGCCTAGCTAAGACAACCCATTGTAACACTCTCTTTTTAGCTGTCTTGCTTAAACCTAGAAAGTAGTCCTTCGCACCTTCGTATCGCGCAAACGCTATTTCCAGATCGTCAGGGATCTTCAGTTCCTCTACCTCATCCAATAGGGTCCATGAGCCATTTTGCCGGGCAATTTCGATGCTCTCATATCCAGCTGCTTCCATCTGTCCTTCAGCGATGAGCCGCTGAACTTTTTCTTTGTTGATCTTTGACCATGTACTCTGAGGCTTCCGTCTGCTAAAAAGCTGCCGGGACGCTTCGTTGTCTATCTTAACCTTCTTACTATCTATCCAGCCAAAACAGAGCGCAACATCGACCGCCTCGCTCCATGTTAGAGAAGGTTTGTTAGATGACTTTCTATAGAAAACAAGCCAGACAGCGCTCTTTGACAAGTGATATTTAACCAGCCACTGTCGCCACGCTGCCTGACTCGTCGGATAAAATATGTCTATTTCGTTCATGCTTATTTAACAACCGTGGCTTCCAATTCGACGGTCAATGTAGCAAAAAGTTCCTTAACACCGAGCAACGTTGTTGCCTGTTTAATACCATACTTTTGAATGAAAGGAACATAAACATCCATACACGTGGCAAAAAATGTTTCTGTTGATGTTGTGTAGACATTCAGCCGGACAATGTTCTTACAATCGTAGCCCGCTTCGTTTATCAACTGTTCCAGATTTTGTATAGCCAGAATAAGTTGCGACCGCATGTCTTCATTACTCGGCATTCCATTGGCATCTATAGCGACCTGACCCGAACAATAGAGTGTCCCCGTAATATTTTTTACTTCAACAGCCTGTACTGAATTTGTGTTTTGCCCCCATTCCCAGGGGTCGAAAGTTTTCTTCTCCATTTTAGTATCCGTTTTATTGATGGAACAAAACTAAAATGCAGCTAGGACAGCCCTATGTCAGGGGTAAAAAAAAGCTAATGGTAGCGATCAAAATATTCCTGTAGCGTCATTTTATGGGGATCGAATTTTTCGGCGAGTACCTCCAGCTTCTTTATCCGGTCGAGCCGGAAAAAACGAAATTCTTTACGCAAATGACAGTAAGCAATCAATAACCAGTTGTCCGTACTCAGCAGTGCAAAAGGCTCCACCAATCGGACGGTGGATTCATTGGATTCATTGGTATACTCCACCTTTGTCAGGTAAAAATTTGTCAAGGCAAACTGCAGTTCGGAGAGGTTGCTGCTTGTCCGCTCACGGTTGATATTACGGTCAAAGCGTGTTCTTTCGGACAGCAGATTAACCTTGTCTTTCACGTTGTATTTTAGTACGGCCTTAATTTTTTCAATAGCCTCGGTATAGTCTTTAACAAAAGAGGCATCCTTATTTTTAAGAACCAGCTGCTCGGCCATGATCAGCGCATTAGCCTGGGCTTCGGTAAACATAACCGGCGGAATCCGGTATCCTTCCATCAGCGCATAGCCTTTTCCCTCTTCGGTTATTACGGGAACACCGGCCTGCTCGAGCGCTCTGATATCTCTATAAATTGTTCTGATGCTGACGTTAAACTTTTCGGCAAGACTTTTGGCGGTCAAAAGCCGCTGCGTCTGCAGTCTGGTTAAAATCGCAATTAATCTCGAAAGTCGCTTTATGTCGCTATTACTCATCACTTTGAACTAAACCGCCACAAAGTTAGAAAAATAGTCATAGGTTACACCGCCAAGCGGTAATCTGCACAGGAACGGACCGCAACCGGAGCGCCCACGAACTAATAATCCAATTGTCAAATAATGACCGACGACGTGTATCCCAGGGCCGCCGCGCTTTTTTAGAAAGAAGCTTCTTTTGATTCACTCGGTATATTTGTATTTTTGTAGTTGTCACACTTAAAACGGACCAAGCATGGAAAATAAAAAAGACAAAATCGCCATTCTATATGTTGACGATGAAGAAAACAACTTAATATCCTTTAAAGCAACATTCCGTTTGAAATATAAGGTTTACACAGCTATAAATGGCCCGACTGCAATAGATATCGTCAAGAAGAAGCCTATCGATATCATCATCACGGACCAGCGGATGCCCGACATGACCGGAGTGGAGTTTCTAGAAGAGGTGATTAAAATTAACCCCGAACCTATGCGCATCCTGCTTACCGGATACACCGACATGGCTGCCGTAATAGATGCCGTAAATAAAGGCAAGATTTTTCACTACCTCAACAAACCTTGGAGCGAAGAGGAGCTTGATAAAACAATACAACGGGCGTACGAAGTTTATGCTGAACGAAAAAAAATAGTTGAGCAGAATTCCAAACTTGAGGTTTCAAATGAACAGTTAGAGTTTTTATTGCGTCAAAAACTACTCTCTTAAAGCAGATCGATCTCGCCTTTATTAGGAATAACGACTTCAAACGTGGTACCTACACCGAGCTGCGACTTCACCTCAATACTTCCCTGTAGCTTTAGCAGCGCACTCTGTACATTATAAAGACCAAATCCCATCCCTTTCGCCTGGTCGCTACCTCTGAAAAACAACTTAAATATGTCGTTCTTGTGTTCTGACGCGATGCCGATACCCGTGTCTTTGACAACTATTGTGGCTTTATCGTTCATCACATTAACCGATAAGCTAACCGATTTATTGTCAGCATCCCGCCGTTGATATTTAAACGCATTCGATAAGAGATTATGTAAGATCAGCTCCAACACCGCTTTGTCACTCTTAAAAGTGGTATGCTGAACGACATCGATAGCAAAGACTACGTCGTTGTTCTGTGTATACATCTTGTAAAACTGTCCGATATCTTCGAATAAAGCATGGAAATCAATGTCGGACAACAGAAGCTCTCCCCGTCTCAACAGGTAGTAATCGCGCAGGCTGTCTATATAAGCGTCCAACCTGGTCAGGGAGTCATCCATCAGTGATAGCAATTCGTGGATACGTTCGACCTGATCGAACTCTAACCCCAGCTTGACAGCAGAAAGTATACCGGAAAGCGGATCACGGAGGTCATGGCTTACACTATAGGCAAATTTATCCAGTTCGTCGTAGGCTCGCTGGAGTTCCTCGTTTCTAATGTCCAACATCGAATTAGCAATATAGAACTTATCAGCTTCTTCGATAGAGGATATGATCTCCTCCTCCAGCCAGGGTTTACGGACAAATCTGAATATATGTCCTCTATTGACCGCTTCCACGACGGTCTCCATGTCGGCGTAAGCGGTCAATAAAATACGGATCGGCCTTGGAAATTCACTTTTTATACGCGCAAAAAAGTCCACGCCGAACTCACCGGGCATACGTTGATCGCAAAATATGACGCGTATGTGCGGATTTGCAAGGAGCTTCTCTCTTGCCTCAGCAGTTGTTTCCGCCGTGTGCACTACATACTGATGTCGAAAACTAGCCTTAAAACCAAGTAAGTTGTTTACTTCGTCATCAATGTATAGTATTTCCAACCCTTTTTGCATAGTTTTTATCAAAGTATTATTCCACCCAACAGACGAAGTTACAGATTATTTCTTGGACATCTAAGAACTGTCTATTATTTAGGTTGATTTACCGGCAGAACCAGTTTAAACGTTGTTCCACTACCCACTTCGGAGTCTATCTCTATCTTTCCGTGATGCCGTGCTATTGTATTATAGGCGATAGACATGCCAAGTCCGGTCCCTTCTCCCACACCCTTCGTCGTAAAAAACGGTTCAAAAATTTTATCCTGGATTTCAGCGGGAATACCGATACCATTGTCGCTAATTTTAATGAAGACCGTCTCATCCTCGTTTACGCCTGTTTCAATACTGAGTTCTCCGCCTTTCTTCTCCGGATACCGCTTATTAATTGCATAGACCGCATTCGTTAAAATATTCAGAAAAACCTGGTTAAGCTTTCCGCTATGACACTCAACCGGAGGCAGTTCACCCAGTCTTGTCTTTACATCAATACCGTCCCGTATTAAGCTTCCGATAATTACCATCGTAGACTCCAAACCTTCGTTTATATCCGCGTATTTGAATACATCTTCATCTACGCGTGAGAAAATACGCAAGCTTTTTACGATTTCTGCTGTGCGGTATGCGCCGTCATGCATGCCTTTCAACAGAAAATCAATTTCCGTTTTCAGGTAATCGATGTCCATTTCTTCCTTATAAGCAAGGATTTTTGAACGCTTGGCTGATAAGGACAAATCCTCCGTAAGTGCAATTCTTTCCACCTCCTCCAGTGTCTCCCAAAGCATGTTGACGTCCCGTTTTAATGGTCCTACGTTGGATGTCACAAAATTTATGGGGTTGTTGATTTCGTGGGCTACCCCTGCGGTTAGCTGCCCTAAAGACGCCATTTTCTCTGCCTGCACGAGCTGAGACTGCGCTTCCTTCAGGTGTGTTAACGTGACCTGCAGCGACTCGTTTGTCTCTGTTAAAGCCCGTGTCCGTTCTTCAACCTTTTGTTCCAGAACGACGTTCTGCTCGCGTATAAGACGGGCATGTTCCAATGAAATGGCCAGTTCCCTAGCCTGAGATTCGTCTTTTTCCTTGCGGTAGATATTAATTTTATCGCCTAAAGCGAAAGATAATAAAATAGCTTCAAAAACGGCCCCGATCTGTACAGCCCTAAGCGTAAAAAAGTTATAGGGAAGCACATTGTAGTCTTTAAGTACGTAAACCAAAACACCGATTAGAAAAACGCACCAGGCAAACAGGAAGTACCGCGTTTGACGGAATTTCTTTCTCGATAATTCGAATGCCAAAACAAGAACAATCGTCGATCCTCCTCCTGCAACAACGTTTACCATCTTGTGGGCGGGCGCAATAAAGCCTCCGATTAACAGCGCTATTGCTACGGCGTATCCCATTAAGAATATATTGAGCAAGATATTGAATCTCGGCGAATCCTTGGCCGTCTGGAGAAATGACTTCACAAAAAAGATCGCTGCGATGCCTGACATGGCGCCGGAAAACGTCAAGAGCCGGCTGGCCACCCACGTATTCTCGACAATCAAGAAACGGTTTAATAACCCTAGAACAGCCATTTGAGCGATCGCAACCCAAAAAACATAATTGACGTAAATGTGATAATGCGGCTCCCGCGTAGAGAAGTACAGAAAGATGTTGTACAAGATCATGGCCAACATTAACCCGATATAAATCGCAGAAAATATATCTGTCGTCAGAAGCGGCTGTAAAATTCCTTCAGTGCTATAGATCGAGATTGGCACTGAAAGCTGCGTGTTGCTAAACAACTTAAAGTAGCACTCGACCTGCTGATTTTTTTTTATGTCGATCTCGAACAAATAGAATTGGTGGGGATAAACTACTGCCTCCGATCTTTTTCCGAGCTGAACGCGGCTACTGTCAACAGATCCGTCTTCATATCGCCGGTAAAAAGTTACTTCATCGATGTTGGGATGGGACAGGTTCACAACGAGCCGCTCCTGATCGGACAGATTCTTAACCGAGAAACGGATCCACCGGTTGGCCTGTGAAAGCCCCAGATTGGGAACATCTTCCTTACAGCTTTTAAAGAGCGTCCTTTGGCCGGAAACATCCTTAAGCCCAAGCTTCCCAGTCGGATCAGTGAAGATAGAAACGAATTTTCCGATGTATTTAGAATCCTGGCCTTCTACAAAAGAAAAAACCTCGCTTGCCTGCATACGCGAAAACGGCACTAACAAAAATGCGAACAGGAAGAGCCACCTGCGTTTCATCTGTATACTCATACAATACCGAAAAAGAAACTTAAAGATTCTCACTACTTATCAGTTGGTCCAAATCTATATAATACCGGCCTGACGGCACGCGCTCGCCCAGCAAGATTCTGCGGCAGACAGCTGTCGTCATTGCCCCTCCCAAAACCACCTCAGAAGCCAATTGAGGCCAAGAAACAATCGTACGCCGGATTTCGGGAACGGATCGCTTCATTTTTAATGATAGTTTTTCAGCATCCACTATTTTCATAAGATATCGTCCTTTTTCTTCGGCCGACAAATTGGAGAGCTTAGCAGGAGTCAAATCGTCGGCCAGCCCATGGAAAACAGGCCGGCCAGGATCCAAATCAAATCGTTCGATGTCCAGCATCCCGCGGTCGTTCGTGTCCATCACAACCGGTATTTTCAGATCTTTAGCATAAAATCTACTCTCCAATTTAACATCAAAGCTATCACATACTTCGACCAGAACGTCCAAGCTCCCCTGCTCGTTAAAAAAGCGATCATAGTTGCTCCTATTGATCCCTTCGGGAAAAATTTCTACCTTCAGGTATGGGTCTATCTCCGCGATTTCCCTTGCAGCAATGACAACTTTTGGAACCGCGATGTTAAAAACGCCTGTCCGTAAGCGATTCATATTGCTGAGGTCCAATTCATCAAAATCAGCCAATCTCAAAACGCCGCAAACGCGCTCCATGGCTATTGTCAAGGCAATGGATTGTCCCACCGACAGCCCTATTATGCCTATTTTTTTCTGAGATAAAAGCTCCCGCTCGTCACCTGTAATTTTTAGCTGATTACGGTTTGTCCGTACTTCCACGAATTCCTTCTCTTCCAATATATGAACCAAGGTTTTACGCCATGGATAGTACACCCACACCCCATAGTCTTCTGCAGCCCGTCCACCAAGAATTTCCTCCATGTATTGTACCTCCCCCCCAGATGGTGCCGCTGCAGGATAACGGCATCGTATTAGTTCGTTCAGCTGTCTCTCTATCTCGTCGTATATGAATACGATTTCTCCGCTCTTTTTAAGCTCGTCCAGCCGAAGCGTATCCTGTTCGTCCGACATCCTAAAAAAATAAGGCTGGTAGGGGAATTTGGCTATTTGGTTCTTCATGCTATCTTTCTGGTTACATTATTTGTAGATCGTTCTCGTCAATATCTGCGTCGTCCGCCGTCCGCCGCGGCATTTTAGCAATAATCTCTTCCAGATCCCAATTCTTCAGATTCTTCAATTCAAGCTCGTAATGGATCTCTATTTGTTTCGAACGGAGCTCCTCTATTCTAACAATATCACCCTGATTTCTCAATGCCAGAATGGCGTCCCTGTTTTCCTCCGAGGCTAGCCCGAGGTCGTTGACATCGTCAAGAATCATGGTGGTAGCCAGAAGATCCAGTTTAGGATAATAAAACGTGCCGTTATTGCCGACACTTGTTTCCAGCCGGTATCCGACACTTTTGGTCAGATTGACAGTGTAGGGCGCACAAAGGGCAAACAACGACTTTATACCGATGTGCGGAGCTATTGCTATGGCGGCCCGCGTTAAAAAAATACTTCCGATCCCGTAGCCAGCTATTTCCCTCGAGTTCCAAAGACCACACCCTTCGCCGGTGCCCTCCTGAGCAAATTGCCAAACCAGATCAAAAATCCGCCCATCCATCTTTCCCGTTGCCTCTTCAATAGGGAGCGGCTGCGTTCCACCTGCTACATGTATCCGCGCTCCTCCATATACATTCTCGCCATCGAGAGACTCTACAATCAAAACAAAGGCAGCAGGATTATACATCCACTCGTTTTTCGATGATGTCACCTTTTCTACCCCAATTGCAGTCAGGACATGAGCATGCCCCTTTATAAAACGTTCACAAGTCTCCGGATCGTCAATAGCTCGAAAAGCCCTTAATCTGACCACCGGACGCTCTTCTTTAAATATCAGTGCCACGGAAATGGTTATAAATACTTGATTTGACGTACAAAACTAATCAATAAAAATTAAACATAATCGCGAAAGTTAATACTTTTGCGCATATTGAACATAAAAAATACCTCGTCCGGGAACCTTCCACCAGTAGGCACGTGTCTAATAGATATGCTGCAGTCGACTTGCGTGTCACGTCTATATCCTCCGCGTTAAATTAAAATAAAAAAAAATTTGCACTTAGTGTATAAAACACACTATATTTGTATCATCATAATTTAGGTTTAACCTCACTGTCATTTAAAATATTTTTTAAAAAAATTTGCACTTAGTGTATAAAACACACTATATTTGTATCATCATAATTTAGGTTTATAATTGGTTAGCTAAAGGTTTTCATTCTCCCCGTTTGAAAACCTTTTTTTATGCCTCTTACCGGCCTCCGCCCCCTCTTTCCTTTACCCGGTCTGCAGCTCACGTTCACTACCCGCAACCTCACTGTCATTTAAAATATTTTTTAAAAAAACTTGCACTTAGTGTATAAAATACACTATATTTGTGTCATCATAATTTAGGTTTATAATTGGTTAGCTAAAGGTTTTCATTCTCCCCGTTTGAAAACCTTTTTTTTATGCACTCCGGATGAGAGAAACTTAAAAAGAGAATTACATCATCCCCCCCGCCCCGCAAAGCTCAGGAACCATAGGACGCCCGCAATGTTTTTGATACGTGTTGTAGGAAGAGCGGATAATTAATTCGGAGATTGGTTCAGATATAGGCGTTCTTCGGCATCTCGATACGGGTCTTGGCGACGGCCGTGAACATCGGGGGCGACAACCGTGCGGCCCAACGAAAAGTGGACTAATAGTACCGTACCGTCAATGAACCATAGGAACATCAATAGCCGGCAAACAAAAATATAGGCATGAAACCATTGTGACTTATCAAAACCAGGGGTCTCGACAATCCCGGGAAACCAAAGAGATACAGCTAACGAATTTTATGTAAAATCCGTTGTATGGCACACCACTCCTGGTATTCCGCCTCGTTCCATGCAGTACGAAACTTATTTAACAGCTCGGAAGAACGTTTCCGAAGGCGATCAAAATCATCGACCTTTAACTCGCCAAAGGAAAAAGAATAATTCTCCGTCTGCTGCTGATTTAAAAACTGCCTTTCCATAACCTCTATTTAACACAGTCAAATTTAGCCAGTTACAGTTAAAAAACCGTAAAAAACAGATTAAAAAATAATTAAAATCTCCGTACCTCCAATTAGTGGAGAACTTCTTCCAAGAAAAGGAGCGTGTGTTTCCAGGCTCTTCTCGCCATTACCTCATTATATTCCGGAGAATCCGGATTCGTGAATGTGTGGCCACAGCGGGCATAGGTTATAAGCTGCCAGTCGGCGCCGCCCTCGTCTAACTCTTTAAGCTGCGATTTGAGCGCTTCGGCACTTACACTTTTGTCCTCAGCAGGATGTTCAATGAGTACTTTTGCCGTAATAGCATCCGTTGGACGGTCGGCCGCCTTACCCAACCCGCCGTGAATAGAAACCACACCTTGAACAGGCAGTTTTCCACGCGCGGCTTCTAGGGCACCCGTACCGCCAAAACAATAGCCGATGACGGCAATCTTGTCCGGCAACGCCCCCAATCGCTTTAGTTCGGTCAATGCCACGGCAATACGCCGCTGATATGCTTCGTAATCTTTCTTGTAGTATCCCGAGATTTTAGCGGCCTCGCTGTTGTCTGACGGCGTATTGCCCTTCCCGTATATATCAGCTATGAACGCTATGTACCCTTGTTCCTCCAAAGCCAGGGCCGCGCTTTTTGCTTCCTGATCTATACCTTTCCATGCCGGAAGAATTAATACCCCCGGACGTTTTTTTCCGGTATTCCCGGTTACTAAACCTTCTAATGATTGATCGCCATCTGCATAGACCACTGGCTGCAGCCCTTGCGACTGAGCCGACAGTACGGTAAACAGAAAGATTCCACAAATCCATACGTTTTTCATAATTGTCTCTTTAAAGGAAAACACCTGCTCATCACGATTGTTTTAACCGTTTTAAAACAATGATGATGTTGCCACCATCGTCTTAACCAAGATAGACAATTTGTTATTTTCCTCTGCTGTTTAAAGTAATTTTGCTTTTATACCGTCTCTATTATAACAATCCAAGCGACGATGGCAAATAGACTACTTTTCATACTTTTACTTTTTTTGGTTGCCGATGTTTATTTTTATCAGGCCATAGCCATGCTTACACAGATCTCTCTAATCCGCGTACTGTATTGGTTTCCAGATGTTTTACTGATAACAGGTATTACCCTGGCCATATCGGCCCGCCGGCTTGGCCGCAGCGCACAGAACATGATGTCATGGCTGATTACAGGTATGCTATTGGCATTCGTTCCAAAATTATTCGCGTCGCCCATATTGCTGGCCGAAGACGTATTCCGCCTATTCCGGGGTTTCCCTCCGAGGAATATCTATATCAGCGAGGCGACAGTTGCCGTCGCGGGAATTATCTTTCTGATTTTTTTGTTCGGATTAACACGCGGAAAGCACTTTTATCGGATCAGAAGGGAGACATTGTACTTTCCTGACTTACCCGAAGCTTTCGATGGTTTTACCATTACGCAGTTATCTGATATACATTCTGGGAGCCTGCGCGACCGCAAAGGCGTAAAAAAAGGAATAGAGCTAGCCAACGCTCAAAACAGCGATCTTCTTCTGTTCACCGGCGATCTTGTTAACAATATGGCTTCGGAAATGGATCCCTGGATAAGCGATTTTGCGAAGCTCAAAGCGCCCTATGGAAAATATGCCGTGTTAGGAAACCACGACTACGGAGATTACATCCGTTGGACAAGCAGTCTTGCAAAGCACGAGAACCTCCGGCGACTTAAGGAAATACATGCAGAACTAGGCTTCAATCTATTATTAAATCAGTCCGTGACCCTTCGCAAACAAGGGCAAAGCATTGCCCTGATCGGGGTCGAAAACTGGGGAAAGGGCGGATTTCACCAGTACGGCGACTTGGAAAAGGCGCTGAAAGGTGTTGCTGATGATTCTTTTAAAATTCTACTGTCCCATGATCCCTCTCACTGGGACGAGGTTACTGTCGACCATAATCAGCATATACATCTCACACTGGCCGGACATACACATGGTTTACAGTTCGGGATCGAGCTATTCGGATTCAAGTGGAGCCCTATCCAATATTTTTACCGACAGTGGGCGGGCCTTTACACCAAGGACGGCCGATACCTTTACGTGAATAGAGGCTTCGGGTACCATGGCCTTAATGGACGGGTTGGAGTCTGGCCTGAAATCACGGTGTTAACACTAAAAAGGAACGAGGGGACAATTGCAACAGCCTAATCGGGAACCCAAAGGACCGATAACTTTCGGTACCCTGTATTTTTCCGAGAACAATTAAGCATCGTCCGCTGTTCTACTGGTGAAGAATTTTTTAGGAGATCGCCGCCGGCGCAGATTTTTTTAGTACACAGTCATGGACATAGATTTAAGAATCGACAAATACGACTTCCACTATGAGTTTAGGAAGAATCCATCAGCATTTAACTGGGGCTTCCATCCTGAACGTATGATTATCCGAAACGAAGGACTTCGTACACGTAATGGCGAATTGTACGAGCGCTATCTCAAGGCCGTCTTTCCCGAACGTTGCAAGGATGAAATGAACGATTTCTGGCGTATTTTAGAAGGACTTAAACAAGTTACCGGCCAAGAAGCAAAAATCATTTTCGACCAGCACGGACTAAACATTGTTAAATCAGACATATGCTGGGAGGAGGAAGACGCAATCTTTGTCCCGGGAAGGGTTCCTGACGAGGAAATAGAGTACCTCATCGAAGACGAGGAACTTATCCTTAATAGGATTTATGCCGATTGGGTAACAAGTCGGCATACGCTCTGGCTGGACACAAGCGATCTCGCGTTGGAGAGAACGTCGGGTCTCTCCTCCCTTACGCCATCCATTTCCTAGATATGCACAAAAAGCAAGCGCACCCCTCGACTATTTGATTCGTCACCGGCATCATAAAAGCCTCTGGTACCGATCCCGCATACTGTCCCGCGTTTGTCTTCCGACGGAAGGGACAAAACGAGGGACCGCTCTCTTGAGCAGCCCCTAACAAAGGTGGCTGGCTGTTAGTCACATGCTGGAAGCGGCAACGCCCTTTCCTCACCTTACACCTGTTTCTGTTGGCGCTTACGAAACTACCGGTTTCTATTTTGATTTCTGTTCCCAAACCAACGCGCTTGCCCCAAGAATGGCCGCATCAGCCTCATCCAGTTCACTAAAGACGAGTTTAACTTTGTCCCGGAAAATCGGAAGTAAATTCCTTTCCATATGCAGTTTAGCTGGTTTTAAGATGAAATCTCCTGCTTTAATAACGCCCCCGAAGAGAAGAATGGCTTCGGGCGAAGAAAACATCACAAAATTGGCCAATGCTTCACCGAGCTTTTGCCCCGTATAACGGAATACCTCGATGGCTATAGGATCTCCTTTTGACGCACATTCGTACACGGTTTTCGAATTGATGGCGTCTTCCGGATACTGGTTGAGCATAGAACTGGGAAACTCGGCCCGCATTTTTTTCGCTGTAATGGCAATACCAGTAGCAGATGCATATGCTTCGAGACTTCCTTCAGACCCCGTGCTCCAATGTTTCCGCCCTCCCGGCTTGACGATGGTATGCCCTAGCTCTCCTGCAAAGCCATCGTGCCCATATATTAAACTACCATTGGCTACAATACCGCTTCCCACTCCCGTTCCAAGCGTAATCATAATGAAGTCTTTCATTCCTCGGGCTGCGCCAAAAAGCATCTCCCCCAATGCAGCGGCATTCGCGTCATTCGTGATGGAGCAGGGCAGTGCGAATTTCGCGGTTATCAGATCAGCAAAAGGAATGATCCCTTTCCAAGGCAGATTCGGAGCTTGTTCGACAGTCCCGGTATAATAATTGCCGTTAGGAATTCCGATTCCGACCCCATCAAAACTTGCTTTCGTTCCAAATTTTTCAATCAACGGCCGGATGTTTTCATATAGCGCATCGACAAAGTCTTCCACTTCGGCATAATCATCCGTCTTTATCCGCCCTTTTTCAAGTACCTCTCCGCGATGATTAACGACTCCAAATTTTGTATTAGTACCGCCCACATCTATACCCAGGGCTACGCGTCCCGACAAATCTGTTAGTGACATTTCTCTTATTTAAATTAGCAAATACTTAAAACTATAAAAAAAATTGGTAAAAACGAGCAGGAGACGGAATCCGTGCGTAGACTTCAACCGTTTTGACTTTTTATTTACAAAACATCGAAGTGCCGTTATCGCTTTTCCTTACTGGCCACCGTTGGTACTGCGCTGTAGCTTATAACGGTATTTGAAGATTTAAGTTCCTACACTCCGGGGCAAAATCAATGCCTTTTTTATTTTTTTTGTTAAATTGCAGATGCCGTTATAAACAACTGAACTTAAACCCGCTAATGATGTATCAGCGATACCTTGAAACTCTTAATGCCGATATGACTGCCAACCTACTACGCACACGAATAACAATTATTTACATATGAAAAGAAGAAAATTCCTAAGAGCCGTAAACATCGGCGTAGCCACCACCTTATTGAGCGGCCCAAAATTATTTGCTGTCCCTGAGCTGATTCCCTTCCAAGAAGGATCCCAGCATAAAGACTTAGCGGATCACACCATCCGGCAAATAAAGTTCTCCTCGGTACGTCTCCAGTATCCCCGCCTGGTAGGAAAAAATGCTAGACTCGACATACATGGTTTCGGACCAAGGGTGGATATATGCGTTATTGAAACCGACCAAGGTGCCCGCGGCTGGGGGTCGTTACGCGGATCCCGACGGACTGCAGAACAGCTCGTAGAAACCCTGAAAGGAAAAAAAATTACAGACGTTTTCCGTCCGGACATTGGCATTCTAGACGCTGCGCTTATGCCGTTTGACACTGCGCTGCACGACCTCGCAGGTATAATTGTCGGCAAACCGGTCTACGCCATGCTTGGAAAAGAGCAGCCTCTTCTTTTCGACTGTTACAGTGGAATGATTTATTTTGACGATCTGGAACCGTCCCATGCCCCGGGAGGAATCGACAAGATATTAGAAGAATGTGCATACGATTACAAGCTCGGCTATCGCCAGTTCAAGCTCAAAATAGGACGGGGCAATCGCTGGATGCCCTTCCACCAAGGTCTTCAGCGGGACATAGAAGTTACCAAAAAGGTCGCGGAAGCATTCCCTGATTGCCAAATTCTGGTAGATGGAAACAACGGTTTCTCCGTAGACGAGTTCATCGCCTATATGAAGGGCATTTCGGGCGTTCAGCTGTTCTGGATAGAAGAACCTTTTCATGAAACGGTAGCCGACTACCAGCGACTGAAAGCCTGGCTGAACAGCGAGGGCGTCAATACGTTGCTCGCCGACGGAGAGGCCGACCCCGACCAGGAACTTCTCCGCGAGTTGATTAATCAGAAACTCCTCGATGTACACTTAACAGATATCGAGGATCTCGGCTTTACCAATTGGCGGAAACTCTTACCAGAGCTGCAGAAATTAGGTGCAAAGGCGTCTCCGCACGCGTGGGGATCGTTGCTTAAGACGCACTATACCGCCCATCTTTCGGCAGGGTTAGGAAACACCGCTACAATAGAAGGCGTTACGAGTTCGTCCGATGATGTTGACCTATCGGGATATAAACTGGAGAACGGAAAGCTCGTCCCTCCGTCGACGCCCGGTTTCGGAATGAAGTTACAGCTCCAGGTCTAGAAAGTGCCGACGCGGAGCGGCAGGATAACGCCTCCGATATAGCCTGGCTACGTTCGAGCGTGTCACAGGATAGAAGTACTTTCGTGGCTGTTGGTCTTTCCCGTCATGAAAGTTCTTCATCGTCTCCTGCGTATAACCAGGGAAGAGCCGTTTAGCACAATATCCGCCATCAATACCTCACTGATTTACGACAGTAAAACTGAGATGTGTTGCTGTTTTAGTCCGCCTTCCTGGTCTAAGATGACAACGCCATCCCGATTGTCCGTTTCTCTTAACCTCTAAACCTCGCAAGACGACATCATTACAGCCTTCTAGACTCCGTCATTGCAACAGAGGTGCACTCTACCGGTACGCCCGGATGCTGTTCAGGATCGATTACTCACGCAGCGTCCCCGGCAATCCCCGCCGTACTCCCTTCTCTAAATCAGATTAATAACAGACCTATCAAACAGCATCAGGACCTGGTCAACAGTCTAAAGCTATTCCTCGCTGCCCCACACACACTACAGATATAACCCGCTGGCAGATCAGCAAACGGCACACCGGCCGGCACGGCCTGTGTAAGATCGCCCCACGACGGGTCATACCGCGTTAAGCAACGTTGGCACTGATAGATAACCACAGCTTCTCCTTCTTCGTCTACCACCACCGGTGCAACATCTTCGTTTGCCCGCGGTCTCGATAGCTCCTGAAATATGTAAAATTCATCGCACAGTCCGATTAGTTCGGAACAAAGATCTGCTCTTTTTACACGATCCCGGTATACGATAAGGTCTTTCGAATTCGGATTAAAGTCAGATGTCCGTTGAATCTGGTACCAGCTCCTCTCCCCGGCTCCGCTAAGGTAGCGTAAGATCACCGATCCCCATACGCCTGTTTTCCCATGAATTTTTATCCCGAAACAAAGCTTATACGTACGGACGTCCAATGCGTTCAGCTCTCCGACTAACTGATGTTTCAGCATAATACCGTCCAGATTATAGTCTTCTGTTTGCCAATTCAATTCATTCAGTGCATGCCGCAGGTTGATACGATGTTTATCCAATATAGCGTCCCACTCCGATCTGTCCCCGGGCAGAATGTCCTTGATGATGATCGATTTCCAGGGCGTTGTATATACCTGCCCGACCCTATTGCGAATACATATGGTGCAGATATCTTTTAAAAAAGCAACCGTAAACGTTTCCGACCGCCGATACACCCCAAGCCATAAGCGATCCTGGTATGCATTGAAACCTTCGTAGTAAGGCAATTTAAAAAGCTGCTCTATGAAAGGCTGGGACAGCGAATGAAAATGGAACTCCCCGGAATCGGCTGCCAATCGCTCCATTCGCCTTCCCAGCTCTTCCCCCGCTTGTGGTATATCAACAACGGTCTGCAACAACGGTGCTTCCAGAAACTTACACAACCCGGCTATATCATCAGAATATACCAACGTTGACCACCGGTAAAAGATGTTGGTACCGGGAAACCGAATATGTAAAAACCAATAATTGCCCATCTCTGCTGTCAGGAAGTTAAGATTCCCTGTGCTGTAGGGCGTAAACGACTGCGTCGAGTCCATTAGATTCACCTTCAATCGGGGCGCAAAATCAAAGCTATCTAAAATATCTTTATACACCCCCTCCCTTATCCACGCAGCATCCGTGAAAATACCATCAGCTACATAAGAACTCACAATATTAGGGTAAGCATCTTGTCCAACTTCATACGTTAGCTCCTGGTTAAGCAAAACATATTCCAGCTCCTCCAGCTGCGCTTCCGACACATCAAAATATAGCTGCTGTCGAGCCCCAAATCTAACATGGACGATGCCCGCGTCGGCGAGCGCTTGCAACAAACCGTCCAGATATCCCACAGAAACAGCGCCTCCGGACAGGTTGATCTTCACAAACGTCATCTGTCCAGCAGCTTTACAATCCATACGGCTGCGCCTCCTTCGCATACATCAGGCATCTTTCCATTATTGCTCCCACCTCAGGACGGCAAGACCCACATCCCGTTCCAGCCCCTGTTGTTTCGCATAGACGCTGCATATCGGTACAACCCTCCCTAATCTTTTTCTCCAGGTTACCTTCGCCCACTTGGCTACAGCTACACACCAGCCGTCCGATAACAGGCTCTCTCATGTCTCCGCTGCGGAGCAGCTGCAATCTTTTCTCGCTCAGTTCCGTTCTGTTGGCGATTAGATCTTTAAATTCGACGAACTCATTCTTATCACCAATCAGTATAGCTCCAACCAGTCGATCCTGATAGACGATACACTTCTTATAAAACCGTTTGGCCTTATCAATAAACACGATTTCTTCATACGTCTCGTCAGGAGCCTCAACCAACCCTATACTACAAAGATCAAATCCCTGTATTTTGATGATATTCATAAACAGACTTCCTTTGTAATAGCTACTTACGTCACCATGAAGGTAGCCCGCGACAACGGCAGCCTGTTCCTCCGCCGCGGCCGTAATACCGTACAATGTCCCCTCAAACTCAGCAATTTCGCCGATTGCATAAATAAACGGATCGCTGGTCTTCATGTAATGGTCCACGATCACACCCCGCCTACAATGCACCCCGGCTTCTTTCGCCAGCTCGATATTGGGCGTCGTCCCAATAGCAAGGATGACTGCGTCACATTTAATTTGCCGGCCGCTTTTCAGCTCGATCCGATTTAACTTATTCCGTCCGTAATAGAGCTGCACTTCATCGTTATAGAAAATATCACACCCTTGATCAACCATCTCTTCATGCAGAAGCTGACTTCCGAGCGAATCTAGTTGCCGATTTAAAAAGCGTGACACACGTTGCACGATCGTAATCTTAACCCCCACCTCCCGAAGAGAAGCAGCCATCTCCAACCCCAACAAACCGCCTCCGACAATAACAACGTGCGACTCCGGGGATAGGTATCTTTTTAGCCGGTCGGCATCCGTACGGCGCCTCATAGTAAAAATACCCGACAGCTGCGGCACATATTTTGGAAGGGCAGACCTACTTCCCGTCGCCAGAATAAGTACATCGTAATTTGTCCGTATACCCCGCGAGTCCCATACACACTTATTTACCCGATCAATGGACGTTACCTGTACTCCCCGAACATGACATATGTCAAAAATAGCTTCTTCCTCGTCTTTCATTTTGACAAGCTGCTCCCATTGCATTTCACCGCTAACGTAGTGAGGCAGCATAACACGGTTATAAAAAGGTAGATCTTCGTTGCTGAAAACGATAATTTCGTCTGTTTTGTTGACCGCACGATACGATTTAACAAAACCGAACGCACCTGCCCCCGCACCAACGATTACGACGCGCTCCGTAGCCTTAATATGCCGTTCTACGCGTACTGCACAGTACTTGAAATCGGGCTCCTTCGATATCGGGTCGACCAGATTATTTGTTAGGTTATTGGCCCTATTTAGGTCGGAATCGAAAACCTCTCCCCAATGCATAGGAAGAAAAACCACCCCCGGCTTAATCGACGCGCGGACACGGGCCTTCACCCTGACACTCCCCCGTAAAGAAGAAACGTTGACAAGACAGCCATCATCAATACCCAGTGAATCAGCATCCACAGGATGAATTTCCAAATAGGCTTCGCTGATATGTTGACTAAGCTTACTCACCTTACCCGTCTTCGACATGGTGTGCCATTGATCGCGAATCCGCCCTGTCGTCAAAACAAGGGGATACTCTTTGTTAGGCAACTCGCTATGGAAGTCAGCCGGCGGACTGTGTATGATGGCCTTGCCGCTCTCAGTATAAAATCTTTTGTCTTCAAAAAGACGGGCAGTTCCTTTCTTTCGGCGCTTCTGAAATGGCCATTGCACTGTTTTCATACTGTTGATGACGCTGTAATCGAGTCCATCGATGCTGATGTTCGTTCCCACCGTTGAACGCACGTGCTCTTTATAAATATCTTCAGCGCTGCTATATACGAAGCCATGGTACCCCATCTTTTGGGCAAACCTGCACAAAATATCCGCATCAGGAAGTGCCTCTCCCGGCGGGTCCACAAACTTTCTCACGTGGCTTATTCTACGTTCAGAATTTGTCATAGTCCCTTCTTTTTCGGCCCACGCTGCAGCGGGTAAAATCACATCGGCATACTTCAACGTCTGCGGTTTATCCGAGATCTCTTGTACGACAACAAACTTGGCTTTTGCCAGCCCCTCTTCCACCAGGCGTGCGTTCGGCATGCTTGTCAACGGATTGGTACACAGTATCCATATTGCTTTTAACCGTCCATCCTGCAATGCATCGAACATCTCTGTGGCAGTCAGGCCGGGCACTTTACTGACCGTCGTCCCAGACCAGAAGCGCTGCAGTTCGGCCCGGTGTTCGTCGTTATCCAGGTCGCGATGAGCCGGTAATAGATTGGCCAGCCCCCCTACTTCGCGCCCGCCCATAGCGTTCGGCTGTCCGGTAAGGGAAAACGGCCCGCTACCGGGTTTGCCGACCATTCCCGTGATCAGGTTTAGGCTCATTAGACTCAGATTTTTGTTTACCCCGATAACACTTTGGTTAAGCCCCATTGTCCACATCGTTAGAAAAGCTTTTGAATCGCCGATGAATTTCGCAGCAAGCTCGATATCGGCTGCAGAGATTCCACAGATCGCCGCCGACTGCGTCAACGTCTGCTCCATAACGCGTTCCTTATATGCATCATACCCCTCGACATGGGAACGTAAAAAGTCTAAATCCACTCTACCCTGCTCAATCAAAAGCCGGCCCAGGGCATAGTTTAGCACCATGTCGGTTCCCGGGTTAATCTGAAGGTGCAAGTCGGCTATGCTACACGAGTCGGTAACCCTCGGATCCACAACAATAATCTTAACATCCGGGTTCCTCGTCTTGTGGGCCTCGACCCGCCTCCACAGGATCGGATGACACCAGGCCGGGTTGGCCCCCTCAACTAAAAGACAATCTGCCAGCTCGATGTCGTCATAACAGATGGGAACACTATCTTCTCCGAATGTTTTCTTATACGCAGCCACGGCGCTGCTCATGCACAGCCGGGAATTGGTATCTATGTTGTTTGTCCCGATAAAACCTTTCACCAGCTTGTTCAATACGTAATATTCTTCGGTGAGACATTGTCCAGAAGCATAGAACGCAACTGAGTTAGGGCCATATTGATCAATAAATGCTTTGAACACTGCAGCCGTACGTTCCAATGCCTCGTCCCAGGACACCCGCTCCAAGGGCATGGACCTATGATAACGCATCTGCGGATACAGTAACCGATCAGAGCGGTCATTTACCGTATACTGCAGGTTGAGCCCCTTACTGCAGAGCTTCCCTTCATTAACAGGATGATGCTTATCGCCTATTACGGAGACCGTATTATTTTTGTCTACGCGTACCTCCACCCCGCAGCCGACTCCGCAATAACAACACGTACTCGTTTCCGGCCTGTCCTTTTCTCGATTCATCACATTTAATTAGCTTTGTAAATCCAACGACATCTGCTGTTTCACGGGCTCCTGTCTGGCTTGAAACCGTGTGACCAGGACAACGATGCCAATAATCGACACACCTATTCCGATGTATTGGAATGCGTCGGCATATGTCATACTTTCTGATTTGAAAAGGAAACCTACGAGCATCGCGCCAGCGTTTCCCCCGGCTCCAACAATGCCGCTTACAACACCTATATTATCTTTATTGACGAACGGAACAATACCATAGGTACATCCGTTGGCCATCTTTAGAAATAAGGCAAATAGCAGCATGGTAATAATAGCTAGAATGAGCGTATCCGAAGCTGAGAACAGATGTATCCCGACTCCCTCGAGCAAGAGCAGAACGCCCAGCAGCATCCCCTTCCCACGCATTCCGTAGGAACGGCCTACCTTGTCACTGACAATCCCGCCTAATGCACGCGCAAAGAGGTTCATCCCTCCAAAAATACTGGCCATAGCCCCTGCCATAATGAGTCCGGTATCAAAGCGGTCTATAAAAAATGTAGCTGCAACATTATCAACAGTGATTTCAATTCCGAAACAGGCAGCATAGGCCAATGTGAGTACCCAAACACGGTAATCTTTGAGCGCAAGAAGAAAGGTTCCTTTACCTTTTGGCCGGGCTTCCCTGCGCTTCAGTGATTCATGGAAGTTACCGGAAGGAGTGTCCTGCGTATATTTATAATAAATCCAGGCCATAACCAACAGGATGACTCCCGGCACTATCATAGCCACCCGCCACGAACTCTCTTCGCTTACCAACCCGAGCCCCGCAAAAGATGCCGCAACCAGCGGCATCACCAAATTTGTTACACCACCTCCGAGGTTTCCCCACCCCCCCGTGACCGCATTAGCCGTCCCCACCACCTCGGGGGCAAACATCATTGATGTATGAAACTGTGTAATTACAAAGGAGGCACCGACGATACCGATCAGAAATCTAAAAAGCAGAAACGTCTCGTAACTGTTACTTAATCCGATACACATAACAGGTATAGAGCCCGCTACCAAAAGAATCGTATACGATATCCGGGGACCTAACGTATCACACATCTTTCCCACAAATAGCCTGGCCAATATAGTGGCCGAGACGGATGCTATTATAATATTCCCTATTTCGTTCTTTGTCAGGTGCAGCTGGTCGCGGACGAGCGGCATCAACGGGGCAACACCGAACCAGCCAAAAAAGCAGAAAAAAAAGGTTATCCACGTAATGTGGAATGTACGCATCTGAATGCCCCTAAAGGAAAAAATACGAAGAGCGGTAAGAGGTTGCAATTGTTCTTTCATAATGGAGATGGATTTTTGTAGTTAGTAGTTTCTATTATTTATCGTATTAAGCTGGAGAGGAGGCTGTCGCGCTGACAACACGAGAAAACTGTTTTTAAACGACACACCTGTCCTTAGCAGCAAGAGCACGGGCATATTGCAGGTTGACAACTTCGCCGATAACGATGATAGCGGGATGGCCCAGTGCGTGTTCCTGACTGGCAGACACGAGATCGGCCACCTTGCATAATGCCTGCTTTTGCTGAGGAAGAGTTGCATGCTGAATAATCGCCGCCGGCGTATCCCCCTTCCCATATAACACGAACATCCGGGCGATTTCGTCGAGTTTCCGCATCCCCATATAAATGACAATGGTAGAGCGACTCTGGACAGCGAGCTGTAAATCTTTTGAAAAACTTCCGTCCTGCTTCATCGCTGTCAACGCCCAAACCCCGTCGCTTGTTCCGCGATGTGTCAACGGAATCTCGCTCATCCCCACGCCCTGCATACTACTTATTCCGGGAACATATTCAACCTCAATTCCAATTTGCTTCGCGTACATCCATTCTTCAAACCCACGTCCGAAAATATACGGATCTCCGCCTTTTAACCGCACCACCCGATCATAACGACCACAATAGTGTGTTATGAAATCATGAATCTTCTGCTGAGAGACGTATGCACCGTAAGGATCCTTACCCACGTAACATGTAATGCAATCTTTCGGTATGATCTTCAAAATTTCCGCACTGACAAGGTTGTCGTACAAGACAACTTGTGCCTTTTTTATTATTCTTAACGATTTAACCGTCAACAGATCGACATTTCCGGGCCCAGAACCAACTATAAACAATTTTTTATTACATGTTTTCATAAAAAACAACATTAAAAAAACATAACTAACACCAAATCTATAAAAATTAAACAATAAAAATCACATAAAATCACAAATTATCACAAAATAAGATTAAAAAATATTACAAAAATCATGTTTTATTTGATTTTATAAATTTTATTTACATAAATTAGCGATAGAAAACAGAAAACAATCAGTTTTTCAATAAAAAAACGTCAATATGAAAAACAAAACGGCAGTAATAATCGGAAATGGCATGGTCGGAAACCGGTTTTGCGAAAAAATAAAGCTAAAACTACCCGATATTAACGTAATAGTCTTTAGTGAAGAGCCAGTTCGGGCATACGACAGGGTGCATTTGACAGACTACTTCAAAATCCCTTCCATGGAAGACCTTTTCCTGACTGAAAACGAGTGGTATACCCAAAATAATATTCAACTTCATTTAAATGACCCCGTCGTCGCGGTTGACAGAAGCAATAAAAAGGTACGCTCACTGACGGGAATAACGTGCAACTACGATTACCTGATTTTTGCCACCGGCTCAGCCGCTTTTGTCCCACCTATAAAGGGAACAGAGAAGGAAGGCGTTTTTCTGTATCGCACAATTGAAGATCTAGACCTGATAAAAACATATGCTAAACGCGCTAAACGGGGAGCTGTCATAGGCGGCGGCTTATTGGGACTGGAAGCCGCCAAAGCACTTGTCGATCTGGGGATGGAAGAAACGACGGTTATTGAGTTCGCGCCGCGATTAATGCCCCGGCAAATCGATGACACGGCCAGTACTGTCCTACAACACAAGCTTAATGAACTTGGCCTGACATGTTTATTGCAAAAATCAACAAACGAACTGGTCGGAAATGAACGCCTGACAGGCATCTCATTCCAGGACGGAAGCTATTTAGACAGCGATATCCTCATCATATCTGCAGGCATACGCCCCCGGGACGAGCTGGCAAAAAAAATAGGCCTTGCAACAGGCGACCGGGGAGGCATTCTGGTCAATGCACAGATGCAGACATCCGACGGATCCATATATGCTATTGGAGAATGTGCCCTGTTCAATGATATGATATACGGCCTGGTGGCCCCCGGATACGAGATGGCCGAGGTAGCAGCGTCACACATTGCTGAAGAAGGAAAGATGTTTAAGGGTTTCGACATGAGCACCAAGCTGAAACTGATGGGAGTGGATGTAGCGAGCTTTGGCGACCCCTTTATCAGTGAGCCATATGCACGTACCATCGTTTTGGAAGACAGAAACAAGGGTATATACAAAAGGTTAAATATCAGTACGGATGGCACCCGTCTTTTAGGAGGGATTCTAGTTGGCGAGGCTACAGCTTATAATATGTTGCTGCAAACGGTAAACAACAACCTCCCTCTTCCTGAACACCCGGAACAATTGCTTTTTGGAGAGCAGACCACAGGCAAAAAGACCGCAACCGGCTTAGTAGCACTTCCCGACGAAGCTTTAATATGCAGCTGCGAAGGTATCACTAAAGCGCAGATATGCGACGCCGTTGCAACGAAAAACTGCGAAAATGCTGAATCGGTGAAATCCTGTACCCGTGCCGGCTCTGGTTGCGGTGGATGCGTACCGATGGTTAAAGATCTGATTGCACACACCATGAAGCTGCAGGGAAAATACATCCGCACAACAATATGCGAACATTTCGATTTCAGCAGACAGGAACTTTTTGACCTGATCAAGATACATGGATTGAGAAGCTACGACCAAGTGCTGGACCAACTGGGCAAAGGAGACGGATGCGAAGTGTGCAAACCGCTGGTTTCGTCCTTACTTGCCAGCTGTTGGAACGAAATGATCCTACGGCGCGGAAACGATGTAGCCCAAGATAGCAACGACCGTTATCTTGCAAACATTCAACGTGGCGGAACCTACTCCGTCGTCCCCCGGATTCCGGGAGGCGAAATCCTTCCGGAGAAGCTGATCGTCATCGGAGAAGTCGCTAAAAAATATGGACTATACACTAAAATCACGGGCGGTCAGCGCATTGATCTGTTCGGGGCTCACCTCAATGACCTCCCCGCGATCTGGGAAGAACTAATTGCAGCCGGCTTTGAGAGCGGCCATGCCTATGGTAAAGCATTGCGGACTGTCAAAAGCTGCGTTGGCAGCACATGGTGCCGATTCGGCCTTCACGACAGCGTGTCTTTTGCCATCCGCATCGAAGAACGCTACAGAGGATTGCGTGCGCCGCATAAAATCAAGTCGGCAGTGAGCGGCTGCATACGGGAATGCGCCGAAGCACAGAGCAAGGATTTCGGCATCATTGCAACAGAGAAAGGATGGAACCTGTATGTTTGCGGAAACGGCGGAAGCAAACCTCAACACGCTTTGCTCCTTGCAAGTGATATTGACGAAGAAACCTGCATCAGATACATTGACCGTTTTCTGATGTTCTACATCCATACGGCCGACCCGTTAACGCGTACAGCCACTTGGCTCAACAAGATGGACGGCGGGATAGACTACCTCAAAAACGTCATTGTAAACGACAGTTTAGGAATGGCCGAAAACTGGGAACAGGAGATGCAAGGCCTGGTTGACGCGTACCAATGCGAATGGAAAGTCGCCGTGAACGACCCCGACATACGCAAGCGTTTTGTACACTTCGTCAACGCTCCCGACGAGAAAGACAGCAACATACGGTTCGACGAACTCCGTGGTCAAAAGAAGGCGGCCGACTGGAACACGCCATCACTCATCTAAAAGACGGAAAAACCGCAACTCAAAATAAATACGCTATGCAAACACTTATCAACACACAATGGCTGGAAGCCTGTCGCGTAGAAGACACCATAGAAAATGGAGGCGTATGCCTAAAACTCAACAACGAACAGATTGCCCTGTTTCATTTCAGCAGAAGAAACGAATGGTACGCCACACAGAACGAATGCCCCCACAAACGGCAGATGGTTTTAAGCCGCGGAATGCTCGGCTCCCTTGGCGAGACACCAAAGGTAGCCTGTCCCTTCCATAAGAAAACTTTCGCACTGGACACCGGAGAATGCCTCTCCGGCGATGAGTGCGCCATAAAAACTTATCCGGTCAAGATTGAAAACGGCCTTGTTTACATCGGTATAAACGAATAATAGTGGCGTCAGCCTCGATTTTTAACAACAAAGCTACAGCAGTATGGATTACATTAGCCCCAAAGAAGTTGCCGGCGCCATGATGAGCACCGCCATACACAAATCTAGTCTCTCTATCAAAGATCTTTTAATCCGTGGCGCACTATCAGGCGCACTGTTAGCCATATCCGTCACATTGGCATTAATGGCCACGTCGCAGACCGGACTCAGCCTAGTCGGCGCATTCGTCTTTCCGGTTGGATTTGTAATTATCGTCATACTAGGACTTGAATTGGTAACCGGGAGCTTTTCGCTCGTCCCGCTGGCTTGGTTCGAAGGAAAAATTGGCTGGAGGCCCATGGTAAACAACCTCTTTTGGGTTTTCGTCGGAAACCTTATCGGAAGCACCTTATTCGCTGCTCTTTTTTGGGCTGCCAGCACAGAGACAGGACAGCTGAGCCAGCTTGGCGCGATTGAGCAGTCGCTCATCGCTGTCGCGGAGAAAAAGACCCTTGGCTACGGTCGACATGGCAGCTCAGGGCTCTTCACCGCTTTTGTCAAAGCCGTGCTATGCAACTGGATGGTATGCATGGGCGTCGTCATGTCAATGACATCCAAATCGACTCCCGGAAAGATATTGGCTGCCGGCATTCCCATATTTATTTTCTTCGCGCTGGGATACGAGCATGCAGTGGTAAATATGTTCGTCATACCAGCCGGAATGATGTTTGGCGCAAATATCAGCGTATCGGATTGGTGGCTTTACAACCAGCTAATTGTCACAGCAGGAAACATCGTCGGCGGTCTCCTATTCACCGGCATGGCTATCTATTATACGTACAGCACGAAAGAGCAGACATCCATCCCCCAACCTTAAGACGGAAAATAGATGAACCAGCACGCCAAAATGATAGGCCTGGCCTTAATCGCCGTCCTGTGGGCCAGTTTAACATCCGCACAAGAACAACGGATAACCCCAGCCCTTTTCGAAGGGGCAGCCATTGTTGGCTACGCCGACCGGGGCGCCTATATAAACTGTGTCGGCCCGGCTGTTAAATACAGCTTTTCGAAAAATGCTGTTTTCCTGGGCCTTCTGCCCACATTAAAAATTAAAAGAGATAATACCGGTGACGATAAGCCCAGGAACAGTTTTATAACTCCAACATTAGGATTCGGCGTGACTTTCATACACAGGCACCTTGTCCTGCAGCTTCCTTGCTTCTATACTCCAAAAACAACAGTTGAAGATGGGAGGTGGCAACCGGGCGCCGGAATCGGCTATAAATTTTAACAGCGAAGTTCAATTAGAGGGATACAACAGGAGAAAACCAAAGCAGGGGCAGTGGGCACCCCTGCTCTCCGCTTAACTTTCTTCGGCTACTATCTTCAGAGCCTGTATGTTGCGCAAAAAGATTTTTTTTCCTTTCAAAACAACAAGGCCCTGAGCAACAAGCTCTCCCATTGCCCTGTATACGGTCTCATAAGTAGTACCGATATATGCTGCAAGATCCGTTTTACTCAACGTTAACCCGATATAACCGTCGGCCGCAGCATCTCCAAACAACCGGTATAAAAGTAACAGGCTCCAGGCTATGCGGCCCTTGACCGACAGCCGGACGTTATTACACATCCTCTGTTCCGAAAGTTGGAGCTCATCCGCATAAAACAGCATCAGCTGATAACTCAAAGTCGGATTAACGCGCAAAGACAGGAAGAAAAAATTTAGATCAACAAAACAAAGCTCCGTTGGCTCCAGCGCGGTAGCAGCTATCGGATATACGTCATGATGCGAGGTAACCCCTCTATGCCCCACGATATCGCCCTTCTTTGCAAACCGGACAATCATTTCCTTTTCACCCCATCGTCGGTGAACCTTAACTATCCCGCTTTGAACAAAGAAAACACCCTTTACAGCTTCGCCCTCGGCGATAAATTGCTGACCTTTCCTCAGCTTGATAGTTGTTCTATTTAGCGCTATTTGGCCGCGCCAGTCTTCCAGCGTGTGCCTGCACATGAAACAGGAATGGTCGCAATTATGCGCTTTTTTTTTCATTCAAAACCCCTTATCCTTTGTAGCCAACTCACACGCCGCAACACGTGAGAACGGACTAAAGCTAATCTATTTACCCCGGAAAAAGACCCGCATCCGCTAATATATCGAACGCCTTAATTACACCTTCTACCTGAACCGGCTCCCGGCTGTATTCCGACCGGGAAAAATACCTGACCCCACCAATCTCCGCCCCCGGAACGACATCATTCAGCAAAGGATATAAAAAACAATCTTGCTCCATTATCAATCCGATCTCGCCGTACGCCGGCGCCGATATGTGAGCAAAAAGGCGGAGGTCTTCCCGGTTAAGATCTACACCCAGCTCTTCCTTGACCTCTCTTATCAACGCTTCTTCTGATGTTTCACCAGCGTCTATTTTTCCGCCGGGCAGATACCACGCTTTTTTATTATTACTGAAAGCCAGCAATAACTTATTGTCCCGGATCGTCAGCAGACCTGCGGTAGGTAGCTTTTTTGTTGTCTTTTGCATCTGGCTCAAAGATATAGCTTTTAACAATAAACTCATGCCTGCATTGTAAAAAACCAGGCGGCGGAACCCGGATAAATACCTACTTGGGTATGTTAAACACCTTTTTTTACTCAAAATCTCAACGGATTGGATAAAAGAGTTGTCCTTAAAAAAAAAGGAACGCATTATGGAAAATACAGCTGAAAAAAACGCCACATTGTTAAATGACCTTATTGAAATCAACAATGACCGCATTGAAGGGTACACAAAGGCCATCGAGCTGGTCGACGCTACGAGCGATGCGGACATCATAGCGCTCTTCGAACGCTTTAGACAACAGTCGCAACAGTTCAAAAACGAGCTGACCCCATTGGTAATAAAAGAAGGGGAAGAGCCAACCGAGAGCACTCGGCTAACCGGAAAGCTCTACCGTCTGTGGATGGATGTCAAAATAAACATTCAAGGACACGACCGGAAAAGTATATTGGCTTCCTGTGAAAAAGGGGAAGACGTATTTAAGAAAGTGTACCAGGATGTCCTCGAGGATATAGATGAGATAGACGAAAGAATCCTAGCGGTAATAGAAAGTCAGGCTGAAGTACAGCTACTTGCCCACAACGAAGTGAAGGCGCTCCGCGACAAGGCCTAACCGGAGGGACAGAGCCAACGAGCTAAGGAGACTCATATAGAGTCTCTTTTGTGCTTATCCATTCCCCTATTGCTGATCGCTCAAAAGATTGCGTAGCAAGGTGTTCCCAACAGCCATATAGCCGCACTGACACTGTCTATTTCCCCACCCTCCATAGAGGCGTGGCCGATTTCAGCACATACATTTTCCGGCAGAGCTCCCCCGGATTGCTGCTCCCCAGGCATGGGATAGGCAACGTCGTCTTTTTGATCATGTTGCATTTCTTCGTTCTTCATAGTTCGCCTTTCTTTTAGGTCAAAGCTAAAAGCAATCGTGACAACCTCATGTCAGCAGCGCTACGCGACATTTTTTATCTCCGCACACCAGGGCCCACCCTTTTTACGACCGACTCTATTACATCCAGCGTCGTGTCAAGCTGCTCTTTGGTATGAAGCGCGGACAAACTCATCCTTATACGGGCATCTTTTTTTGAAACGGCGGGGTACAGAATAGCGTTAGCATAAATTCCCTGCTTAAAAATCTCCTTGTTCACCTCAACGGTAACGATCGGGTCGCCGAATTTTAACGGGATAATAGCCGATTCGGTATTTCCAATATCAACCCCGATGTCGATTAGGTTCATTTTGAAATAAGCCATATTTGTGTTAAGCCGCTCTTTCCAATGAGGTTCCTCATCGATAAGTTCGATAGCTTTGACAATGCCCAACGTCGTCGCTCCTGCCGTTGCCGAGAATATTTGCTGCCGGGACTGGAATTTCAAAAAAGATGCGTTTTCAGGACTACAGATGACATAACCGCCAATGGCTCCAAACGTCTTACTAAACGTACCTGTTAGAAAGTCGACCTCCGACAACAGACCAAGATCTTCTAATGCCCCGCGCCCTGTCTTCCCCAAAACGCCGATACCGTGGGCATCATCGACCATGAGGTAAACATTGTACTTCTTCGACAAGGCCACGATCTGATCCAGAGGTGCGATATCTCCGTCCTGTGAATACACCCCATCGACTATGATCATGCGTGTTCGGTATAGCCCCTCTGTGTTTTTCAGTATACGTTCCAGACTTTCCATATCGTTGTGCATAAAGGTTTTCTTATTCGTTAGAAGACACCCTTCGTGTACACTCGCGTGCACGGCCATGTCAACAATCGCCAAATCTTCCTTTTGCAGTAGACATTGTAAGGACGCACTATTAGCCGTATAGCCCGTCGTGTAAATGACCGAGCAGTCGTCCTCTCTATCGAAGAACGCCGCAATTTTTTTCTCCAGCAGGCGGTGGTAGTCAAAAAAGCCTCCTATTAACGGCGACGCGCCAGCACCGGTACCATATTCTTCGATCCCACGGATCGCGCTGGCTTTAATTTCCGGATGTTGTGTAAAACCTAGATAATCGTTAGACACGTAGCTGATAAAGCGCTCTCCAAACAAGCTATCCAGTTTCATTTCCGAATTACAACCGCTTTTCCCCACGACGCGGTAGCTTTGGTAATCATCAAACCCCATATATGTAAGATATTGTTTGAATATCTTGGAGCGTTCAGCAAGGTCCATACCTGGGATGTTTTCGAAATCTTTGAAGGTGAGTCTGTCGAAGTTCATAACTTAATTAATATTTGATTAATAAAAAAACCCGTCTGTTTGCCGTGTCATTTCACCTTTAAATTTATCATTTTTTTTTGAGTTCCCCACATTTCTATTTAAGACTATAAAACTTTCTTTAACACTAATAAAAGAATGAGTTCCTTCTTTTTTTTTAAGCGCATTTACTTATCTTTATCTAGAAAAGAGTAGAAAATATGACAGAAATTAAACAAGAAGATGGCCGGAAAGGCAAATTTGAGATTTTCGACGAAGAGCGTCTGGCAGGTGAAATGACCTACACATGGGCAGGCGATACCAAGTTTATCATAGATCATACGGAGGTTAAAGAAGGTTTCGAAGGGAAAGGCTTGGGCAAGAAACTCGTTCTCGCTGCCGTCGACTTTGCCCGCTCAAGAAACGTCAAAATTATGCCTCTTTGCCCTTACGCAAAAAGCGTGTTTGATAAGTCACCTGATCTTAAAGACGTGCTGTTTTAGTTAAAAGCTTGTTATAAGCAGCCGTACCATCGCCGCTGACGTCGGTACGGCTACCCGCAGTCGCCTAATCGCGTGAAACCATTAGTGAATGACGGGGTGTCAAGGGGATTTCAGGAGGCGGGCGACCGGATAACGCAGGTGACTCTTTTCGTAGTAAGCCGACTTTTTATAAATCCAGTCCAACTGAAGCCGCCCATTCTGACGCAATTGTTCATCCCGCTGTTTTTCGTGCTCCAACTCGTCTCTCCACCCCGGATGCTCCTTCAAAAGCCGCTCGGCCTCTTCTTCGAAGATATACGGCGCGAAATATTCCTTTTGGGATAATATGGCATCGAAAAAATTCCAGTTAAAGAAGGAGTCGGTAGCAGCGGGTTCAAGCGTCTCGATAATATAGCGCACGGCCTGTTGGTCTGTTTCTACAATCCAGTCGCCGGCATAAAAAGCCATCCCTCCAACGACGCTTCTCGTCCGCACATTGTCATGCAGATAATGCCCCTCGTACGGTTGCCTGGAAGTTTGATAGGCCTCTATATAATACGTTTCCACCTCCAGAACGGTATCTCTTTCAAGAGCACGCATCTGTACGCCGTTCAACCTGAGCAACGCAATAACATCGTCATATGCCTGCGGTATAACATAGGCAACGGGCTTTTTCACGCGTACGTCAGGCTTATAATGATGGTAGTAAGGGATCTGGATAGCTGTCGGTTGCTGACGGTCATAAAACAGCCGCTGCGCACCGCTGATATTACTCGCCTTCCGGCCAGCGCGATACCCCAAAAAGGATAGTGTATCAACACTATCTGTATCCAGCTTCCAGGACAGGGGAAAGATTTCCTGCTTTTGTGCTGCTTCCCTGGTGAGCGTTCTTATCTGCACAAGTGCCTTATGTTCCTCTGCGGTAATCGCCAATAAATGGTTCAGCAATACATACATCGCTTTTACACGCTGTTCATACGGCTTCCACATATGGGTCTCGGGCATATACCCAATTGTATGGTGCAGCGCCGCATAGCCTGTGGAATAACGGGGCGTTTCTAAAAAAGCCACCAGTCCCGATTCCGGCGTTTCCTCTTTGGTGTTAACATAGGGAATCATCGGAATACCGGACTTCTCCATCCGCTTGTACAGAGGTGCTGTGAACTTTTCCTGCATAAAATCCGATAATGGCGACGATAACTTGTCGGGATGGGTAGCGATTAACGTCATGACGTATTGATAATCGGCTCCATTACTCGTATGGGTATCGAAAAAAATGTCAGGATCCCAGGTATGGAAAACGTGCTGGAAAAGTTTGGCGTTACGGGTATCGCTTTTAATGAAGTCGCGGTTGAGATCGTAATGTTGCCTACTGCCCCGAAATCCGTACGAAACAGGTCCGTTTTGGTTGGCCCTGGAGGTTCCCCGATCCAACATTCCCGACACATTATAAACGGGTACTACACAGATGACCACATCAGCAGGAAGTTTATTGCCTAACAAAAGGTCGCGGACAAACATCATGGAAGCGTCGATGCCCTCCGGCTCGCCGGGATGTATACCGTTGTTGATCAACATAACAGCTTTACCCTTGGCCTTAATATCTTTCGGGTCGAAATCGCGGTCAGCCGAAAGCACAAGCAGGTGTAACGGCTTGCCAACATCCGTCTGTCCCACCTCCATTAATTTGGCCCTTCCGTCCCGGCGTGCGATCTTCTTATAGAAGTCAATAAGCTCCTCGTAAGTAGAAGTCACATTTCGTTCTGGATCTTGCTCAAAAGCTATTTTTTGTCCGTACACCATTTCATTCGAAATAAAGAGCACAATAATAAGCAGTACTATCCGACGCATTTCATTATCCGGTTAAATATGCCGTAAATATACTCGAATTTGGCGAGGTGCAAATCATGGAGATGGAACCTTTTAGTTATCTGCCACGTAAAGCAGCAGAGAAGATAAGTTTTTATTATTTTAGGGGTATGCTCAAGAAATCATTTGCACCCATCGTCCCAGACAACAGCAGGGTTTTAATTTTAGGTTCTCTTCCGGGCGACCGGTCGTTGACGGAGAATCAATATTATGCACATCCGCAAAACCGCTTCTGGAAGACAATATCCGTTTTGTTCAATACAGCTCTGCCCACAATATACAGTGAACGGGTAGCCCTATTACACCGGGAAGGCGTCGCGCTATGGGACGTGTGCGAAATGGCCTTTCGCAAGGGAAGTATGGACACCGACATTATGCAGGAGGTTCCAAATAAGATTCCGGAATTGTTAGCCGATAACCCCAGCATCAAAGCCGTCTTTTTTAATGGACTGAAAGCACAGAAACTTTATGACAGATATTTCACGCGCGATCCAGGGCTGCAATATATAACCCTACCAAGCACCAGTCCGGCGAACGCGAGCTTCAACCAGGAAAGACTGCTGGAGAAATGGCAGCCCGTCCTAGAGGTATTGCGATAAGACTTTTTAATTTTCGGTTATAGGAATACCAATGTGTTTGCTATTTTTGCAACAAGATGTCAGATTTAAAATACAATCAAAGGGGCGTTTCCGCGGGGAAAGAGGATGTCCACAATGCTATCAAAAACATTGACAAAGGCTTGTTTCCCAAAGCCTTCTGCAAAATCGTTCCGGATATCCTCGGGGGCGACCCGGATTGGTGTAATATTATGCATGCTGACGGGGCGGGGACGAAATCTTCGCTGGCGTATGTCTACTGGAAAGAAACAGGAGACATTTCTGTATGGCGTGGCATAGCGCAGGACGCTATCATCATGAATATTGACGATCTGCTGTGTGTAGGCGCGCTAGACAACATCTTGCTGTCTTCGACCATTGGCCGGAATAAAAACCTGATCCCCGGGGAGGTTATTGCCGAAATAATCAATGGTACCGAGGAAATTTTACAAGAACTGAGAGACCTTGGGATTGGCATCTACTCGACAGGTGGAGAAACGGCAGATGTTGGTGATCTTGTCCGTACCATTATTGTCGATAGCACCGTAACCTGCCGTATGAAACGAAGCGATGTTATCTCCAACGACACTATCAAAGCTGGGAACGTGATCGTTGGTTTAGCATCATATGGTCAGGCGACTTATGAAACAGCCTACAACGGGGGAATGGGATCTAACGGACTGACGTCTGCGCGGCACGACGTATTTCATAAATATGTTGCAGAAAAATACCCGGAAAGTTACGACCCGGCAGTACCGTATGAGCTGGTATTTTCCGGAGAATGTAAACTGACGGATCAGGTACGGTTAGACGATGGGAAAGAAATAACGGCCGGCAAACTGGTCCTTTCACCAACACGCACATATGCCCCCGTAATTAAGGCCGTCCTAGACCGTTACCGCCAACAGATTGACGGAATGGTGCACTGCTCCGGAGGCGCTCAGACAAAAGTGCTCCATTTTATCGACAAGTTACATATCATTAAAGATAACTTATTTCCCACCCCACCTCTTTTCGAGCTTATCCAGCAGCAGTCACAGACAGACTGGAAGGAAATGTATAAAGTCTTTAACATGGGGCATCGGATGGAGCTCTACGTACAGGAAGACATAGCAGCCGACATCATTGCTATTTCGGAATCCTTCGGAATCGCGGCTCAGATTGTCGGGCGGGTAGAAGATTCCGTAGAGAAAAAAGTCACCATCCGCTCACCTCACGGTGAATTCATGTACCAATAAAGCTCAAAGATGGTCATACTGAAGGAAAAGCGTATCATTGGCAGTATCGAAATGGTCGACCTTCCAGAACTGGGACTTTACAATATTTACGCGAAGATCGATACAGGTGCGGAGACATCCGTTTTACATTGCGAAGATTTCGAAGTCTTTGAAAAGAACGGGCACCGCTTTATTACTTGCTATATAGCCGGCCATCCAGAGAAAAAGGATGCAGATGTCATTCAGCTTACTTTTCCGATACATAGGGAACGCGTCGTAAAGAGCTCTTTCGGACAAGCGGAAACGCGTTATATTTTCCTGACAAAAATAAAGCTATTCGACACTTTGTTTGATATTAAACTTTCTGTGAGAGACCGTTCATCGATGTCATATCCCATGCTAATAGGAAGAAACTTCATAAGCGGTAAATTTTTGGTAGACGTCTCCAAAAAGCATTTGGCCAAAAACACATTCTAAAAACTTATTATAGATTCATCTGTTCATAATATAAACAAATCTTTCCGTGAATATCGCCGTATTATCGACGAATAGAAATCTCTATTCTACAAAACGCTTGGTTGAGGCCGCAGAATCCCGTGGTCACCGATGCCAGGTTATAGATCATAGCAAATGTTATGTAGGCATCCAACAAGGGAAACCAACTATCCATTACAAAGGACAGGACATATCCCATATCGACGCCATCATTCCACGCATCGGATCATCATTGACGTTTTACGGTTCTGCCATTGTTCGCCAGTTCGAAGTAATGAACGTTGTATCGGCGAATCCTAGCCAGGCTATCACACGATCGCGGGACAAACTCCGCTGTATGCAAATCCTGTCAGGAGCTGGACTAGGCTTGCCTATAACAGGGTTCGCCCGCTCTGTCTCCGATGTGGACGATCTTATCAGCATGGTGGGAGGAGCCCCGCTGGTCATCAAGTTGCTTGAAGGCACACAAGGCATAGGCGTCGTACTCGCTGAGACGAAAAAGGCGGCTTCTTCCGTGATCGAAGCGTTTTATGGCCTCGGAAATAATATTCTGATCCAGGAGTATATCAAAGAAGCGAAAGGAACAGACATCCGCGCTTTTGTTGTAGACGGAAAGGTCGTAGGCGCAATGAAGCGTACGGCTAAAGAAGGCGAATTTCGCTCGAATTTACACCGTGGCGGGACCGCGGAAGTCGTCAAATTATCGCGGGCAGAAAAGGAAACGGCCATCTCAGCAGCAAAAGCTATGGGTCTAACCGTCGCGGGGGTAGACATGCTGCCTTCTTCACGGGGCCCATTGATCTTGGAAGTGAACTCCTCACCGGGCCTCGAAGGTATCGAAACCGCTACGGGCAAGGACATAGCCACCGAAGTCATCAAATACTTGGAAGGGCAGCACAGCGCCAAGCAAGCTTCTGGACCGATAGTTAACAAGCGGAAAGTAAAAAAAGAAAGCAAGCTGTAACGCTCCGCCCGTCAATGAGCAACTTTTTGACGCGTATGACTCCTTCCGAAAAAACTGTCTTCGTTTAACGCTGTTCTACGGTAAGTCCAACTTTCTTTTCACCAGTGGGGATGAACATAATTGTTCCCCCGTGCGGCCATGGGGAATTGACAAGTTCACGGCTTCTATTTTAATCTTTTCAGGGATGTATTATGCCAGCATAGTATTAATTTGTATATTTATCTTTGTGAGAACCTGATGCAAACTTATGATAAGTCAACTCCTTTTCTTCTGCTTATTTTTTGCCGCAATCGTACTGTTTACGGTTAACGCACGGCGAATCTATAGAAATATAACCCTAGGCAAATCCATAGACTGCAGCGACAACCCGCAGAAACGCATAAAGACGATGTTGCTGGTAGCGTTCGGACAGAAGAAGATGTTCAAAAATATACTGCCTGCGGTGTTGCATCTTTTCGTCTATCTGGGTTTTTGCATCATCAATATCGAAATGTTGGAAATTATTATCGACGGACTATTTGGAACGCACCGTGTTTTCTCTTCCGCCGGAAACATTTACAATATGCTGATTTATTCGTTTGAACTGCTCGCGTTCGCGGTATTAACCAGCTGCTTTATATTTCTGACACGAAGAAATGTTTCACGTATATACCGTTTCCGCGGCCGCGAGCTAACGGCCTGGCCTAAAACGGATGCCAACATTATTCTGGTCACCGAAATTTTGTTGATGACCGCATTTCTTTTTATGAATGCGGCCGACTTCAAACTCCAGCAATTAGGGTTCACGAACTACCACCAAGCTGGGGCGTTTCCGATAAGCCAATATCTACAAGGCCTCCTACCGGATACGCCCAGCTCCCTTGTAACAATCGAGCGGTTCTGTTGGTGGTTTCACATTATCGGCGTACTGGCCTTCCTGAACTATCTTCCACTCTCCAAACACTTACATATCATCCTCGCGTTCCCGAACACCTACTTCAGTAAACTGGCTCCCAAAGGAAAGTTCGAGAACATGGCATCTGTAACCGGAGAGGTAAGGGCCATGCTGGATCCCTCCGTCGCTCCGCCCGCCGGTGAGATCTCACGCTTCGGAGTTAAGGACGTCCATGATTTAACATGGAAAAACCTGTTAGATGCCTACACATGCACGGAATGTGGACGATGTACGGCCGCATGTCCGGCAAATATAACAGGGAAGCTGCTTTCACCCCGTAAAATTATGATGGACACCCGCGACCGGCTGGAAGAAGTAGGACGCAACATCGATAAAAATGGAAGCTTTCAGGACGACAGCAAGTCGCTTATAGATCATTATATCAGCCGGGAGGAAATCTGGGCCTGCACAACATGCAATGCCTGTGTAGAACAATGCCCTGTAAACATCAATCCGCTGGAGATTATTATGGGACTTAGACAATACGCGATTATGGAAGAATCCATGGCACCTGCAAGCATAAATGCCATGTTTAGCAACCTGGAGAATAACGGAGCTCCATGGAAATATGCACAGGCAGATCGCGCAAATTGGACACACATGTAAGATTAAATTATGACATCTACTTTTCATATACCAACGGTGGCAGAAATGCAGGCAAAAGGCGAAACACCTGACATCCTCTTCTGGGTCGGCTGTGCCGGTAGCTTCGACGAGCGGGCCCAGCGTATCACCAAAGACATCTGTAAAATATTGAACCACGTAGGCATAAAATACGCAATACTGGGCGTAGAGGAAAGCTGCACCGGAGATCCTGCAAAACGTGCCGGCAATGAATTTCTTTTTCAGATGCAGGCGATGACGAATATCCAGGTGCTTCAGGGATATGCCATAAAAAAGATCGTTACGGCGTGTCCGCATTGCTTTAACACGATAAAGAACGAATATCCGGGGCTGGGTGGACATTTCGACGTTATACACCACACGCAGCTGATACAGTCGTTGATAGACGAAGGAAAATTAAGGCCAGCAGATGGTCATGAGTTCAAAGGAAAACGAATCACTTATCACGACCCCTGCTATCTGGGCCGGGCAAATGAAGTATATGAAGCGCCAAGGAAGGCCCTTGAAGTTCTTGACGCTGAGCTCGTCGAGCTTAAACGTTGCCGAAGTAACGGCTTATGTTGCGGCGCCGGAGGTGCACAGATGTTTAAAGAGCCAGAACCCGGCCGGAAAGACGTCAATATTGAGCGCACCGAAGAGATCATTTCAACGGAAGCCAACGTGGTGGCCGCCGCCTGTCCTTTCTGCATGACGATGCTACGCGACGGCATGAAGGCAAAAGAAAAAGAACTGGATATTCAGGTGCTTGATATCGCTGAAATAACCGCTAAAGCAAACCGTCTTTAGCGGGCCCCTTCACCAACTAAAACAGCGTCTTCGTTAAGAAATGCCTGCGACGTACGCTGTTTAGCGCAACTCTTCATCCGCTACTCCGCGCGGGAATATACCTCGGATTGCCTTGCCTTCCGGAGCCTTGGGATCTGCATCATCCTCCCCCTCCCCATCGGAATACTACGCGGATCCCTGCATTCCAAAAAGCAACGTAACATAACCTAAACATAACACATACATAACGAGCAGTTAACAATATTTCAGTCTCTTGCTCCCATATTCAAACGCACGCTAAATGGATGTTTCTACTATTGTTATGTATCTGGGCTTTGTATTAGCTTCGTATTCTGTCGTGGGCAATGACACGATACAGACGCTGGGCACCTTTTTAAGCTCCAACGAACGGAAGAAGTGGTGGGTATTATGGGCCTTCGCCGGCAGCATCCTGACGTTTACTCTCCTTTTCGGATACTTTAATTATGGAGGAGACGTATCCTATGGCCGCCTGGAAAAGTACCCCTTGCCGACGCCGTTAGCCTGGTATTTTATCCTGCCGCCTATTATTTTACTTTTCCTAACGCGGACAGGCATCCCGGTGAGCACTTCCTTTCTAATTCTCACATTCTTCAATCCGGAAAATCTCCGCGACATGATTACCAAGTCGCTGTGGGGTTACATCGTGGCATTTCTCGCCGCTGTTGCACTTTACCTTATCATTTCAAAATTGTTGGAAAGAAAGTTTATAGAAAACCCGGCGACCAGAAGAGCGGGCGAAATATGGACCATTCTCCAATGGGTGTCTACGGGCTTTCTATGGTCGCAATGGCTTATTCAGGACTTTGCCAACATTTATGTGTATCTTCCGCGGCCTTTGAACCCGTGGCAACTGGCACTTTCGTTAATGGTAATGCTTGCGCTGCTAGCTTATATAATCGCTTCAAAAGGCGGTAGCATCCAAAATATTGTAAAATCGAAGACCAACACCGTCGACATTCGCTCAGCCACGATAATAGATTTTTCTTACGGCATCATCCTCTTTTTCTTTAAAGAATTAAACAATATCCCGATGAGCACCACATGGGTTTTTATCGGAATCCTGGCAGGCAGGGAAATAGCCATCAACTTTATGCTACGTAAAAACGAGAGCCGCCGACGTATGTTTAGAAACCTCGGAATGGACTTGGTCAAGGTAGTGATAGGTCTAGTTGTTAGCATAATCTTAGTTTATGTAGTTAAGTATTTGGCGGCGGCGTAAATGACCTGACACGACACGTCGGCTATCGCCGGTCCACAGCACTATTGACATTTAAAGTTATCCCAATGAACTGTATACTTTTTCCCACCGACTTCTCCACCGCATCGCTCAATGCCTTCGGTTACGCGCTAAAATACGCCAAAACAACGCAGGCAAAACTTATCGTGTATCATTGCTTCACTCCCGGGGCCGATATAAGCGAAGAGATGCAGGCGATTTACGAAAGGGTAGATATAGAAAATTTCCGATCAAAAAAAGACCGGTTTCCGCCCTTCGAAAATCTAATTCAACGGCTTAACCTGGCCGGTGTGAAAGTAAAGTATGTGGTGGAGGAAGGCCCGTTTATTGACACGTTTAAGGCATACGTCGCCCGCAAAGAGGATAAAATCGACCTGGTGATTATGGGAACTCAAGCAGCAAAAGCTGGTATGTTCGACATCTTTATGGAAACAAATACCTCCGTCATTCTCGAAGAAATCAACAAGCCCGTTCTCGCTATACCGGAACGGGCTTCCTTTGACGGAGCCATAGATAATATAGTCTTTTTGGTCGACTACAAAGAAGACGAAAAAGGCCCACTTTCCCAAGTTATGAAGACCTGCGAAGCGTTTGGTGCCAAACTCCACATCTTACACTTCGATCTAGCCCATGGAGAGTCTATCGTTCCGCTGATGGACAGGTTTAAGAAATCATTGCCTTTCGGCGTCACAGACGATGTAATCTTCCGTTCTATTGATACAATCAATCTAAAAGCATCCCTTTCGGATTATTGCAAAACAAACTATGTGGATATGGTATGCTTAGTCAATCATAAGCGAAACTTCTATCAACGCCTATTTTCCCTTAGCCTGACACAGGATCTGTTACGCAATATTGACGTACCTATTATGGCGATTTACAATGAGTGATCTGTAAGACAGCAAGTGCAGTACACAATACCGACCGGCCGTTCACAGCATTACTGTTTGTGAATGCAAAAGCTGCTGCTTAAAAAAGAGGCTTCTATATGGGCGGCGAACGGCACGTCAGACGCCGTACTCTTTCCTACATAGTGTTGAGTCAGTAGTCATTAAAAAAGGTTTCCAAACGGGGAGAATGGAAACCTTAGCTAACCAATTATAAACCTGAGTTCTTATGATATAACAAATATCAAAAACAAATCCGATAAATAAAAGTAAATCTACAGATTTAGTAGATCTTATTTAAGAAATGAGAAAATTGTACTTGGAGAGGGCATCTTAGTAACAGACTCCGGCTCACCTCCAGAGTATAACAGCAGCAAAAAAAAAAGAGATCAAATACGATCTCTTTTTTTTTGCTGTCGTGCCCAGGAGCAGATTCGAACTGCCACGCCCTTGCGAGCGCCACCCCCTCAAGATGGTGCGTCTACCAATTTCGCCACCTGGGCATTTGCGTTAGCAAAAGTAATGCTTTTTGGGACATTTGGAAAGACTTTCCTGCAAAATTATCAACTATTTCTGTAAGTTATTGTCTATCAAAGTCTGAATAATTCCATCCACTAGTCCTACACGCGGAGCCACTATATTCTTTAAGTGACCAACCTTCATGATCGTCAAAAAAATCTCAGCGGCTGGGATGATCACATCGGCACGATCTTGTTTCAGCCCCAAAACATGTATGCGATCCTTCAACGAATACGAGTTGAGATATTGATAGATTGCCTTCAATTTCGCGTAGGACATAGGCTTGTCCATCTTTTCGTTAGCAATGCGGGATAACTTATTGATATTGCCGCCAGTCCCGATTCCATGGATATTTTTATAAATTTTAGTATTTTCCCTGACCCATCGTTTCATCTCTTCCCAAGTCTCAGGACTGTCCTGATTATCAAGAATACGGATGGTACCAAGGTTAAACGACCTGGATTCAACGAGTTGCGCGTTGGCAAACAAGGAGATCTCGGTACTCCCCCCTCCTACGTCAATATATAGATATACCTTACTTTTATCCATATTATCCTGAAGGTGGCTATTATAAATAATTTTCGCTTCTTTCGCTCCATCGATAATCTCGATGTCAACGCCCACTTTTTTACACGCTTCCACAATATCGGCACCATTATCAGCGTCCCGCATCGCAGATGTTGCGCAAGCCATATAGTCTGTAACTCTATATACATCCATCAAATTACGGAAGGCCTGCATTGTCTTCACCATATTCTCAAACTTGGGTTTCGAAATGTGGTGATGTATAAAGGCATCATCGCCCAAACGTAAAGGCACACGGATTAGCGCTTCCTTTTTAAACTCGACGGGATTACTCTCCTGATTTACTTCTGCGATTAGTAACCTAACCGCATTCGATCCAATATCTATAGCTCCGTATCTCACAGATTAGCTCTTTTGAATTAGTTGTTGATGTTAAATTTTACAATAATAAAAAATCAAATATTAATATAGTGTTAAGTTATCTATAGATTTATAAAAACAGATACGTCTTGTGCCAAATAGACCTGATCAAGGTGTGAGAAGCTGAATGGGGAATATTAAAAAAGGGAACGCTTTGACGTTCCCTTTTCTGATATTATGACTTCTCATTAATGATGAGCGTGCGCGTCTTCTTTACCACCGGCAAGTTTAAATAACTCGGCCACTTTTTCTTCGTTGGCTACAGCAAAGTCACGAAGTCCTCTGTTGGTGTTACGGGTTAACCTCTGAAACTGTTCCTTTATGATCGCCGACTCGTGCTGAACATGTTGCACATAAGAAGCGTCCGAAAAGGCGTGACCGTGGCCTGCAGCCGCTTGGATGCTTCCTGAGTCAGCTTCGTGAACATGCGCCCCATTAGTCGCATCTTGTTGAACAGCCACGAATGTTTCGCTATCTTTAACCGGAAAGTCTACTTGGTATTGAGTGGCTAGACTGTCCAACGCCGGAATCAGCTCTCCGTACACTTCTTTAACCTTAGCCGCCAATTGCCGAACTTCAGAAGAAGTGGCTATAGTTTCAACATGCGCCGCATAATCCTTTTCATATACGACCTTCGCGCCTACCAATTTAAAAAATTGAAATGCATCGCCGTCCACCAAGCTGGTGTGGGTAAACTTTAGTTGGTTTTCCTTGGCAGTATTAGGACTACAAGATACCAAAAAAGCACCCGCGCATATACCTGCAACAATTAAAGTATTTAATTTCATCTCCTTAGTATTTATGCCACAAACTTAGATAAATTTGCTTTTATATACAATTATAAAAGCTTCAATGTGACAAATCACCCGCCATCGGTGGTTGTGTTTCCCCGTTAACGGATGATTTGTTGCTCCGACGCTGCTATTCACTACGCCAGGTTACGTCCTGCGTTGACAACTCCGTAAATCGTACGTGCTATCAATTTTCGATAAGCCGTTTCCTGCTCTTCAGGAAGCTCCTTCTTCAATAGTGTACGTATAGCATAATGCTGGATAATCAGCAACGGCAGTACGATCTTCTCTCTAGCCAAAATGGAAGCTCTTTCTATAGGGTAATCCTCCATCAGAACCGAGGAATTACTCAGTTTTAGAACGTATTGCTTCGTCAGCTCGTACTCCGCACGCAACATTTTCCAAAAGTCGCCAAACGTTGCATCGTATTGCATGTATGAGGTTATATCGAAGTTCGATTTCGTCATCGACATCATACAATTATCGATGATAGTCTTAAACATTCCGGAATGTTCGTAAAGATTCTTCACATACGACCATAAGTTGTTTTCCTCGGCCCACTGCAATGCCGTTCCCACCCCATAAAATCCGGGTATGTTTTGTTTCAGCTGGCTCCAGGAGGTTACAAAGCTAATGGCGCGCAGATCCTCCAAACGCAGTTCTTTGCCCGAATTCCGCTTCACGGGTCGACTGCTGATATTAACTTCCGACAGTTGCTTCAGCGGGCTTAATGTTTCCAGATATTTTAGAAACAATGGGTGCTTTCTCAAATCCATAAACTTTGCATGACTTTCATGCGCCATCTGATCGATGATCTCTTTTTGTTTCGTCGTAAGTGTATCGCCGTCCTTCTGCTCAATCTCGGATATGATCCCTGCGTGCAGCAACTGCTCGATATTGTACCGTGCCGTGTCCAACGATCCGTACTGGCTGCTGATCGTTTGCCCCTGTATTGTCAGCTGAATATGCTCGTTTGCGATCTCTTTACCCATCGAAGCGTAAAACCGTTGCGTCTTACCTCCGCCACGTGCGGGAGGGCCTCCGCGGCCGTCAAAAAAAACAAGGTCGACGTCATACTCGCGGGCGATGGCCGTCAATTCTATTTTCGCTTTATAAATCGACCAATTTGCCATCAGATAGCCGCCATCTTTCGTACTATCGGAAAATCCCAGCATGATCGTTTGCTTGTTGCCCCTTCTTTTCACGTGCTGCGCATACACTTCGTTTGTGTAAAGGCTTCTCATAACCTGAGCAGCACGCGAAAGGTCGTCTACCGTTTCAAACAACGGGACAAAATCGATCGTCAGCGCATCTTTTTTCCATCCCGACCACAAGAACAATTGCACCAGTCCCAAAATGTCGGAAGCCTGCTGACAGTTACTGATGATAAAACGCTGCGCCGCACGCTCGCTGCCGGAGCGCTGTATATCTTTTAACAGGCGGATAACTTCTAAAGTATCCACGACCAAACTATCCGCCTCCTCGCCATAGTCTAGGTTCAACTCCGAAAACTTTATCTGCGTTTCCTTGTCCTTTTCAGACGAGACCACCTTCTCTAAGTCGATGGCCGTGTCAGGATGCCGTTCTACCAGATAGTTAAAGGTCTTGCGCAGGATACTGCTATCTTGACGGATATCCAGCGTTGTGAAGTGACAGCCGAACGTAATGACCTTCCGGATAAGATCTTCAACGAGCTCCACAAAGAGTCCGCCATGACGCTCGTTCAGTACGTCTTTAACGCCGTTTAGATTCTCCAAAATCGTCGCGGTCTCGTCGGTCGGGTTATCAGATGGATTAAAGCTGTTCTCGTAAAAAAGATCCTGTAGCAGATCGAGGTATTTTTCGGTGCCGCGGAAGGTAATCCGCCGCTTTAGCAGACGAAAGTCGCGGTAATAACAACGGAATAGTATCGTCCGCAGCATGCTGGCCACCTTCTTCGTACTCTCTGCGGTTACATTCGGATTGCCGTCACGGTCGCCGCCGGGCCAAAAGCCGAGCTCAATCAACTGCTTAACGTCCTCTGTCGGCACCTCCAGCTCGCTATCAATATTGGACTGGATCTCGGATGCTACTTTGTAAAAAACGTTTTCCAGAAACCAGGCCAAACTGGCCGCCTCATCTACAGGCGTTGGCTTCTCCTTGTTTATAAACGGCGTTTTCCCCAGCTGCTGTAAAAGTAGTTGGATATTTGGCACATCGTTCCCTTTCAGTGCATCAATTAAATCGTTAATAATAGCGAGAACCGGCCCGGGATAAAACTGTGTAGGGTGGGCCGTAAGAACCAGCCGGACGGAAAAATCACGTAGTTTATTAACAATTTGCTTTTTTAGCTCCGGCTTACCTTGAGCACGCTGAAACAGACTTTGCAGCACGCCCGACTCGTCCGCTTTTCCGACCGTCTGAAAGGCTGAATCCTCGACCGCGTCAAACAAGACCACCTGACGCTCAATATATTGCACAATACGAAAAAGAAAATCGAGACGATCTTCCTCCTGCACATATTGCTCATATTGCCCAAAGAAGCTGTCAATGATATCTTCCGGTGCTAAATGTTCGTCCACGCCCTTCTCGCAGTGCGTAGAAAAAAACGGAAGGACGGTCCCCGTGTGTTTTACACGCTGAAACGGCAACGTAAGAAACAGGCTTTTGTATAAATCAAAGCGCGTTAAAACTTCGTTGTGAAAGACAGATTGTTTTTGACTTATCTTCATGCTTAAATTTAAGGAATAACATAGATTCGAATATATAAAAGTTTCAAATCGCCCTAAATTATACAATAATAATAATCAAAACAACTTTTTTGTATAAAACAATTATTAAATCACCATTTATTTTAACAAAATATAAAAATACAGCGTATTTTGCCCGTGCAGTATCCAGGACAGCACCGTCGTTGGGAAAACAGCTCTTTTACACGCAATAACATTACGTTTTTTACTATCTTTGATTAACCCTGAACAGGCGTCATTATATATTTAGGGCCATATTCAACAACAGTGAGTTTCATGGAAAGAACGAAGGAAATCACGAATTTCTTCTACGGCCAATATTTTTCTGAAGGTCTAAAAATCACACTAGGTTGCATCGTGCCCGTCATGGTATGTGCATACCTCGGCCACTTTAGCATTGGCACCTTAATATCCCTCGGAGCCCTCCTTGTCGGCCTTTCCGACACCCCGGGAGCTCCTTCGCACCGACGGCTGGGTATGCTGTCCACAACACTGCTGTGTATGCTGACATATGTCATCATCGTGCACGTGAATTTCTCTGTACCCCTCACCACTATCATCGTCAGTGTGCTGAGCTTCATCTTCGCCATGTTTGCGGTTTTTAATGCACGCGCCGCAACCGTAGGTTCGATGTGTACACTGATGATGCTTTTCAACGTTCATCACGAACTCGTGGATATAGATAAGTGGGTCTCGCTGCTGTGTATCGCTACCGGCGGTATATGGTACATGCTTATGAGCATGGCGATTATACAGATAAGGCCCTACCGCATCGCGCAGCAGGAGCTCTCAGAATCGATCCGGCAGGTGGCCGACTACATTCGTCTAAAGGCAAACTTTTACGATCCCAATACCGACATCGATACCAACTATCTGAAGCTTATTGAGAAACAAATCGAAGTGCATAAGCACCAAGAATCAGTAAGGGACATCCTTTTCCAGAGTAAACGGTCCATTAAAGATACCACAAGAATCGGTAGATTCCTCACCCTCATATTCTCCGATATTGTCGACCTTTTCGAACAGAGCATGACAACGCAGTACGATTACGGTGCGATCAAGGCGACCTACGGACATTATGGTGTGTTGTTACATTTTAAACATGTACTCCTGAAGTTGACCGCCGAGATGGACAACATGGCATATGCCATCAACGCCAATAAAATGCCCAAACAGATCTATACGTTCGACAGGGATATCGATCGACTGCGCCAATCCGTAGACGACCTTGATAAGCAAAAAATTAACACAATTCCGTTAAAGAAGATCATCATCAATATCCGCGGGATCATTAAATACCTCGATAACATCTATAATTACAGCTCGTCTAAAATATCGGATATCCCCCGCGAAGAAATTGATTCGGCATCACAGTTCATTACCCGCGATCAGATTGACTGGAAAAAATTCCGAAGCAATTTAAGTCTACAGTCTTCCGTGTTCCGTCATGCCTTGCGTATGGCCATCGTTTTAGGAGGTACTTACCTGACACTAAATATAATCGATTTCAATGCCAATGGAATCTATTGGACACTCTTGACAATTATGGTGATTTTGAAGCCTGGATTCGGACTGACAAAAGAACGTAACGTACAACGTCTGGTAGGCACAATTATAGGAGGTATCATCGGAGCCCTGATTGTGTATACCATCCACGATGCCACCATACGTTTTGTCTTATTGATATTTTTCTTTTTAACCGCGTATAGCTTTTTCCGTATCAACTACATCATCGCCGTTATGTTCATGACCCCCTATGTGCTCATTATGCTAAGTTTTCACGGTATGAACACGCTGGAGATGGCCAAAGAACGCATGCTTGATACATTCTTAGGCGGAATGATAGCGTTCCTCTCGAGCTATGTTATCTTTCCGAACTGGGAGAGCGCACAGTTTAAGGACAACATGCGCAGCCTGCTGGTGGCCAATTACCGGTATATCGCACAAGCTATACAGATTCTTGCCGGCGACAGGCTGACCGTCACATCCTATAAGCTCGCCAGAAAAGAGGTTTACATTGCGTCTGCCAATATGGGTTCTACGTTCCAGCGGATGTTGACGGAACCCAAGTGGAGACAGAGATATACAAAGGAGGTCAACAGATTTGTTATCCTTAGCCATATTTTTTCGTCCTATTCGGCGAATCTATTGACTCAGGTGAACGAAACCGACCGTGCAATATTTTCCAAAACACACGTGAAGCTGCTCAAGAGAATTTTGTCAGAACTGGAAAAGGCCATCGAATTGCTCCCGCCTCCGCCCGACGGCGATGGCATCTTTACGCCACATAACGATTTTCCCGACTTACAAGAGGCTTCCACGGAAGATGGAGACACAAAATTAATTACAGAGCAATTACAGTTCTTACACAAAATTTCAGGAGATTTACACCGGGTGACACAGGAGCTCATGACGCGTGCCACCGAATTGGAATCGAAAGAACAAACAAAGTTAGCGAATGGATAATCATTTTGATGTCGCAATTATCGGTGCTGGACCTATCGGCCTGGCCTGTGGTATTGAAGCACAGAAAAGAGGACTTTCACACATTATTATTGAGAAAGGATGCTTAGTCAACTCCTTGTATAACTATCCGGTAAACATGACGTTCTTTTCATCATCAGAGCGCCTTGAAATTGGGGACACCCCGTTCGTCACAACGTTGCCCAAGCCTAAAAGAGCAGAAGCCCTCGAATATTATCGACGGATAGAAAACAAGTTCGACCTCAATACCCATCTCTTTGAAGAGGTGCTGGACGTACAAAAGCAGGACAATAGCTTCTTTCTACGAACAACAAAGCACAGCTATGAAGCCAAGCATGTTATCGTTGCCACAGGGTTTTACGACATTCCGATGTTGCTAAACGTCCCCGGAGAAGACCTCCCCAAGGTTTCCCACTATTATCACGACCCGCATTTTTATGCCAAACAACGGGTGTTGGTTGTTGGCGCCAGCAACTCGTCCGTGGACGCGGCGCTGGAAACATATCGGAAAGGTGCAAAGGTGACGATGGTTATTCGGGGTTCAGAGATAAGCCCACGCGTGAAATATTGGGTTAAGCCGGACATTGAGAACCGGATTCTGTTTAAAGAAATTGATGTATACTACAACAGTTCCGTGCGGCGGATTCTGGAAAACGAGGTCGAACTCGATACACCGGACGGCACCGTCCGTCTTCCGAACGACTTCGTACTGGCCCTTACGGGATATCAACCAAACTTTAGTTTTTTAAAACGTATAGGCATTACCATACCCGAAGAAGCACCTAGAATCCCTGAGCACAATCCAGAGACCATGGAGACAAATATCGAAGGTCTTTACCTCGCTGGTGTGGTCTGCGGGGGCCTTAACACTCATTTGTGGTTTATCGAAAACTCCAGAATACATGCCTCGATTATCCTAGAACATATCGTGACGAAGGAAAGCTAGGGCCGTAAACCCCGAATGAATATTTTGACCATCCTCTTCTGTTTAGACAAAATCAGATCAAACTCCCCCGGTGTTGGAAACAGGCAGTCGCTTAAGTCTTTACTTAACACTCCCGTACGCATGCCCATCAGCGAAAACAGCAACAGTTCCGCTGTTTCTTCCACGTCGTCCACTACAATTTCCTTATTATTCACGCCTATGGCTAATATCCTACTAAATTGGTCGCGTACCCTGTCGAAAAACGGACCTAAATTTTTTCCGAGCTCGCCTGGATTCTGCATAAACAATGAGGACGAGTATTCGAACAAGTTGTAGTTTTCCCGCATCGTTTCCATACGGCTTTCGATAGCAAAAAGAATGGCATGTTCAACGTCAGACGCATTTGCCATATATGTATCTACCTTATTGATCATTTCGTTGATCACGTATTCCAGAACGGCCGTATACAGACTATGTTTATCAGGAAAATAGTAATAAAGCAACGCTTTCGAAAACGACAGGTCCTTGGCAATCTCGGCCATTGTCGTCTTTGCCATGCCAAAGTGTGCAAATCGACGTTTCGCCACCTCTAAAATTTTCGCTCTTTTTATATCTACGTTTTTCGACATGATATTTTTATTCTCTTAATCGTCCGCTTTATAGTATCTTTACAGCAATATGATAAAAGTAATTCTTTTTTTGAACTTTTAAAAGAATTAGTCAATAGAAAAATGACAAACGATATCCAGCGCAATATATCTTTACAACCCTATAATACATTCGGCGTCAACGTATCCTGTCGGCAGTTCGTTCAGGTCAGCGAAGAAGACCAACTTCCGCGTCTTTTTGAGTCGGGGCTTCTCACAAAAGACTTCTTTGTTTTGGGCGGGGGAAGCAATGTGCTATTTACCAAAGATTACGACGGTCTAATCTTACAAATGAGCAACAAGGGCATCAGCCACTTTATCGAAGGAAACTTCATTTACATTACAGCCAAAGCGGGAGAAGTATGGAACGACTTTGTCTGGTACTGTGTTAGCCGGGGATTCGCCGGAGTAGAAAACATGGCGCTGATACCTGGTACTGTAGGCGCGTCACCCATTCAAAACATCGGCGCTTATGGCACCGAACTCATGGATATTTTTTACTCCTGCCGCGCGTTCGACACAACCACTGGTTTGTTCACCACATTCAACAACGAGGATTGCAAATTTACTTACCGCGACAGCATATTTAAATCCACATATAAAGGTCGGTTTATTATTACCTCCGTAACATATAAGCTCCACATCCACCACCGTGTGAACACATCCTATGGAGCGATTAATGCCGAACTCCAGAAACGGGGAATTTCTTCTCCCAGCATTCGGGACGTCGCCGAAACAGTAGCGGCCATCCGTGTGGAAAAACTACCTGATCCATCCACGATCGGTAACGCGGGAAGTTTTTTTAAAAATCCTATCATAGAAGCAAAGCAGCTGAAAGAGCTCCAGCGTGAATATCCTGCCATCGTTTTCTACCCGCTTGAAGACAACCGTGTAAAGTTGGCTGCGGGATGGCTGATCGAATCCTGCGGATGGAAAGGTAAGGTGGACGGAAATGTGGCCGTGTGGAAAAACCAGGCGTTGGTTATCACCAACTTAGGCCAAGCTTCAGGTACAGAAATCTACACGGTGTCGTCCAAAATAATGAACGATGTGTACAAAAAGTTTGGAATTACATTAGAACGAGAAGTAAACGTTTTATAAAAGTTTTCCACATTTGTTGGTTTTCTTCGTGAAAACCCGCCCTCATGTTTTATTACACTGGCTCCTAGGCGATTATTTTAAAATTTTCGGTTCCTGAAAACAGTTTCTTAACGGAATTTTCACTTTGACTTAACTGGTATTAAAAAGTTTAGCACGCCGTTTGCATATTTTCTGACGAAACCGTATTTCATATTAAATGAATTACTGCAGAAAACACTGATGATATCGACTACTCAGTGCATTGTAAACTTTTTAATCCAATCTAGTATGAACAAATTAGAATTCAACACGTTAGTAATCCAGCAGGCTGATTCGCTGAAGACGTATGCGAGAAATTTCACTAGAGATCAGGATGACGCAAATGACTTGGTTCAGGACACACTCCTAAAAGCCGTGACGTATTTTAAAAACTTCAAAGACGGAACAAATCTTAAAGGATGGCTGTACACCATTATGAAAAACACCTTCATCAATAACTACAGAAGAGTCGTCAAAACCAATTCATTTATTACGAAAGAAGAAGAAATCACCAACGCCAACCTAGTCGTGTCGGCAACAAGCAACCGCGGCGAAAACAAATTTGTGATGGAGGATATTAATCACGCTCTCTCTAACTTATCGGAAGACTATTATGTCCCCTTCACCATGTATTTCGAAGGCTACAAATATCACGAAATCTCTGATTATCTCAACATTCCCATCGGGACCGTAAAAACCAGGATACATGTGGCCCGTAAAGTTATGAAGAAAACCCTCACAGCCTATAAATACGGGGATTAAAAAAAGTATCTTTGTTATGTGGAATACAAAGAAAATCTACCCAGCTATACCAAATCACAGTTAGCATTACGAAATGGCCAGGACAAACCGGAAGTTTGGGTGGCTTTGAATGGCTTAATATATGATCTGACACCAAGCCGTTTATGGACAGACGGAAAACATTATGAACATTGGGCAGGACAAGACTTAACTGAAGAACTTAAAGACGCTCCGCACACGGAGAGCGTCTTTAAGCGATTTGAAGCTATTGGAAAATTGCTTTAGGCTAACCTAGATATCGAATTTTGTCAACGATATGAACTGCTGTATGCGCACCTCAATATCTTCTTTCGACAAATTCTGAAGACGTTCAGTGCCGAACTGCTCAACGCAGTACGAAGCTAGAGCGGAGCCATAAATTACCGCATTCTTCATATTGGTAAAGTTCACCGACTTTACCTTGGCTAGATAGCCGATAAATCCGCCGGCAAAGGTATCCCCTGCACCTGTAGGATCGAAAACATCCGCCAACGGAAGAGCCGGAGCGGAAAACACTTGCCCCTCACCAAAAAGCAGGGCGCCGTGTTCTCCCTTTTTTATGATCAGATACCTCGGCCCCATGTCCAAGATGACCTCCGCGGCTTTAACCAACGAGTACTCGCCCGATAACTGACGGGCTTCGGCGTCGTTTATAGTTAGGACGTCTACCTGTTTCAATACGGTTTTAAGATCTTCGAGAGCAACGTCCATCCAAAAATTCATCGTATCCAACACCACCAACTTCGGCTTGCTGTTTAAGCGCCGTAGCGCATCTATCTGCACCTGCGGCGTCAAATTTCCTAACAAAAGATATTCGCAGTCCTGATACGAAGCGGGTATCTTGGGATCAAAATCGGCCAGAACATTTAGCTCCGTAACTAACGTATCCCGGCTGTTCATGTCGTTGTGGTACTTTCCTGACCAGAAGAATGTTTTTCCACCGGGAACGACCTCAACTCCGTCTACGTCGATACCTCTTGCGGTAAGTATTCTCATATTGGCTTCGCCGAAATCTTCGCCGACAACACTGATAAGCTTCACCTTATCGAAAAGATAAGAAGCCGCTAGTCCTGCAAATGTAGCCGCTCCGCCAACGATTTTATCGGTTTTGCCAAACGGCGTTTCTAGCGCATCAAATGCAACTGATCCGACTATTACTAAACTCATATCGTATATTTTTCCAAAAAAAAACCGGCTTGTCAGCCGGTTACCTTTAGCTCCTGAAGCTGGGCTCGAACCAGCGACCCTCTGATTAACAGTCAGATGCTCTAACCTGCTGAGCTATTCAGGAATTTCTTCTTCAGCTGTCGAGGAATACCCCTTTCTGCTAAAGTGACACAAAGATAGAACTTCACTACAAATATTCAAAGAAAAAAAATAAAAAATAGACCCGCTGTGTTTCATTACCGGAATTTTGCAGAAATCACGGCTGGGCCCAGCTGTCGGCCCCGTCCGGTTGCTCAGAATGTAGCCCCTACCCCTCCAAGCCAAAATTCCGGCATTTATCCCACTTCGACGCTATAATACCAGCAGTTCCCTATTATGGTTTAATCTGTCAAGTAAAAGGCAACCACGACTGCGGCGTGATCTGAAGGAAACACCTCGGCATGTGTATTAATCACCTCAGCAGCAGTCGGCCTGATCGAGCTCCCCTTGTAAAACACATAGTCTATACGATCCTGATGGGCCTCTTGACGGATGGGAGTCCAGGTGATACCGCGGCACATCAAGGGGTCTTGATAAATTGCACGGTACGCATCGGTGAAGCCTCTAGACTCCATCAACAGCGTAGCAGGAAATGGCATGACATACCCCTTATTTAAGTCACGTGCGTCCTTAATCCAGTCCAGATGGGATCCACTGTTGAAATCTCCGCAAATAATGACAGGAATCCTCCCGGAATTTTCAATTGCAGGATTCAGCTTATTTAATATTTCCCGAAGAATCCCCGTATTCTTTTCGCCACTAAACGCGCGCTGCCATTGAGCGGAATCAATAGGCTCATCTTTTTCCAGCATATCCCAATAGTCGAACGGAAAATTCAGCCAGTTACTGGCCACAACAACTTGTTTTCCATGAACGTCTATGATGACCGCTCCGCTGTTAAATGGCTCGTAGGCATCTAAAGTGTCCACTATAGGATAACGGCTCATAATGGACAAGTTTGCGCTACGCAAATAAAGATGATAGCCCAGCGCCTCAGCAATCCGTGCACCTGACCCATAGGTCTCCTGCATGGCCACAACATCAGCCCCCGAATCGCGGATGACATCTACAACCCGTCGCGGCCCTTCTTCCTCCCCTGTCTCCCGGCCACCATGCCAGATATTGAAAGTCATGACCTTTAGTTCCTGGCCAATTCCATCAAATGAAAGAAGGAGCAATACTAACGGCAAAGATCTGAGCATCAGGGAAACGACCGTCATCTTTTTACTTCCCATCCATAGTCTATATATTGCCACGAAAAATCATCGTCATTAATATCCACTTTCAGGTATCCCTCCTCCGTTCCGTGAAATGCTCCGTTCCACCAGTTGGCACTGACGGCACCCCCAGTGATAAACTGCACCCCCTTTACCTTAATTTCTTCGTACAGATGTTGATGACCTTGTAACACCAGTTTCAGATTGTGCCCGGCAAACATGTCGAAGACTTCTTTCTGGTTACCGAAAGTGTCTGCATCCGTATATCGTCCCTCCAGAACAGGGTAGTATAGAGAAAGGAACGGTACGTGCGCAGAAACGATGATGGGCTGATCCGGCGGGGTGACGGCAAGAAGATCAGAAAGCCACTTTCTCTGTGCTTCGTCGATACAATACCTGCCATCGCACACCTGTACCGAATTGAGCACAATGAACAGCCATCCTTTATGTTTGAAAGCGTAATACGTATCACCGAAATACGAGCTGAACAACCCGGCTCCATACGCAGTCGCTGGCTGTCCATCATGCCAGAAACGGTCATGATTACCGATCGTAAGGTACCATTTCAGCCCCGACGCCTCCGTTACCTGTTTGTAACTTTCGTATAGTTTAATGGCATCCGCCCTACGGTTTTCTTTTATTCCATCAACATCCACATTATCCCCGCCGGATATGATGAAGTCCACACCTGCCTTTTCGGCCGACCTGACAGCCAGCTTCAGGCCTTCCATGCTTCGGCTCTCGGGATTCATATTAATGTGAATATCCGTTAGAAAAGCGAACGAGAATTTTTGCTGAGCGCCAGCAGTCCGCCATACGCAAAGACTGGTGATCGCAACAAATAGTATATTTTTCATTGATTTCATAGTGCTACAATTTAATCATTCCCAGCCAAAGATCTGTTCCAAATTGGGATTCATTTCGTTCGATGTCTGTGTTCTTGGTATGGGTGGATATTACGGTTCGAATAGTGCCAGTCATTTTGGTCGGATGATGCCACTTATTTCGGTTCAATTTGTGCCAATTTAGTTTGAAATAGCATAG